>CACAVZ010000036.1 GCA_902536065.1 uncultured Synechococcaceae cyanobacterium | reverse complement strand
TTTAATTTTATTTAAAGGATAAAAAGTTTTTATTCTATTAATAAATCTATATTTAATATCTAATTTAATGCCATATTTAATTTCAGATATTATGGATGGATTTAATCCTCCTCTTTTCAAAACAGAATTTACGAATAAACTGTCCTTTGGGTTATACATCCAGGTCGAAGGAAGAATTCCCTCATTCCCTATATTCCCCCCACTTAAAATTACTTTTATTTTGTTTTGATTAGCAACTTTAAATACTTGGGAAGTAATTGCCGTATCAGTAGGTAAATCTATATCTGGAAGACCAGATTCAATAAATGCTCGTTGTATTTTTTTAAATCTATTCCAATTTAAAGGTTTACAATAATAATCAATCCCAGGAAGAGAAATTAAATTTTTTATATTTTTTGAGGCAATAGGGGAATCCCAGCAATTATCCATATGAATAGCGAGTATTTTTAAATTCGCTCTTGAAGCGAGATAAGCTACCATTGAGCTGTCAGTACCACCACTAATTCCAATTGCGGCATCATATTTAGTATTTGGTGACCTATACTTTCTTACTCTTTCAAAAAGATCTTCTAAAGCATTCTCTTCTATATTTTTAAAAGCAGTAACAGTTAATCTTTTTTGAAGGAAATCTCTGCAATGATTACATATACCCTTTTCATCAAATTGTATAAATTTATCTGATGTATCCATTACACATCTTTTACATATTTGATAGTTTCTGTTAGGAACTTTACTTTTAATTGGTTTAAAACTTTTCATCAAATAAACTTTTTCATTAACAAATTAAAATTACTTTGCAGCCATTTCGCAGTTTGCACATAATTTAAAAGCACATCTTGAGAATTATTACCATAAACAAATAATGTTCCGCAAGCTATTCCATTAATTGGCGTTGCCAAAATTAAGTCCTCAATATCTTTAATGCTGCTTGCACCTCCTAAAGCTACCACGGGGATCTTTAATTTCTCATTTAATTTTTTCATTAGTGATATGTCAAATCCTTTTCTAGTACCCTCAAGATCAATATTGTTTATTATTAATTCACCAGCTCCTGCATTTTGGATATCTATAGCTAAAGATTCTACACTTCTACCGAGACTTACTTCTGTACCACCAAGAAAGCCAACTTGTAATTTTTTTTCTTTATCATACTTTACATTTATAATTACCGAAATAGAAGACGATCCGAATTGATTACTAGCTTCTTTTAAAAATTTTAAATTTCTATTAAGCTCGTTTCCAATGACGACTTTCTCAACTCCTAGAGAAAGTAATTTCCTTATCTGTGATAGTTCCGATATCCCCCCTCCAACAGTTAGAGGTACTTTAGTAAAGGATGACAGTGCTTTAACGAATTCATATGGTATGGTTCTTTTTTCTTTACTGGCATCAATATCAAGAACTAGTAATTCATCTACCTCAAAACCACTAAAAATATATGCTGAATTAAGAGGATCTCCTAAGTAATTTCTATTATCAAATTGTATTGTCTTGACAAGATGTTGCGAAGAATCAACCAGTAAAGATGTAATTAATCTAGGTTTAAGCATATATCGTTTAATTAAGGAAGTTTTTTAACAAAGTCAATCCTTGAGATCTACTTTTTTCAGGATGAAATTGTACTCCATAAATATTTTTATACTCTGCTAATGCAATCATTTCTTTTTCATGCTCATAACATGCTTGCACACCATTAAATAAATCTTTTTTTAAAACACCGTAAGCATTAGAGTAGTAAAATAATTGTTTATCTAATTGGATATCTTTCAGTAGTTTTGAGCATTTATTTAAAGATTTAATTGTATTCCAACCTATATGAGGCACCTTATGAAGTAATGAATTTTTCACCTCAATTCTTAAAGTTTTAAAAGGAAATAAACCAAGACCTAAATAATTACTTGATTCTTCACTAGACATTGTCAATAATTGAAATCCTAAACATATACCAAGAGTGGGGATTCCATCTTTTATTAGATTAATCAAATAATTTTTTATTCCCAACTCTTCTAAATTTTTTGCAGCATTAGAGAAATGACCAACTCC
>CACAVZ010000035.1 GCA_902536065.1 uncultured Synechococcaceae cyanobacterium | reverse complement strand
TTCAAGTAGAGTAACGTCTATTAGTTAAGAAATACATGCAGAATTTGCTACAGCATGATCTAGGTTCAAGTTTGCTATCAATGGCCATTATTTTTGGTTGGTTAGGGTTGTTTTTTGTCTTTTTGAGAATATTAACAATTTCAATAAAAAGAATTCTTGAAGCGATATTCAAAAAAATCTTAATAACCAAAATAACTAAAATAACTAAATCAAACATTAATCACATAATGCTTTAATTAGTAAGTATAATAACCTAAAAATGTCAATTCTAGAAGAGGCAAAAATAGGTAATTTTGTTAAAGTTAACTTGGAGCTATCAAAGGATAGACTTACAAAAGATATTATTGATGCTATAAATGTTTCTTCTGTTGGTAAGATAAGCGATTTCAGAATAACTGATGGTAAAGGTATTGGAGTTGTTTTGCAATTATCTAATGGGAAAGAACAATGGTTTTTTGAAGATGAAATTGATCTTCTCGACGAAAATGGTAATGTAATAAAAAAAAATAATGATAAAAAAGAATATAGTAATTTTATATTTGATTTTTTAAGAGGATTAAATTATGAAAATAAAAATAAGGTTAGCGAGTTACTTAATCCAATTAATTTTTTTATCTGGCTGGTTGTATCTTTTAAAGATATTTTTTAATTTGTTAAAAAATTTTCTAAAATAAGAATAATTTTACAATTAATTCAAATATCAATTTCAGTTATTAAAAATTTAAATGGTACAAAATATTATTGATGTAAGAAATTTATCTAAATCATTTGATATCTCTTCCAAAGAACCAGGCTTAAAAGGAACAATTAAACATTTTTTTAGAAGAGAAACAAAAAGTTTAAAAGTTATAAAAGATATAAGTTTTGAAATTAAAGAAGGAGAAATAGTGGGTTTTCTAGGTGCCAATGGGGCTGGGAAAACAACAATATTAAAAATGCTTTGTGGCTTAATTTATCCAAGTGAAGGTTCGCTTTTGGTTTCAGGCTACTTACCTTTCAGGAGAAAAGAAAATTTCCTAAAGAATATCACCTTAATAATGGGACAAAAGCAGCAGCTTATTTGGGATCTTCCGCCAATTGAATCATTCTATTTGAATGCATCAATATATGACTTAGATAAGTTTGAAGCTAAAAAGAGAATAAAAAAACTGTCGGAAATGCTTGAAATTGATGAAGAGCTATTCATACCCGTTAGAAAACTTTCACTAGGTCAGCGAATGAAATCAGAATTACTAGCAGCTTTGATACATGAACCAAATATTCTATTTTTAGACGAGCCGACACTTGGATTAGATATTAATGCACAGAGGAATTTAAGAAAATTCCTTCAAAAATATAATAAGGAAACTAATGCAACGATATGCCTAACCAGTCATTACATGAAAGATATTACATCGCTATGCAAGAGAGTTATATGTGTGCACGAAGGGTCGATATCTTATGATGGGAAACTTGACCTATTATTAAAAAAACTTTCTCCTGTCAAAGAAATATTAATAGTTTGTCGCTCAGAAGAGGATGCAATTAAATTAGAAAATTCCGGTTTTACTGTTAAAAATAAAATAAAGAATGAAATCACTATAAAAATTGCAAACAACTCTATTACCTCTTCACTGAAATCAATCCTAAATAATTTTGATATTGAAGACCTTTTTATAAATGAACCACCTATAGATGAAGTTATTGGGAAGGTATTAATCAAGAAAGAATATGATATCTAATCTGATTAACCGTAAAATATTCACCTTATTAAAAGTCCAATATTCAAACATGTTGGAATATAGGGTAGAAATTGCATTATGGGCAATTTCAGGGATTATTCCTTTTTTCATGTTAAATATTTGGACAAATAATAATCTAAATGAGTCCATAAACATTAGTGATAATATGCTTTCTAGGTATTTCTTATGTGCTTTTTTTGTAAGACAGTTTTCTGTAGTTTGGGTTGTATTTAGTTTTGAAGAAGATTCTCTTATGGGGAAAGTATCTCCGTATTTAATCCAACCTTTAAATCCTTTTTTCAGATATTTTGCACAACACCTTGCTGAACAAATAACAAGATTTCCTTTTGCTCTAATAATAGCATTTTTCTTTTTTATTTTTAATCCAGAAATTATATGGATACCAAATTTAGGTATTTTACTCTTATCGAT
>CACAVZ010000034.1 GCA_902536065.1 uncultured Synechococcaceae cyanobacterium | reverse complement strand
GGTGAAGCGTTAGCGTAAGCGGACGTGGACAGCATAGAAGTGAGAATGTCGGCTTGAGTAGCGAAAACATGGGTGAGAATCCCATGCCCCGAAACCCTAAGGGTTCCTCCGGCAGGCTCGTCCGCGGAGGGTTAGTCTGGACCTAAGGCGAGGCCGAAAGGCGTAGTCGATGGATAACAGGTCAATATTCCTGTACCAGATGTGTTTTGAGAAGGGGGACGGAGAAGGCTAGCCAGGCCAGATGTTGGTTACTGGTTCAAGCGTTCGAGGCTTTGAGAGATGGAGAAAACATCTTGAGCTAAGGCGTGAGTACGAGCTGCTACGGCAGCGAAGTTGGTGATGTCATGCTTCCAAGAAAAGCCCTATACTCGTTAAAACACAAATGCCAGTACCCGAAACCGACACAGGTGGGGTGGTAGAGAATACCGAGGGGCGCGAGATAACTCTCTCTAAGGAACTCGGCAAAATGGCCCCGTAACTTCGGGAGAAGGGGTGCCAGCGAGAGCTGGCCGCAGTGAAGAGGCGCAAGCGACTGTTTACCAAAAACACAGGTCTCCGCTAAGTCGCAAGACGATGTATGGGGGCTGACACCTGCCCAGTGCCGGAAGGTTAAGGAAGCTGGTTAGCTTTTAGTGAAGCTGGCGACTGAAGCCCCGGTGAACGGCGGCCGTAACTATAACGGTCCTAAGGTAGCGAAATTCCTTGTCGGGTAAGTTCCGACCCGCACGAAAGGTGTAACGATTTGCGCGCTGTCTCGGAGAGAGGCTCGGCGAAATAGAATTGTCTGTGAAGATGCGGACTACATACACCCGGACAGAAAGACCCTATGAAGCTTTACTGTAGTTTGATATTGTGCTCGGGCTCTGAATGCGCAGAATAGGTGGGAGACGTTGAAATAGTGCTTGTGGGTACTATTGAGTCATCGGTGAGATACCACTCTTTTAGAGCTAGGGTTCTAACGCTTACCCGTTATCCGGGAAGCGGACAGTATCTGATGGGCAGTTTGACTGGGGCGGTCGCCTCCTAAAAGGTAACGGAGGCGCACAAAGGTTCCCTCAGGCTGGTTGGAAATCAGTCGTTGAGTGCAAAAGCAGAAGGGAGCTTGACTGTGAGACCTACAAGTCGAACAGGGACGAAAGTCGGTTTTAGTGATCCGACGGTTCTGCGTGGAAGGGCCGTCGCTCAACGGATAAAAGTTACTCTAGGGATAACAGGCTGATCTCCCCCAAGAGTTCACATCGACGGGGAGGTTTGGCACCTCGATGTCGGCTCATCGCAACCTGGGGCTGAAGTCGGTCCCAAGGGTTGGGCTGTTCGCCCATTAAAGCGGTACGCGAGCTGGGTTCAGAACGTCGTGAGACAGTTCGGTCCATATCCGGTGTATGCGCAGGAATATTGAGAGGATTTCTCCCTAGTACGAGAGGACCGGGAGGAACGCACCTCTGGTGTGCCAGTTATCGTGCCAACGGTAAACGCTGGGTAGCCATGTGCGGAGTGGATAACCGCTGAAAGCATCTAAGTGGGAAGCCCACCTCAAGATGAGTATTGCCATGGCTTAAGCCAGTAAGGTCACGGGAAGAACACCCGTTGATAGGCTCTACGTGGAAGCTTGGTAACAAGTGCAGCGGAGGAGTACTAATAGACCGAGGGCTTGACCAAATAAACTTAATTTGTTGTTTTTAATTTATATAATTTTCTATGCAGTTCTCAAGGTTCACACTATCCTGGTGTTCATGGCGATGTGGAACCACTCCGATCCATCTCGAACTCGGTTGTGAAACGCATCAGCGGCGAAAATATTTAGGGGGTAGCCCCTTGAGAAAATAGCTCAATGCCAGGTAAAATATTTAAAAGGGTTTACTGTTTTTGAGTAAGCCCTTTTTTATTTTTGGCATTTAGGACACCAATGAGTACTTCTCCCAGTAATTTTTTGTCTTTGAATTAAATTTCCACATTTATGACATTCTTTTCCAGTTCTCCTATATACATTAGTCTGTAAACCAAAATTCCCATTCTCTCCTTCCAAGTCCCTAAAATCACTAAATGTCGTCCCCCCAGAACCTATACTTTTTTTTAATACAGTTACGATTGATTCTTTGAGCTTTATTAACTCATTCTTCTTTATTGTTCGAGCTTCCCGAAAAGGTGAGATTCCAGCAGAGTATAAACTTTCATCAGCATAAATATTACCTATACCTGCAACTATTGTTTGGTCTAATAAAATAGCTTTTATAGATTTTGTTCTTTTGGAAATAACTTTCTTAAGGTAATTTGCATCAAAGTCTTTAGAAAATGGTTCTGGTCCTAATGAACCTAATCCTTTAATTAT
>CACAVZ010000033.1 GCA_902536065.1 uncultured Synechococcaceae cyanobacterium | reverse complement strand
GAGTTCGCTAAATCTTTTTCCGGGATAATTAGTGATTTAGAGGTTTACTTACCTTTTCAGGATTTTGTAAATGTAGATGCATTAAAGGAAAGGTTAACCAAGGATTTAAAAAAGGTGAATATTGAATTAGAAAATTTAAATAAGAGATTATCTAATAACAATTTCGTTGATAAGGCTCCAAAAGATATTGTTGATGAATGCAGATTTAAATTAAATGAGGGTTCAGTACAAAAGGAAAGAATCACTAAAAAACTCGAACTTTTGAATTGAGAATGAATATATTTCTTGAAAATATTTATAATTTGTCTTTTTTTTTTAATACTGGTTTTGGGATCTTTTCGTTTGTTTGTATTTATATTTTAATTGTTTTATTAATACTTCCTGCCTCTTGGTTATCTTTATTATCAGGTTTTTTATATGGCTCATATTTAGGATCAATTATCGTTTTCATTTCCGCTTCAATAGGAGCATCAGTTGCTTTTTTTGTATCAAAAAGTTTTTTTGCAAAAAAGCTAAAAAATCTTTTTAGCCGTTATCCAAAATTAAGTGTTATGGAAAAAGTAGTAGAAAAAGGCGGACTTAAATTAATTTTTTTAGCCAGATTATCGCCGATATTTCCCTTCAGTATTCTTAATTATTTTTATGGTTTGAATAATGTTAAATTTAGAGATTTCGCTCTTGGCCTTATTGGAATAATTCCAGGCACTTTTCTTTATTGCTCAATAGGTAGTTTGGCAAAAAGTATTCAGGAGTTAAAAAATGTGCAATCCCCAAATAATTTATATATTACTAGTATTGGAATTATTTCAACTTTTTTAGTTGTATATTTCTCAGCGAAATACTCCAGAGAATATTTTGAAAAATCCTAAGAATCTACTCTTTAATATTCCAATCTCTAATTGATGCAATTAAGATAAACCACAAAAGCCTAAATTTACCTAGTAAGGTTTTGTTGGCCTCTAATTCGATATATTTTGCCTGTCCACAAGGTGTTTTTATGAAGTTGAAAACTGTTTTATTCGTCATAAGTCTCTCAAAAAGTCCTGATAATTATTCCTATATTTTATAGCCAAGATTTTTATTTTTTTTATTTAAAAACCACATTTTTCTTTGACTACTTTGTTGAGTATTATTTTTTTAAAATTTAAACTTTTTCTCCAGCTTTAAATCCTCTAAAGCATTTGAATCTAGGAAATCTAAGACTAAAAGTTACCGCATCCTTGGATTTCGTTTTAGCATCAGCTCTGATTTCTACAAGTTGACCTATAAGATGACTCCGTTTTGACCAATATTTTTGACGTTGGATATCACTAAATCCGCTTCCACAACTAAGACTGTATTCATATCCATCATCTTCCCCTTCTACTAGGACAGCTCCTAGTCGACCTTTATTGCGACCTGTTCCTTCCTCAACCGATACAACCTTTAAAGTGACTTCAATGAAAGGTTTTGCTTTTAACCAACTGTGTGTTCTTTTACATTCATACATAGCATCAGGATCTTTAATCATTACTCCTTCATATCCACCTTCTACGGCAGCTTTATTTAGCTCCACAAATTTATTTTGTCCCTCAATGGTGTCGAGATCTACATTTTCCCATTCAAGTGTTTTTACATGTCTTAGAAGCATAGAATGTTTTGCTACCCATTCTTTTACTAATAAACTTCTTGCTGTTTGACTAGTGTTCCATCTCCCTTTTTGGAAGTTTTCAAGGGGACATAAGTCAAATAGGTGGAGAACTGCGTCTTTTGTTTGTTTGCCATCTTTTCTATGAACCTGTTTCATCAAATCCTGAAAGTTAGCACTCATTACTTCACCATCTAGGACTAAGTCATGGGGTGCAGGATCTTTTTTTAACACGTTTTCTATTTCTGAGATAATATGACCAAAATTATGGAATTGTTTCCCATTACGAGAAAACATTTCTACTTTATTTTGTCTAATAATAGTTAAGACGCGTACGCCATCTAATTTAATTTCAATTTGCTTTTTTCCTATCATTTTTTTTTCATGATTTGCACTGTCATGAGCTAAAGGACAAGAAAAAATAGGAATCGCATATTTGGGATATTTCTTTGCTATCTTGTTGATTGTTTTTTCAGATACACCACATCTAAGATCTTTAATTAAAACTCGTCTATAAAATCCATTCCACTCATCTTTTGTTGCAGATTCCATTGCTGTAAGAATTGCATCACGAGCAGCGTGACCAGTAAGTTTTCTTTGAATAAGCTTATTGGCTAGTTCTTTAAAATCTTTCCATAAAAAATTTTGACTTTTTTCATTCTCTTTTTCGGGAACAATTTTTACACCAAAAGTTACCAATGGATCTAGTGCCATTCGTATTCCTTCAAAAAAATCATCTAGACCTTCTTCCATTGCTTCTGAGATGATTTTCTCTTTTTCTAATCTA
>CACAVZ010000032.1 GCA_902536065.1 uncultured Synechococcaceae cyanobacterium | reverse complement strand
CTTGATGCTACTTGAACCGCATACCATCTTGCGATGCTTGTATTTGCTTTTGAAGAAGCAAGGCTTGGACTCAATTCATTACTCATTTTTTTTGGAAGCTTAATTAAGATCTTTATTAATGGATATTCAGGGATAATTCAACCAAAAATTTGTGAGGCTGCCCATCCATAGAATCTGCTGACAGATGCAATGGCTGCTGCAGAAAAGGATACCATAATTATAACCGCTACTGATTCGCTAAAAAGTTGTTGTTTGTTTGGCCACACGACAAGTTTAAGCTCGTCGTAGGTAGATCTAAAGAAATTATTCTTTTTTTTAATCTCTTTAATTTTAGGAGAATCCTTTTTAAGAGGTTCTTTATTAGTAGTAGGACTTGTCACAAAATTTTTTTTGAAATTAGGCTTAACGCTTTAATTTTATTTTAGCTTATTGATTTACTTATCAGCCAGGTTTGAAAACGATCTCATCTTTTTTTGCAGGGTTAAGTTTAATTGTGATATTTTTTTTGTTTTTAAAGTTATCCTCTAAAAGTTTTGCAGCTAAGGGATTTTCTATTTGTCTTCTAAGTTCCCTGCTAAGTGGCCTAGCCCCATATTCAGGTTCGTAAGAATCATTCGCAATTTTGTTGATAACTTTTTTATCAATAAATATTTTTATCTTCTGTTCAAGTAGCAGGCTTTTTAAATCTTCTGTTTGTAAAACTATTATTTTTTGAAGTTCATCAATGGATAATGGATCAAACCTTACTACTTCGTCAATTCTATTTAAAAATTCTGGTCTAAAAATTGAAGACAATGCATTATTAATGGAATCATCAAGATTTTGCTGATCTTTTTCTAACTTTCCCTCACTTTTAGAAATCTTTTGTGAATACTCTAGTATAGATTTACCAGCTAGGTTACTTGTCATAATGATTACGGTATTTTTAAAATCTACCGTCCTTCCTTGAGAGTCCGTTAATCTGCCTTCATCTAAGACTTGTAAAAGGATATTAAATACTTCTGTATGTGCTTTTTCAATCTCATCAAGAAGTATTACTGAATAGGGTTTACGTCTTATAGCTTCAGTTAATTGACCTCCCTCTTCATAGCCAACATAACCTGGGGGAGCTCCTAAAAGTCTTGCTACTGCATTTTTCTCCATATATTCACTCATGTCTAATCTTAAAAGTGCGTCTTCTTCATCAAATAAAGATGTTGCAAGAGATTTTGCTAATTCTGTTTTGCCAACACCTGTTGGACCCATAAATAAAAAAGATCCAATAGGTCTTTTAGGACTTTTCATGCCAACACGAGCTCTTCTAATTGCAGCAGAAACAGCTTCTATAGCTTTTTCTTGTCCAATAACTTTTTCACTAAGTTCTGTTTCTAGATTGACTAATTTCTTACGTTCATTTGAAACAACTTTAGAAATTGGAATACCTGTGATTTTTGAGATAACATCAGCAATATCATCAGGTTCAACTTGATATTTAAAAGGGAAATTTCTATTTTTTCTTTATTTTATTAAAGTTCTCTTCAACTTTTTGTATTTCATTCTCTATTTCACTTAACTCTGCTTCAAGATTTTCTAAATAATCTAGATCATTTTCAATTTTGCGATTTGATTTATCTTTAATTTGTTTGGTTAGCTTATCTTCTTCTTTCATCAAAATAGATAATTGCTCCATTTCTCCCCGCAAATTGTTCCAATTGTCCAAAAGAACGTTCAATTTTGCCTCTGATTGTTGTCTCAAATTCAATAGTTTTTCTTCGGCTTCGAAATTTTCTCCTTGCAAATTCTTCAGTTTTTCATCAATAGTAAGAAGTTTGTTTTCTTGTTGGAAAATTATTTGAGGCTTATTATTAGACTCGATTTTTAACTGTGCAGCTGCTTCATCAATTAAATCTATTGCTTTATCAGGAAGACATTTATCGCTGATATATCTGTCAGCCAATTTTGCGGAATAGTTTACAGCTTCTTCAGAAATTTTTATGCCATGGTGTAATTCATATTTCTTTTTGATACCTTGCAAAATTTTTGAGCTTAATTCTACTGAAGGTTCATTAACAGCTATTTTTTGAAAGCAATTGTTTAATGCCTGATCTTTTTCAATAGTTTCACGAAATTTCTCAGGTGTTGTTGTACCGATACATCTAAGTTCTCCTTCAGCTAGTAAAGGTTTTAAGATATTACTGATGTCTGTAGAAGATCTGTCCGAACTTAATATTGAGTGAATTTCATCAATAAATAGAATCATTCCTTGGTTTGGATTATTTAGTTCATGCATTATTAAGCTTAGTCGTTCCTCTAGTTGGCCTCTAAATTTTGTCCCAGAAACAAGAGCACCTAAGTCAAGTGAAATAATTTTTAGGTCTTTTAAAGAATCAGGAACTTTTTTGTCCACAATTAATTGCGCAAGTAATTTTGCAATTGAGGTTTTACCAACTCCAGGATTGCCGATAAGTATAGGATTATTTTTGTTTCTTCTGCAGA
>CACAVZ010000031.1 GCA_902536065.1 uncultured Synechococcaceae cyanobacterium | reverse complement strand
GCATTATGAGAATAGCTCTACACTCATAAAAGCAAATTTAATTAAAACTGCCAATTCATTAGAAGACCTATAGGAGGTATTTTTAAAAATTGACAGTCGATCTAAAATAAGGGGTAATTAGCTCCTTTTTTATGTCTTGTTCAGTCACCTCTGTTTTTACTTTTAAAATTGAAAGCACTTTCGATGAATGGGCTGCAATATTTGATAGTGCAGAAGCAGATAAACGTCATTCAGAATTTAATATAAAGCCAATTTTCAGAGGAGTAAGCAAGGAAGATCCTCAAAAAATAATTGTTATTCATCAAGCACCAGAAGGTAATGTTCAAAAGTTTGTGAAAGCAAATGGTGACTGGATGGCAACTCATAGAGTTGACTTATCAACAATGGAAGAATCATCTTGGACTGCTTCATTAACAAAAGATAGTTGTTGTGATTAACTAAATGGAAAATCCAGATCTAAAAACAATACTGCTTGAACAAGCTTATGACGAACTTAAAGTAATTTGCACCAAGTTCCAAGATGAATCTGGCGCTACAGATATGGAAGTAAAAATTCTACTAAGAGAACTTGCGAGGGTTTATGAAAAAGATATTGATGACAACTACGATATAGATTGGGAAGTGTAATATTTACTAATTTTCTATAAAACCTGCTACTTTTCGTTCAGCCATTCGTTTTTTTAGAATCGAATAATTTTTTGAAGCCCATTTTCGAGAAATATCAAATTCAGCATCTAAATCTTTTTGAAGTGATTTTATTATTTTAAATACTTCTTCGATGCCTAGATAAATTATTAACAGTACCTTAGTTATTATTATTACAACAGATGCTATCTTTTCAATTCTTTGATCTTGCATTTGAACTTATCCGAGTCCACTTAAATTAACAGAGGTAAGAAATTATGCAATTGTTTTTTCAAACGTTTGAAATTAGATTTAAAAATATCTAAAAATACTGGTTTTCTTCCAACCTTCTTTCAATAATTCTGCATATTCTTTTCTTGCATTTATAAAAATTTGAAGAAGAATAGTATTATTGCTAAATCGGCAAACTTTCTATATTTTCGATGAGAGCAGAAATTAATTTAGCTGAATGGTTATTGTATTTTACAAGGAATTTACCGAAGTCTTCAGAAGAGTTTTCATTAGCTATATCAGAAATTACTCTAATTATCTGAAATGGAATTTTTTCCTGTTTAGCTACTTGTGCAACAGAGGCTCCTTCCATTTCTACAGCAAATAGGTCTTCCATCTCTTTTGATAAATTTCTAATGTCGTTTTTATTACTCATGAATTTGTCTCCTGTAGCGATTAAACCTTCATAAATATTTCCAAAATTTTTTAATGCGCCATCTTTTTTTGAGTTTTTTAATATACTTAATGTCCAATCGGTAATTGATTTATTGCTTTTTATTCTTAAAGTCTTTAGGGCGGGGATCTCATATTTTTTGAAAAGAGGACGTGCATCCATATCATGCTGTATTAATTCATTAGGAATAATAATATCCCATTGTTTTAACTTTGAATTTATTGCTCCAGCTACACCCGTAAAAAAAATCGCATCAATCTTAATTTTTTTAAATTGATGACTAATTAATCTAGTCGCTGCTCTAGCTGCACTTACCTTACCCCAGCCACTCCAAGCAATTGATAGTTGGATATGAAGAGCTTTGGAGGATGAATTTGAAAAACACCAATCTCCAGAATAAATTTTTAAGTCACCATATTTTTTTGTTTCAATATTTTTTAAATTTTCAAGAGTAGAGCCCACTTCTTCAGGCATTGCACAAAGAATACCAATGTGTTTTGAAATTATACTTTTTTTATCCATTATGGGTGCATTTTTTGGGAAGGTTTTGAGTGTAATTTATTATTAGCTGAGACTTACTGCTATAACTTATCGGGGGTGACAGGATTAGAACCTGCGACCTAGTTCTCCCAAAAAACTCGACACTCCAAAGCGAGCACTACGGTTAAGAGCTTTAAAAAATTTCTTGCGTAGTATTGGGTTATTTGCCATGTCAACTATAAGAGAAATTGAAATCAGATCAACATCTCAAATTTTAATATTAAAAGTTGAATTTTTCAGCCCTAACTCTTTTTCTTATCTATTTTTTTCAACTATTCTAAAATTCATATCTATAGCTCCTTTTCTTAAGAGAATAATTTCTTGATAATCTAAATTTTCAAGAATGAATTAACCTGTAAATCCCATTTTCTGTTCTGCTGCCATTAATGAACCAACAAGCTTATGCTCAGCAACTTTTTCATCGTCAGTCATTACTGGCTTAATATCAAAATCTATATCAAACTTAACTTTCCAAGGAGCAAAGTGTTCTGTCATTTTTATGCCTGCAGATGCTTGGACAATAATATAAACATTATTTGAGTAAGAGGCATGATACCTTCCTAAAACTTTGAATCCTTCGAACTCGTCATTTAAAGTTCCATCTTCAATAACCTTTAAGAAAAGATCGTAAGCTGCACCCATGAGAGCAACATTTTTAAAAGTTGCAGTTACTAAATAAGTATTCATTTGATTAATAAACTTAAAATTATTTCTAGGATAAATTATTTAAAATTGAGTAAAGGATCTTGAAATGAATACTAAAGAATATTTTTAAAATCTTGCCTTAATAATCTAACTAACTTTAATATAAAATTT
>CACAVZ010000030.1 GCA_902536065.1 uncultured Synechococcaceae cyanobacterium | reverse complement strand
CTGAAACGACAATTCCATCAACTTTGGAAGCAAGTTTTTCAAGTCTATCAATAAATTTCTTTTCTATAGATTTACTCAATGAGTTATCATTTAATCTACTTACTCTAAATAATTTTTGATTCTCAACAACATATCTTTTTTTAAAAGTTGTAGGTCTTGCGCTATCCTCAATTAGATCACAAATTATCCCTTGTTTAGTTAGCTCTTCATTTATTATCTTCGCATTATTATCATTTCCCACAACCGATAAAAAATAACATTGCGCTCCAAGAGCTTTTATATGAGATGCAACAATAGAAGCGCCTCCGATGAAGTTCTTTTTTTGAAGCTCTCTAACAACTAAAACTGGTGCTTCAGCACTCATACCTAATGCCTCACACCCTGCATATTGATCAAGAATAGTATCTCCCAAAACAAGCAATTTTGTATTTGCAAAAGAATCAACAAATTCTATTAATGATCTTTTATCAATATTCTGTCTCTTACAAGCTCTTCTAAATTTTGCTTTGTTCTCTTCTTTGATATCACTCTCAGAATTTTCCAACAAATCTGTACTGGCGTATTGAATTTCACCTGCATGAAACTGAACACTTTTGTTATTTTTTCTCATCATGCTTATTGCTTCAGTTATCTCAGGATCTTTAGATTCTTCAAATTCAACGCCTAGAAATAAAAAATTAGGCTTGATTTTTTTAATCAATTTAGCAAGAGAAAATTCTTCATCTTTTAGAAGAATAATTCCATCAATTATATTTAAAACTGTTAATCCCTCTGCTCTCTCTAATTGGGAAAACTTATATGCTCTATTTTTACCTTTATCGGTATCAGGCTGTATTGCAACTAATAAGGACTGATCTTGAGAAGCTGCCTTTTTTAAGTATCTAATATGGCCTGGATGAACCGAATTAAAATGACCATAAGCAAGAACACAATTTTCAAGTTTTGGACATTTCTCAATTGTAAAAACAGGAACATTCATAAATTTATTATTACTCTTCCAACACTTTGACCATTCTTCATCGAACTAATAGCCGAATTTATGTTTTTTAGATTATATCTTTCGCTTATAAGACCTTCAATACTCCATATCCCATTATTAAATAAATTTAAATATCGAGGAATATCATCATTAGGTATTGATTCTCCTCCATGAGAACCTATTATTAATTTCCCAAAATGCAATGGTAAAGAATAAATATTTATATTTGAATTAATTCTTGGAACGCCTACAAGAATCAATCTACCTTTTTTACCAATCATCTTATAGCCCATTTCAATAATCTTAGGAAGACCTGTATTATCTATAAATACGTCTATTGAATTACCATTCATTATTTTTGATACCATTTCTTTTGAATCAAATTTACTGGAGTTTATGGAATGAGTTGCTCCGAATTTTTTAGCTAATTCTAATCTTGAGTCATATAAGTCAACAGCTATTATGGGCCAAGCCGATGAAAGAGAAGCAGCTTGAATAATATTGAGGCCTATCCCTCCCGCTCCAAAGACTACTATTGATTCTCCAATTTTTAATTTCGCATTATTTTCTATAACTCCAAAACCAGTTGTAATAGCACATCCGAACAAAGCGGCTAATTCTTTATTAGTATTTTTGGGCACTTTAGTACATCTATTTTCACTAACTACTGCATATTTGTTAAATGTTGTTACCCATCCAGCATTTACTTTATTACCTCTCCAATTATAAATGGGAGTTTCAGATTCAATACCAACTCCTTTTCTCCAATGTAATACAACAAGATCTCCCTTACATAAAGTTTTAACACCAGGTCCAGTACTTAAAACAGTTGCAGAACCTTCATGGCCTAATAAATGAGGTAAATATTTATCTGGACCTTTTGCACCACTAATTTCACCAATTTGAGAACCACAAATACCACTTATGTGAACCTCAACTAAAACCTGACCAAAATCTAATTTTGAAGGCAATTGAACTTTATCTACTACAAGTTCTTTATTCTGTCCTACCAGAATAGCTGCATCAGTATATTTAATAGGTAAATTCATTTTTTTTTATTATTCAAAGTAAATAAATGAGTAATCTCCAGAATACCCTGTAGATTTAAACCACCAGTGCCATTCTTTAGGGGTATTAAAAGCTTCACATGTAACTTGCCAGTACAATAAATTAGCTTTTTCCACTTCATTCCTATAACTTTCTACACAAAGATATTTATTATTTTTCCCTACTCTTTCCATCTCTTTTAATGATTTTTCTAAATCATAATTTTCCAAACAATGTAATGTGTTAATTGATATTACTAAGTCAAAGAAGTCATCTTCCCATTTTAGATTATTTGAATTTCCCACGGACAAATATTGTGATATTTCGGGCTTTGAATTTTCAATCGCATATTTTGAAATATCAACTCCACAAATTTCTGCATCGGGGAGAATTTGTTTGAAATCATATAGTAAATATCCTTTTCCACAACCTATATCCAAAATTCTGGGTTTTTTAGGCAATTGATAATGATCAATCATTCTTAAAGCAACTTTGCTCCACCTATTTGGTATATATTTATATCCACCATAACAAATACGTCTGTCTCCATCCCAATAATCATAATCGAATTTTTTTGCTAGGTCTGCAGCTTTGTGTTTGGGATAATCAATATCATTAACTCGTGCTAAATAATCTCTTGAAGTGCTTTTATGTAAAACACTCATGAAATCAACTTCTTGCATTTTTAAATTCCCCCCATATATCTTAAATTAGTATTTAAATTAATCAATTTGTTATCCACTAAAATTACTATGAAATTTGTAAGACATTAATAATTTTATGTAAAGATTAAC
>CACAVZ010000029.1 GCA_902536065.1 uncultured Synechococcaceae cyanobacterium | reverse complement strand
ATTTTTACTCCAGACTTATCAATAAATTAGTTAATTTTTTTTTTAATTTTTTCTAGATTCCATTTATCAAATATTAATTTCATTTCTCTTTCGTAGTATCTTACTTTCTTTGCAAAAGGTAGTTGTTGAATGATTATCCCAAGAGGAAATTTAAGAAAAGAAGAGACATAAACAATATAAAACTCGACAAATGAAGGTTTTGGTGGGAGAGGTAAATTTTTAATATATGCCCAATCAATGCAAGGTTTAAGTTGATTATCACTAGCGATAATATTTTTTTTACATCTCCACCATGAGAATAGATAAAAGCAAATAAAAATCGGTAAAGGAAGAAGTCGCAACATTAATTAAAAAGTATTTCTTCAGGAGTTATTGATTCAGGATAACCAAGTCTTAATTTGCCTGCGGTGCAAGTAGTAAGCGTTTTATTTATTCCCAAGTTTTCATATCAGTAATTCACTAAGATCTTTGCATCCAGTTATATTTCCATGTACCGTTTTCATTTTTTAAAATGCAAGTGTAAGTTGAAAGATCTCTATTTTGAGTTCCTTTATAACTGAAGATTACATACAAAGTGAAAACCGCATATGCTATTTCACCGTAAATTTCAATTTTCCTATAAAAAAGCGAGTCTGGGTAAATCGCTAGTATGACAAGGTTTTTAAGAGTTGGGGCGACAGGATTCGAACCTGCGATCTGGTGCTCCCAAAGCACTTCGCCATCTATTGCAAGTACTATTGTTTATAGCTATGTCTGGATTCTTGCCTGGTATTGCGTAATTAGTCCTGACAATGCCAGCAAAATTTATCCACTATTTGGCCACTTTTTTCAAAGTAGTAATAAATCAGGACTGTTAAGTAAACAAAGAAAAGTTAATTTTCTTGAATCTTTAAAAAATCTTTAATTTGTTAGAGAACCTTATACAGATCTTGATTGTACATAAGTTTTTCAAATCATCTTAAGTAGCAGATATTACCAAATAAGTTTGTGTATTTTGGAATGCATACTTTTGTGCGCGAAAACACCCTAAAACAAACTTTTTCTTGAAATAAAGATTGACAAGACATTCATAAAAAAAACTTCTATAAAGCATTAACTTCTTTTATTAATATGTTTCTAACAAACAAGACTCGTTTAAAAATTAAGGATATTGTTAAGAGGATTTCAATAGATGAACCAGTCTCATTGGAGGAAAGGATTTATGTGGAAAAGTTTGCAAAACATAATTCAACTATATGGACATGGCTAAAGAAAGCAAACAGCTTAAGAAGATATGGGAAACAAAATGCAGATGGAATTAATGGACTGATCCAATCACTTGGACTTGATGGTTTGGAAACTGAAAGTCATTTTGATCCGAAAAATGATGATATCGCTGATTGGTTTAGTGGGTCTCCTGATTGGGTAAGAAGAAGCTAATTGATACTAATAAAAGATTGATTGTAAATAAATCTGTCTAAGTTAAGGGGGCAAATTTTTCCAATAAAAAAAGCGAGTCTTGCCAACTCGCTAGTATGATTTGATTTTTAAATGGTCGGGGCGACAGAATTTGAACCTGCGACCTAGTGCTCCCAAAGCACTCGATCAGCAAATTGCGACAGTACCCATGAGAACGAAGTGAGGCTATGACTTTAGTTTGAAATATTTGTTATCAAAATGAGTCTCAAGAATTGTCTTATATGCAGCAAAGTGTTGCAAAGTTAAGCATTTGATCGCCCGAGGATCGCCCGCTTGCGACCTAGTGTTTAAAAATGTAGTCCAAATCCATTTTTTTTCTTTTCTGATTGATATCCAGCCCTTACGAATTGAGTATTATCAGTCCCTACATCATAGAGAGTATAATTTTTGCCTGCTCCAACACCAATGACAGCTTTTTGAGGAACCTTCTGCTCCTTCTTATGATTTCCGGTTAAATCGTGTACTTCCGAATTAAGAATCCCCTCTGTTAATTCCAAATGAAATTGTTGTGTACTTCTCGCAGTAAATAATCTGTTTACTTGAAGACGTGTAAGTCTATCCAGGAGTGTTAATGGCGGGGTATCTAATGTTAAATCGTCGCCAACATCTTTTGAGCTCCCGTGAATTAAACCACAATCAAGTTCTACAAATCCAAATTGAAGTGCTGCTATCCAATCAAGAAATGATTTATCAACAGCATTTATTAGAGATTTGACCACTTCTTCACCTTTATTTATTCTCAAAGCTTCAGCTCTTTGATTGCCACGGTAACCACTTTCTAAGAGGATTTGTTCTTCCCACCAACCATATATGCACCATGGTTGTAAATCATTACTTTTTGGATTAATTAATCTGTGTAGAAGTTTATTACAGTTTTTTTCAGGGCCTATCATATCCCCCAAAACAAAGAGGGTTATGTTCCCAGGAGTTTTTTTTAAATCTTTTTGAATAAGTTCATAAGTATCTAGATCCCCTTTTAACCCACTTATAAGTGCCCAGCGTTCTATCATCTTTCACAAACATGAGAAGCATCTTCAGCTCGTTCGGCAAATTCAAATCCGTTTTTTAAACGCCATGCAAAAATCGGAGGAAGACCAGCATTTATTATTGCTTTGCAGGTAAGTTCGATATCATATTCAACTTCTCTAATTTTTACGTCATTAGTGATGTCGTTATAAACCACATAAGTAGCTTTAGTTCCTCCATGCCGTGGCTCTCCCACTGAACCTGCATTTACTATTCTTCGCATCGGCAAATTCATTTCTTTCTTTTGAATATCTTTCGAACCACTGTTTTTGACCTTTACGGCAATTGAACCATTTGCTAGTTCACGTATATAAGGTTGATGAGTATGTCCACAAAATAGAATCTCAGCTTTGGCATT
>CACAVZ010000028.1 GCA_902536065.1 uncultured Synechococcaceae cyanobacterium | reverse complement strand
AATGAAAATTTTAAATCAGAAAAATGTAGACGGGCTATTTCAATTTTGGATTCTACATTTTCTTCAAACTCAATAAAAAGCAAAGCTCTTTTATTTGTTCACCCAGAATTTCATAAACTTGAAGAAACTAAATTAATGGAGAATTGCCTAATATCCGCTGCAAAGAATTATGATCAGATTTCTGTACTACCAACTCATAGTTTTATGAATAAGAAAAGTCTTGAATTTGATTATAAAGACTTTGCATTCAAAAGAGATAAACACTATACACCAAAAGGGCATTTATTTATTTCTGAAATAATATTCCCAAAATTGGAATCTGTATTATCTAAAAATAATTAACCATCTACTTTTTTAGGTTTCTATGAAATGGTTTCTTCTCGTGTTCTTGATACTCTTGAAACGACCATTCACTATGAAACTTAGGTAGACATTTGTTATTTTGTTTAGCAATATATTCCAATATTCTGAATGTCATATCTTCTAGAAATAAATCTAAAAAAATAGAACTCTTTTTATCTGATTTAGAAGTAGGGGTATAAAACTCCCTACCCTATTTTTTTACTGGGCAATTTTTTTTATTTGATTGCTATCTCAAGGACGATCTCAAAGTTTTTATAATTACTTTCGTTTTATATCTGCAATTTTACTTTTTGATGCTTCGATTGATTTCTTCCAAAGAGATTTGGGATTTTAACTTATCCGTAGTTTGTATTTCATTTATGAATCTAGAAATCTCAGGGGAGAGGAAATCTCTTGCCCATCCAAAAGAAAAATGATCATCATCATAATAAATATCAATGCCATCCCTTGTAAAACTACATTTACTGTCAGGGCAGACAACTTTATAAGTATCAAAAAGATATATATTTTTGTGAGTACTTGATAATTTATTCAATTTTGCATTTATATGTTTATAGAGACCTGTTTCTTCGTCAATAAAAAATTTACTTTCTATTTGACAGTTTTTTTTGTTTAGTGAATTGAACCACTGTATATTTGAGGTTGAACATGTTGGGTTGATATATTCTTTTTCCCATTCTGGAGTTGGGGTTTGAATGATGACTTTTGCACCTTGTTTTTGTGCGATGCTCGCAAGGTTTACTACTGAAGCAATCCACTCATTGAAATGTTCTTTTTGAGATACAAAAGAACCATCTCTTTTAATAAATCTTTGTAAGGCTTGCTTATCTTGATAGTAAGTTCCTCCAAAGTAGAATGGAATTCTTATAGATAAGAAAATTATATCTCCTACTTTTATTTGCCTGTAAAGTTCTTCTTCCAAAAATTTGAAATCATCTAACTTTTTTTTTTCTATTGTTTTTGATTTTGTATATTTAGTAACTGCAGGAAAGGGATTAGCTCCTGAGAAATATAGTTTCAAATTCATCCCAAGAGAATTTGCTACTTCTTCTCCTGCTAAGGAGAGATGAAATGCATGACTATCACCCAGCAACCATAAAGTTTGTTGACTTTTATTATCAATCAAATAACAATTAGTACTGTTTGAAATATTTTCAAAACAATTGTTACCATGGCTCAACTTTGGTGCTTCAGTTTGAATTCTTTTTCCCAAATAAAGTTGACCTATTAGAGGTTTTTCAAGAGCGATAAGACCACCCGAAACTGTAACTATCACTCCTCCTCCAACCACGATTGTCTTCCATCGTTTTCCAAACCAGTTCCCTTTACGAAGTGGCGTTTCGATATATCTATAAGAACAAATTGCAAGACCAAGTATTACTGCTACTTGGAAGGGTACTGACCACCAATGAATTCCGATTGTCCAACGACTTATTGAAAGAACACCCCAGTGCCATAGGTACAAAGAATAAGAAATGAGACCGATATAAACCACTTTCGGATGAGTGAAAAATGTATATGATGCTGATCCTTTTTTCAAAGAGGCGATGAGAACCAATGTAAGAACAACCACTGCAATTGTCGATGTTGTTGCTAATGTCATTGGTAGATACATCACTCCAATGATGAATGCCAGCACTAAAATCGGTGAAACTTTCTCAAGGAACTGTTCAATAGATTTTCTTTTTTCAAGTCCAATAAATAACAAACATCCTGATGCCATTTCCCAAAACCTTGTTGGCATTAGAAAATATGCTGCTGGTTGGTTGATTGGATACAAATAAATAAATCCAATCAACGAGGCAATTGTTAGTGTTACAACTATTAGAAATAAATTGCGAGAACCATTTTTGGTTTGTCTTCCAAATCCAGAGAACCAAATTAGAAACGGGAATAGGATGTAGAACTGCTCTTCAACTCCAAGAGACCAAGTGTGTGTAAATACATTTAGTTCTGTTGAAGAACCAAAGTAGTCCGTCGATTGTTTGAGTAGGTATAGATTAGATAATCCAAATAAAGAAGTAAGGCCTGTTTTCAAACTAGTGCCTGCAAATGGATTGAATAAGCAGATCGCAATACTCGTAATCAGCACAAATACTGAAAGTGCTGGTACTAATCTTTTTACTCGGCGTTCATAAAATCCACTGATGAAATCTTTGAAGTTTTTACTCGGTTTTTGATAAAGAGATGATGTTATTACAAATCCTGAGATAACAAAAAATATATCTACTCCAAGGTATCCACCCGGCAAGATAACTTTGTTGAAGTGATTTATAATGACAGAGACTACGGCAAATGCTCTTAGACCATCAATCTCTGGACGATATCGACTTTTTGAAGATGATTTATTTTTTTCGATATCTATTGACATCAAAAATTACTAACTAATAATTATTAGTTTATGGCGTATCCTCAAGTTTCACAAACGTTTTATATATCGCTTTTCAAGTTTTTAGTACCTTGGTTTTTATATCTGCTCATCATTAAAAACTAAACCGATACTTATATGCAAGTCCTATGAGAATCGCCCAAACCTCGTGCTATCACTACTAAAATTAAGTGGAGCCAAGGGGATTTGAACCCCTGACCCCCTGCATGCCATGCAGGTGCTCTACCAGCTGAGCTATGGCCCCATGAAAAAACAGTTTTATAAACCATCAGTAGATTTATTTCTAAACTGTCTTAATTTCTATAGTACTTTATAACGTTTAACTAATGGATTATGCAATTTAAGTTGCCGCTCGAGATTTAAAAGTTTTAGCAGGTTCTAGACTTATACTAAAGCTATTCTGCATTTTCTTGAAAAAGAAAATACCAAAATTTGGATTTAACAAGTTAATCTTTTTCAATA
>CACAVZ010000027.1 GCA_902536065.1 uncultured Synechococcaceae cyanobacterium | reverse complement strand
CAATTGATGATAAATCATTATATCCTCTTAAAACTGATATTATTACAAGAGATTTATATGAAAAAGACGACTTCATAATTAGAAAACTCGATACTTCAAAATTTAATAAAAAAAAAATTTATGGTCCTAGGCAGAATCCATTTTGTCCTTGGGAAAAGGAACTAGAAATTGATAAAATTGGTGATAATCATCAACTAATATTAAATAAGTACCCTGTACAAAAAGGTCATATTTTACTGATTACAAATGAATGGAAACCTCAAAATGGATGGTTAGATATTAATGATTGGAGAGCGATCCAACAAGTTAATAAGGATACTAGTGGATTATGGTTTTTCAATAGTTCTCCAATTGCGGGTGCAAGTCAACCTCACAGGCATTTTCAACTTCTGCGTAGATCTAGAAGTGAGATATCATGCCCTAGAGAAAAGTGGTTTTTAGAAATGAACTCATATGAAGATCTAAATTGTAAGCTTAAAAAAAATATTATTGTATCCAAATTTAATTTTTTAGAAAATTCATCTTCTCTTTTTGAATTTTATTTAGAGTTGTGCAAGAAATTAGGACTTGGGGACCCTATAAGTGATAAGAAACCGAAATATCCTTACAATATTTTAATAACTAATAAATGGATCGCTATTATAAAAAGAAAAAAAGACCATATTCATGGTTTCAGTATTAACGGTTTAGGTTTTGCAGGATATCTACTAGTAACAGAAAAATCAAATATTAATTATTTAAAGAAGTTTGGACCTGAAAAACTCCTTGAAAGTTTTGTTTGAATACTAGTTAGTCACTTCAACTTCTTTGTCTCTGCTTATTTGGCTTTCTAGTACTTCTATAGATGCTGTTACAGAGGCTATTTTACGTTCAAGTGAATCCTTAATATAATTGAGCATTTCTAATTTTTTATGTTGATAAAAACTTTTTTTTTCTTTAGATGACTTGAAATAACAGTTAAACATTTTTATTTTTATTATAAAAAGATACTTAATTGACTTGTGACATGAAAATAAATTGGTTTTAATTTAAAAACAATAATCCGTATGGACTTTAAATTTTTTTTTTATAAAATTAAATAAATCTATTACTATCCAAGAATATATTATTGAATATTCCAGAAAATTCAAATACAAAAAGAATTTCAATTGATTTACCTGAGGAACTAATCTCTAGGTTTGATCAATTACGAAAAGAGTGGGGATTTCGAGCAAGAGGACCTGTAATAGAAAAAATACTTAAAGAACTTCTTCAAGAAGATGATTTACTACCTAAGAACCAACAGCAAGAAATAGACTTTAACGAGAGGAATAATAATGAAAAATTAAATATTGATGAAGATACTGCATTGGTATTAATTAAATCAGAAGTAAATAAAGAAGTTAATGAGATATCTTTGAATAAAATAGTTCCTAATAATAATCAATATAAAGAAAAAACTAACTCAAACATAAGCCTTCCGAATTTTGTTGAAAAAAAAGTAAAGAATTTAAGAAGAAGTATTAATAGTGAAAAATTAAAGGAAAATATTGCTGATATTCAAATTAATACAATTAAAGAAACTGAATTAATAAAATGTCGAATTGAGTTAATTAGTCATTGGAAAACCTTATATGGATCAGCTCCTAATGATCATGTGGTAGAAGCTTCGATGGATTGGCTTGGAAGGGATATATGGCCAAATCTTGATGGAACTGAAAATCTACCCTTTACGTGGAGTGCAGCCAATAAATTAATGTCTGAATTATGTCCATTTTGGATAAAGAAAAATCCATCCCTTGAGATTGTGTTATTAATGATTGGCGTTTTAGAAGACCCTTTTGCTACATCAGATTTAATTAATAGGATACCAACTCTTGTGAGAAGGTTTGTAAGTAGATTTAAGCGATATAACAGATCAAATTCATTTGAAACTTTGGACTCAACAATGACAGTACATGGAGCACTTAAATTATTGAATTTATCAACATCCGCAGGATCAGCTCATACTTTCCGTAAAATTAGGGAGGCCTATAAATCAATAGCCTTAGAGACGCATCCGGATGCTGGGGGATCAACAGATCAAATGAGAAAATTAAATGAAGCGTATCAACTGCTAAAAAATCTATACAGAAATTAGTATACTAATTCTCAAATAAGACTAAGTATAAGTCTAAATAATAGTCTTATATAAGATAGCTGCTAAGTTTAAAATTTCTGATATTCATCAATTATTTTTATTCAATCTTAAAGAAACATTAATGATGTATTAATGAAATTAAAAGAAAATGTACTTTTTTAATAAATTCTTTGTGTAGAAAATCTTATATAAGACTTATTATTAGTCTAATATATAGTCTTATAATAGATAAGTAAGATAAATTAAATTACCAATTTGAATGAATCATGCCAAACTTCTTTATGCCTGGGAAAAATCTAATATTGAAGAATATAATAATATTTTATGTCCTTTCAATGTCCATGAAATCAATAAATGCTTAAAAGTATTGCTATAACTCCCTTTAATATCTTCTAGTACTGCCTTAGAGACAGTACTACTTACTTTGTAGCTTTTGAATAGCCGTTTGCTTATCAATACTAGGGACGTCGCTTAAGCCGTTTGCGTCAAACCAAGGAGCACTGGCCCAGTCAAACCCTTCACCAAAAGTGTTATCAGGTGCAGTTATGTACCAATGACAAGAAGTGTCAGGAACATCTACAGCACATTTTGACCAATCATTTGACCATTGAGGTACTTGTACCCACAGCACTGAAGATAATAGTAAAGATAGCAAATTGATCATGACTACTATAATACAACATTAATTAGTTTTATAGAATTATTACTTATCTTATATGAGAATTAATTATAGACTTATTTATGGTCTCATATAAGATTAGCGATACATTTAATTCCTTAATTTAGTATTAAAACATTTTTCAATATTAGAAATGATATTTGAATGTATTGATGTAATGTCCGAGTCCAGCAATGTTTTATCTTTATCTCTATAAGATAATCTAAATGTATAACTTATATGATCATCTCCAAATTTAGTATCTTCAAAAACATCAATTAAATTAACATCTTCTAAGAGATTTTTTCCTGTTTTTCTTATCTGCGATGTTATTTCGCTAATTAAATATTTCTTACTGAAAACAAAATTTATATCCCTTTCCATCTTCGGAACAATTGGGTATTGCTTATATATCGGAATCCATTTATTTTTTCTTGTACTAGCTCCCAAGAGCATAGAAACATT
>CACAVZ010000026.1 GCA_902536065.1 uncultured Synechococcaceae cyanobacterium | reverse complement strand
TAATCTGGGAAAAAAACTAAAGCAATATTTTTTTTATGATTAATCCACTTAACGAATATTATTTTATAAAGAGATTTTTTTTCATTATTAAAAAATAATGTTAAATACTTAAATTTATCATTTTTAAAGATATTATTATTCTCTGATTGTCTACTCTTTGAATAATCAATAATCTTAGAGACTGAATCTTTATTTAGAGGTTCGTAATTATTAATTTTATTATATACTTGTCTTTGTATAATTAAATCAAGGTATCTTCTTAATGGTGAAGTACATTGTACATACATTTTAAGACCTAATGATTCATGGACTCCTGGCTTAGTTGTTATGTAACTTCTTCCCATATATTGTTTTAATATAATATATTTAATATCACTATCGATGTATCTATTAAGTATTTCAGATGTATTACAATTTAATTTCTGAATCCTAAATGCAGCCGCTAAATTATATTTATCTAAAAATAAACTTGTTACATAACCCATTAATATCATTGATTCTGCAACTAATATTTGTGATTTTGTTTTCTCTAATTTATTTAGTACAACTTTATCCTTATATAACTTTATCTTACTATTAGGACTTTCAAAAGTTATTGCCCCTTGTTTCTTTCTGAATGATATACTTTTTTCTAATAAATTTTTAATCTCAATTAATTCTATTTCTTCTTTAGGTTCTAATTCTAATATTTCATTTGCATCTTCATATGTTATTTGATATTTTGGTTTTATTATTGCTTCTGTTATTTCATATTTATTTATTGATCCATCGTCATTGAATTCTATTGCTGCACTAATAGTTTCTGAAATTTTATTTTGAGCTAGATTTGCCTTTTCAAGAATATCTATAGGTAGCATTGGGACATATTGACCAATTAAATATAAGCTGCTATTTCTCTTTCTTGCATCTAAATCAACGTTAGAGTCATGCAAAAAGAGTTTGCATGGATTACTAATATGTATCCACAATTTTTTTTTATTTCCTTCTTTTATTTCTAATGAAATAGCGTCATCAACCTCATGGGGATCATCAGAGTCAATAATATATGTTTTTAAATTAGTTAAATCTTTCAAATATTTGAGATATTAATTACAGCACCAACTATATTTAATATAAATTATCCTTCAGGATTTACGAATGGTAAAAGAGCTACAATTCTGGCTCTTTTTACAGCTAAGGTAAGATCTCTTTGTTGCTTAGAGGTTAAACCTGTCATCCTTCTTGGTAGGATTTTACCCCTCTCAGTTATGAATTTTTTTAGTAGTTCTACATCCTTATAGTCAATAGGATCTCCAGGTTTGATAGGTGATAATTGTTTTTTAAAAATTGAATTAGGCATGATTTAATTTAATTTGAATTGATTTGATTACTTTATTTCTTTGTGAATTGTCATTTTATTTAAATGAGGATTAAACTTTTTTAGCTCTAATCTTTCAGTTGTATTTCTACGATTTTTTTCAGTAGTATATCTTGAAACACCATTTGATCTTTTAGGATCTGTGCTTGTTCTAGCTTCAGTACATTCCAGGGTAACTACAACTCTTGTCCCTTTTTTGGCCATTTTGATTAATACTTTATTGTATAATTTTCTATTGTACATCTTCAACAAACTTTTTTGAAGATATCCTATTTCTTTTATTATCATTGATTAAAAAAAATATATGAAAGTTTCTCAAAATTGGTTGAAAAATTTAGTAGAAATTACTTCTACTCCTGAAGATCTCTCTGAGAAATTGTCTATTGGTGGATTTGAGGTTGAATCACTAGAAGATTGTTCAGAAAATGTAAATGGTGTTGTTTTAGGTAAGGTATTATCTGTTTTAAAACACGAAGGATCTGATAAGCTTTCAATTTGCCAAGTCGATATAGGTACTTCAAAGAATTTACAAATTATCTGTGGTGCGCGTAATATTAAACCAAATATATATGTTTATGTTGCTACTGTCGGCGCGAAATTAAATGCAGTTGATTTAACTATTAAAAGAAGTGAAATTAGAGGTGTAATGAGTGAAGGAATGATATGCTCTCTGCAGGAGCTTGGATTAGAAGACTCAAGTGAAGGGATAGAGATCATTGATGAACATACAGCCTTAAAACATGAATTAGGCGCTCCAGGGTCTGACTTGCTTCAATTAAATGATTTTATATATGATTTGGCCATTACAGCTAATAGACCTGACGGAATGTCTGTTGTAGGTATAGCACGCGAAATTTCTGCCCTTTTAGAATCCAAATTTAATTTTCCAGAATTATACCATAAATACAATATTCATTTACTTAAGGGAATTAAACTTTGCCCAGAGGCTATAGATTCTAATTGCATCTATACAATAAGCTGCATTGATAAAGTTAATGGAGATAAATTATCGCCAAAATGGCTTAAAGATCGTATAGAAAAATCAGGTATAAAGTCGATTAATCTTTTAGTTGATTTGACAAACTATATTCTTTTAGAACAAGGGCAACCCTTGCATGCGTTTGACAAAGAAAAACTATCTAACTTAATTGGAAAGGATGTTTCTCCAGAAGACTTTTCAGTACGAAAAGCCAAGGATAACGAAAGCCTTATTTGTTTAGATGGTAAAAAATATGAATTAAATGAAAATATTACAGTAGTTACTTGTTGCGATAAACCTGTTGCTATTGCTGGGGTGATAGGTGGTTTAGAGACTTCTGTAAGCAATACTACGTCTTCTATTTACCTTGAGGGGGCTGTTTTTAACCCAGTTACTATAAGAAAATCTTCAAAAGCGGTTGGCATAAGAACAGAATCTAGCAGTAGATATGAAAAAGGGATTTCATCAAAAAATACAATAAATGCAGTAACTAGGGCAATTAATCTTTTAGAAAAATATTTTTCTATTAATTCACCGATTATTAATACTTCGAATTTAGAAAAAAATGAGGATATATTTATTAAACTACGGAGAAGTAGAATACATAAAATTCTTGGTCCATTAATAATTAACGATCAATTTGAAAAAAGAAATCTATCTGATAATGAAATAGTTGATAAATTAACACTTATAGGTTGTACTTTAAAGAATAAGGATTATGGCTGGGATGTAGCTGTAATTTCCAATAGATCACATGATTTAATAAGAGAAATAGATTTAATTGAAGAAATTGCGAGATTAATTGGTTATGACAGATTCGACTTAAACCTTCCTAATCCAATTAAGCCTGGAAAATTGTCATCAGAACAGTTGGCATTGAGAAAAGTAAAAAATGGTTTCACAGAAAATGGTTTTAACGAAGTACTAAGCTACTCTCTTGTTCCTGAAGATAATGAAAAACTTATAAAGATTTCTAATCCTTTGTTATTAGAAACTAGTTGTCTAAGAAATAATATCTGGAAAGAACATTTGGAGATAGTAAACCGTAATATAAAAGCTGGACAAACTAGTTGTTATATATTTGAAATTGGAAATGTTTTTCAAAAGAAAACTGAGTTCATTCAAAAAGAAGTTCTTAATGGTGCTATTTATGGAAATAGAAAATTTGGAAATTGGATAAATTCGGGTAGGGATAGCGATCTTAATTATTACGAGGCTAGAGG
>CACAVZ010000025.1 GCA_902536065.1 uncultured Synechococcaceae cyanobacterium | reverse complement strand
CAGGATCTTCTGTTTGATTTGGAGCGGGGGTTTTTAAAAAATTGATAAATTCATCAGGTATTAATGTCTTAGGACCACATAAGATTATATCGGCGCCGAATGCACTCAAAGCCCAAAGATTTGACCTGGCAACCCTTGAATGATTAACGTCGCCAATTATTAAAATTTTTTTGGAATTTAAAACCTCTGGATTCAGTGTTTTTTGGGAAAAGAATTTTATCAATGTATAGATGTCAAGCAATCCTTGGCTAGGGTGACTATGTAATCCATCTCCCGCATTAAGAACCGAAGTCTTGGCATTTATTTCATCAAGTTTTTTCGCAATCTCAAAGGTTATGTAACTTGATGAATGTCTGATAACTAATGTATCTGCCCCCATAGCAGAATAAGTTATGGCTGTATCAATTATTGTTTCGCCTTTTGTTAAAGAACTTGAGGATGGCGCAAAAGTTTGGACATCAGCAGAAAGTCTTTTTGCTGCAAGCTCAAAACTATTTTTTGTTCTTGTACTAGCTTCGAAAAATAAAGAAGTTACCAAAGTCCCTTGTAAGGCCGGTATCTTTTTTGTTCCTGCATTCTTTAGTGCATCAAATCTATTAGCTAATTCAAATACCGACTCATAATCTTTAATTGAAAAATTAGCTAATGTGTGGATATGTTTATGAGGCCAAATTTGCATTACGCTTAAAAAGATAAATGATTATTGAAATTTAGGTGTTCTGTCACCTTTTAATCTTTTACTTACACTCCTACTATTTTTGAGATACCAACGCCATTTTATATTTTTTGCCTTTGATATGCCAATTCTCGTAGTTTGAATAAGATCTTTTTCTTCTAGAGTGGATTCTCGTGGAGAAATCCATAAAGATTTGTTATTAAGAACTTCAAGTGAGTTAAATGAAATGTCTACACTGAATGTTTTTGTTACTAAGCCAGGTCCAGAAGCTAATCTTTCATTCTTATTAGAGATAAAAACTGATCTTATCAAAACACCACTCGCAAAATTTTCTTTATCAGTAACTATGTTTAAACAATGATGAATGCCATAAGATTTGTAAATATAAAACGTGCCAGGTTTGCCAAATAATGATTTGTTTGATTCAGTCATTTTGCGGTAGCCATGACAGGCTTTTTCTTCCTGTGAATAAGCTTCAGTTTCAACAATTACACCTTTTACTTGATCTGCCTCATTATTTTTTTTTATGAGGTAACAGCCTATTAAATCAGGAGCAACGAGTTTAGAGTGCCGATAAAAAAAATTTTTTGGAAATAATTCTTCTTCTATTTTTCAATATCTATCTAATAACATATTTAGCTGAGAAAAATAATTAAGGCTATCAATTGATATCGATTTTTAAAAAGATGTCATTGTTTTTTTTAATTATTTAAAATTCAAAGGATATGTAAATAAGTTGTTCTTAATAAACTATTATTTAAAGAGAAAGATATTAAATGTATGACAAAAATAACTAAAGAGGAAGTAAAAAAAGTTGCTCATTTAGCGAGATTAGAACTTGATGAGAATGAAATTAATAATCATGCACAACAATTAGAAAAGATATTGGATTATATAAGACAACTTGAAAAAATTGATACAGATGATATCCCCTGTACAACGAGAGCTATAGAGGTTGTAAATGTATTTAGAAAAGACGAAAAGAAGAATTCTGATTGCAATGAAGAACTTTTAGAATTGGGTCCATCGAGAGAAGATAAATATTTTAAAGTACCAAAAATAATTAATGAATAAGTAAGTTAGCTGCTTCCAATAAATGTTTTGTTGACTATCTTTAATAAAAATTTTTTTATCTTAAAGCTTGGATATAAATTTATGATTTTTCTTATTTTCCCCCTCTTTTTGCTATGACTCCTTACACCTATTAATAAATCATAAATAAAGTTAAAAATGTCTTCTTTACTTTCAAATATACCAACCCTTTGAGGGGAGCCTTTCTTATCCAATAAAGGCTTAGTTTTTTCATAAGCTATTTTGTATTCAAACCATGGAATCGAAGGCCATAGATGATGAATGAGATGGTAATTTTGTCCCATTATTAATAAATTCATAAATTTGCTTGGATAAACTCGAGAATTTATCCATTTATTTCTTGATCGAAATGGTCTATGGGGTAAATAATCAAAAAATATTCCTAAAGTGACCCCTACCATTAATGCTGGGCCGAACCATAAATTATAAATTAAATTCATAAAGTCAAATTTCAAACCCGCCAAGATAATTGTTATGAATATGGATCTTTCAATTCCCCATTGTAGTAGTTCATATCTTCGCCATAGTTTTCTTTGAAAGAAAAACACCTCATGATAAAAAAATCTTGGAGCAATTAGCCAAATTGGACCAAAAGTACTGACAATATGATCTGGATCATTTTTAGGGTGATTAACGTGAATGTGATGTTGTAAATGAACTCTTGTAAAAACTGGGAAGCTAAACCCCAATAGAATAGCTGAGCCATGTCCCATTGCTTGATTTATCCAAGGAACTGGATGAGCAGCTTTATGACAAGCATCATGAATAACAGTACCTTCAATATGCAAAGCTAAAAAAGCAGTGGCTACAAGTAAAGGTAAAGGCCAAACACCTCTATACCATTGCCATATGCTAAGAAAAGCGAGAAAATAACCGCCAAAAAATAAACCTAATGTTGGATTCCAAAAACTTGGCGGATCTACGTAATTTTTAATCTCTTTTTGCCAATTAAATGTTTTTGAAGAATTAGTATTTTTCGTTGTATTTTTAATGGTTAAGTTTGAAATCGTTTCTTTTATTCTTTGAATAATATAACTAATATTTTGAGATGATTGTATGTTCAAATATAAAAAAATTATTTTAGGAGATTTTTATATTAAATTTAATGTGTCAAATTAATGATCTTAAGAAAAAAAATTTTTAAAATAAACCTCTTTCAATTATTATTTATTTGAGCGGTCGTGGCGGAATTGGTAGACGCGCGAGTTTTAGGTACTCGTATCTTCGGGTGTGGGAGTTCAAGTCTCCCCGACCGCACTTAAGGAAATTCTGATAGAAAGTTTGTTTATTGATATCAACTCTTATACTTCAATTAAGTAGTTAATTTAATGAATAGTTTGATATTTTATTTGGGAACTTTTTATATTTTAGTTGGCACCATTTTTCTTACAGTACCGATAATTTATCTTGAGCTCGGTAAACCAAAAGATTTAATAAAAGCTTTTTTAAATTTATCAATAGGTTTGATATTAATAATCAAAAATAAAACAATGGATGAATCATTTTTTGTAATTATCCTTTTTTTAACGGTACTCGTTGTTTTTTATCTAGTAGAGCTTTTTTTATCTAGATGGTACCAATTGACAGATAATGAAAAGAAAAAATTAATTACCTTTTTGGAGTTTAAAAATAACTTTTTGAAAATATTAGAATCCATAAAACTGGTATTTGGTGATTTAACGAAACCTTCAAATCTTTTTAATTTTGATAGGAATAATGAAAATACAACCCCAAAAAAGTGGGTGAGAAATGATAAAAATGATAATATAAAATCTGAAATCAAATAAATTGGTAATTTGAAACATCCCCAAAAAACTCCAGGTCAACTAAGAAAGAATATAATGAATTAGATTTATTTAAATAATCCTTTTGATCACCAATATTTCTTATATCGTCGAATGAAATCTCAAAATAGCAAAGAACAAAAATCAGACTTTTCTTATAAAGAAACTTTAAATTTATTAAAAACTGACTTCTCAATGCGTGCTAACTCAGTTTTAAGAGAACCTGAGATACAGAATTTTTGGGCTAACAATGATATTGATTTCCAATTAGGTTCAAAAAATTCAGGCGAAATATTTACTTTACATGATGGCCCTCCTTACGCAAATGGAGCTCTTCATATGGGTCATGCTCTTAATAAAGTTTTAAAAGACATAATAAATAAGTACAAAACCTTAAGAGGATTTAGAGTTCATTTCGTACCTGGTTGGGACTGTCATGGATTACCTATTGAATTAAAAGTTCTTCAGAATTTAAAATCTGATGAAAGAAAGAATCTTGATACTCTAAATTTAAGAAAAAAAGCAACAGATTATGCCCATATCCAAATTAATAAT
>CACAVZ010000024.1 GCA_902536065.1 uncultured Synechococcaceae cyanobacterium | reverse complement strand
TTCGAATTAATTTATTTCTCTCTGATAGCTCTTCAAATGAGACCTCAGAGAGTGATTTATTTATTTGGTCAACAGGATCATTAATGATAAAAAATTTTCTTAGATTTAGAGGTATTGATTGGACAGATAATTCAACAATTTCTTGCTCTTTTTGACTAATATCAAATGAGACAGATGCTCTATTTAAACTATCTCTTAAGCCTTGCTGCCATACAAAAAAAGTTATGACTATAGAAATAAAGGCTAAAGTGAGTTTTGACTTAGAAATATTTTTAAAGATCATGACTTATTATATTGTCGAAAACTATAGTTAGTTATCATTGAATTTCCTTATATTTATGTATCTATTTTAATCACGCCATGAGATGATTAAATTATCTTAATTTTCAAATTTATATAATGGCTTTACGATTAGTTTTAGTTAGGCATGGACTAAGCAGTTTCAATGCAAAAGGATTAATTCAAGGAAGAACAGACGATTCATTATTAACTGACGAAGGATACGGACAAGCCCAAAAAGCGGGAAAAGCATTGTCAAAAATAGACTTCGATAAAATCTATTCTTCCCCACTTGTGAGAGCGGCAGAGACTGCAAAAACAATTAAAAATACCTTCAATAAAGAACAAGATATTGTATTTGATGATAACTTGCTAGAGGTAGATCTTAATGAATGGTCTGGTCTAAAAATTGATGAAATAAAAAAGAAATTTCCAGAAATTTACACTATATGGAAAAATGATCCAGAAAATCTAATCTTAAAAAGAAAAGACAATAAAACTTATAAACCAATTCAAGAGTTATTTTTTCAAGCAACAAATTTTTTAGAAGATATTTTAAAAATTTATCTAGACAAAGATGATGTAAATATTTTAGTTGTTGGACATAATGCAATTCTCAGATGTTTAATACTCTTGTTATTAGGAAAGCCTAAACAGGGTTTTAGAAAAATAAGATTAGAAAATGCTTCTTTCTCGATCCTCAATATTTCAAGGAAAGATAACTCTTACAAGACCCAAATTGAATGCTTAAATCAAACTTCCCATCTGAATAAAAATATTCCAAATCAAATTGGCGATTCTAGAATATTTCTAATAAGGCATGGTGAAACTAACTGGAATAAAGAGGGTAGATTCCAAGGCCAAATTGATATTCCTTTAAATGAAAACGGAAAATATCAAGCTAGAAAGACTTTTGAATATTTGAAAAATATTTCTTTTAATAAGGCATTTTCAAGTTCAATGCATAGGCCTTATGAGACTGCACAAATAATCCTTCAAAATAGCAAAGATTTAAAAATAGAAAGAATAGATTCACTTATAGAAATTAGTCACGGATTATGGGAGGGTAAACTGGAAACAGAAATTAAAGAAAAGTGGCCTGATTTACTAAAAAATTGGCATGATAAGCCAGAAGAAGTAATAATGCCCGAAGGTGAATCTATAAAAGAAGTATCAGAAAGATCCGTAGAAGCTTTTGACAGAATTTGTTCTTCTCAAAAAGATAATGATCTAAGCCTTCTTGTTGCTCATGATGCAGTCAATAAAACTCTAATTTGCAACATCCTTGGCATTAATTATTCAAATATTTGGATGATAAAACAAGGTAATGGTGGCATAACTATAATTGACCTATTTAATGACCCAAATAAACCTCCTCTGATTAGCGCTCTAAATATTACAACCCATCTAGGAGGAATAATAGATTCAACTGCTTCAGGAGCACTTTAAATTAAAACAATTTTTAAAATTTATTTTGATCAAGTCAGATCCATAAAAAAGGGTTAATTATTGAAAAAGCCAACTTGACTAAGAGGCCAAAATCTGAAATATGCTTTACCAATTATCTCCTTTCTATGAAGAAATTTACTTCCAGGCCAATATCTTCCATCCCAGCTATTTGATCTATTATCGCCTAAAACTAAAAAATGATCTTCTGGAACTTTTATGTTTTCAAATTTACCACATTTATTAAACAGGGATAATGAGCACTTATAAGAGACATAAGGTTCAGGAATTAATTTGTTATTTATAATTAATTCACCCTTAGTGTTTACACTTACAATTTCTCCTGGAAGTGCCACCACTCTTTTAATATAAGCATCGCAAGCTTGATCCCTCAAACCAGGAATAAAAGACATTGGAGGAAAACTCATAAAAAAACAATATACTTTTTTTGGTAGAGGCTTAGATCTTGATGAAATTAATTTTTCGTCAAACGAGAAAGGTGAGTTAAAAACAACAATATCTCCTCTTTTTGGTAAAGAGTTTCTTAGCGAAAATTTTTCAATAATTAACCTATCGTTTATTTGCAATTCTGGAAGCATTGAACCAGACGGAATATATCGAGGTTCTGCTAAAAATGATCTACAAGAAGAAACAAAAAAAGTTAATAGAATTAGTAGACCCCATTCTTTTAAAAAAACTTTAATAGAAGCAGACATAAAAATTAATAAAGTCTCAATTTTTTAAAATTATATAAATTCTTTAGTATATTCAATTTCGTTAAAACCTAATATTACTTTTTTCCCTTGGTAGATCAAAAATGGTCTTTTTATTAATTTGCCGTCACTTAAAAGAAGTTGAATAATTTCTTCCCTTGATAAACCATAAATATCAAGATTAAGAGTTTTAAAGGCTTTACCTCTTGTATTAAAAATCCTTTTTTTATCATCAGAGTATTGTTCGAAGGCTAGATTTAAGTAATTAACAAGCGGTGGTTCTTTTACAATATCAATTAATTGGAATTCTAAATCTTTGCTTTCAAACCACTTTACAGCTTTTCGGCAAGTAGAGCATTTTAAATAACTATAAAAAATTATTTTTTTCAATTTAAATTTAATTTACTAATATTTGATTTTTTAAGTACTTTAAAGTTTTTCTTTTTTAGGGGTATACAACTTTTCAATAAATTTTCAACCACATCAAAATCCCTCCAACCATCAATTTGAACTGTTCTTCCATCAAGTCCTTTACTTGTTCTAAAAAATTCAGCCACATCCTCAAGCTGATTAGGAGCAATTTGATTAATACTTACTATATTAGACTGCCTTGGATTAGCCATAGGCACACATAAAAGTTTTCCATCATATGCACCACAATCATGCATATCCAAAACTCCAATAGGCCTTGCTTTTATTAGACAACCAGCAAAAGTAGGCTCATCCATTATTACCATTGCATCAAGAGGAGCTCCGTCATCAGCGAGGGTATTTGGGATAAAACCATAATCAAAAGGGTACCTTACTGAAGAATGCAATACTCTGTCTAAGGCCATAATTCCTGCATCAGAGCAATATTCATATTTATTCCTACTACCTGCAGGTATTTCAACAACAATATTAACAATTCCCTTCATTGGAGATGGAGGTATTGAACTAAGGTCCATCTTTTTTAAAATCGTGATTAAGAATTACCTCGTTTCCTTGAGATAAAGGTCTACCAATTAAAATGCCTATTGAAGGTAGTAAAATTGTCAAAAAGGCAAAAATAATACCTAAAGATGTCATTGATAAACTCCTTATACTTAAGGGGTCATCATCATCTTTTTCAAAATCATTTTGAGAAGAACCAAGAGAAAATTCCTCGCTTGATTTACTTTGAATAAACTTCTTTGATTTCGTGTAACTCAAGAACTCTTAATTGGAAAAGATTAAGGAGATAATTAAACATCATTATCCTACATTCAAAATGTCAATAAATCAAAACATTGATTGGTAACTTTTAAATTACTCTTTTTCCAGCAAAGACCTAATAGATTTAAGTTCTTCTAATATTTGCAACAATATATTTTGAGCCGCTGAGGAAGGTGTATTAAAGACCTCTACAGTAACTTCCTTAATCCTTAAAATATCTTTAGCAAATCTTGCTACTTCATTAGGGTGGAACTTTAACTGATCTTTTTGATCAGTTCTAAATTCGGGATTTAATTTTCTTGGATTAAAACTGGGATTTAAATTTCTTAAATCAGTGTTTGTATACCTATAAACTGATGCTCTTGATCTATTAAGGAATTTTTGAACTTCATCAATACCTATTAATTCTTCTTCGCTAGAAATATTAGAATCTATATTTTCCATAACCTTAAGAAAATGTTTAAGAAATAATGAACTTTTGAAAAGAATTCGAACATCATTACTGAAAAAGTTAGCAGAAAGAATATTTTTAGACTAGCCGCGTTGAGGGACTCAAGACACTTAAAAATTTTTTTTTCTTCTTAATTGATAAAATAAGAAATTATTAAGGATTTTTGTATGCGCGTGACCACCTCATTTCCTCTGGGGACACTTCGTGACACACCTTCTGAAGCTGAGA
>CACAVZ010000023.1 GCA_902536065.1 uncultured Synechococcaceae cyanobacterium | reverse complement strand
GAGATTCAATAGTTGGATTTTCCTTATTAGGAGGAATTTTAATATTCACATTTTTTTCTTTTTGGTTAAGAGGAGTAAGATTATCTTCAAAAAATTGGCACCTTTTTGCTGAATTCAATAATGCAAGTGGTTTATCAAAAAAATCTCCAGTTACTTACAGAGGAATTTTAGTTGGATCAATAGAAGATATATTGTTTACGAATGAATCAATCAAAGCAAAAATAGTATTAAATAATCCTGAAATTATTCTTCCTAAGCCAGCTTTTGCAAGAGTCGTAACAAATTCTTTCCTTGGAGGAGATGTACAAGTCGCTTTAGAAAGCAGTGAAAAAACAATTCCTAAAAACATAGCAAAACCGACGTCTGAAAAATGCAATAACAAATTAATTATTTGTCAGGGAGATATTATCACTGGCAAACAACTTTCCAGTCTTTCCAACATAACTTCTAGAATAAGTCAACTTCTTAAAGAATCAAACCAAGAAAACTTGATTGAGAATATAGTTAACTCAATTGACCAATTTGATAGAACACAAGAAAATCTTGATGAATTAATATATTTATCGAAACAAGAACTGCAAAGAGTTGAACCTCTAATAAAAGAAATTACAATTGCTGCTAATCATCTAAATAACATTTTGTCTACTATTGATGATAAAGAAACCCTTAATGACATTAAATTGACAATTAATGCTGCTAGATCTATCTCAACCAAAATAGATGACATGAGCGAGAATTTTGAAAAATTAACACAAGATAAAGAATTAACTAAATCTATAAGAGATTTAACTATTGGACTTTCAAAATTCCTTAATGAAATTTATCCATAAGAAATATTTAGAATTCATTTATAGCATTTAAAGCCATAGCTGCAATTGCTTTATCTGTAGCTTTTGGCAGTTGGACGTATTTCCCTTGAGCAGCCTCTGCTAATTCTTTACCAAATCCACTTGCTATAAATTTTCTCTCTGTATCAATTACTAAGAGTTTTATCCCGAGCATGGGATACTTTGCAGCTATATCAAGAACCTCCTGTTTTAAATTGATATTTTCATTTTCGTTATCTTTTCCCTCAACCTCATTTTGTCCTAGTGATAATCCTAATGGTACATTTCCTCGGCCATCAGTGATCCCCACAACTATAACTTGACCTATATCTCCAGTTGAAAGAGCATTTTTTGCTACTTTTGCTGATTGTGTTAATCCATGTGCCAAAGGGGAACCTCCACCACAAGGCATTGTTTCCAACCTTCTTTTCGCAGCAGTTATTGATCTTGTTGGAGGCAAAAGCACTTCGGCTTGATTACCTCTAAAAGGAATTAGAGCTACTTCATCTCTATTCTCATATGCCTCCGTTAAAAGTCTTATTACTGCTCCTTTTGCACTTTGCATTCTATTTAAAGCCATAGAACCACTAGCATCAACTAGAAAAATTACTAAGGCCCCCGCCTTTTTTTGAAGAAGCTTTGCTCTAAAATCATTTTCTTCAATAATTATTGATTTGTTGGGGTTCCTTACTCTTCTCGATTTTTGATAAGGAGCAGCAGCTCGAAGGGTAGCATCTACAGCAATTCTTTTTACTTTACCTCTTGGAATAATAGGTTTTACATATCTTCCTCTGCTGTCACTGAATATTACTGATCTACTTCCGCTATTCCCTGCTTTAGCTTTAGCTGACGAAAAAAGCAATAAATCAGGATCAACCATACATGCCTCAGGGTCTAATATGAATTCTTCAGGTATTTCGGGAGTAGATTCTTCTTCTCCATCAGAATTATCTTCTTCTTGTTCTTGGTCTTGCTCATTATCATTTTCACTTGTATCAGGTTCAGACTCTTCATTATTTGATTGAGGTGGGGGTGGTTGGATATCATCTTCGTCTGGCTGTATTTGCATTGCTCGTGGAAGAATAACTAACCTTACTGCGACTTTTAAATCTTCAGAATTTACATTTTCATCGCCTCGAAGAGCTGCATTAGCCTTTGCTACTTTTACTGCAAATAATTCTGACCTATGTCCTTCTACTCCTCCTCTAAGAGCTTCATTCACTAAATAGGTTATTTGCTCTTTTGTTATCTTGACATCCTTTAACCATTGCCTTGCCAAAATTAACTGAGTAGATAAATTATCGGATTCTTCCGACCATTTTTCTGAAAATTTAATATTATTTTCCGCGTGTGATAAAACAGATTTTGTAATCTCAACTCTTTGAGCATTATCAATAGATTGATCTGCGGAAAGCACAATAGCAAAACGATCTAAAACATGATCTCTCAAAGCACCTTCTTCTGGATTATAAGTTGCTATTAAAAGTGACTTACAAGGATGAGAAAGGCTTAAGCCATCTCTTTCAATATTATTTTTCTCTCTTCCCGTAGCTTCAAGAATTAAATTTACAATACCATCATCCAATAAATTTATATCGTCTACATAAAGAACACCTCTATGAGCCTCTGCCAAAATTCCAGGCTGAAAAACTTGTTCCCCCGTACTTAATGAGGCTGCGACATCAATTGATCCAACAATCCTATCTTCAGTTATGCCAATGGGAACTTGAATAAATGGAGCCTCTCTTACCTTTTTCGGAATTTCATCAATTTGATTCAAATAATCATTTCCAATTACCTCCTCCATCAATTTATTGGTACTAATATCCCATTCCTCTGGCTTATCTGGATCTAGGTTCCTACCAATAGGTCTAAATGAAGTTCCACTATTTTTCTCAGTTAACTTTTCCAGTATTAATTCATTATCTAATACCTCAATGGGAGGAAGTAGAGTATGTAGACCCCTTGCCAATACTGACTTACCAGTACCTCTTCCTCCAGCAATAATCACTCCACCTAAACTGGGATCAACTGCTGCCAAAAGTAAAGATAATTTCAATAAGCTATGACCAGTAATTGCGGCCAAAGGGAAAGCTCTAAAAGAATCCTTTGACTTCATTAAATCTTTTATTTCTCCTTTTTCTTTTAACTCTGGGTTCAAAATCACTTTAAAAATGCCTGATATAGAATTTATCCAATAACTTTGTTTTTTGTAGTGGAATTATCAAATCTTAATATCAAAAATGGACTATGTATATCCCTCGGAGCAAATATTGATAGTAAATTCGGAAGCCCTCTTGAGTCACTAATAATTTGTAAACCAAAAATAGAGGAATTAATAAATGAGTGGGGGGATAGTTCCAACGAAAAAAAAGAAGAGAAAAGCAAGTTTCATGCGAACTTTTTTTGGTCTTCAATTTATGAGACATTACCTCATGGTGTTGATAATGAGCAGCCAAATTATTTAAATACTCTTTTACTTATAAAAAGTAATTCTTTTCCTAAACCATCAAATAAAAAGGCGAAATTACTTTTAAAAAAGCTAAAGAAGTTAGAGAGATTTTTCGGACGAGAAGAAACCCCTAAGGGTAAGAAATGGCTATCAAGATGTCTCGATTTAGATATTCTTTGGTGGGAAGATTTTCATACGGTTGATGAGGAATTAACATTACCTCACCCTAGATTCATGAATCGGAATTTTGTTATTACACCACTATCTGAAATCTTAAGTAGAAGCCAAAAGATCACAAAGTTTGATGACCCAAAATGGTCTATTAAATGATTTACAAAACCGAAAAATAACTGTTAGGGTATTCCTATTTAAAAATTATGGGCAACAAAAACCTTATAATAAGATCCATTTTTAAAGAAAAAATCTCTGAGATAAATTCAAATAAATTTAGTTTTGAAATAAATAGGATTGAGCTTCCAAATGGACATGAAGGTGAATATGGATACATTAAGCATCCTGGGGCAGCGTTAGCCGTACCTATTACAAAAGACAATAAAGTTATCATTCTTAGGCAATATAGATTTGCTGTTTCAAGGTATTTATTAGAATTTCCCGCAGGTACATTGGAAATAGGTGAAACACCTATTAATTCAATTCAAAGAGAAATACAAGAAGAGACTGGATTCAGTGCAAAAAAATGGGATGAACTAGGAACTCTTGTCCCTGCTCCTGGTTATGCAGATGAAGAAATTTATTTATTTTTAGCTCGTGATTTAAACAAACTCAATTCTGAGGTTAAAGGAGATTTAGATGAAGATATAGAAGTATTAATTTTAGATCCCGAAGAACTAGATAATCTCATTTCTAGTGGGGATGAGATTCTTGACGCAAAAACTGTGACAGCTTGGTTTAGAGCTAAACAATTTTTAGATAAATTATGAATAAACCTAGAATACTTTTTTGGCATAGAAAGGATTTAAGAATATTTGACAATCAAGCTTTAATCAAAGCATTCTCATTCTCAAATGCTATTACTTCAACTTACATATTTGATAAAAATTACCCACACGATTTCAATGCAAGTT
>CACAVZ010000022.1 GCA_902536065.1 uncultured Synechococcaceae cyanobacterium | reverse complement strand
AATATCTAGGGTCATGATTTTTGAGCCAAATGCTACATTTATTCCTAAACTTGCTGCAGTAGGCTCATCAACTAGGGCTATTTCATCAACGGATAATTCCTCGCAAAGATTAACAAGCCATTCTCTGTAACCCTTGTAAGTATCTATCGGAGCAGTTAAAACTAGTCTTTTAACCTCATATTTTTGAGGAATGCTTGCCCATAAAAATTTAATAAACTTTTCTGCACATTCATTAGGATTCAATATGTTTTTTTGATTGTTTTTTTCACTAGGATTTCCAATTAATCTTTTAAAATTAGAATGAAAAAACAAATCAGAATTAGATTCATACCTCATCTTAAGAGCACTAATACCAATTTTTGTAATATTTGTAGATTTCTCAAACCAAATTGCTGTAGGAATAACTCCTGGAGATGATGTAATGTTTGGTATTTCAACTAAAACAGAATTTATATCTTTTTGATCTTGAAAAGCCATAACAGTATTAGTATTACCTAAATCAATAGCAAGTGTTCCAGATAAATTTTCTTCCATATCAAATTTTTTTATCAATTAAGTTCTTTTTGTAATTTATGTTTCTAATATGTCCAATAAATTGTAAGATATAGTTTAAAGGAAAAAAAATTTAATGAACATATCTAATAATGTCGGAATTGACTCTTATGATCTTGCAAAAAGAGGGGAAAGTCTAATTAGAAAATCAACTAACAGATATTTAACTACAGTAAAAATTGCTTTCAGAGCTAAACAAAGACGTTTTGATGATTTCGATGGCTTGTTGGAGGAGTCAACTATTAAACCTGTTCAAAGGTCAATTATTGAATTAAGTGATGAACAAGACCAACCAGATTTGCTTCCTGGTTAATTTTGGTAAAAGACCAAAAAAGATGGAGATTACTTAAAGATCTTAAAAAAGGCAAATTTTGCTTCTTGATTGGTGTTGATAATTGGTCAATAGAGTTACAAAAAAGTGAATTTCATTCACTTTATCTTTTACTTTTAAGAATTAATAAACAACTTTTAGGTATTAAGAATGAACTAATGGATGAGGAGTCTATTATTTTAGAATTAGAGCAACTACCCTGGTATATCGAGTTAGAAGGGAAAAAGTATGAATGGAGTTTAAGGTTTGTTTTTGAAAGCCAAGACCAAACAAGATCTTTCGAAATGTATTGGCCTATACCAATAGCACAAAATTTATTTTATGAAATAAAAAAAATGTGGGAATCAATGGATTAAAAGCTAAATAAAATTGGAAATTTTTAAAAATATTTCCCCCTATAAAAAAAAATTATTCACAACTTTTCCACAATATTTTTTTAAAAAATATCTGATGATCTAAAACATGTGGAAAACTTCTATTTTTAAGTAAATCTTTATATTTCAGCAATTTTTAATTCTACAAAATTAATTTCAATGATAACCCTTCAAATAACTTGATTCTCATTATTCTATACCCTGAGACTGTGTCTTAATAATACTTCTTGACGGTTAATAAATTTTGAAGAAAAATTAACTTATAAAATTAAATTTCAACAATTTTTTAATATGCAAGAACTAAATTATGAGGAAAATTCAAAAGTTTTAAATCAAAAAGATGAAGTAATTAGTTTCAAATGTGAACTTCAGGAAAATCTTCAAAATGCTATGAACGAATTTGTTGAAGAACATCCCAATTGGGATCAATATAGGATACTGCAAGCAGCAATTTCAGGATTTTTGATGCAAAAAGGATTTCAAAATAGGGATTTAACGAGACTTTACGTTGGAAATATGTTTTCAATGAATTTTAAGTCATAAAAATTTTTTAAATTTTTTCGAGTATAGTTTTTGCTACATCATTTTGGACTGGTACTATAGATAACCTATTTCCTTTTTTTACAACCAATAACTCATCCTCGTTAAATAAAAGTTTTAATTCAGGTAAACTTAGAATCTGATTTGACTTAGACAAGTATTTTACTTTTACACAATCCCATCTAGGATGTTCTGGTTTAGATTTTGGATCAAAATATTTAGAGTCTTTGTTGAATTGAGTAGGATCAACGATATTTAGATCAATTACCTCCATAAGTCCAACAATTCCAGGAGGGTTACAGTTTGAATGATAGAAAAAAACCTTATCTCCTTTATTCATTTTTCTCATGAAATTTCGAGCTTGATAATTTCTGATTCCATCCCACAAAGTAACCCCGTCATTTTTTAAAGTATCGATGCTATACGCATCAGGTTCACTTTTCATTAGCCAGTAGCTAGGTTCCTGTTGTACCATAGGATCTCGGCGAATATATAGGGTTTGAGTAAAGTTTGGGTAACTTCTTTGAATATGAATTTATTATCCATCAAAGTTTCTATTTAGGAAAGTGTACCCCTTTCCTCTATATATCATGACGGTACCCCTTTATAAATTACGCTTATCTGTTGGAAATATTGAAGGAAAAATCTTTAATCGAGAATTTATTAAATAATGACTTACCTATTTGTGAACCCAAACCGTTGTTCATGAGTTCTTTTTGATATGCCTCTTTGCTTGAGAGAATGATATCTTTAATCGAGAATTTATTTAAGAATGACATTCTTATTTGGGAAAATTGCTTTGTAGATGATCACATCATCTCGTAATTATCAAATTTAGTTTTTAACTTTGCTGCTTTATGTATTAGTCCAACTGCTTCTTTTCTTCCAGTAGCTTGTTGCGCCTGATGCATTAATTCAGCATATTTTTTTACGATTTTCTTTTGCATGGTTTAGATTAAATGAAGACCGTTTTTTAATCTAAAGCTGCAAGGAACAACTTTCAGAAGATAAGGAATCAACGGTAAAACCTCAGAGTCAACAAATTGGAACGGGTTAACTCGTGTGTTAAATATTTAATCAATTAGCTAAATACCTGTTGGTATCTATGATTACATTGTTTTCAAATCCTGATTTATTTTAGTTTTATCTAAAGTGGAGAAGATTTCTTTTTAAATAATGAGTGTGTTTTAAATCTTGAATTGATCTCTAATAATTTATGATTGGCTTCAGTTGTATCCCTGCAACTGCCTCATGACAACCATGTATCAACTTTAGAACTGCTTTAGTATTTTTTGATTCAAAATATATACCTCTTCCCGTACCTAATAGTTCCTCAAACCGACCTATAAATTTCAAGGCTATAGGAGGACAATATAAGTATAGATCTAGGAGGTCTAAATGAAACTATTCAATCAATTCACAATCCTTCCAAGATACCTAAAAGCATTTAATTATGCTGGAAACAGAATGGAAGAAATAACAAGAAATCTTGATAGAGATAACCATTTATTTGAAGACTATTGGAAGAGGGAATGTAGAGAACATCCAACTAATAAGCATTGTTTAGTCTATTGCGACTGAGAATTTTAATCTTAAGGGTTGACAACTGAGTATAAATACTCTATAAATAAAGTGTAGTAAATGCTACCAAATCGTCCGATCTACTATTAGATAGACCGCAGTACGAATCAAGCCATAGGACGGGGACTTGATCAAGACCAGGAGCTGCATAATGGTAAACATGTATTTTAACGGCAAATCTTTCGTATATTGCAAGAGCCAAGAAGAGAAAATAATAAAGCTTACTTATAGAGGATCTAGTTACTTGAGATAAATAAAATCTCATATCTATTAAATATTCAATAAACTATTTTTTTTAGAGGTGTTATGCCATGAAATTTACTAATTCTCCTTTTGCCATACTCGATAAGAACATGAACGCATTAGATTATCAAAAAAGAAATTTAAAATATGAGGACTATTGGAGAAGGGAAGGAATTAGCAACATTAAAGGTCTATCTTAATACTGGAATAATTGCTGGATTAGTTGGTGTTGGATTTGTTGCCTCTACTTTAATTTTTGGAGTATTAATTCTAGTTTTAAAATAAAAAAGGTAGTTTAACTAAGCTTTTGATTAAAGTATTTAATACCTGCCATTAGAAATTAAGAAAAAGGTTTGGTTGAATTAGATGGAACTTCTACTGGAACCAATGACTCACCATAATGTGATATAGCTGATTTTATTAGTAACCAGTAAAAGAAGTTAACTAAAGCTTTCTCCACGAGGATTTAGTAACTAATCTAGATAACCTTATTAGTTTTGTAATAGCAACATACAAAAAATATTTATCAAGTAATCAATATATTTATCAAAACTAGCAGAAAGTTACTTTAATTAGGATAGATTCACCTTTCGGCAGCGGACTAAATCCTCGTGGAGCATTGGACTTTAGCCCGCTCTATCTTTTTAGCAAATAAAAAATTGAACTGCAATTCAGCTCTTAGATGTGACATCCAAGATAATTTCAAAAATATTTTTTTCTAAAAAAAGAATTAAGTATTTTTTCGGAATGCTTTGAAAAGAAATATGTGTTTAATTTTGTTTAAGTTTTATCTCGTAAAACTAATAGGGAATTTTATTTATGAAAAACATTCTGTATAAAATTTTTGAATTCCTAAAGGATCTTTTCCAAAAAATTTCTGAATTTTTAAAAAGAAGATTTTCTGAAGAAGAAGAGAAACCAGTTGAAGAAAAGATGCCAGTTGAAGAAGATAAACCAGTTGAAGAAGAGAAGCCAGT
>CACAVZ010000021.1 GCA_902536065.1 uncultured Synechococcaceae cyanobacterium | reverse complement strand
TTCCGAAAGATAGTAAATTTTATTTTCTGAACTTACGAAGAAAGTTAATCCCTTATATTGTGATCTTTTAAATTTATCTAATCTAAGTTTGTGTAAATCCCAATTATCAGTACTTATGTCAGGATTAAATTCTTGTTCTTTTAAGAAAGGTACATAAGTTGGACTAATTGTTGTTTTTTGGGCTAACCCTCTATTTCGTTTTGAATAAAAAAGTAATAAAAATAAAAGTACAAAAAAAAGAAATAATAATATATTTGTCATTGTCAATTTTTCTAATTTGAAAAAACTTTGTTTGGAGAATCAAGAACTTTTCACAATAAATTTCTTAGTAAGTAAAAAATCCTATTTTTATATTCTTGTATTTTTGAATACTTATCAAGGGGTTACCTAAATCAGATTATAAAATTAGTTGCATTTTCAACATGACTCAAAATTCCATGAATACTCCTTATGCAAAAAGAGTAGCTGAAAAATTTAGAGAGGCTCAAAACTATTTAAAAACTAATGGTTTTAGTAGATCAACTAAACATTTACTGGAAGATATTGAAAATTCTGTTGAAAAATAATGCCAATACCCCATCACTTACCACAACTACAATATGGCTACGATGATGGCTTTACAACAATTGTTTTTGGGTTAATAGGAAGTTGCTTAGGATGTTTATTAATTTTATTAATTTCATTTTTTGAATTTAAATTCAAAAAACAAAATAGTAAGCCTTAAGAGACTTACTAAACGTTAAATAAGAACTCCATTACATCACCTTCGTTAACAATATATTCCTTACCTTCACTTCTTAAAAGACCTTTAGTTTTTGCATTGGCAATTGAACCTGAATCAATTAAATTTTGATATGAAATAGTCTGAGCTCTTATAAATCCTTTTTCAAAATCAGTATGAATTACTCCTGCTGCCTGTGGCGCAGTCATCCCATCTTTTATTGTCCAAGCTTTTGTCTCCTTTTCTCCGCTAGTGAAATAAGTTTTTAATCCCAATAATTTATATGTTGATCTAATTAATGAACTTAATCCTCCTTCTTCTACTCCTAAGCCAATAAGGTAGTCTTTTTTATCTTCTGGTTCTAACTCTATTAATTCAGATTCGACTTGCGCTGATATTTTTATACATTCTGTATTTTCATTGCTTGCAAAACTCTGAACTGTTGATGAAAAATCATTACCTTCAGCTAAATCATTTTCATTCAAATTAGTTGCGTAAATAATTGGTTTAGCAGTAAGAAAGCCTAATTGCTTAATTATTAAATTTTCTTCTTCATTCAAAGATATTGACCTAACTGAAAGGCCTTTCTCTAGCTCTTCTTCAATTTTTTCTAGTAAGGCATCTTCTTTAGCTGCCTCTTTGCTAGTTCTAACCTGTTTTTTAATTCTTTCTCTTCTTTTTTGGAGTTGAGATAAATCAGCTAAATTCAATTCTAGATTAATTATCTCAATGTCATCCAGGGGATCTACCTTTCCAGAAACATGAATTACATCACTATCTTCAAAGCACCTAACAACATGAACTATTGCATCAACCTCCCTAATATTTGATAAAAATTTATTTCCCAAACCTTCGCCTTTACTAGCTCCTTTTACTAGTCCTGCGATATCTACAAATTCAATTTTTGTTGGGATAATATTTTGGCTAGAACTTAAATTACCTAACTCTTGCAACCTTTGATCTGGGACTGAAACTATGCCTTTATTAGGTTCTATAGTACAAAAGGGAAAGTTAGCCGCTTGGGCCTTAGCATTTTCTACAAGTGCATTAAATAGAGTTGATTTTCCAACATTTGGTAATCCAATAATACCTGCTTTTAACATTTGAAAAAATTTATGGAAAAATTATCAAGAAACATCTTCTAGTAATATAGTATTTACTTAACCAATCTTGGATAAGTTAATTATAATCGTCTTGATTATTTATTTAGTTCCTAAATATTCTCTACTTCTGCTTTTAAAAAGAAATGTTTGATTTAATAAAAAAAAATATAAATCTAAGAAGTGGAATTATATTGCTTTCTCTAGCTATATTTTTCGTTTTTATAGCCAATTCCTTCAAGAAAAATAAGTCAAAAGATATTTCTGATTTTGTAGTTCAAGTTGAAAAAGGAATCCTCTCAGATTCAATTAATACTAGTGGTGAAGTAAAAGCAATAAGGACAAGCAATATTGGGCCTCGGAAGCAAGGCGTAATAAAAGAAATCAAAGTAGATGAGGGCGATCTTGTAAAAAAAGATCAGGTTTTAGCTTCTCTTGATGATGAAGACTTTATCTATAAAATTGAAGAACTTGAATTAAATGTACAAAAACAAAAATCTGAATTTTTGAGAAGGGAATATTTATATCAAGAAGGCGCGGTAAGTAAAGAAGACTATGAAAATTATAAAAATAACTACAACATTAGTAGTGCAAAACTTAATGATGCAAAAGCTGAAAAAAGTTTCTATCTAATTAAAGCTCCTTATGGAGGAAAGATAACTGCAAAATATGCTGAGATAGGATCTTATGTCACACCAAGTACAAACTTTAGTTCAGACCCTAAAACCAAAAACTTTATTTTTGAACTATCAGAGGGCCTAGAAATTGTTGCTAAAGTTCCTGAGAGTGACATTGGCAGAATAAAAATAGGTCAAGAAGCCTCAGTAAGAATTGAGGCTTACCCCTCAAAAAAATATAGTGCCATAGTTAAAAAAATAGCTACAAGAGCTGTAAAAGATAATAATGTAACCTCATTCGAAGTAACTTTAAATTTTAAAGATATTTCTGAAGAAATTAAAATTGGAATGACTGCAGATCTTGAATTTAGAGTCGAAGGTAATGAAGAAAAAATCTTAGTACCAACAGTTTCTATCGTCACAGAAAAAGGTGAAAAAGGAATTTTAAAAGTTGATAAAAACAATTCTCCCAAATTTGAAAAAATCGAGATTGGTATTAGTAGTGGAAATAAAACTTCAGTCATTGATGGATTAGAACCTGGAGAGCAAATCTTTATTGATATTCCACCTTGGGCTAAGAAGAGAAAATGAGTTTAAAATCTGAAAACTCTAAAAAACCAATTTTACTTTTAGTCGATGGCCACTCACTTGCTTTTAGAAGCTTCTATGCATTTAGCAAAGGGATTGATGGAGGTTTAACTACCAAAGAAGGATTTCCAACAAGTGTCACTTATGGATTCCTAAAAAGTCTTCTGGACAATTGCAAAAATATTAGTCCTGAGGGTGTTTGTATTACGTTTGATACCGAAAAACCAACTTTCAGACATGAATTAGATCCAAATTATAAGGCCAATAGAGATGTGGCACCAGATGTTTTTTTTCAGGATATTGAACAACTAGAAATCATCTTAGAAGAAAGCCTTAATTTACCAATTTTTAAATCTCCAGGATACGAAGCAGATGATCTCCTAGGCACAATTGCAAATGATGCTTCTTCTAAAGGATGGTGCGTGAATATTCTTTCTGGGGATCGGGACTTATTTCAATTAGTAGATGATCAAAAAGATATTTATGTGCTTTATATGGGAGGTGGTCCATATGCAAAAAGTGGTAATCCAACTCTTATGAATGAAAATGGGGTAAAAGAAAAATTAGGTGTTGCGCCAGAAAGAGTAGTTGATCTTAAAGCTCTAACTGGTGATAGTTCTGATAATATTCCTGGTATTAAAGGGGTAGGTCCAAAAACTGCAATTAATCTACTAAAAGAAAACGATACACTTGATGGAATTTATCAGGCTTTGGACAAGATTCAGCAGAATAATGATAAAAAATATAAAGGATTCATAAAAGGTTCGGTAATAGAAAAGCTCAGAAACGATAAACATAATGCTTTTCTTTCCAGGGATTTAGCAAAAATAAATACTGAAGTGCCTTTGATATTAAGTGATGGTTATGAATTAAAAAATATAAATCAAGAACTACTTTCAGAGTCACTGCAAAAACTTGAATTATCAACATTACTCCGGCAAATTGATATTTTCAATTCAACTTTCAGCAAAGGTGGTTTTGACAAAAATAATGTAGCTAAAGAGGAGGAGAAAGATCCAAAGGTCTCTAGTAAAAATGAATTAGAAAATAGTGAAAATAAAATACCTAAAATCAACGTAACTGTTGTAAATGATTTCGAATTACTTGATAAATTAATCCAAAGATTAGATAAGACCAATCAAATAGTTTCTTTAGATACAGAGACCAATAGTTTGAATCCAATCGATGCAGAACTTGTTGGGATAGGGTTATGTCTTGGAGAAGAAAATGATGATTTATTTTATATACCTCTTGGTCATCAAACAAAAAAAGAGACTTCCAATCAATTATCAATTGAAGATGTTTTCTCAAAGCTAAGAAATTGGATAGAAGATCCAAACAAAGAAAAGGCACTCCAAAACTCTAAATTTGATAGGCAAATATTTTTTAATCATGGCCTTGATCTTAAAGGCGTAACCTTTGACACCTTATTAGCAGACTACCTTCTTAATAATCAGGAGAAACATGGATTAAGTGAAATTAGTTTTAGATTATTTGGATTTAAGCCCCCCTCATTTAAGGAAACCGTTGGAAAAAATAAAGACTTTTCATTTGTTGATATTGATGAAGCAAGTATTTACTGCGGTTATGATGTTTTTCTAACTTTTAAGATTGTCAAAATTTTTAAAGAAAGTTTTTCAAAGGAAAAAGATGAATTAATAAAATTATTCGAAGAAATCGAGCTACCTTTAGAGCCGGTATTGTCCCAAATGGAAATGAATGGGATAACTATCGACATCCCTTATTTGGATAAACTCTCAAAAGAATTAAAAAGTACTTTAGAA
>CACAVZ010000020.1 GCA_902536065.1 uncultured Synechococcaceae cyanobacterium | reverse complement strand
TTCCCAGGTTATGTTCTTGTAAGAATGATTTTGGATGAAGATACAATGATGGCTGTAAAAAGTACACCAAATGTAATTAACTTTGTCGGTGCCGAAGACGGTAGGGGCAGCGGAAGATCGCGAGGCCATATCAAACCTAGACCATTATCCAGGCAAGAAGTGAATAGAATCTTTAAGCGTGCATCTGAGAAAAAAGCAGTAATCAAGTTAGATATTGAAGAAAAAGATAGAATCATAGTAACTAGTGGTCCGTTCAAAGATTTTCAGGGAGAAGTTATAGAAGTTTCCGGGGAAAGAAATAAATTAAAAGCATTACTTTCAATATTTGGGCGCGAGACTCCTGTAGAATTAGAATTCTCCCAAATCAATAAACAAAATTAATTTCTAATTGTTCTGGTTTGTCGAGTAAAATTATGATTTTCTACTTCAGCTTAAATTCTCTAATCTAATGGCAAAAAAAATTGTTGCAGTTATCAAGCTTGCTTTACAAGCAGGCAAAGCAAATCCTGCTCCTCCTGTAGGGCCAGCTTTAGGACAACATGGTGTTAATATCATGGCTTTTTGTAAAGAATACAACGCAAGAACGCAAGATAAAGCAGGTTTTGTAATTCCAGTTGAGATTTCTGTTTTTGAAGATAGAAGCTTTACTTTTATCACAAAAACACCGCCTGCCTCCGTCTTAATAACAAAAGCAGCTGGTATAGAGAAAGGCTCGGGAGAATCTGCAAAAGGCTCAGTTGGGAATATAAGTAAAGCTCAATTAGAAGAAATAGCCAAAACTAAGCTCCCTGATCTAAACTGTTCTAGTGTTGAATCGGCAATGAAAGTAATTGAGGGTACTGCTCGTAATATGGGCGTCTCTATCACTGATTGAGTTCAAGACAAAATTGCTCACTACTTAGGGGAGGTTAATTAATAACCGTTTGCACCCAAAACTATTATGAAAAAACTATCCAAAAGAATGGCGGCTCTATCAACAAAGATAGAAGATCGTATTTACGCACCACTTGAAGCTCTTGGTATTATCAAGGAAAATGCTAATGCAAAATTTGATGAAACTATTGAGGCACATATTCGTTTAGGTATTGATCCAAAATATACTGATCAACAACTAAGGACCACTGTTGCATTGCCTCATGGTACTGGTCAAAGCATCAAAATTGCAGTAATTTCAAGCGGTGAGAATGTATCGAAAGCCAAGGCTGCTGGTGCAGATTTATTTGGTGAAGAAGATCTTGTAGAAAGTATCAACAAAGGAAATATGGAATTCGATCTACTTATTGCAACTCCAGATATGATGCCAAAGGTTGCAAAATTAGGAAGAGTTTTAGGACCCAGAGGTTTAATGCCTAACCCTAAAGCTGGGACAGTAACTAATGATATTGCTAATGCAATAAAAGAATTCAAAGCTGGTAAGCTCGAATTTAGAGCAGATAAAGCTGGTATCGTTCATGTCCGCTTTGGAAAAGCAAGTTTCACAAAAGAGGCTCTTTTTGACAATTTGAAAACCTTGCAAGAATCAATTGATAAAAATAAACCAAGTGGAGCTAAGGGAAAGTATTGGAAAACTTTTTATGTAACTTCAACAATGGGTCCTTCAGTTCAAGTAGACATAAATGCAATACAAGATTACCAACCTGAAGGTTAACTCTTTGTAGTATAATTTATAATGCAATAATACGGCCAAAGAAAGTAGGTTTATTTAGTTATTCTAAATTTTTAATTCCTACCGAGGACTCGTCTTAATTATTTCTTTTTTGGATCTAATAAAAGCGGCCTCTTTTAAAAAGAACTTTGCCGCATTTCCTGCTCTCCCTAAATTACGATCCAAAAAAAACAATGGGCCGAACACTAGAGAATAAGCAACAAATCGTAACTGAGATTAAATCTCTCTTAAGCGATTCGGAAATGGCTGTAGTTCTTGACTATAAAGGTTTAACTATCAAAGAGATGTCAGATTTGCGATCTAGATTGCAAACTACAAACGGCATCTGCAAAGTTACTAAAAATTCATTAATGCGTAAAGCTATTGATGGAGATAGTAATTGGAACGATCTTGAATCTTTACTGACCGGAACAAATGCTTTTGTCTTAATTAAAGAAGATGTTGGTGGTGCTGTAAAAGCGATCCAATCTTTTCAAAAAGACACCAAAAAATCCGAAACCAAAGGAGCTTTATTTGAAGGCAGACTTCTTAGCGATTCTGAAATAAAAGAAATTGCAAGTCTTCCATCTAAAGAAGTATTGATGGCAAAAATTGCTGGCGCCCTAAATGGCGTAGCAACAAAAATTGCGATCTCTATTAATGAAGTGCCTTCTGGACTTGCTAGATCACTTAAACAACATTCTGAAAAATCAGAATCTTAAATTCAAACCCTAATTAACTTTTAAGAAAATGTCCGCAAAAACTGAAGAAATTCTTGAATCATTAAAATCTCTATCACTTTTAGAAGCATCTGAGCTTGTAAAGCAAATTGAAGAGGCTTTTGGTGTATCTGCTGCAGCTTCTGCAGGTGTAGTAATGGCAGCTCCAGGAGCAGCTGGCGGTGACGCAGATGGTGGCGCTGCTGAAGAAAAAACTGAATTTGATGTAGTTCTCGAAAGCTTTGATGCAGCCGCAAAAATAAAAGTCCTTAAGGTTGTAAGAAATGCAACTGGTCTAGGTCTTGGCGATGCAAAAGCACTCGTCGAATCTGCACCAAAAACAGTAAAAGAAGGAGTTGCTAAAGCAGATGCTGAATCTTTAAAGAAAGAGATTGAAGAAGCTGGCGGTAAAGTTACACTTAAGTAGGAGAATATTTTTTTCAAGCCGATACACTTAATATCGGCTTCAAAAATTATGAATATTGAAAGCATTGCAATTGAAGCTGCAACGGATGGAGCCTGCAGTGGGAATCCAGGTCCAGGTGGTTGGGGTGGTCTAATAATTTTTGAAGACAATAGTGAATTAGAAATAGGTGGTTCCGAGCAAAATACAACCAATAATAGAATGGAACTCACTGCCGCTATAAAAACACTTGAGAAATTAAAAACCTATAAATTAAAAGAGAACTTTAAATTAAGAACTGATAGTAAATATGTCATAGAAGGGTATACAAAATGGATTATTAATTGGAAGAGAAATGGATGGAAAACAAGCTCAGGAAAACCAGTTCAAAATCTTGATTTATGGCAAAAAATTGATCAACTAAGAATTAATGGTCTTGTAATGGAATATGTTAAGGGCCATAGCGGTGACAAACAAAATGAAAGGGTAGACAAAATCGCGACCAACTATAGCAATGGTATACCTATAAAAAATAACTTAAAAAAAGCAGAATCCTCTGTTGATTTTTTTGAAAAAAATGCACCTGCAGAAATTCAGGAATTATTTTCCCGCAATGAATTAATTAAAAAATTTGCAGAAAAAAAGTACTTTTTAAGTTCACCTGAACTAGATTCCTTATTAGGTGAAGAAAACCACTTAAAGATAAAACAATATTCACTTTTTGAATGGCGTAATTGGAGATTGGTTCCTAAAGATAAAAAATATTGGATAATAGAAAAAAAAGAAGCCTAATTTTTTATGAATGTACAGAAGGGGGTATTTAAAAATCTTTATAAAAACTTGATTACCCCTGTATTAAAAAAAGACTCTGGAATTGATGCAGAATACTTAACCAATTTATCTCTTAGCCTCCTATCATTCAGTTCAAGAAAATATAATTGGCCTATAGTTTCATCAATCCTCAAAAATCTAAATAAAGAATTTTCTGTAGTTGATAAAAGGTTAACTCAGAACATATGTGGAATAAATTTTTGTAATCCAATTGGTTTAGCTGCGGGTTTTGACAAAAACGGAAATGCAGCAAATATATGGAAAGATTTTGGTTTTGGATTTGCTGAACTTGGAACAGTAACTAAATTTGCTCAGAATGGAAATCCCAAACCAAGGTTATTCAGATTAGCAGAAGAAGAGGCAGCATTAAATAGAATGGGTTTCAATAACAATGGTGCTGAAAATCTAGTTAAAAACTTTGTCGAACAAGGAATTGAATTTAAAAAAAATAGAAAGAATATTTGTTTAGGGATTAATTTTGGTAAGTCTAAAATAACAAATTTATCTCAAGCAAAAGATGACTATTTGACTTCTCTAAAATTATTAATTCCATATTGTGATTATGCAGCAATAAACGTAAGTTCTCCAAATACTGAAGGACTAAGAAAGTTACAAGATCCAATTCTTCTAAAAGAACTTATTAAAGAAATCAAAAACTTACCCAGTTGTCCACCATTATTTGTCAAAATTGCACCAGATCTAAGCTTTAAAGATATTGAAGATATTTGCCAATTAATAATCGAGGAAAACATCGATGGAATAATTGCTACTAACACTAGCATAGATAGATTAGGTCTTGAAAATAGAAAGATCATGCAAACCGGATTATTACTTTCTGAAGAGAATGGTGGATTAAGTGGAAGGCCTCTACAAAAAAAAGCAAATCAAATAATAAAACATATTCATAATATTGATAAAAAGATTATTTTAATTGGCGTTGGTGGAATAGATAGTCCTGAGTCAGCATGGGAAAGAATTTGTTCTGGAGCATCATTAATTCAACTTTATACAGGATGGATATATAAGGGTCCACAATTAGTACCCGATATACTTCAAGGAATTATAAAGCAACTAAATATCCATAAATTATCAAATATAAAAGAGGCCATTGGATCAGATCTAAAATGGATTGAATAAAAAAGAAAATGAATAATGAATAAACCAGAACCTCATGATTACTCAATGTTAGCAATGCAAGGATCAAACTTAAAACACGGTGGAAATGTATATGCAACTGCGAAAAGACTAAATTTATTACCCTCCGAAATCATTGATGCAAGTGCATCATTAGTACCCTTTGATCCCCCTCAAATAATAATAGATTCAATAAATGCGGAAATTAAGAATCTTGGCTTTAGATATTACCCAGAGAGAAACTTGAGTGATCTGAAAGAAATAATCGGCAAATTTCATGGGATAAATCCAGACAATATATTGCCTGGGAATGGAGCTTCTGAACTAATAACTTGGGCAGGTTATGAAGCATCCAAATTTGGAATAAGTTGTATTCCTTCTCCATCATTTGTTGATTATGAAAGATCTTTAAATTGTTGGAATAGCAATTTTATACATTGCGAATTACCAAAAAACTGGAATGATATTTTTCCTCGATCATTTCCGCTTCATCCAAAAGGTGATGTTATTTGGATAACAAATCCACATAACCCTACTGGCCAATTATGGGGAAAGAATTCATTGGAGGAAGTTGTGAAAAAATATAAATTAGTTATCTGTGATGAAGCTTTCTTATCGATAACACCAA
>CACAVZ010000019.1 GCA_902536065.1 uncultured Synechococcaceae cyanobacterium | reverse complement strand
AGAAAAAAAAGAAAATGAGGCGATCAAAAAATTAGAAACTCTACTTAAAACTCCCACAGTTGCAGTAATCCTTGAGCCACTTGTTCAAGGAGCAGGAGGAATGAATATGGTTAGACCTCAGTTTATAAAAAAAGTTTCAGAAATTATAAAAAATAATAATTCTTTGTTTATTGCTGATGAAGTTTTGACTGGGTTTGGAAGATGTGGAAGTCTTTTTGCGTTTCAAAAGGCAAAAATCGTTCCTGATTTAATAAGTATTTCAAAAGGCTTAACTGGTGGATTTTTACCAATGGGAATAACTTTATGTAAAGAAAAAATTTTTCAATCCTTTATTGATGATTCCCCAAGAAAAACTTTTTGGCATGGACATAGTTTCACTGCTAATCCTTTAGGTTGTGCTGCAGCAAACGCTAGCCTTGATTTATTAGAAAAAGAACCACACAAATACCTTTCATTTGAAGAAAAACATTTATCTCACTTAATTAAATTTAAAAACTTACCTTATATAAAAAAAATTAGGGTATCCGGCACAATTGCTGCCTTCGATTTAGATATTGGGAACAAAAAAGGTTACTTCAATAATATTGGGAAAGAAATAAAGAGTCTTGCAATGGAGCAAGGTTTATTTATTAGACCTCTCGGGAATGTTATTTATCTATTGCCACCTCTCTGTACAACCGATGATCAATTAGAAAAAAGTTACTGGATAATAAAGCGAATCTTAGAAAATCTTTAGATTGAAAGTTAAGGTCCCTGCAGTATTGAATTTTCCACATCTTCTCTATTAATGCAATAGGAAAATAGTCTTTTAGTTTCTTGTCCTTCACTCTCCCAGATAACACTTAAATCTTCCTGTTCAAAAATAATAGTTGCATTCCAATTTGAAAGTAACAGATACCATTTAGATGGATCATTAATATCCTTCACAGCACCTAAATCAGTTAGCCACAATTCTAATGATTGCAGTGAATTTTGATTGATAGGTTTTTTAGAGGGATTCACAGACTTTTTTTTAATTATTTAATTAGCCAAAGCGGTATTGTCTCTAATTCTTTTCCAGTAAAAGAAGCAATAAAAATTGAACAAATTAAACTTATAGAAATGATGATAATTAAAAGAAACAACGAAAACAATTCTCCATTCGAAAAAGGTCTTCTATTTCCTATTAAATTTTCATTATTAGAATCGATTAATAAGTTATTTAAAACTTTAGTATTATTTCTACTTTTAGAGTTTTCTTTTAATTTTTTATCATAAATTTTCCTTAAATTACTATTATTTAAATGTTCATAAGCTTCAAGAACTTCTTGGAATTTACTTTTAGCAACGTCTATCTCTAATGAAGTTGTATCGGGATGCAACTCAATAGAAAGTTTACAAAATGCTTTTCTTAATTCATGATTGGATGCATTTTCATTTACACCTAAAATTTTGTAATAGGAAGTTTCTCCTTTCAAAATAATTTTTTATTAATATCGTAATTCTAATAAATTTTTACTTAATAGAATGTATTTAATGGATGGTTAAATTCATATTTATAACGAAATGAAAAAACAAAACATTCCAGAAGAAATTCTTTCCTTAATAACTGAAGAAGAAATAAATTTATTTCAAGAGTTAAAAATTAAAATTAAAGAATTAAATAATAAAACCAATCTCACAAGGTTAACTGATGGGGATGATTATTGGGTATCTCAAGTTTTTGACAGTATTTGGCCATTTAAAGCTTTCACGAATATTAATTTTGATAATAAAAAATTTTTAGATATTGGGTCAGGCTGTGGCTTCCCAGGTTTAGCTTATGCGATAACTCATCCTAATTCTGAGATATACCTAATTGATTCTTTGAAAAAGAAAACAGATGCAATGAAAATTTTAGTTAAACAGATCAATTTCAAAAACAATATTCATGTAATCAATGATCGTATTGAGAACTTAGCCCACCAATCGTCAATGAGAAATAATTTTAATATTGCAACAACTAGAGCGGTTAGTAATCCATCAACAGTTTCAGAATATATACTACCAATGTTAAAAAAAGAAGGGTTTGGAGTTTTATATTGTGGCAAATGGACGAGTGAAGAAAGCAAAAATCTAGATAAAACTTTAGAAATATTAGAAGGGGAAATTAAAGATAAAAAAGAGATACTATTGCCAAGAAATAAAGGCACCAGGAATATTATACTTATTCAACCAAAAAATTTTTGTCCTGAAATTTACCCAAGAAAAGTTGGCAAACCTGAAAAAAATCCATTATGAAATTATTTTTTTGATAATCTTTTAACATTATTATCTCCAAACTTTTCTTTTAAATTTCTCAATTTTTTTATAACTTTTTTTGGATTTATATGACCTTCTAATACTTTCAATAACTGTCCTTCAGAAACATCCACATCAAGTAAATTAGCGTTAGATCCTGGAAACCAATGACTTCCATTCCCAAGCAATTGATATCTAGCTCTTGCATATCCTTCCATACCCAGCCAATCTATTAAATTTGAAAGCCAAAGCAGAACAGGAATATTAATATTTCCCGGAGTATATTCATAACTTGGTAAATTTCTATTCCAATTTTGATGCCACTCTAAACCTAAGGAATTAATTGATTCTTGCCTTAATTTGTTAATTATCTTAGGCACATACTTCTCAGATTCTGATAACAACGAGACAGCCTCTAAATGCAGATCAAAATCTGTCTCTTTTGCAATACCCACACTCAAAGTATGGACATTTTGATTTCTCAAACAAAAAAGATCATTAAAAACTATAGGATGAAGTGGTTTACAAAATTCCAACATTTTTCTTGAGGGAGTATGAAGATGTCCCCCTTTATCAGTGGGACTTATTATGAAAACCCCAAGATCATGCTTATTTGCTAAATTAATAACCTTTCTATTTTCCTGATTAATGAAATACCAGTGCAAATTTACATAATCAAATAAGTTTGTTGATATGGCCTTTTCAATAAGTGAAGATTTTCCATGGGTTGAAAATCCAATAGATCCAATTAAATTTTCTTTTTGAAAATTCCTCAAAATATCAATGCAACCTCCATCTCGAATAGCCTGATTTAAATGTTCAGCAGTATTAATGCCATGTATTGCTATCAAATCAATTTTTTTAACTTTCAATTTTTCAATACTAGACAATACATCTCGCTCAAAAATTTCCGGATCACTATTTGGTGGAATCTTTGTTTGGATTATATTTGGGATTTTCTTAGTATTCTTAAAACACATCCCTAATTGCACCTCAGAAGTTCCATAGTACTTGGCCGTTTCTACATGACTTAAGCCATATTGTGTTGCAAGATCTAATATATTTTCTACTTTATTTTGTTCTTCATATGAAACCTCAGAAAAATCTAATTGATCCCAACTTTTTTGAAATCTCATACCACCTAAAGATAAAACAGGAATCTTGAGATTGGTTCTTCCAAATCTACGATACTGCATCTGTTTGATATTAGTGCTTATTCATTCTCGGTGGTTTCCCAAATGTTTGAAACATATCCCTATCAAGACTATTCTCTAAATCATCCAATTCTTCAAATTTGACCCAATGAATACAATCGACAGGGCATGTATCTATTGCTTCTTGTATGACATCAGAACTATCTCCATCTTGCCTCATAGCTCGACTTCTACCATGAAATTCATCAACAGTGAAAGTATTCGAAGCGACGTGAACACAGTACTGACAACCAATACACTTAGCTTCATCAACCCATACTGCTTTTTCTGCTAATTGACCACCTAAGACGGGCTCCCATCCTGTAATTTCAATATTTTCTTCAGTATTATGAAATGGATTTGTAAAATCCATACCTTGATATTAGTTTTCCCACTTGGTTAAGACCAATTCAATAGAACCATCATTTTTATTTTTTTGCTCTACGATTTGATATCCATCTTCTTGCGTTTTAGAAATGATTGTTTGGTAAGCATACATTTGTGTAACTTTTGAGATAAATCTTTCAACTGGAATCTCAAATTTCCATAGATCAAGGTCAGTAACTAATTCATATGAATTAGAATTGTTATCCCATTTAAAACCTACCTGGGTATTACCAGGTAAATGCATGCTTATATCAACAGCTGTGAATTGACCTTTATATCCTTTTACAAATTTTTCTTCTTGATTAATACTATATCCAAAATGGTTTAAAGCCTTAATTAATGGCTCTGCTTCTTTGAGCTGGGTTTTAATCGTACTAAAATGTGACATTAGATTCGTTTTTTAATTGTGTTGAGTTTTCACTTTGATTAGAGATGAAAGCATCAGTAGTTTTATTCTTAACTGTTACTTTACCGAGAGCGTCTTCGAGATTTTTTGTAGCTTCATTGCATGAATTACCTGTAAATCCCTCAACAGTCTCTTCAACCCTTCCGTCTTGATGAATTTTGAATCTCAATGTTTTTTGAGGCATTTAATTCAAGTACTGAGTACTTTTACTTTATATAGAATAACGAAAATATTTTGTTTCAGTTGGTACAAGTTAATTAATTTTAATTTTTATATTGAATATCTGATAAATTAATTAGTTATAAAGTGTTCTGTCAAAAAATTAATATTTCTAATTATAGAAACCTTGCATCCCCATTGAATCAAGGGCAGTTTTTGCTTCTTCCATAACTGATGGCTCTTTATCGAAAAGGGCTATCTTAGTACATTCATCAATGAAACTTTCTTGGAATGTGTTGTTTAATTTTTCGTACAACCTACACAATGACCAAATGCAATTACTTCGTACACCTGATTCATTATCTATCTTTAAACTTATTAAAAGTTGTTCTGCTGCTAATTGAGCGTTCTCAAAAGAAACATTTCCAATTTCAGCTAAAGAACTAGATGACCATAACCTTACTGCAGCAACATCATTCTTTAAAGCATTTATTAATGGGTCTAAAACAATTTGGTTATCATAGTTAGCTAAGCTCCATGCAGTTGCTCTTCTGACATAAGCATTATCATCTGTTTTTAAAAGACTTACAAGTTTTTGGACTGCACTAGGACATGGATTACGACCTAAAGCATACACCGCGCTCATTCTTTCAACAGGGCAAGGTTGGTCAAGCAATGGTAACAAAAGGGGGAAAGATCTTTGATCTCTATACTCACAAAAAATTCTTAAGCCTTGAATTCTCTCTTCTCTGTTACCTTTGAGCATTTTTAAAGCTTCATTACATTCTTGAGTTATATTTAAACCTTTTGAAAAGGCATCCTCATCAATTTGTTCTAAAGGATCTATTTCAATCTCTAAAGCCAATTCCCTGGCCAAAACATCTGGATCAACCGCGATATCAGCTAAGCTTTCTTTTTTAGGATCCTTATTTTTTGTCATTTTCAAAAACTAAAAATATCAATTTAAGGGAGCAGGCGACATCATATCCCCTGGCAACCAAATTCTTGCACTAACAGCTAAAAAGGCAATCCCAAAAAGTGAGACGATAGCAAAAGGTAAAATTTTAGTCTTAATAAAACCCAAAGATTCAAAATTAATTAAATCAATAATAACCTTTTTAATATACTTTTAAAAAATTTTCCTAAGAAAGTATTAATTCTGTTTTGCATTTTGTCTTAACTGACCACATGCAGCATTTTTATCTAGACCTCTACTTTTTCTGAAGCTAACAGCAATGCCATTATTAGAGAGACTAGATTGAAATAATTGAAGATTTTTTAAAGAGGCTTGTTTAAATTCAACCTCATCAATTTGGTTGTATTGTATTAAATTTACATGGCATTGAAAACCTTTTAACAAATTACTCAATTCATTGGCATGTTCTAATTTGTCATTAACCCCACTTAACATTAAATATTCAAAACTTACCCTCCGACCAGTATCTCTTACAAATTGTCTACAGTCCTCAATTATATTTTTGATATGATAATTTTTTGCACTTGGTATTATCATTTCTCTTGTTTTTTGATTCGAGGCATGTAAGCTAATTGCCAATGTAAATTGACAATTTCCTAAAATTTGAAAAGAATTTTCTGATAACTTTTTAATCATCTTTGGAACCGCAACGGTACTTACTGTTATTTTTCTTTGACTTATCTTAAAATCCTGATTAATAGATCTAATAGAACGTATTAACTCTTCAATGTTTAATAAAGGCTCTCCCATTCCCATGAAGACAATATTATTTACTTTTCTATTCATTTCATTTTCAATAAATAATATTTGATCTAGTATTTCGCTTACTTTTAATGATCTCTTCAAGCCCTCCTTTCCAGTAGCGCAAAATTTGCAATCCATGGGGCATCCAACTTGACTCGAAAGACATGCTGTGAGCCTTTTTTCAGTTGGTATGCCAACACACTCAATACTCTCATTGTCACCTGTGGAAAGTAATAACTTTAGGGTGCCATCATTAGCTAAATTTTTTTCTTGAAAACTAAGTTCACTTACTTTAAAACCATCTTTCTGTAACTTTTTTCTAAAATCAAGAGGCAATACTTCTATTTGATCAATATTTTTTTTCTTATTTCTAAAGTTATAGATCCATTGATAGATTTGGCGACCTCTAAATGCAGCCTCGCCAT
>CACAVZ010000018.1 GCA_902536065.1 uncultured Synechococcaceae cyanobacterium | reverse complement strand
AATGAATGATCAAAAAGTTCTCTTCTTATCCTTGCTGTCAAACGTTGACCTACTGCTTGGATATTGTAAGTTTGGTATCCCTGAAGAACTAATCTGAATAAAACAGTTATAAATAAAGTTACGATAATGGCATTTATCGACTGCCCCAAAAAAGTCTTACTTAACCAAACATCTGTACTTTCGTTCTTAAGAATAGTAATTGCTTGTCCTACTAATAATGGTTGAATAGCTCCAGAAAAAGAAACAGGTAACAAAACTATCAATATTAAATAGATTGTTTTTTTATCTTTAGTTAAATATTTACCTAACTTTTTAATCCTTCTAAAATCATTAAACATTAAGCTATTTTTTTATAAAACATTTGTAGATTCTATTGATAAAATTGTATCTCTGAGACGATTATCATCTAACCTCATAGATAAAGGATTTCCAATTAGTCTTGCAGTCGAGAAGAAAAGATCATCTATTTTAATTAAACCGTTCTCCTCAAGAGTTTTTCCGGTTGCGACCAAATCAACTATTGCCTCTGCCATACCTGTAATAGGACCAAGCTCGACTGATCCTGTTAAATGAACTATTTCTACAGGAATATTTAATTCTTCAAAATAAGATCTTGCTGTTTTGATAAATTTACTTGCTACTTTACAATTAGCTGGAAGATCAGTTGGTTTTGAATAATTGCTAGTTTTCTTAACCGCCAACGACATATGACAACCCCCAAATCCTAAATCTAATAACTTTGCGACTTTTAATTCAGATTCTCGTAAAACGTCATACCCAACAATACCCAAATCTGCCTGACCATAACTTACATAAACAGGTACATCTCCATTTCTAACTAATAAAGCTTTAGCCCGTTTGCAATTTGATTCAAAGGTTAATGATCTATTATTTTCGTCCAACGCGTCAGAAAAATTTAACCCAGCTCTCTTAAAAGTTGAAATTGAATCTTTTAACAGAGCTCCTTTTGGTAAAGCTATAGTAAACATAGATCAATTTCTTCCAACGATTCTTCATTCTAAGTTAACAATGGAATTTAATAAAGCTCGAAATATAATAGGACTAAGAGTTTTAAGTGATAACGTTATTTGGTTGTGGGTAAAAGGTAAATCTGTTGTTGTTATAGATCCATCTGTTCACGAACCAGTAATTAGATATTTAGATGAAAATAATTTTCACTTAAAAGCTATTTTTCAAACTCATCATCATGCAGACCATATTGGAGGGACGAAGTCTCTTATTGAAAGATGGCCCAATGTAAAAGTGATTGCTTCCTCTAAAGAAAAAAAGCGAATACCTTTTCAAAATGTATCAGTACAGGATGGAGAAATTTTTAATATCTTAGGAGAAGAAGTGAAAATAATTGAAGTATTAGGTCATACAAGTTCACATATTGCCTTCTTTTTGAATGGGGAAAATCCTGTTCTTTTTATTGGTGACACATTATTTTCTGGAGGCTGTGGAAGAATTTTTGAGGGAACTTATCAACAAATGTATTCTTCATTAGAAAGAATCAAATCTCTACCAAAAAATACTCTCATATATTGTGCACATGAATATACAAAGGCAAATATATTGTGGGCATTGAATCTCAAGCCTAAAGATCAAGATATAAAAAAGAAACTTTCTGAAGTTGAAAAGAAACTCTCTCTTAATGAATTGACAATTCCATTTTTACTTTGTGAAGAGATGAAAATAAACCTTTTCTTAAGAGCAAAAAATTTAGAAGAATTTACTTTTTTAAGAGCAAATAAAGATTTATGGGTTTAAATAGATAGGTATCTTCTTAAACAAATGTGCCCCAAACAAGTAATTAAAACATCAAATGCTCCAGATCCAGTAGGACCTTATAATCAAGCAATAAAAGCTGGGAATTTCATCTATTGTTCTGGCCAAATTGCTATAGACCCAGCTTTAAATGAAATAACATGTTTAGGTGATATAGAGAAGGAGACTATTCAAGTTTTAAAAAATCTCGCAGAAGTTCTTAAAGCTGGTGGAGCCAAAATAGAGGATGTAATAAAAACAACTATTTTCTTAACGGATTTAAGTAATTTTCAAATTGTCAATAAAATATATAGTGATTTTTTTAATATAGAAAATCCTCCAGCAAGGGCCTGTGTGGAAGTTTCATCTCTACCAAAAGGAGTTTTAGTTGAAATAGATTGCGTAGCATTTTTAGATTAATTTCTAATTATTGAGAAATTTGAATTATGAACCAATTGTGCGCCATAGTTGTATAGATTATTAGTTAATAATTCATCTTTGATCTATGCCAGCAGCAAAGCTTAATATAGATGAACTAGAAGCAGGTTATCCTTTATTTTGCAAAGCTCTTAGATTATTAATTTTGAAAGGAAACTCAGTTAAAGATATAGAAAAGACAGTGTGTTGGAGTCATCTTGAAACTTTAAATAGATGTCTACCTGGTAGATATAAAGCTCCAACATACTTGATGGCTTTAATTAAAAGAGATATTGCAAAGCCAAATAATTATTAAAAAGGACTAGTCTTTTAAATAAAATTTATCAATATCCATCGAAAAGTCTTTTTCTTTGTCTGATATTTCTTTATTTTCTAAAAATATTGAAAGACTTACAAAATTCTTACCGAAGCTGATATTTGGATAGATATCCCTTTCTTTACATAATTTCTCAATTTCCCCCATGAATTTACTAATTTTTGAGTATTGATCAAATTCAAATCTTTTTTCAATCCTCAATGGTGATTCTCTTTCATTCCACATTACATTTTTTATTCAAGACTAATTTCACTATACCTTCAACAAAGTTTCTCAATAAATTTTTAAAGTTAAAATTATTAGTCACTCTCCCAATAATCAATAATACCGCCAATTGTTAAATCGGTTTGAACTTCTGGATTAGGGCATGCAAATCTAGCGGCAGAGCCACTAGCAGTAAAAACCCAGTTACCTTCTCTGGCACCAACAGGATCAACAGCAACTAATTTCTTTCCTTTATTATTTTCTAAAATTCGTAAATTCATATGACCTAAGCCAGAGACTCTTTGAGTGCATACCATCCTTCCTAATACCTTCATAATTTCCACAATTTATATCCTCCTATTTTATGATTTGTCGGGATCCCAATGATCAATTATCCCAACAATCGTTAAATCGCTTGGATAAGATTTGCTCCCTGCAGCTTCTCTAGCAGCAGAACTTCCAACACAAATAACCCAATCTCCTGGCTTACAGCCAACAGCATCTACAGCAACCTTTTTTGAAGAACCATCCAAGACAACCTGTAGATGTTTATGTTCAAAACCAGGGATCCTATTTGTTGATACAAGTGGTTTTACAACCTTACAAATTAACATAACTAGTGAGCCTCCTCTGTTTTTTTATCTAAAGACATTCCAATAATTTGGGCGGAATGAATTTTGTCCCTATCTCTAATAGTAGAGCAAGTGTGTAACAAACCTTGATCAACTAAATTTTTATATCTAATTGATATCGCATTATTAACTCTTTCACAATCATTTATTGCCCTCTCTTTTGCGCCGGGGACTTTTCCAGAATAATCAAATCTTATTACTACTGGAATAGGTAGATCTTGAGACACATTTAGTCCAGTAAAAATCTTCACTCCTACATCTAAATCTGGAGCCCCTTCTTCGACTGTATCTAAATGAGCAAAATAAGTTAAATTTCTGAGATGTACTTCTTTAAAACCTATACCTACTCCAATAAACCTCTCTGCATGTCCAATATCTTCATAAGAACCATTATGAAAACTCTTTACATAATCAATTTGAGAAATATTATTGACAATTAATTTATATATAAATTTTTCCAGTCCACTGAGTTTATCTTTTGAAAATTGCTTAGAAATTGTCTGACAAATTTCTCTTTCCGCATCCTCTTTTGAAAAGTTTATTGTTGAATTATAAATTTCTAAAGTAGAAATAGTTTTTTCTAAATCAATCCCTCCATCACTAGTTGGTATATGTATTTTTAATGAATCAGTATCTGTATCAAGTCCAATTAACATTAAATCCACTGAAGCACCACAGCAAAAGCTATTCTCTACAGCCTCTTTAAAAGCATATAGTTTACTTCTACCTGCTTCCGCAGCTAACTCGTCATTACTTCCATGAGCTGCACATCCCTGATGCAAAGGATCTACAGAACTAAAATGATAAGTTACAACTTTTAAGTACCTAGTATCTTTATGGGCTTCATTAGGGATATTCTCTCTGTATCTTTTATGTTCAGTTTTTACCCATCTATTTACTGTATTTTCAATATCAAAAAGTGCCCCAGCGTGAGATCTTCTTCTTACTGAACTAAAAGGTATTCTCATTACATATGCTACTGAATGAGCTAATCGACCATCCGAACAAGGAGTTATATCAAGTAAATGTATTCCACATTCTAAAAGAAATTTTTCAAAATCTTCCGCACCTCTACTTCCTGAAGCCCCTTCAAGAGGATCATTTTTAAAAAAATTGTCACTAAGTTTCTCATGTTGTTTAAAAGCACACCATGCATATAGAGCTCTCATATCGAGAGGTTTAACCCAAGATTTATCTAATACATGAAGAGGTAGATCTATTCCCAAATTTTTTCTTGATATTACCTGAGCTTTACTTATAAAATCTTCATGATGTTGTATTCGAGCAATTTCCTTTAAAGTAGGAACAATTTCATCAAAATCACTTTTTATTTTGCTTTCATACCTATATAAATTTTCATTCTGGATACTGTTAGTTAATTTATGAGATTTTACAGAATTACCTAAATCTTTTGATTTTTTAGTTTGTGTATGAATATTTTCCGTAAAGGTTTTCATTGGAGCTGTAGGCCCCAATGTGAAGTTCTTGGCTTTTGCCAGTCCTCTTAAAGGCATTATTTAATTACCCTCGTGCACCACCTGAAAAGGTAACAAGTTGTCCTTCACGAGTATTACCACTTGATCCAGTTATCAAGAAATCTGGCTCTTTCATTTCATCATTCCTTTTTATATCCATCACTGGCATTGCACTCGTCATGCCTGGTCTTGTAGGATTTCTTTTTCTTGCTGAAGCTCCTTCAGTACCTGTTACCCTGTTTCCTCTTGCCCAATCATCCCCTGTTATCTTTAACCCAGCAGATTGACCCTCGCCAGTAATTCTGGATTGTGCTCTCTCTTTTGAAGAATCAAATTCCTTTAAATCTTTTTTTGGGGTAAGTAGGGAATTTTTCTTTTTATCAAACCTAAATTGTTCTGTCCCTGTTACTGTGTCCTTAGCCATATCGAATGGGCCTGTAATCTTTGAGCCATTTTCATACTCATTGCCTGTTACACCATCTCTTTTTTTGTCAGAGTATTTATCTCTTGAAGGAGAATTTATAGAAAATTCTTCCCATGAGCTTGAATTTTTTCTTTCACTATTGGCATAATTTTTTTCGGATGAATGATTGGAACAATTTTTTCCTAACTGATCTCCGCCAACATAAGGGGTGCCTGTTGGATTTAGACAAGCACCTTTGCCTGCTCCAGTCATACTTCCTCCGATACCCGGTTGTATTCCAGTAAGACGTGCATTTGAGCTACCTCCTAAATAAATCTTTCCTTTATCTTTTAATTCAGTTATTAAGTCAGAATTACAATTTTCCTCAACTTGATCTAATCCAGCATATGGTGTCCCAGTTACATTTTTGCAAGTTCCAGGTTCATCGCCAGTAACTTTCTCAGATCTTCCAGTTAAGGTGCCACTAATCTCATTAGCGTTATTTGAGAGACTAACTCCAACCTTCATTGCTTCAGGTTTTGGTTTGGATTTACAGAATGACTCGTATTGTTGGGAACCAATATATTCATCGCCAGTTACATTTTTACAGCTTCCTGGTTCATTACCAGTAACGAATTCAGACCTACCTACTCCTGTACCAGTTAATGCATTGCCATTTAATGTATTGTATTCACCTACTTTTTCATGAGATTTCCCTTTAGGATTAGTTTCTGAACCAAGATATTGATCGCCTGTTAATTGATGACCAGATCCTGACTCATCTCCAGTTACAAGTGCAGATCTCCCAGGTAAAGACCCAGATACTTTTAATCCGTCAGCTGTATTACTATGTTTAACCTTTGAGGGATTTTTGGGAACTTCCCCACAATATTCTTTTGACTGATTTGCAGAACTATATTCAGTACCAGTTACATTTTTACAAGTTCCAGGTTCATCGCCAGTAACTTTCTCAGATCTTCCGACCTCATTACCTGTGACTTTATTTCCAGCTGATGTTGAAGTTACTGAGGATCTAGTTGGCTGTTTATATTCAGGTTGATTTTGGCAAAATTGATTAAGTACTTCGGATCCCAAATATTGTGTACCTGTGACGCTTCTACATGTACTAGCTTCATTGCCAGTAGTTTTTAACGATCTATTAGCCTGTGTTCCAGTTACTGTTTGTCCAGAATTAGTTTCACTTTTACCAACTTTCCAACTTGCATCAGCAATATTCATTTTTGATCCATTTTTATTTGGACCACATGGTCTACATTTACCATTTCCTTTTTTTGAGGTTGCTCCAGTTTTACTTCTTAAATCCCTAACTCTTTGAGATATTTCTCTGCTTGATAAATCTGGATCTCCTCTTCTAGCTAAAGATGCTGCAGTACTATTTTGTTTAGATGCTAATTTGCCATGTTTAGATTGAGCTTCTCTTCTTGCCAAAACAATGTCTCTACTTGTATTGGTGATAGGTTTTCTTTTTTGAGTTACCCTTCTTTTAATTTTAGTATTTAGAACTTTATTCTCTGAATTACCAGAATTTGATAATTCAGGGCTTTTATCTGGATTTATTTTAATTTCATTTACTTGAATCTTTTTATTAGCTTCTGTACGAGTTCTATCAGATGAACTTATAGCTGATTTGCCATGAGTTGACATTGCTTTCCTTCTTTCAATTACAAGTTCTTTGCTGGATAAATTTTTAGAAAAGGATTTTTTAGTCATTTTTGCTGTTGGAATATGTTTCTTCGCAGTATTTGTATTATCTGTATCAATGGAAGATTTCATCCCAGAAATTTGCATATCATCAGATGTGCGAACCCTGTCTTTAGTAGTAGAAGAATTGGCAACAGCTTTTTTTCCGCTATCACTCATAGCTTTTCTTCTCTCTAAAGCAATTTCTCTACTAGTTTTCATTGACATAACCTTCAATTGTGAAACTTTTTAAAAGACTTTCTCCAAAAAAATTTTTGGAGAAAGATATTAACTACGATAAGTAGCTTTAACGTCCTTGGAAAACTACAAAAGCTGTTCCTTGACTTTGAGTGTAAGCATCGTATCCGATGATTCTTACATGATGATCAGGGTATGCTCTATGACATGCCTCTAATTCGCTCACGATCAAGTTAAGATCTTTTTCCCCAAAGAATGGGAGTTTCCAATAAGACCAATAAGTTTGCATACATCCACTAGGATGAACATGCTCAATGACTGGACTCCAGCCTTGAGCAATTATGTACGCAATTTGGTCATATATTTCTTCCTGGGTCATCGGTGGTAAGAAACCGAATGTTTCCAGGGTTGCAACTGTTTGATAGTCGCTTACTGTGCTCTGGAAAGGCATAATTAATCAAAATGTGAATGAAATTACTCGTAAAAACGAGATTTTAATAATGTTGAGGAGAATAAATCTCCTCAATTTCGAAACTTGAGTTAACCCTGAACATCAAGCTTGTCGACAGTGTCAAACTCAAACTTAATTTCCTTCCAAGTTTCTAGAGCAATAGCTAATTCAGGACTATGCTTAGCAGCTTCCATAAGAATGTCTCTACTCTCTTTTTCGATTTCGCGACCAGCATTACGGGCTTTTACACAAGCTTCTAAAGCAACTCTGTTAGCTGCAGCTCCAGCAGCTGAACCCCATGGATGACCATGTGTTCCTCCACCGAACTGAAGGCAGGAATCATCCCCAAAGATCGCTAGAAGTGCAGGCATATGCCAAACATGGATACCACCTGATGCGACTGCAAATACTCCAGGCATTGAACCCCAATCCTGATCAAAGAAGTTACCTCTTGATCTATCTTCAGGAACAAATGACTCTCTTAAGTTGTCAATATAACCAAGTGTTGTTTGACGGTCACCTTCTAGTTTTCCAACAACGGTTCCAGTATGTAATTGGTCTCCTCCAGATAGTCTCAAACATTTTGCAAGAACTCTGAAGTGAATACCATGCTTTGGATGTCTATCAATAACAGCATGCATAGCTCTGTGAATATGCAGAAGCATGCCATTTTTACGACACCAATTAGCTAATCCAGT
>CACAVZ010000017.1 GCA_902536065.1 uncultured Synechococcaceae cyanobacterium | reverse complement strand
AAAGTTAAATCTAAACCATTAATAATATTCGGTTTCGTCCTCTCATTAACTTCCATATTTTTACTTTTATTCACCATTAATAATAAATTTGGATGATATATGAGTAATTAGAACTATTAACTGGGAACAAATATGTCCTAATATTAATTTAAAAATAACTAACTAAATGGCTTTTAACGAAGGGGGGATGGCATCAGGTCTTCTCATCATTGCAGTATCAATAGTTTTTGCTGCCGGTTTTGGATTTTTAGTCTTGCATTTTGTGCCAGGAACTCCATTTTAGGTTATCCAACTGAATTTGATTCACAAAATATCTTAAACATTTACAGTTCCTAAATCCTGCATTTGATTATCATCAGAATTAGATTTCTTCTTTAATCGATAGGCATAAACTATAGATCCTAAAGCTATGGTACTAGTGGCAAAAATCCCCGATATGAGTATCAAGGCAAAAAGACCTCCTATTAGCCCCCCTTTTAATCTGAGCAGATTTGATTTAATTAAAAGTATTGATAAAAAAACAATAGTGGCTTTAAGAGAAGAGATTTTTAGAAAAGTAAATGGATAAAAAGGATTCAGCAACATTATGTCGGATATAATTTAGTTTGATTCTAAAAATAAATTTTAAAAACCGCATAAAAAAAGACTCAAATGAGTCTTTTAAAATCTATATTAAATATGATGATTTATGCATCAGGGTCAAAATTCTTTAGGTTTGGACCCGCCACAAGACCAACAAGGCCAAAAAGGACTAAAGAACCAATTCCAAAGCCTGCTGCCCATGGATTGAAACCACCTAAAGCAAAAGAAGCTAATAAATTCATGATTTTAAAACATAATATCTCCGAGTAAGCATACAGATTTTTATGAAAAATATACCTATATTGAGACATTTCTTCGTAATTATTAGAATCGTTTAACTATCCCTTTAAAAAAATCCACAAAATTTTTATTATTTGTTTTATTATCGAGGCATTACTATTTTGTTAGCGCACCTTAATACTATCAAGACTGTTTTTTTCTAATGACTTCCAACTATACCTTTATTTATGATGGAGAATGCCCATTCTGCAATCATTTTGCTGAGCTCCTCGAGATCAAAAGCAAGTTAAATAATATACAAATTTTGGATGGCCGTAAAAATTTAACTCTAATCAAATCCCTCTTAGATAAAGGCTATGACCTGGATAAAGGAGCTATTCTCCTGAAAGATGAAGAGATCTTTCATGGAGCAGATGCAATTAATACTATTTGCAAACAGATAAATAATCCCTCAAGTAGTTTACTTTTGATACTTTCTAGAGTGTTTAAATCAACTAAACGAACAAATTTGATTTTTCCTTTACTACTCAGAGCCAGAAGATTTGCATTGATATCAAAAGGCATATCAATATCCCTAGTTTAAAAATAAAAACTTTCTAAATATTAAATAACATATTTATAAGCTTCTGTATCAATAAATGATAATTGATTATTTCTTAGCTAGAACTAGGTGGTAACAACAAGTATTAAATGATAGAAAACTTCAATCCCTTTATTTCATTGGGCGGTGATAACCAAAAAGTTAATCATATGGCTGAAGCGGCACTTGAAATGAATTTAACTTGCAATGATTTAAAGAAGGATTTAAATTTAACTGATGGTGATGTAGTGGATATGTTGCAACTAGTAATGGATAGGTTTAAAAATAGTAATTAAGTTTATATTTTTATCTTTTAATCGCTGTATATCTATTATTTTTTAATGAAAACAGTACAAATTGAATTTTCGAAATATGAATTAGTTAACTTTTTATGGCCTGAATTAATAGAAGACTACGGATTTGATAAAGCCAAAAAAATAGTTTCTCAAGCTATTGACTTACAAAAAATGAATGGGACTAAAAATAGCACCATGCCAATCATATTTTCAGGAACAGGAGGATTAGCTCTAATACCAATACAAATGCTAGAAAAAGAAAACTTAGAGATAAGTTATAAAGATAATCAAGTTTTAATATTTAATCTAAAAAGGAAGTCATTTCAAATCTTAAATGAAGCACACTAATCTAAATTAGTAATTTCTCGATAAAGTCAAAAGTACCTTATAGTCTAATAAAACAATTAATCGATAATGACTTTTGAAGCGACCTACTTAGGTTCAAATGGTTGGCTTATAAAATTTAAAAAAACCAATTTAATTATTGATCCTTGGCTCAAAGGAGATTTAATATTTCCTCCAGGTGAGTGGTTTTTTAAAGGGTCATTAGAAGAAGAAATTTCAATGGATAAAAATATAGATATTATTTTGTTAACACAAGGATTACCTGACCACTGTCATGTTCCAACATTAGAAATGTTCAGAAAGGATATTCCTATAATTTGCCCTAAAAGTGCTGTTCAAACATTAAGAAAAATTGGTTTTAGTTCAATTAAAGTGCTTAAGCCAACTGAAAAGACAAATCTTTTTAATTTAAGTTTTGAAGCAACTGCTGGGGCTCCAGTGCCACAAATAGAAAACGGATATATTGTTAAAGACGATCAAGATAATGGGTTTTATATAGAACCTCATGGATATCTTGATGAAAATTTAAACACGCAAAGTCTTGATGCAGTTATTACTCCTACAAAAAATTTAGAATTACCCCTAGTTGGTTCTTTTGTAAAAGGTGCTGATGTAATCCCTAAATTGATTAACAAATTCAATCCAAAATATATACTTTCAAGCACTATAGGAGGTGATGCAAAATATTCAGGTATTTTAAATAATTTTATTTCAGTTCAGGATTATGAAGAGGAATTAGATTGTAATCTTGTAGATCTAAAGAGTATGCAATCTATTATGATTTAAATCGATCCAAAAAGATCTTTAATTAAGTCATTTAGCTTGAAAGTAAATCTACTTTGAAAGGAGCTCAAAAAAATTCATTCATTTTTTATTACCTCAATACTTTTATTAGCTTTAAATAGTAGCTATATATGTGAAAATTCAAAGCTTAATTTTGTTATGAGAAATAATATTAATGGTGACTTTTCCATAGTAGAAAAGATATCGGAGTTAAAGCCCGGAGCATTTATAAATATTAATTGGAATAAAAAAAAGCTTATGCTTCCATATTCTCTAAGGAAAGATTATATTTCCTTTACAGATAAAAAATGGGACTGGAGGTATCAATTTAATAAGGACGGATCGCCTGATATTAATAATCCTTCTTTATACGAACTACTACCTTCTGGGGAGGTTAAAACACATTTTTGTGAAACAGAAGATGATAAGCCAAACTTATAATTTTAAAATAAGTATTCTAGATTTTTTAACTTCTAAACTTCTTTGTAAAGATGAACAATCAAAAAAACCAAAATAATATTTCAAGATATGTAAAACTTGAAGATTACAAAGTTTTTGATTTTGAAATTCCAGAAATTTTTTTGGACTTCGTAATAAAGAAAAATGCTGTTTATGTTACGACGAAATTAAAATTAGTAAAAAAAAATAAGAATACCAAAAATCTTATTCTTGATGGGACAGATATACTAATACAAAAAATATTTATAAATGACTCACTTCTAGAAAAGGAATACTACAAACAGAAAAAAAATAACTTAAAAATTGAAAATATAAACAAAGATAATTTTTTATTAAAAATAGAGGGAATAATTAAACCGAAGGAAAATACATCTCTTTTAGGAATGTATGAGAGCAATGGAATTATAACTACGCAATGCGAGGCAGAGGGATTTAGAAGAATAAGTTTTCACTCTGATAGGCCTGATATTCTAAGCAAATATACCGTGAGAATTGAGGCCGACAAGAATGATTATCCTGTCTTACTTTCAAACGGTAACATCTTAAAAAAAAATAATCTTGCAAATAATCGTCATGAAATAATTTGGGAAGACCCATACCCGAAACCCTCATATCTATTTGCATTGGTAGCGGGGAAACTTAATTGTGTAAAAGACAATTTCATAACAAAATCGAATAAAAAAGTAAAAATAAATATTTATGTTGAGTATGGCGATGAAAAATATGTTCAACATGCAATAAGTTCCTTACAGAAATCTATGAAGTGGGACGAGGATAAATATAACCTTGAATACGATTTGTCGCTGTTCAATATTGTTGCAGTCAGGCACTTTAATATGGGAGCAATGGAAAATAAAAGTCTCAATATTTTCAACTCAAAACTAATACTCGCTAATTCTGAAACAACAACTGATGAAGAATTAGAAAGAATAGAGGGTGTGATCGCCCATGAATACTTCCATAATTGGACGGGGAATAGAGTGACTTGTAGGGACTGGTTTCAACTATCTCTAAAAGAGGGTTTAACAGTATTCAGAGATCAACAATTCACTGCAGACGTTCATAATCGTGAAATCAAGAGACTTGATGATGCAAAATTTCTTAGAAGAAATCAATTTAGAGAGGATTCTGGTCCAACATCACATCCTGTAATGCCTGAAAAATATCAAGAAATAGACAATTTCTATACGACCACGATTTACGAGAAAGGAGCAGAAATAATTAGAATGCTTAATAAGCTTGTAAAAGATGAAAATTTCTATAAAGGATTTAGTAATTACATCTCAACATATGATGGAAAGGCCGCAACAATAGACCAATTTGTCGATAAAATTTTAGAGCACAATAATGAAATCGATCCTGAAAAGTTTAAAATCTGGTACAAGCAAAATGGGACCCCAAAAATTAAATTCAAGAGAATCTGGGATCAAACAGGTAAAAAACTTACAATTGAAGCCTCACAAAGTAATCCAATAAAGAAGAACCCTTATAATGATTTACCTCTAATAATTCCTATAAATCTGGCTATATTTTGCAGTGATAACAAAACGATAGAAAAAACAGTTGTATTAAAAACAAAAAAACAAGAATTTATTTTTAAGAATATAAGATCACACCTCCAAATTCCCTTAGTAACTTATTTTCGCGAATTCTCTTCACCTGTTGAGTGGGAATCAGACACTACTTTGGATGAAAAATTTTTAATCTTAAAAAATGAAAAAGATTTTTTTACACTATCTAATACTGTAAAAGTATTTTATAAAAAAATTATTTTATGCAGATTAGATGAAAAACCAGATCATAAAATTGAAAATAAATTAATAAGCACCCTAATATCATTTATAAAAAATAAAGATATTAATTTATCACTTTTATCAGAATTACTAAGTATTCCGACATTTGCTGAAATTGAATCGGAGATAGAAAATATAGACCCTTTAAAGATATATAAAACTATTGACAAAATAAATCATTTATTCGGTACCAAATTAAAAGAAGAATTACATTTTAAGCTCAAAGAAATAGAGAAAAATCTAGATAAAATTTGGCCAGAAGGTAAAAATGAAAGGAAACTAATCGAAACTATTTGGAAACTAATCTTGCACAGTAATGATGAGGAAATTAAATGCAAAATAATTAATTATGTCGATAGTAATTCGATGACGCTAGCAAAAGCTGCATTGAATTCTTTCAGTAGGATTAATTGTCCTGAAAGAAAAATTATTTCAAATATATTCTTCAATAAATGGAAAAATAATAGTGTCGTTTTGGATAGTTGGTTCGCATTCAATGCATCTATAGAAATTGATGAAAAAACAAATGGTATAGAAACATTATTTGAAAATCAGTTTTTTGATTCAAAATCTCCAAACACTTTAAGAGCTATATTAAATACTTTTGTAACAAGAAATAGTAATTTTCATGCAATTGATGGTTCTGGTTATAGATATATTGCAAAAAAGATAATTGACTTTGATAAAATAAACCCAATAGTAATTTCCCGTTTTGTAAAAGTATTTAGTAGATATAATTATTATTCAGACCCTTATAAAAGTAATATGATAGAAACATTAAAGCAGATTAAAAAAAATAAACTATCAACGAATACTAAGGAAGTATTAGATGCAATAATAGAGTGATTAATTGATGTTATTTAACTAAATATAATAATAACAATTATAAATATTAAAAATAAAATAAACACAAGATACTTATTAATAAAAATATAATCAAAAACATTTTTGTTATTATCTTTATTCCACTTTTTATTTACGTATTCCTTAGTAATAAATTTATTAGGTCTGCCGCAATATAAACATGTTGGTGAAGTTTTTAAAATTAAATTTTTACATTGGGGGCACTTTTTTTTTTCCATAATTTAATCTTACTGAATAAAATTTAATTCAGAAACAATAAAATAAGTAATTTAAATTTTATTTATTGTATTTGAATAATTAAATATCATTGCAAAAAAAAATTTGATTCTAACTATTTAAAAAAATTCAATATAATGAAAAATTATTATATGGTTTGAAATGTTTGCTATTGCACTTGGAATGTCCCCTATCGAACAAATCACTGTTGCAATATCTGCTTCAATTTTTATAATCGCCTTTACATGGGTCTCGATTAAGGGGGATTTAAGAAAACTTGCTAACGAACTTATTGAAGATAATGATAATAATCAGGATAATTAAAAAATTTTTAATCTATTTTGCATGCAAACTAGGATAATCAATAATATGCCTAATTTCTTTAAGAGAAGAACCATAGATTTTTTCACCATTTAAGTGGACACCAATCCATTTTTCCTTTTGATTAAAAAAATTACTTTTAGTAGTATTTCTCTCGAGATAATCATTATTATGCCAATTTAAAGTTATATCCCAACCTTTATAATTTTCTATCATTTTAAAATAAAGAAGTTACTCAAATAATACCCAGAGAAACATAGAACAAAAACAAAGGAAATAAGTATTTTTTTCGTTATTTTTATTTAATATTTATTTAGAGCTGACTTTTATTTTACGAGCAGCTTCATCTGCATTTTTTCTAGCCAAATAAATGTCAGAATTTGAAGAGAGAACAACGCCCATTCTTCTGCCTTTTTTTGAAACTGGTTTTCCAAATATGAGCACTTTAGTCTTTTCAAATTCTAATGCTTCACTAAGACCCTCATAAATAGGATTTAGATACTCTTGGTTAGAAAGTATAACTCTGCTTGCAGAGGGTTCTATTAGATCTATATGCGGTATTGGCAAATTCAAAAAAGCCCTTAAATGTAATTCAAATTCATTAATATTTTGACTAACTAATGTAACCATACCAGTGTCGTGTGGTCTTGGAGATAATTCTGAAAATATAACCTCACTTCCTTTTACAAAAAACTCTACTCCATATAATCCAGCTCCATTAAGGTTATTTAATATTCTACTTGTAATTTTCTTAGCTTCAACAATTAAGGACTCCTTAATCTCTAAAGGTTGCCAACTACATTGATAGTCTCCATTAGATTGAAGATGTCCAATTGGTAAACAAAAAATATTTTCTCCATTTTCTTTTCTTACAGATAGAAGAGTAAACTCAAAATCAAAATTAATAAATTCTTCAATAATTACACCTTTAACCTTTCCTCTTGAATTTGCTAGTGCCTGTTTCCAAGCATTTTGTAAATCATTTTTGGTTTCAACAAAACTCTGCCCTTTTCCTGAAGAGCTCATTAAAGGCTTAAGTAAAAGTGGGAATCCTATTTCATCTGCTTTTTTTTCTAAATCATCAATTGCAAAAATATAATCAAACTTTGCAGTTTTAACTTTTAAATCTTTAGAAGCTAAGTCTCTAATTTTATCTCTATTCATTGTAATTTCTACAGTTCTGGAGTTTGGAACAATATTGAATCCTTCATCCTCTAGTTCTTTTAGGGCTTCAATTGAAAGTGCCTCTATTTCAGGGACAACATAGTCTGGCTTAAATTCCTCTATAACATTTTTTAAAATATTTTTATCTCCCATATCAATTACTCTTGAATAATCAGCAACTTGCATTGCAGGTGCCTTGTCATATCGATCAATTGCAACAACTTCTAATCCTAATCTTTTGGATTCTATTACTAATTCTTTTCCGAGCTCGCCACTACCAAGCAATAAAATTCTCTTTTTAGAAAAAATTGATTCTTTCATATATGTAAAACTTACTCGTCATCACCAGAAGGTTGTGAAGATGTATCATTTGTAATTTTTTTATCTTTAGAATAGCTAAATAAAAAATTCCTACCAAACCAATTTTGACTTCGCATGCTATTAGTTATTGATTTTGAAATTGCTCCTAAAAAAAAGATTCCAATCATTGCCCAAATAATTCTTTCTAAAGCAATTACAGGCGAAAAACCTTGACCGGAATTAATAATTTCAGTAAGTGGGTCTAAAGGGTCCAAATTTAGTTTGATTAATAATATTAATTATAAAGGGTAAAACAAATGAAAAATTAAAACTTATAAAAGAAATACCCAAAACTATCTTCTAAATTAAACACAATAAAGTGTATACAATGCTATCTTCAAAGGGTGATTTTTTTTAGACATGCAAGTTGATGTAAAAAATACTACTGTTCTTTCCTCAAACGGATCATCCATAAAACTAGGTGAATACTCAGGGGAAGTAATTTTAGTTGTTAATGTAGCTAGTTATTGCGGAAATACTGCTCAGTATGAGGATCTTCAAAAGCTACATGATTTATATTCAAGCAAAGGCCTAAGAATACTTGCATTCCCTTGTAATGATTTCGGAAAACAGGAACCCGACTCTCTATCAGAAATAAAAGATTTTTGTACTACAAAATATGGAGTTAAGTTTGAAATCTATGAAAAAGTTCATGCCAAAGGGAATACCACAGAACCATACACAACCCTTAACAAGGTAGAACCTGAAGGAGATGTTGAATGGAATTTCGAGAAGTTTCTCATAGGGAAAGATAGTAAAGTAATTGCAAGATTCAAGCCAGGTGTTAAACCGTTTGACGAAAACTTAATAGCAGCTATCGAAGTAGCTTTAGATTCATAACAAACTTCTAGTAATTCAAATTAAAATATCAGAAATAAAGACCTATTATATTTAATTTAAAAATAACCAAACGCTAAAAATATTCTATTTTAGTATTTGGGACTGTCTAGTGATATTTTATTTAGTTTAAAATCTAATTAATTATCAGAGTCAACTTCTACGTCTATAATTTCATTTTTAATAGTTCTTTTTTTAGGTTTAATTGATTTTACCTCTGACTCTACTTTTTCTTCTTTAACTTCATTTTTATCAACAGCTCTAACCAAGTTATTTCTCAAATTTGATGCTCCTTTAAAGTCTTTACATGTCCATGAGATATGTTTCCTAGCAATTAGCAATCCGTGATCTCCTTTTTCTTTTATTAATTCATCAAGATGCTCAATAATTAAATATAGTTTTTCTTCTGTGTTTGGTTCTTTAAAATTTTTATTTTCTCTAAGTGCATAATCTATTTCTCCTATTTTCCATGGTGATCCTAAAATTCCTCGTCCAATCATTACACCATCAGCATTTGTTTCTTTTAAACAATTAAGAGCGTCATTTGGATTTTTGATATCTCCATTAGCAATTACTGGAATTTCCAACAACTTTTTAAGTCTCCCGATCATTTCCCAATCTGACTTGCCTGAAAAACCCTGTTTTCTAGTTCTTCCATGAAGTGTGATCATCGTGGCTCCTGCATCTTGAAGTTTAATTAAGAAATCCTCTATATTTTCTTTTTTACTATCCCATCCGAGTCGAGTTTTTACTGTTACAGGAACCCTAACAGCTTTTACAACATTTTTTACTAATTCTATAGCAAGTTTTCGGTCTTTAATTAAGGCACTCCCTCCACCTTTCTTTGCAATTTTTTTTACTGGACCACCCATATTTATATCAATTAAGAATGCTCCAGAGTCCTCAGCTTGTTTCGCGGCTTCAGAAACAGCATGTGGCCTATTATCAAATATTTGTACTCCAATTGGACCTTCTTCTAAATCTATTTGATTGATTTTTTGTGTTCCAAATCCTTTTTTAAGACTTGTGGCATTTATCATTTCTGTGAAAAGTAAAGAGTTTGGAGCCCATTTACGTACAAGTCGTCTAAAAATGTTATCTGTAACTCCTGCTAGAGGCGATAGCATTACCTTACTAGTAATTATCCTTTCAACTCCCCTTCCTTTAAGTTTTATATTTGAAGTCATATAATTTTTAATTTATATAATCTTTCTTTATTATAAATTCAGATATGGAGCTGATTTTATGTTTTCTATCTATTTCTTAATTTATAATAAGTGCTTTTACATAAATAGGCCTAATTAATTAATTTTTTTGTTAGTTTATGTTGAGTTAAAATTTAAAAAAAGGAAATTTTTTGTTTATATTAGTATCTATTTTTCTCCCAATAATTATTTTTATTGCACCAATAAATGTAAATGCTATTCAAGGTAATTTAGATTTATCAAGTGCTCAAACTTCGGTAGGCAAAAGATTTGCAAAGGTTTTTTGTGATGCTAAGAGGGAGGGATTAGATTCTGATTTTGCTAGTGAATATGCTTTGAATAATACATATTTAAAATTTGTAGCATTTCCAGACGATGACGAATATTTGGATAATTTATGGAATTTCACTCATAATAATATATTAGATAATTGTGGTGAATTTGTAGATATAAATGATTTAAAAGACCTAGAGATTTTTTTTAAAGA
>CACAVZ010000016.1 GCA_902536065.1 uncultured Synechococcaceae cyanobacterium | reverse complement strand
TTATCTATGTTACTGGGATTTGGAGGAGTTTATGTATTAATCTCTTCCTTCCATGATGATGACGATGGGGATGATGATGGAGAAAAATACACTTACAATCTCGAACATATTAATTTAGCGAGATAATTGATGGGTTTATAAAGCTTATGCTTTATGAGAAAGTTGCTTGCAAAAACAGGCTAAAATTAAAAATAATTTATACAACAATGGTGATATTATCCTTTCCACGGCATATCAAACGATTATATGCATTTTTAAATTTAATTGTTGGTCCTCTATCCGTATATGTTTGTGCCTTAAACCGTACATTTTTATTTGTCGGTTGATGAGCATGCCTAGTTAGAACTTAGTAGTAATAGATATAAATCAAATGCCTTCAACACCAATCAAATCTTGTAATAAGTATGTGTTGAGTTACAAAGATTCATCAAACAAAACTCATGAAGTTGGCTTCTATGCACGCGATGCATATGATTGCCTAATGCTTGCGAGAGAATTTGACTCTTACGTACATGAAAATCCAGGATCTGTAATCAGAATCCAGCAAAAATTTTGAGGGAATTTACTATGAATTTAAAAAGATCACCATTCGCAATTCAAGATAAAAATGCAAGAGATCTTGATAATGCAAAAGATTATCCAACAATTGCAGATTTAATGAGAGAACAGAAAGTTCCACATGATGACGGAAATACAGTTCACCACCGTAGAGATTTAGACTCCCTCGGTTAGTTTACGAAAATGGCTATTCACTAATTTTTAAAATTTTCGATAATGACGAATGCCATTTGCTATTCATTCATAAGATAATATTTTCTTCCTCAAGTTTTTTTAAGCTCTACAGGCAGATATGCAATATCTTTCTTTTTTGCATTAATGGCATTTCTATACTTTTTAGATTCAGCTTACAGCATTTTTATTTAATTGTATTGACTTTCAATTTATTCAGGAGAAAATTACCCCATAGAAAATAGGTCCTACCCTTTTATTTTAGATCAACAGTTAGTTAATCAAAAAATTAATTGTTAGTTAGAGGCTGCTGCAATTTCTTTATGGACAGAAAGAAACTCTTTATCTGTTAGAACTGGTGTAACTTCAATTTCCACACCAAAATTATCGACCCAGATACTACTCCATTTCCAAATATTCTGATGGTTTGAAGATTCCACGATTGCCCAACCATTAGCACCCTCAGGGTTAACTACTCGATTAAGAACTTTAAACCCATCAAATTCATCACCTTCGCATCCTCCTTCCACAAACCCTGCAAAAGCTTCGGTCCCTTGCATATGACTTTCTTGATCTGGAAATTGCCAGTGAACGATGTAAGTTTGCATGAATAAAATTATTTTTTTTATTATTAATTATCGAATTTAAAAATTAAATAAAAAGTCTTTAAACACTAATTAAAAAGGGCTTAAGCCCAAAAGGAAAAATAGCAAAAAAAAAGACTCTTACGAGCCTAGGTGATGGGGACTCCTATAATGACAAATTAAACAGAAACAAACAACCCCATCAATAGGTAATTTTAAATACTTACAAACACCATATGTAGTGCTAAAATTTTAAAAAGGCTGGGTGATGGGGATTATCCCGCTTTTTGATTAGGGCGAAGCTAACGCCCTTTTTTTATGGAAAAATTTACTTTAATCAATAAAGCCAGATCGAGGATAAAAGTATTTGAACCTTTTGATATAGTTCTAAGAAAGGCTCTAGGGTTGAATCTATCGAAGAAGCAAGAAAAGAATACAAAAAACTATTAGAGGAAGGCTGGAAAAACTTATAGATTCAAAAGTTTTTTTTAAAAAAATGGTGAATAGGTACTTTTCCTAAAATTTGACATTATTAAAAATTAATTGCTAGATAAGCTTCAGAATGGAAGATTAACCACGAAAAAATACATTTATTCAAATATTAAAAATTCCAATGCTTTAGAAAATTTTTTTTGAATGTATAACTTCTTGTAGCATCAATAGTGAGGGTGTAGACTGCACAACAGCATGTTATGTAAAACATTTAGAACCAAACAATATCCATTGCCCTTTAAAATTTTAATAACATAAGCTTATTGATAATTGTTATATTTCATTGATGTTATTTCCTCCTCCTCATGGTATTTTTGGTCTATTGCTTTTATCTATAGCAGTAGTTCTAATTTGGGATATTAGATACAATCCTTTTGGCGAAGACTAAGAAGGAATGTAATCTTCAACTAGGAAGTTGATTTGTAGGTGGCGCGTGAAATCGCCGTTTCTTTCTGTTGAGTCTTTTGTAAGCTACTAAAGAGCCTAGTAATAACAATGTAATAGCTATTGAGTTAATCATATCAAGTAGTTTTATATATATAAAAACAAATATGTCCTAAATATCAATGATTAAAATTATTTTTTTTTAAGTTGACTAATTTTTGGACTAATTTTTAATATTTAGCTTTTTCATTAGGTACCTAAAACAACCAAGAGAAGATGCTTATCTAACCAAAAATAATTTCTATGCAATGAGAATAATTCACTTTTTCTTATTTCTCATTTGATATTGCAAAACAGCTTTAAGGTGTTGTACTTCTTTTTCTAAAGTCTTAATTCTTTTTTCTAGTTCTTCATTAGTTGCCATATTTTTGGGGGATAAATTCCTTTATATTTATGGTATTAAAAAATGACTTGTTACCCATGACAAATGTCAAATAAGTATTAGAGCCTATTGATGTGCATAATCTATCTAGATAAATTATGCAGAGTATAAATTTAGGAGGAATTTATGAGTGGAGATTATGAGACGCAAGAAATCAATCAACCTAAAATTAGATATTTTCAGAAAAGATCCGAAAATAATTCAGAATGGTTAGATGAATTAATCAACCAAATTGAAGATATGAAAAATAATATATCCAAATCTGCTTAATGACAGAAAAAGAGTTAAAGGAATTAGAGAAATTTGCAAAAGAAAATGGATACAATGACGAGCTAGAGGATATATATTTAAGAGAAGTTATTGACAGAAACAAAGAATACGAATGAGACCAAATATTCGACTAGCTACAAACATTCTTTTAGTTATTGGTACTTTTGCTATTGCTTCAAAGATTGCTCCAAAAGAAGTGGCATTTCAGGAAAAATATTTATTTATTAAATATTTAAAACATCAAATAGATCGAGACGAAAATATCAAAAGACTAAAAATAGTTAAACAAGCAAATCCATCTAGTATTTGTGACTCTATCCTGAAAAGTTAAAAATGAAGATCAAGTCATTTACACCCTTAATTGCAGTCTTTGGTACTTCATTTCTAATAACCATTACATTGCTTAAAAGTTTCCAATTTTTTATGGGGATATCAATTTGTCTTTTAGCGATGCTCAAGCTTATGGATATTGAAGCTTTTGGAACAAGTTATAAGAAATATGATTTAATATCTTCTAAATTTGATGGCTGGATAAATATTTATCCTTTTTGCGAATTATTAATTGGAATAAGTTTTCTTAATTCTTCTCCACCTTCTCTAATTATTTTTATTGCTTTAGTTTTAGGAATTTCTGGAATGATTTCAGTATTTAAGGCTGTTTACTTGGATAAATTAAAATTAAATTGTGCATGTATTGGTGGATATGCAAAAACTCCTTTGGGAATTGTTAGTTTTATCGAAAATCTTTTAATGTCAATTATGAGTGTCTTAATTTTGATTAAATAGCGATTTAATAAATTTTCATTTATGGTTAATTTAAATATTAAATTTAATCGTCGTTCTTAGTATGGCACTTAATAAAATATTTATGAAAAGAGGATTTTTAAATTATCTAATTTTTTCTGGAATTCTTTTAACAAAGGTGATTTATCCAAATAAGAGTATTGCTTTAATTCAAGAAAACGTAGATATCCCAAAAGTTGTTTCTTACAGATCAGCCTCATGTGGTTGTTGCAAAAAATGGATTAATCATTTAAGAGATAATGGATTAGAAGTTGTTGATAATATAGTTGAGGATGTTTCAGTAATTAAAAACCAATATCAAATTCCCAATAATCTAAGATCATGTCACTCTGCTCAAATAGCTAACTATAAGATTGAAGGACATGTCCCGATTGAATCAATCAACAAACTTTTTATAGAAAAACCAAATATCAATGGGATAGCTGTTCCAGGTATGCCACTTGGCTCTCCAGGGATGGAAATGCATTCTCACGAATCGCACTCTCATGATTATGAGAACTACAAAGTAGTTTCATTTAGTAAAACTGGCAAAACAAAAATATTTGATAAAATCTCTCCTTAATACAAATACTTATTTCAGATAATGCATATTTTTCTTAGAAATTTTAAATTTTTTATTTTTTTATTTTCCCTATATCTCAATTTCAATAGTTATTCGCATGCACATATGAGGGGTACATTTCTTTCTGAAGAGGAAGCCCAAAATAGATCTTTAGAACTTGGTTGCGAAGGAATACATAAGAATCAAGATAAATGGATGCCATGCAAAAACGAAAAAGAATTACATATCTTTTTGAGGAAATAGATGCAAAAACTAAAAAAAAATCAAAGAAAAATTCACAGAAAAATAACCACAATTTCAGCAATCCCATTACTAATTACTATTTTATCTGGGACTATTTATAGTATTCTTCAGCCACTAGGAATAGATGCTTTTTGGTTAATAAAATGGCATACAGGTAATTTTGGCATTATTAATTTGCAACCTTTTTACTCGATATTTTTAGGTATAGCTTCGATAATCTCAATAATATCTGGCGTTAAACTATTACAAAAAAAATCTTAGATATATTCTAAGCCAAGCCAAAGTTTAATTAATTAATACTATTTGCGCCCCCACTTACTAAGAAAATTATCGCTCCTAGCGCCATTGTTACTACACCCATGTAAGGGTATTTCTTAATTCTTGATTTAGTAATTGGAAGCCATGAAAGGTATCTATCAGATTTATTTAATTCAATTTTTTTTTGTCTAGGGGGCAATCCTAATTCTTCTCTTCTTTTGGCTTCGCCCATAATCTTAAATTTGTTTATGTATCAATATTAAAAATTATGTTCTACACCTGCGAGTTAATTTTATTAAAAACAGAGGTCCTTTATAGATAAACAAATTATTTAAAATTTATTTAGCCTTCTTTAAATATAGATTCTTTGTATTTGCTTGATTTGATGTAAATAACAAAATTAATATAGTTCCAACTAGAAATGAAAAAATCATTGTTAAACCAACAACTTCAACCATTTCACTAGGCAGATAATTTAGAAACATAATCAATAGATCTCTTATTTTAAACTTAGCAATTTAATTTTTTATGTAAAGTAAGTATTCCTCCTTAAATTTCAAAAATAACTTTCTGAGACTTTTTAATCTTTATTTATTTTTATTTGCGGAATAAATCTAGTTCTAGCCGATTACAATTTTCTTACTTAGCTATTCCTATTTTCTTAAGCAATTTCAGGTAAGGTAAGGCCCAATTACCAAAGGTAAAAGAGATCGTCGTATTTTTAGTAGTTGGTAATAATGTTTTAGAACGTGTAGAAACTAATTTAGAAAATATCTTAATAGTCTCTGCCTCTAGATTATCCATATACAATTTTTTTTGAATACCTTGATCTTTCTTTTGGGGCAAATAATTTTCTATAAACCATAAAACTTGATCTAAATTTGATTTTTTAGGTGAGGTTTTAATTTGTTTATTTTTCTTTTTAAACATATTTATTTACCTCTCAATTACTGAATTAAATTTGCCATTTATATAAATTAAATCAACAGTAAAAGCATCAAAATTATGTTCTTTTTAACAATTGATAATCGGAAAAAAAAATTAATAATTAAATTGTTTTTATAAAGATAAAAAAAGAGAGGGATAAAACCCCCTCTTAATTGATAAGTTTCAAAAAAGAATTTAATTTTTTGAGTCTTTCAATTTAATTTCTTTTTGTGTTTTCCTGATTCTTTCTTCAAAGACGGATCTTCTGTATGGAGTAAATTCTCCTTTTTTAGTAGCCATAAGTTGGGCTTCATATAGCCTATTGGCTCTTTTGATTTTTTCTCTTATTTGTAAGAGGTTATTCATGGTCTTTTGCAGTTAATGAGAATCCCGTTCCCTACTGCCATTTAATGCGTCCAGAGATATAAACTTGGATGAACGTTAGTAAACATTAACATCTTTAAAAAATTTTAGCGAGCGTAATTTTTACTAAATTTTTCTCAAAAAATTAATAATATAAATAAGGTTTTAATATTTCCAAAATGAGGATAAGGAAATAGTTTCGACCCATCATTATTATCTTGAATCACTATTTTATTATTTGGGAAAATATCTGATAATATTTTTCAAATTTAAATTATCTGAAGGAATTATATTACTTAAATTTTTTGAATTAACTTTCCAATTTTAATCTACAAATAGTTCTTTATCATTACATTTTTCATTCTCCAGTGATGTCCCATTAAAAATCTTAAGTAACAGTTCTGAATCAGAATCTTTAAATTCTTCAGTGCCCTCTTTTAAATTTTTAATCATTATTTAGAAATCTAATGTTTCTAAATCTTGCTTAAGAAATTTGAAGAATAAAAGGTATTAATTACCTAAATAATTTTTTTTAGAAAAATTTAATTCTAAAATAGTTTAAGAATGATATTTAAAAAGATTAATTAATCATTTACATCATTTATTTACTTGTTAAGTTGCAATTAAGGAATTCATAAAAGATGCCAAGAGTAATTAATAAAAAAATTAGACTTTTAAGATGGTTAAACTCAGGCATGATAATACCATTTATCATTATGGCTGCATCCTCATCAATCATTCTTTATGGTGTTTTATTTATCCTAATAAAATAGTTTTTTTAATTTAAGCAGCCAAGTCTTCCTCAGATTTAGACATAATTATTGCAGCTTTTTTTAATAAACTAACAACTTCTTTTCTTCCAACTGCATTATCAGCTTGACGCAATATTTCAGCATATTTTTTATTTATTTTTTTCATAAATAGTTTTATTTATTCTAAAATTACAACACCATATGATGGTGTCAATCTTAAATAATTCTCGTATTATTATTTCTTTGATTATTTTTGCAAAAAAAAAGTTGCTAATTATACTATCCTTAAATTTTATTTAATTGAAGAAGCCAAAAAATCATAAATAGAAAAATTAATAATCCTTTTAATTAAGCTATATTGAAGGATTTAAAAACATAAAATAAACCTCCGATTAGGATCAATATTGCAGCTCCATAAAAAAGAAAAGGGATAATTGGATATTTATATAATGTAGACCTTACTTTTTGTTGTATGGCTTTTTTATCAAGTTGTGATAACTTTATATCTTCAGTTTTTTCTCTAGGCGGAATACCTAAATTTTTTCTTCTCTTTGCCTCTCCCATAATTACTAATAAGGTATTCCCATACATTTTAAATAATTATTATCAGCTAAATCTAAAATTTGATTCCATTCTTCATGAGATGTTTCCAAATTATATTTAAAATCTTTTTCAAATTTAAGAATACATCTTTTTTCTATATTTTCTGGCGAATTATAATTTCTAACAAAAGTAAAACTCAAATAAGATAATGATGAAAAAACTATAATTACTTTAGCAATTCTAAAATTATTCATATCTTAGATTATTTTGCATTATTAATAAATAAGTTACTTTTTCGTTTTATAATTAATTTAATCTATTAAAAACAATTATCAAATGATAAATTCGGTAAATTTTACCCATTTGCCTATTCAGGATTTGGTTATTTCAGGGTTAATAATCTTTATAATGTCTACGATAATTGCCAATATTTATGACCCATTATTAGGAATAATTTATGCATTTGGAAATATACTTACTCTTACTTTTTTGAGCTGGTTATACAAAGAGACTTGGAGTGATCCAAAGAAATAAATCAAATTCCGAAAAAGATAAATAAAAAAACTACTTCTGTATTTTTAACTTTGAAGAATACTTTAAATTAACAATGTAAGTTGCAATAAGAGATAGTATCAAAAAAAATAATAAGCTTTCCAAGGTGGATTGGGGCATGACCATGACTAGTACCAAAAATGATATATCTTTAGAGAAACGAATTCTGAAAAAAAATCAACCCTTTCATTATTTTTTATACTCAAACTTATAAATTTAATTTCTCTTATAAAAACTCAGAGATTTAGGTTGATATTAATTTGAAAAATATTTTTCTGCCCTCCTAAAGGCTTTTATTGCTCCTTTGTAATCAAGATTTTTTAATTTTTCCTTACTTTTTTGTACCAACACTTTTACTATCTCATTTCTCTTTATTTCATCAATTTTCAGCTTATGATCGAATATAAGATCAAATTTTGAAGAATATAAACTAGATAATTCTTCTCTATATTTTTCAATAATTTTTTCATCACAAGATTTGGATTTTAATATTTCATTAGCCTTAATTTTGTCATCTATTGCCCCTTTAAAATTTCCTAGTTTAAATTTCTTTTCACTTGATCTCGTTAGCTTAATAATATCTAACAATATCAATTCATTAGAATCTTTCATTTATTTATCTAACACAAGGTTAATGCTATCAGAATAAATAAAAATAACTTATTTTTTAATACTCAAATAATTAAACAATTAACCAATAACAAGTTTTTTTTCAAGAAGTAAATCGAAAACCTCCACACTTTTTGTTTTCCCAAATTTGGGGGGCTTATGTAAATCTAATATTTCAGCAAGGCACATAATCCAATAAGTACCTTTTTTTAAATTTAGACCTTCGCAAATATAGGTGGGAGCCGATTTAAAACAGCCAAATTCTGTTGATATATTAATGTTCATGATTTGAGTTTCAAGTTCCAGACTTAAAAGTTCTATTTCTTGCTCAGAAAGGGATGTCCCAAAAGAATATGATTCAATTAAAAGTTGATAATTCATAAAAGATTTATTTTTTCAAGAAATCCATCGAGTTATTTTTGTACCCGCATATATATGCCCTGAAGCTTCAACAATAGGTTTTGTTTCAGGATTCATAAAAATATCGTATAGAACATTTTTTGGTCCTTGAAAAATTACAGTTGCCCGTTGAGGATCATCTAATGATTTACCAATATAAAATGTTTTAACTCCCATTTCTTTAAACATCGACTGCTGATCCTCCGCATTCATATGAGATTCATATTGTTCAAACGTATTACTTAGTTGAAAATCTAGAATAGTCGTTTCAATAGTCATAGTAGTAATAAGATGTTTCTTAGATTTTAAATCTTTTTGCAAAAAATAATTGAATAAAGATTAGTTTTTATTAAGCAATGTATTAACTATTTTTTATTTATGAGTTATAAATCAACTATAAAAAACAGATTTTAATTTTGGACTCAAAAATTTCTCCAAGAGAACAATGGACTAGTAAGTTAGGATTCATTCTTGCAGCTGCTGGTAGCGCAGTAGGACTTGGTAACCTTTGGGGTTTCGCCTACAGAGCCTCCCAAGGTGGAGGTGCTGCTTTTGTAATTTTGTACATATTAATCGTTTTAATTGTATGCCTTCCGGTATTTGTTGCTGAAATGGCTTTAGGAAGAAACGCTACTGCAAGCACATTGCTTGCACCAGTAAAGTTAGCTGGGAAAAATTGGTATCCATTAGGAATTCTTTTCTTTATAGCTCCCTTGGGAATAGCATCATATTATTCAGTCATAATGGGGTGGACTGCTGATACCTTGTTCCATTCATTATTTTTTGGATTACCAAAAAATTTAAGTGATGCAGAAACTTTCTTTGGCTCAATTAGTAGTGGTAGCAGTGTTTTATTGGGGCACCTATTAAGTCTCGTTCTTACAGCAATAATAGTTTCATCAGGGATAAAAAAAGGAATCGAAAAGGTAACACGATTCTTTATGCCTATACTTTTTATAATTCTTCTATCCCTTGCAATATGGGCCACTTCACTTTCAGGCGCATGGGAAGGATATAAAACATTTTTGTTTAAGTTTGACTTTGATGAATTAAGGAACCCTCAAACTATAAGAAATGCATTTACACAAGCTTTCTTTTCTTTAAGTTTAGGAATTGGAGTTATGGTGACTTATGCTTCCTATCTAAATAAAAAGAGTAATCTTCCAAAACTAAGTGTTGGAGTTGCATCATTGGATACTTTGGTAGGTCTTATGGCAGGACTTATTACTTTTCCGATTGTTTTAACGTTTGGTTTAAATGATGCTATTTCTGAATCAACAGTTGGTGCATTATTTATATCAATTCCTACGGGCCTTGGTTCATATGGAGCGGCTGGAAGAATTGTAGCTGTTGCATTTTTTGCACTAGCTTATATTGCAGCAATAACTTCCTCTGTTTCATTATTAGAAGTTCCAGTTTCCTCTTTAATTGATAAATTTGGTTTTAAAAGAGAAAAATCGGTTTGGCTGATAACTCTTTTCCTATTCTTAGCAGGCATTCCCTCTGCATTAAATTTAAACGTTCTTGGAACTATTGATTCGATTTTTGGAGGAGTATTACTCATCTTTGGTGGATTCTTGGTTACTTTCTTTATGGGATGGGTAGTACCTGGAAAGTTTAATGAAGAACTTAGTGGTTCAAAAGTAGGAATCAAAACGACAAGTTATTTGAAATTCATGACAAGGTGGGTTGCTCCCCCAATTATTGGTTTTGGACTTTTTATAAGTGTGTTTGATTTGCTTAAAGGCTGGGTAAGTTAAAAATAAATTAAAAATAATAATTTAAAAAATTGAATAAATTTACACTGATATAGTGCGGGAATATGGGGAAAGGTACAAGTCAAATAAAGATAAAATAGTTTAACTTTTTCGCATTATTTTTGATCAAACTCAAAAAAATACTAGTCAATAATTAAGTATTTGCAATGGTTATTAATTAAAAAATTGATATGAAGGCTAAGTGCTTTATTTTATTACTAAAGTCTAAATATTTTTCTCAAGAAAATGTTTTACAGCGGAAACTTTTTTTAATGAAGTATTAAAATTTAACTTCTATTTAATCTCTAACGTAGCTGGAAAAACCATCCCTAGTAGAAACTATATAAAATACGTTTAGATTCTTAATTTAAAGAAATTAGAACGCCTACAAGATTAGATAACAAATTTGATGTCAACCAAATCTGATTCATTTAAAGGAAAGCTTACAGAAAATTTTTCTGAATTTTCTCAACTATCTGACTATTCTTTTTTGAATTCTCTTAAAGCAGATCCTCAATCAACAAAAGATGGAAATGATCATAAGCCTCGTTCAGTATATACAGGTCATTACGTACCAGTTGTTCCAACTGCTATTCCAGATCCAGAATATATTTCCCATAGCAACAAACTTTTTAAAGAACTAAGGCTAAGCTCAGATCTTACTGAAGATCAGAATTTTTGTCGTTTTTTCTCAGGTGATATTTCTGTTGCTAATTATCCAATGAGTCCTGTTGGTTGGGCAACAGGTTATGCATTATCAATTTACGGGACTGAATATACCCAACAATGTCCCTTTGGAACTGGCAATGGTTATGGTGATGGTAGAGCAATTTCTGTTTTTGAAGGTTTATTCAATGGGAAAAGAATGGAAATGCAGCTTAAAGGAGGAGGTCCAACTCCCTACTGTCGTGGAGCAGATGGTAGAGCTGTCTTAAGGTCTAGCGTACGAGAATTTCTTGCACAGGAATTAATGGATGCCTTAGGAATCCCTACCTCAAGATCTTTAACACTTTATGTCTCACGTTCAGAAATAGTTAGAAGACCGTGGTATTCCAAAGGGTCCAGATATTTTGAACCTGATATCATTATTGATAATCAAGCGGCAATTACTACGAGAGTCGCTCCATCTTTTTTACGTGTAGGCCAGATTGAACTTTTTGCAAGACGAGTTCGTAATAATGCGCATGATGAGGCCCTCAATGAACTAATGATGATAGTTCAACATCTAATAGATAGAAATTATAAAGACGAAATTGAATATGAGATTTCAATTGAAAGTAAAGTAATAAAACTGGCTTCTTTATACAGATCAAGACTTATATCACTTGTAGCCAACTGGATGAGAGTTGGCTATTGCCAGGGTAATTTCAATAGTGATAATTGTGCTGCTGGAGGTTATACCTTGGATTATGGCCCCTTTGGATTCTGTGAATTATTTGATCCAAGATTTCAACCATGGACAGGTGGAGGCGAACATTTCTCATTTTTTAACCAGCCTTCCGCAGCGGCAATCAACTTTAAAACATTCTGTTCATCTCTTAGTCCGTTACTTTCACAAAGCAAACAAGATCAAGAAAAGTTAGATCAAATCGAAAAAGAATTTTCTAAATTAATGAATAAAGAATTGATGAAAATGTGGGCAAACAAGCTTGGTTTAGAACATTACAACGAAACTCTAATAAATGAATTTTTTAATCTCATGGTCATTTCAAAAGCAGACTATACAATTTTGTTCCGTAAACTCTCTGAAATACCTGATAACTTAGATTCTTTAAAAGACTGTTTCTATTTACCAATTAAAAAAGAGCTCAATAATAGGTGGGAAGTATGGCTTGAAAACTGGCAATCAGTCTTGAAGAAAGAGGGAAATATTAAAGCAAAATCGGCATCAATGAAATCCCTTAATCCAGTCTATACTTGGCGCGAATGGATGGTCGTTCCCGCATATGAAGAAGCTGAAAAGGGAAATTACAAAAAAATAAAAGATTTACAGGATGTCTTTAGCAATCCATATGTAGAACAACCCCCAGAAATAGATCAAAAATATAATCAACTAAAGCCAAGCCGGTTTTTTAACTATGGAGGAGTATCTCATTACAGTTGTTCTTCGTAAAAGTTGAATCCTAAAAATAAGGATTAAATAACATAGAGATAATTTTATTCATTTATGGCCGTAGGCATTCCAACTACTGATAAAATTCCCAAATGAAGTATGGCCGGCTTCTTCCCAACATTTTTCACATAGTGGCTCCACCCATTATTACTCTCTATAAATGCATCACCAGCTTATATGAAATTAATTTCTTCACCCCTTGTATGTTTTAATCTTCCTCTGGTGATATGAATCAACATTGGGGAAGGATGAGTATGAATTGGAGTTTTCAATTCAACTGGAATCTTTACTTTAAGGAGTCTTAATTCAGGCTTACCCTCGAGATAATTAAAATTTTTACCACTAAGTCCTTTTAACTTTGAATGATAGGTATAACTTCAACCTTTTCTTCAGCAAAAGAAGGTTGTGGTAAAGCTAATTTCCCAATAAAAATTAAGCAAAATGAAATAAATTTTTTTAATTTCATTAGATATTTGATTTTCACTATTAGTATTTTGCAGAAATAAAAACTAATTTATTTTTTATATAACTTTTCTAATTGCTTAATTTCCTCTGTTAAATCCTTACCTCTTTTATTTAATTTATTATTTTTAATAACTATTGGGATAATCCACCAGGCTTGAAGACCTAAAAAGATAAATACTAGAATCAATAATTCAAAAGTTCCAGGCTGCATTTGATAAATTAACCTTCACTATAAATACTAATATTCTAAAAGCTATTAAATATTCATGAGATTTACAATACTTCTTGGCTGACTCTAATTCAATATTAAGTTCAATACTTTTTGATATTATTGCTTCTTTAAAGTCAATCAGTTTGTCAATAATTTTTTGCTTCTCCTGTTAAGTTTTATAGACATCATCAACAACTTCCTGCATTACTAGTGTTACTTTTTGTAGTTTGATTTCTAAATCTTTCCTGTAATTAATAGGCTGAACTAAATTATCTTTTTTATTAAAAAACAAAATTATTATTATTAAATAAGTACTTAAACTTAAAAGGATTGACAGCAAAACAAAAAAAATATAATTTATAGTGCAAATGTATTAGCAGTTTAATGACCAAATAAGGTGAAACCATGAAGCCTAATTACTCATTTGGATGCAGTACTAGCAAACCAAATGGATGCCTACTAAATCCAGAAGGCAGCAGAATTATCTTTTTCGAAGAATGCAAAAATTCTCCTAAACCTAATTTTAAAATTTATACGCATCTTTTCTATACAAATCACCTTGGAGAACCAGGAGGGTACAAATCCTCTGAAAAACTCAATATAGATTCAGCCTGGGAAAAGTGGCACGAACTTCACCAAAAAGGGTGGACAGAAGTATCTCATAATTACGGATAAAGGATCCAGATAAGAAAAAGCCTTTATGTTTTTGAGCTTAAGAGTTTTCTAAAATATAGAATTCGGTGTTAAAAATAAATAATCAAGATAAAATGAGCTACATATAAAGAAAAAGCGTTAATGATACGTTTACTTATTGCATCAATTCTTTTTTTTAATCAACTAGGAGGTTTTGCTTATGAAAAGCAAAGAGAAATTGAGAATGAAGCTATTAATCTTGTTATTAAAAAATATGGAAAAGGCTTAGAAAATAGATTAAAAGGAACGGGCGTAACTCCCAGTTATCGAAGTTGGTATGAAAATGATTGTTTTGTAAGTATTGCAGCAGGTACATACCAAGAAGATACTTGGTCGGCAATTAAGTGGTTTAGCGTTAATGTCTGTTCTGAATCAGCTGAAATAATAGAAAGTGAATGAAGGAAATAAAACGCCTATTAGTTTTGCAGCATTTAGAAATAGAGGGGCCTGGTCTTTTTGAACAATTTGCTAAAGAAAGAGATTTAAAAATAGAAATTATTCGTTTAGATAATAAAAATGCTCTGCCGCAAACAAAAAAAGGTGACTTAATTCTAATTATGGGTGGACCAATGGGAGTTAAAGATATTGGAAGCGAAAGATATCCATGGCTTAAGTTAGAAAGAGATTTTATAAAAAAAGAATTAGAAAATGAGAGACCTATAGTCGGTGTTTGCTTAGGTGCTCAGTTGCTTGCGAGTGCTGCTGGGGGAGATGTAGAAATTCTTAAATATGGATCACCTCCAAAAGCATTACCAGAAATTGGATGGTCTCAAATCTTTATAGACAAATCTAATAAAGACTTCAAAGCACTCTTTAAAGACCCTTTTCATGTACTACATTGGCATGGAGATAGGATTTTATTACCCAATAAAGCAGTACTCATTGCTAGTAGTGCACGTTGTAAGGAACAGTTTTTTAGGATTGGTAATTTTGCTTACGGATTACAATTCCATATAGAGACGACGGGGGGAATGATAAATAACTGGATTAAAGAAGATAAAGAGTTTGTCATTAAAGGATTAGGCTTAAATGGTCAGGAAATTTTAAAAGAAGAGAATAAAAAATATATTGATAAAACTTTTTCAAAAAGAAAGCTTCTAATAAGCAAATTATTTGAATTACTAGATAATTAAAAAGGGCATAATCCAGTAAAAAAGGGCTTGATAAAGCCCTAAAAAAATTTATAAAGGATTTTTACTAGAAAATACCTGGAAGAATTTGACCAGTAAAATAATAAGCTCCCACAAGAGCGAACATACCAAGCATTGCTGCTTTACCATTAAGCTTTTCAGCTTTTTCGGTCATGATTTTTTTTGCGAATTCCATAGCAAATTGTAATAAATTATAACTAAAAGCTAATTATTCAAATATTAGAATGATGTAGTTTTTCCTACCAAATTGATATCTTTCTACGGATTTTTAAAAATACTTAAACAACAAATTGAACTCTTAATAAAGTGCCAGCCAATCTGTAAAGCGCAGCAAACCTAAAAAACAACTATTTAAAAGTTTATGTCACGCTTATGCGACAGTTATGTAGTAAATATCTTGAAAATAACTTAATTTCGGCTTAATACTTTACATTTGTTAATAGTAGTGTTACATTAATTAACAATTACACAACTTTAATGGCTAATTCAAACGTTACTACTGAATCAGGTGGCAGACAGAATATGTTTCCTACTGAGACACGTCCTTACATAGATGAGTCTGTTTCTTACGATAGCTACCCACAAAATGCAGAAAAGGTTAACGGTCGTTGGGCAATGATTGGCCTTGTTGCGTTAGTAGGTGCTTACGTTTCAACCGGACAAATTATTCCTGGCATTTTTTAATGAGTCCACTTTCAGGTTTCTTAGCCGTAATTGTACTCTTTACAGCCATCCTAGTTGCTTATTTAACCAAGCAATTTCAAAACGAAAATTTAAACTATTCATCTTCTAATCAAATGAAAAACACAAACACAAAAGTCAAAACAATCGAAAAAGAAAAAGTTGTTGCTGAAACTCTTAACGGCAGATTCGCAATGCTTGGATTAATTGCTGCTGTTGGAGCATACCTAACAACAGGTCAAATAATTCCTGGTTTCGTTTAAAAACCTACTATTTAACATTTCTACTAATCAGAAAAATGGAAAATTCAAAAACAACTTATTGGCAAAACGCCGAGAGAACTAATGGAAGAATGGCAATGATGGGCTTATTTGCATTAGTTGTAAATTATGGCTTATTCGGATGGATAATCCCAGGAATTTTTTAAAATGAATTTAGGCTTACTTTTTCTTAAAGTAAATACTTTGGGAGTTATAACTCTTTCTGAACTTGATTGGATAACTAACCATCAATCTGAATTTTCAAGGTTAGATATGGCTTTAGTTATTAAGATCGGCCGTCTTATGGATTCAGGAGTTGTAGAAATTGATAATAGATTGCCTGTTTAACTTTTAAAAAATGATCGTCATGAGTGTTTGTCAATAGGGATACTGACAAACACTTTTTTATGAGAAAAAATATTTGTAAAAAAAAAAGAGATTGTTTCTTAGCTAAAAACAATCTCTCAATTACCTAATTCTTAAATGAAAATTTCAAGTAAGCTTTCTGATCTTAACTGATTTGTTTTTATAGTAAATCCGTAAAAATGCTTTTGTAATTTATCTTTTTAAACCACCTCTTTTTATCCAAAGGAACCACGTAACCCAAATAGGAGGAAGGAATCTGATTAAAAGAGAAATTTTATACATATAAAATGGGGCATTTTCACTTTGAAATAAATTCATCAAAAAGGAAGATATAGTTACCCAAAGTAAAATTATTAATATATTTGCTCCCAACAAAGCGAACTTATTTTGTTTGAATATTTTTGGCATAAAATAAATTTTTTATGTTCTTAATTTTAAATAATCTCGGGAAATAAATTATACATTTTCAAAAAAACTTCAGATTTAAAATCCATATCCAAATAAAAAAAGTACTAAATTTCAATCCCTCCCCAAATAACAATCCAAAAGCGATAGGAGGAGAAAATATTACAAAAAGAATAGAGAACAAACTAAA
>CACAVZ010000015.1 GCA_902536065.1 uncultured Synechococcaceae cyanobacterium | reverse complement strand
TTGAGGTGGCTCATTACTATCTGGCTGATAAATTTTAAGACTCGTATTAAGAGCCTCTCTAAATAAATCACTACTAAAATGTAACCATTTTTCAGACTTAATTAATGCTTTTTCAAGCCTTGATATTTGTTCCTTTAGATCATTTTCTCTTTCACGACTATTATCTTCCAATTCGACTTTAATCAATTCCTGAGAACGCTTTATTGCTTCTTCTTGATCAACCCCCTTAATTTTAGAAATTGTTTCTCCTATGGCAGTAGGATTAATTCCTTTTTGAATAAGCTCATTTAATCGACTAACGACAACTGGTGGTACTGTACCAAGACTAATTCTTATTTCTTCTGTTTTCTTTACAAGTACATCCAAAACCCGATCTTCTTCTCTATCAGAAAGAACAAAATAATGACAAAAAACCTCTTTAGCTTTTTGCAAAGTTCTATCTATACGACCATTTCTTTGCTCCATTCGACTAGGATTCCAAGGTATATCAAAGTGAAAAAGGTATCTACAATGATTTTGCAAATTCACTCCTTCGCGTGCTGCATCAGTTGCAATTAAGATTCTTAATGGATCATCAGTAGGGTCACTATTAAAACTTCGTTTTAAGGCCTCTCTTTTCTCATCTCCAATACCACCGTGAAATGTTGCAATTCTCTCTTCCTCTTTATCACTATCAGCTATTAAAGAACTTATTTGATTTTCCAGCCAACGTTTTGTATCAGCATATTCTGTAAAAATTAATAATCGCTCGTTATTCCACTTGGCATTTTTTTCTCCCAAGTTAGGACACATATGCCTTTTAATCCATTTTCTCAGGTAATCAATTCTTTCATCATTTTGATATCTGGCGTTTGAACTTATTTGAAACATTTTATTTAAAATTTCCCATTCATCTTCTCCTGCGCCGCAACCACTTGTAGCAACGGCGATTTGATGTTGATATAAAGCTTCCTCCTCTACTTGAATTTCATCAGCATCAGCTCGATCATCATCTCCATCAATTCCACCTTTTAAAAGTTTTAATTGATCGAGATTTCTAGTTATTTTTAATTTTTCACCTTGATCTTTTTTTTTCAACGTATTCATGTGAACATTTAAGGTTCGATGAAATGCCTCGACAGAACTTAATAAGCGTTTTTGTAAGTTACCAACAACCAATAATTCTGCAGCCTTCTCTTTAACAGTGGCTTTTCTTAAGCGGAATTCTCTTTTTTCCTTATAACTTTTTAAGAGACTCGATAATACAAGTTCCGGTAAATCTTTATGTAATCCATCAAGCACAATGGGAACTACTATTCTTTTTGGTAAATCAACTCCAATTTTTCTCAAATCTTCTTTTAATCGCCTTACTAGAATTGGATCTAAATCAGTTTTATTTCTTACAGGTACACCTCTACAAAAACGCGTAGGATCTAATATTTCTAGCAATGCAGAAAAACTATTACTATGACCATTATGAGGAGTAGCTGAAAGAAAAAGTTTATGTTCAAATCTCCATGCTAAATCTCTTATTGCTCTAGTAATTTTTGAATCAATAGCATATTTTGATGAAGTTGCTGGTGCTGCATTATGAGCCTCATCAAGTATTAAAATTGTTTTTAAACCATCTCCCAACCAATCACGAAGAGAACTGGCATATTCTTCATTTCGAACTAATGACTGACTAAGAATAAATCTTGTATGAGTTGACCATGGATTAACTCCCCAACCTCTCTCACGTCGCATGTTTGAGATATATTTTCTATCCATTACTTTAAATTCAAGACCAAAACGAGTCTCCATTTCACCTTTCCATTGAAGTACGACTGAGGGGGGAGGAATAACTACAACTCTTTGAACCTTCTGTCTTAAGAGCAATTCTCTTAATATCAATCCAGCTTCAATAGTTTTTCCTAAACCAACATCATCTGCTATAAAAAGATTTACTCTTGGCATTCGTAGTGCTTTTCTTAGAGGTTCTAATTGATATGGTTTTACATCTATTCCTGCTCTCAATGGTGCTTGAAAAAGAGACGGATCAGTAGAAGTTACGCAATTCCACTTCAAAGTATTTAAATAACTGGAGAAAACTTTAGGATCATCAAATCCTCTATTTCCGATGGTATCCCAGGTACTTTCTCCAATAATACGAGCATCAACTTCTCTTTCCCAAAAAACTTCAGTTATTTCTCCATTTGCATCATCATCTAAGCAGGCTAATTTGACTATCGTATCTCCAACTTCAGAAGATGGAAATTCTACTTTCTCTACTAAATGTCTATGAGACCTACACTCAACGATACATCCTTCTTTCAAGTCTGATACTTTTTTAGAATTCATCCTGTTCTGCTTTTAAAATTAGAACATCATTAAATGAAGAATAGTTCAAAAATAAGTATTTATCATTCGAAAAAATATTTTTTAATTTTGAAAAACTTTAATTTAAAAGAAATAATACAAACCTACTTCTTGCAATAAATAATGGTATTTGGCAATATTAGAAACCAACTGCAAAATTGGCACATTCAATTTGTTTCTTAAAAATGTAAGAGAGAATTTAATGAAACGCTTACTACTTGCACTTCTATTGTTTTCTAGTCCTGTACTAGCAGAAAAAGAGCGTATTTATTATGTACACGTCAGACCTCCTTCTTCTTACTCAGGCACGATAGGTGACGATGGTTTTTTCTACTATTTCACTAACTCTGCCGATAGAGTAAATGATGACATTTGCAAAATAAGAATCGATGGTGCTTGCTTTGTAAAAACTGATGTTCCTGCAAAAATTATTAGGAAAGGAATAATGAAAGCTGGGGGTAGGTATTGGTGTTCAGAAGATCATATACAAGCTCGAAAAAAAGCCGACCCAAAACCTGTACTTCGTCGTGGTGGTGGTTATATGGATTACGGATATGGAATCTGTACTGAAAATGGTTGGCTAACAAGAAGTCTGGATGAAATATAAATGAAACGGTTATTACTTACATCTTTTTTATTAGGTTTAATTCCTTCAGCTTATGCAGCGGATACCTGTAATTTTGTTAGTGAATATTATCCAGATGTAACTATTGAGGTTATTAATGGAGAATATAATTCTGTTGGCAGAGGAACAATTAATTATAAAGATAAACCAGTTCTGAATTTCGAAACAGGAATAAGTAATGGATATGGGGGACAATACTTTTACATATACAAAATAAAAAAAGACCCTTCTGAAAAGCAAGTTTCAATAGCTAGCGGTCCAGTAGTCAATATTATTGGAACACAATCGGGGAGAGGAACTCCAAAGGAATATCAAAAGAAAGGAAGGGATAAAATTATGTTTCCTAGATTTGGGGTCGGATACTATTACTCATTATCTACAAATGACTCAAAAACAGATGGAAGATTCGGAGGTAGAACAACAGAGATGAATAAAATATTAGGAGCTGCTGAAGGTTTTTTTATACCTTCAAAAAGGTGTGAAAGATTTATTTATTATGGGTGGGATTAAATGAAAAAATTACTACTCGCATCACTATTTTTCACATTACCTATAACTGCTTTTGCAGTACCAACTAAACCAGATCAATTTGAAAAATTAGAAAATGAATTTAGTTTGGAATGTAAGAAATATGGAGCAGAAAGTTGTGCTGCAAGATTCATTTCTATGGCTGCTTGTACTTATGTATTTGCTGTTAATCAAGGCAAACATCCAGATGAAGCAATGGACATATCAGACAAATTATTTGTTGGAATTATGAGAGGTAATAAAATCAAACCTGAAATTATGTTTACTGAAGAAAAAAATATAAAACCAATTATTGTAAATGAAGTTGCAGAAAGAACTGCTCTTTGCAAAGAAGCAACTGAAAAAGCAGTACCTAAATTATTTGCTGCACGCGGTCTTGAAGAGCCCTCTAAAGAAATACAAAAAAGATTAACTAATAGCTTTGGATATTGGTGGATATCAACAATAGAAACTTTTTATAAGCAGGTCAAAGAATGAAAAACTTGTGGACTAAAAGAAACATTTTGGACTACCTAAGACATCCAGAGGAAAGCTTGGATAAGAACTATTCACCTATAAGGCAAAAGTACAGAAAAGAGCTTAGAAGGATGGATGAAGAAACCAAAAAAGATGGAGGAGTTGTTGATTGGAACTATATATTGAACGATTTCATGTAATAGGTAGTGAGGATTCGAACCTGCGACCTAGTGCTCCCAAAGCACTCTCTCTAACTTTTTATTTTGGCTTCTAGACCGATTAATTTCATAAGAACTTTTGCATTACTTGCAACTGCTGAATATTGTTTTTCTTGCATTGCTCTAAACATTGCAGTTTCTAGAGTGCATACTAATTTTGCTGTCATTTCAGGGCGATTTAAGTCCCCTTCCTCAATATCATCTTTCAGCAAAAGATAAGCACTAGATGTGATCTGCCTTGCTCTTCTTCTTGAGATTCCATATTTTGCGGCAACAAGGGAAGTAATAGATGAATAGGCTTGTCCTTCAGCAACTAATTCAGCAGCATATGCAACTCTTAATTCAGTTTCTTATTTAGTTGCTCTTTTATGCATATATCAAACTAATTAACCGTATTATGCACTAATTTCTGCACTAATTAAGTAATATTTAAGATATTTTTCTCCTTAAACTACTGTAAATAGTTGCTTTTATAAAGTATTTTCTTCCCTTGGTAAGGGAGAGGTCTCGGGTTCAAGTCCCGACGAGGGCATGAACAACAAAGTATCTCCATACTGAGTTTATAATTATTTGAAAAAATAAAATAATTTTAAGACAACTAAATATAAACGAATTAGAGCATAATTATTTCTTATTAAAATAATTTACTTCGCTTGGTAAGGAAAAGGTCCTGAGTTCTGGTCTAGGCTTGGGTTTAGCCCAATAAAACTAATTAGTCTTAAATAACTTAAATATATTTTAGAATTTAAAAATACTTCTATAAGAAATGCCATTATCGTCATACAGGATGCACAGAATATATCTTGCGGCAACCATGAATTATGGTCTTGGTTCTGATGATTCAGAGGAGTTGGCATACTACAATAAAATCAGAAAAGAGTTGAATGATATGAAAAAAGACCCAATTAAAAGAGGGATAACACTTAATTGGAATATCCCCGAAGAAATAGAAAAATGAATCTAAATACTTTCTTATTAATCGATGGGGTTTTGATGCTTATTGGCCTGCCAATGCTGATGATTCTTAAGGGAAAAATCGATCTAAATCCATAACATTTTAACCATATTCAAATTAAATAGTTGATCCTTTATCCGTATATGGGAGTACCTCAAACCGTACATATTTATAAGTCGGATGGCCTGTCTGACTAGTTAGAACATAGTTGTAGTCGTCATGAGCAAATGTCTACCAAATCCAAACTAAAAGAAAATTACAAATCTGAGCTTGAAGAAAGATCAGAGGAAGAACTTCTTGAGGAAGAAATCAGAAATCAACAAACATTGGATAGCTTTGTTGAATCTGACAAAAACTGGAGCTAATCAAAACTTATTTTTAGGAGATTTTTATGAACTTAAAAAGATCAACATTTTCAATATTTAATAAAGAAAGAAAAGAAATTGACTATATCAAGGGGGTTTATAAGAGAAAAATTCAAGCGGAAATTGAATCTTATAAAGATCCAGAAGATGAAGATAAGAAAGATACAATTCAAGCTCAAGATGTATTGATGCTTGATAGAATCTCAATTTAATTTTCATTTACTGATCCTTAGATCAATAATCTTGCTATTAATTAAGTAGAGACTTTTTTATTAAATGCCATTAGACGTATTTCTGATGAACATGTGTGTTGTAGTTATAGCTCTGCTTATCAGAAGAGAAATCAAACTTAAGAAAGCGAGATAAATTATGAAGACGCAAATTTTTAAAGAGCAATACATCCCAAATGTTCATGCTATTACTCTTTTACTAATGCTTCTTCTATGTCTGTGGTTACCTCTTGCACTCAGATTCTTATTAATAATTTAGTCGAACTAATTAGTTAATACTCTCATCCTTAAACTCTGCTTTAACCTAATTTTGTTTTAAAGATCTTATATGGGACTCCTGTTCCGTGGATAGCTTCAATAACTTTATCTCCCACAGTTCCGTAAATTTCAGCAAAAAAATTTCTGGAGCAAAGACCTAACTCCCTTTATTGGGCCAAACCTCCTCAGTTTTCCTCCAACCTTGAGAAATTAACCTTCCATAAATTTCTCTCGCTAAATCTATATCTACAGAAACTGTTGTTGTCATTACAGGAGGTTCTTTTCCTAACACACTAACTATTCTTCCAGTATCTACAAACATATACTCAAAAACACCATCTATGCTCTTATCATTTTTTATAAACCTTTTTACTTCTGTTCTTTTTGGATTAATTAACCAATGAGATATAGCCATTAATTTAAAAAACTAGAACGCGTTTTATTAACAATATAAAGCTACTGTTTGATCTAAATCTGCACATGGTTCAATGGTAAACTCCAATAGTTCCCTCCAAGGTTGCCACTGTCGCCAAATAGTTTCTAAAGAATCAGTATCTACAACAGAGTAACCACTGCCATGTTGAGGTAAGAAAATCCAAGATTTAACATCATAACCCTCTGGTCTATTTTGTGGCCCTCCTTTGTCATACCATTCTTTTAACATTTTGGATCCTTTGTCTTGGGCGTTTGCATCATTAAATTTATAAGAGATGAGAAACAGCATAAAAAAAGGAGCTAGATGCTCCTTATTCTAGATCGACTGTCAATCAATTAAATTATCCCATTGCGACAACAGCATCAGCAACCTGTTTGTTTCTTTGAATCACCTCATCATCATTTAGAACAGCAGTGATATTCCAATCAAGACCAAATTTCGCTCTCCACACACCAAAATGTTGAGATATTGCTAAATGATTATCAGCCTTGAAAGTAACAAAAACCTCTCCTGTTTCAGGCGCATGGAATCTACTTACCAATTGAAATCCATCAAAATTATCCATAGGTGCACCGGAAGCAATATACTGCTCAAACATCTTGTAACCTTCGGACTGAGAAATTCCATCTGGAATAAGTCCATGAACGTGATAGTAAGCCATAAATAAAAAATCATGAATGTAATCTCAATTTAAAAACCATAATTTAAAAAGCATTTAAATTATCTTTAAATTTAGATTTTCAAGCCTTATTCAATATTAATTCTAAAAAAGAATCTTTATTTGGTATCGCATGTACCTTTTATAAATTTTTTGTTAGCTATTAATTGGTTATGAGTTATTTTGCTGAACCTAACCATATTGAATATGATGCATGGTTCGATGAAAACATCGAGCCAATGGATCTTGTGAATTACTCAGATGAAAAGCAGTTCAGTGATTCGGTACACTTTAAGTTCCATAAGATGTCCACTAGAAATTTAACGATTGGTTCCTCTGATAATTTTCACTGGTAAATAAAAGATTTTTCACTCCATAGATATTTATGTATCTTACGCAGAATATGTTCCATCACTTTCTCTTCTTGCCTTAGCTAAAACAATTTCATCTACAACTTTTTCAATCATGTAAGCACTTTTTTTACCAAAACATTTTTCTTTTTTAATACTCTCAAAATCATTTGGGATTAAATCACTATTTTCACAACAGTCGCATTTAATATCAATTTTCTTACCTCTGAAAACCTCTAGAGCTTTAGAAAAAATCCATTGCTGAACTGAAATACTTTCCCAATTATCAAAATTCGACCATTCATCAAAATCCTTATTAAGGATGCCTTTTAATCCATCAGCCTGATTTATACATACTAAATATGAATCTTTTCTTGGTTCATCATTAATACCAATTGTTTTGACAGAATTTTGATTCATTAAATATAGATTGATTGAGTAGCCTTATAAATCTAGAGGATAATTTAAAAAATATAAACAAAAAAATGTCTCAAATAAGATCATTAATTGCTTTATCCAATCTAGGAATATGATTTGTATTTCTAAGTAATTCAAAATCGTTAAAATCAAAGCCCGGGCCAACACAACAACTCACTAAAGTAAATTCGCCTGTACTTTTTGCAGCTTGCCAATATCCAGATGGGATCATTTCTACTGGATTATTGGAATCTAAAATTAAATTTCTTATTAACTTATTATCATTATCTAGGCACCATAATTTCAGAGGATCGCCCCTTAAATAAATCCAAATTTCATCTGCATTTTTTACTCTGTGCCAAGCACTTTTTGAATCTCTATCCAAAAGATAATAAATTCCCGTAATAAAGTTTCTACTTTGGCCATCTTCCCTTGTTAGAGAATTCTCACTCCTTACTATCTCTCTAAACCATCCACCCTCAGGATGAGGAGATAAATTGAATTGTTTAATTATTTCTATGTTTTTTTTATTAGGGTTCACTTTAAAAAATATCTTTTAAAATTCTCTAACAGTTAAGTCAACCAGAAAATAAATCAAAATAAAATATAATTTCAAAAGAATTAGGAACAAATAACTGACAAATCTACAAAATTTTTATTTTCATCTGCCAGTTCAGTAATGATTCTATTGAGCCATTCAGAGGTGGTTTCACAAAAGCCCACATTTAAAATAGTTTTTTGCTTTGATGTTTCTTCTTTATTCATAGTAAGGGTATTTTTTATATAAATTAGTCTTTAATTAAATCTATGTGAATAAGTCTTAATTACTATCTATTTTAAAAAGTTGTATTTAATACATATTTAAGAACTGCTAGTAAACAAATAAAATTAAATCGTTGACAAGAAAATGTATACAAGTAAGAGTAGAAAAAATTTATTATTTAACCTATGAATAACATCAAGATTGAGGAATTGATGAAAGTAAGGTTTGATGGTATTGCTAATAGAATTGGGCAATTAAGCAAAAGGGAAAGTGAGTCTTTATTACTTGAGCATCTTGAATGGTTGGAGGGAGGATGGGAGACTGAAGAAATCTTATTTTTAAAAAAGCCCTACAGAAAATGGTGGTTCTAACTCTACTTCTATAAATAATTAATGATGGCCTAAGGGACCAGGACCAGAGCCTATTTTATAAGAATTTTCTAAAGATTTCTCAACAAATAATTTCGCTTTTTGTATGGAATTAAATAGATCAAAACCTAAAGCGTTGTAACCACAAATAGCAGCACTCAAAGTACAGCCGCTACCGTGGGTATTTTTTGTATTAATAAAATTATTAAATAACCACTCTTTTCTACCATTTAAGTCAAGGAAAAAATCCTTCCCTTTCATATCTTTTAAACCGCCACCTTTTATAAGTACCGCTTTAGCTCCAAGACCAATAATTTTTCTTGCTGAATTTTCGATATCCTCTTTACTTCTTATTTCTAAACCAGAAAGTAGATTTGCTTCATAAATATTTGGAGTTACCAAATCAGCAATTGGTAATAAGAGTTTTTTATAAGCGTTAATAGCAGAATCTTCCAGTAATTTAGAACCAGTTCTTGTAACCATTACTGGATCAATAATTTTGGTTATTTTGTATGTATTTAATTTTGAAGCAGTATCAATAATTATCCTTTCATTTAATAACATTCCAGTTTTTAAGGCATCAATACCAAAATCAGCAAATAATATATCTAACTGATTTAATAAAGTATTCTTCTCTACTGGTTGAACGCATGTAACCTCTATACTATTTTGTGCGGTAACACATGTAATAACAGAACATCCGTGTACTTTAAGGGCCATGAAAGTTCTCAAGTCAGCCTGTATGCCTGCTCCACCCCCGGAGTCACTACCGCCTATTGAAAGTGCAATTTTAGAATACATAATTTATTAACTTGTTTTTGAAAGTACTATAAGTAAATTTTAATTTAAATCAGAAATCTGAATAAGCATTAAAAAAATCTAACTCCAATTCCATAGCTCTCCTGTATAAATATTTGGCCTGATTAATATCATATGTTTCTTTATTAGTCTCAATAAGATTTTCAAGTGAATCTGCTAGCTTTTCAAAGCTCTCATCAGAATAAGTAATTATCCATTCTTTATATTTAATGTCAAAATCCTCCTCATACAAACTTTTTCCTATCCAAGAATAAAGTCGCATACATGGAGTCATTGCAAACATTATTTCAACGGAGCTAAGTCTTTTGGAAGTATCATCAAGAAAATCTGTATAATTTTTAGTGGTTTTTTTTATATAGTTATTAGATAAATCAATATCCCATTCTTTTGCATACGTTTCATGAAGTATTAACTCCTCTGAAACGCCCATTAACAGTTCACTTAACTTCCTTATTGAGTACTTATCTTTAGATTTGGAAACTGCAAGGCCATAAGCCTTAGCAAAAGTCTCTAAAAAGAAATAATCTTGAGCTAAATATTCTTGAAATATATTTTTAGGGAGACTTCCATTCTTTAAACCTTGAACAAATTTTGTATTTAAACTTAGTAAAGCAATCTCATAATTATCCTCCCAAAGTTTTTTTGTTATTTTCATTTTTTTGATTTTTAGTTATTATAAATTTTTTTATATTTTTTACCTACAAACTTAATCTTATTTTTCTAGGATTAAAAGAAAAAATTATGAAAGAAATAAATATTTTATGGTTTAAAAAAGATTTAAGAATTTTTGATAATGAAGCTCTCTGTGAGGCTATAAAAGATAATGATATTTTACCTATTTATGTTATTGAGTTAGATATTTGGAGCCAAAAAACTCATTCATATAGACAATGGCAATTTTGCAAAGAAAGTTTAATAGATTTAAGAAATACACTTGCTGAGATTGGACAACCATTAATTATTAGGACTGGGAATGTTATTGATATATTTGATGAAATTAGTTCAAAATTTAAAGTCAAGGGTTTATATAGCCATCAAGAAACAGGAGATTGGCTTACTTATAAAAGAGATCAAAAAGTAAGAGAATGGACTTTAAGCAAAAATATTATTTGGAAGGAATTTCTACAATTTTCAGTTTTTAGAGGAAATTTAGATAGGAATAATTGGTCTAAAAAGTGGCAAAAAAATTCCGAAAAAAACTTGCTTAAAGCTCCATTAAGAATTAATTCTATTAATCTCAATATTGGAGAAATACCCTCAGACGAAATTTTTTCCTTTAAAAAAGATACTTGTCCAGGAAGAATGCAAGGTGGAAGAAAGAAAGGTTTAGAGAGAATGCAATACTTCTTTAGTAATAAATTAGATTCTTATTCAAAAGATATATCTAGCCCAGAGAAATCATTTGATAGTTGTACAAGACTATCCCCATATATTTGTTGGGGATGCATTTCATTAAAAGAAATTTTTAAAAAGGCAAATATATCAAAAAACAATAATTCTAGGATGTTAAAAAGCAGATTAACTTGGCATTGTCATTTTATTCAGAAACTTGAAAGTGAACCAGAACTAGAGTTTAGGGAATACCATCCTTTTTTTAAAAATATTAGAGAAAAAAATAATGAATTACTTAATTCATGGAGTTCAGGTAATACGGGCTTTCCTTTTATAGATGCATGTATGCGTTCATTAAATTTCAATGGATGGATTAACTTCAGGATGCGAGCGATGTTAATGTCTTTTGCTAGCTATAATTTATGGCTACCATGGCAAGATTCAGGTTCTGAATTAGCAAATAAATTTGTAGATTATGAGCCTGGAATACATTGGAACCAATGCCAAATGCAATCTGGAACTACGTCTATAAATACAAATAGAATTTATAATCCTATTAAGCAGGGAAAAGATCATGATCCTCAAGGTAAATTTATAAAAAAATGGATACCAGAATTAAAAGATATATCACTTAATTTCATTCATGAACCATGGCTATTGTCTAGATTTAATAAAGAAGAATATGAACAAATTAATTACATAAGACCCATAATTGACATACCTAATAGCACTAAAACTGCAAAGAAGAAAATTCAGGAAATCACTAAAAAGGATGGATATTGGGATATCTCAAAAGAAATTTATTTAAAACATGGCTCTAGAAAAAGGCTCAGAAAAAATATAAATAATAAAAAAATTGTTTCTAAGAAAAAGGAAATACAATATGAACTTAAATTAGATTTCTAAATTTTATTTTCAGAAATTTCCAGATTTTTTTGCGAATAGTAAAGTTTTTCAAATTTTGAAATTCAATATATAAATCCACGATGAAGTAATGCAAGCTTTAATGTAATTATTAAATTTTATTTACTATGTCTGAAAGATTTGAATGGGACGATACTAATAGTTCAGGTATATGGTGGAGTACTAATGTAAGTATTAGAGACGAGTGCATTTTGCTTAAAGAAGATACTAAATGCAAAGATTCTGATATCGTAGAACTTCTTAGGAGTATTGCACAAAATATTGAAGATAATGGCCTTTAATTTTTAAAGGCCTATTCTCTCTTTTAGAGATTTTCAATTCCTTTTACAGCTTTTATTAATTCGATACTAATACCTTTTTCACTCATTGAATGACCAGCATCATTAACAATAATTAATTCAGAATTATTTAATTTCTTATTTAGATCCCAAGCACTCCTAACAGGACATACAACGTCATACCTACCTTGAATTATTTTTGTTGGAATCAACTCTATTGTTTTTATATTTTTCAAAATAAAATCATCTTCTAAGAAAATATTATTAATAAAATAATGACACTCGATCCTTGCAAAGGCATCTGAAAAAGAATTAACTTCAGACTTATCAAAATCAAATTTTTTATTTATTAAATGACTTGTTGAGAGTTCCCATTTTGTCCAAGCTGCTGCTGCTTTTGATCTAAGATTCCCATCTGAAGATGTTAGATATTTATAAAAAGAACTTATTAAATCATTTCTTTCTTCTTTTGGTATTACAGAAATATATTCTTCAAATTCATCGGGGAATATCTCACTTGCACCATATTGATAGAACCATAACAATTCAAACTTTCTACATAAAAATATTCCTCGCAAAGTTAAGCTGATAACTCTTGAGGGATTTTTAATCGCATATATAAGTGAAAGTGTTGAGCCCCAAGATCCACCAAACAAATGCCAAGTATCTATTTTTAAAAGAATCCTTAATTTCTCTATATCATCAACTAAATGATTGGTCGTATTTTCTTTTAATTCGGAGAAAGGAGTTGAAGAACCGCACCCTCTTTGATCAAATTGAATAATATCGAATTTATCTGGGTCAAAGTATCTTCTATATCTTGGTTGACTTCCTCCTCCTGGACCTCCATGAATAACAAGAATTTTTTTGCCATTTGGATTACCAGATCTTTCCCAATAAATAGTATGAATATCACTTACTTGTAAAAAACCCTTTTCACGTACTTCAATTTTTGGAAACAAGACTTGATCTTTCATTTTGCAATATTTTTAATCACTTTATTAGTCCATAATATCCAAAAAGAAGTCTAGTTTAGAAGAAATTTGTTAAACAAAAAAAGGACTGCTTTTACAGTCCTTTTTAATATTTGATTTCCTTCTTACAGGATATAAAATTACATATTTTAAAGTCTATTTACTCATAAACCTAGAATACGTGAATTCGGGGATTTCTCTCGATAATTTCAGTCCCTATTGTCGCTAGTAATTATAAAGCGAAGTCTTATCAGACTAATTGATTGAACTTTAATTTTCGAATAATCCCATTCTCAGGAATACGCTTCCTATATTTTGGAATTTGCTAAATTTCAGGCGGACTATCAATCATTTAGATTGCCTCCGAACTCAACATTTATAAATTACTCCTTTTTATATTTTCAGTAAATCCGTAAATATGCTGATTTACTTTTTTCTTAATTTGTAAGAGGATTTTAATGATCCTTTGTTTTTTATGGATAAAAAGTCTATATTCCCTTATTTATTCAGATTCATAGAGCAAAATAGATTCAATTATTCTTTTATCACTATCAGAAAGTTTATAATCTTCCAATTTCCACTGAACAAATTTTACACACTCATCAATAGAAGGATTCTTATCCCGGCACTTACGCCACACTCTAATCCAATCTGCCAAGGCAAAAGTTATTTTTGTAGTAAGCATATTATTTACCAATCAGGGTAATTAAAATCTCCTCCAATAGATTCTTCATAAAATTCCCCTTCTTTTATACCTTTATCATATTTTTCAATTATCTTTTTATAAGAAGCTATTGAGGGAACTAAATCTCCCATATATATGAGTTCCATTGTAATTGTTATAATAATTTTAATTATTTATTATTTTATATAAGAATTTAATAAAAAGATTATTAATATACATCATGGATTTCATCAAAAAGAACAAGATCTTAACACTAATGGCTGTAATTGCAGTTTTATCATTTGCATTAGAAAAAGTGGGCATTATACACCCTTAAATTAATTAAGTTTATTTGTAAATACTTCCTAATGAAATAAGTAAACCGATACTATTACTGCAAAAATAAGCAATGGAGATAATAATGTAAAAACTAAAGTTGAAAGATTAATCAGCATAAATTTTAAATAAATACACAAATTTAATAAACATCACTTTTAAGCATTTGCAATAAGTAAAATTTAAATTATTACGATATAAAAAAAAATTTGAATAAAGAAAGATATAAAGAAGAATATGAAGAGGGCTCAGACTTACTATGGCCTAGTGATAAAGAAGATAAAATAACTCGGCAATTTTATAAAGATTTATCTAATCTTTCAAAAAACATAAATTATAGTAAAAAGAAAAAGCTAAAACTTTTTGAACAAGTTGTTAGAGTAATAAAAGGCAAAGGCTGGGATTAATTAATATTCAAACTAAAATGAAAAATTTAATGATACTAATTAGAAGTTTTTTTCTTTTAAGACCAAGATTTTTATCCACTATATTTTTTATTCCTATTCTTTATGGAATTGGCTGGGCTTTATCTCAGCCACTTTTATTGTTTAATTTTGAAAAAGATAATTTATCCTTAATTGGTACTATTATTACTTTCTTACTTTTTATCTTTTTACTCCCATATTGGTTTCATATCAAACGAAATAAATCAAGTGCTTGGATACTTCTTGGGATAACAAAAGACAAATTCTTGAAAAACTTTTTCCATTTATCCCAAGGTATTTTATTTGCTTTAGTTTTAATAATTCTAATTCTGGTACCACTATTGCAAAAAAATTATATTTCTTGGATAGGTGAATTCTCTCCAATAATATTGTTAAATTCTATTTTACTGGGATTAGGTGTTGGATTCGCAGAGGAAATAATTTTTAGAGGCTGGTTACTAGAAGAATTAAAATTTGAATATGGTACAAAAATATCAATAGCTTTACAAGCTATAATTTTTAGCTTTGTTCATAATTTATCAAATGAGCTCTTTTGGAACATAGTAGGATTACGTTTGGGATTTATTTTACTTGGGATATTTCTATCATTAGTAAAAATTAGAGATAAAGGTTCTTTATGGAATTGCATAGGAATTCATGGAGGACTAGTGGGTATTTGGTTTTTATTAAATAACGGATTAATAGAATTCAAAGAAAATACACCTTCTTTTTTAGCAGGGCCTTTTACACAAAATATTCCAAACCCAATCGGAAGCTTTAGTGCAATTTTAATATTACTTTTATTATGTATTTTTTATACCGTACAATCAAAAAAGATTTTTACTAGACGTATTAATTAGATATAAATACCGATTGATTTTTGATAAGTAATTGTCAGATTAAAATAAAGCTTAATATTCATATGAACTTTGATGCAGGAATAAGATTTATTGTGTTTTTAATAATTTTTGGAGTTATAAACTATCTAATGATGTTGATAAGATATGAAAACGACGTCAAAAAAAAGAAATATTTGCAACAGGCAAAAATTTCCAAGCTATACCCTAAAGGTTCATTTATTTTCTGAAATTAAAAAATTTTTTGTAGAATTTGCTCACCATTTTTTATTAGTTTTTTGCCAACCTTCATTTAACAATTTTTGCCATAATAATCTCGCTTCTCTAATAACAATTTTTTTTCTAGTTTTCATTAATGGAGGATTTTCTCCATGAATTCCCATAATAATTCCTTCTTCAATAAACATATAATCAATAGATTTATCAGAATAATCTCTATCTTTGTAGAAACGCATCACCCCTACAATATTAGAGTCAATTAACCAGAAATCATTAGTTGAATTCAATAAACCAAAATAAAATTAAATTTATCACATGCTTTGATTGCAATCTGCGAGGAAAAAATTTATTTAGTTTATTCATATTTGATATATTTTTTCTTTTTGTCGACTTTTTTTCAATTCGCCGCGTTTTTTCTTAACCTCAACTCTTTTCTTTTGTGATGCCTTAGTAGGTTGTGTAGATTTTCTTAATTTAAATGGTTTATTTAAAGCATTTTTTATGATTGAACTAAATTTCATTAAAGCTAGCTGCCTATTTAATAATTGATTTCTGTGTTCTTGAACCGCTAAACGCAAGCTATTATTTACTAATTTGTTTTTCAAGTTTCTTTTAAGAATTTCTTTCTGATAATCATTTAATACTTTGGAATCCTCTAAATCAAAAATAATCTCTACTCTGCTTTCAATTTTATTTACATTTTGCCCTCCAGGACCGGAGGATCTGGAAAATCGCCATTTAATTTCGTTGGATGGGATTACTAATGTTTTAGTAATTTTTAAATCCATTTTTAGTTCTTTTGATTTAAATTTTTAGAAGCATCTCCTTAATACTTTAAAACATACCTTAAAATTTGATCGGTAAATACTGGGCGGTTATGTTATGTAAACCGAAATTCGGTGTATTTGCCGTATCAATATCTTCGGTATTTATCCTTTCATATTCCAAAGAATTATCAGATATTGAATTTGTACTAATTCAAAGGTCACTTATGTATTCAATGTTTGATCTTCTTTTTGAAACACCTTCATATCGCCCTGTATATGTTATTTCCGATAGTGAAATGAAGGAGTTAAAGAAAAACCAACATCAAGAAGAGCTTGATGAAATTACAACACAAAAAGTAAGACTTGAAGATGCTTTTAAAGCTCAACTAAAACATCTTGAAGAGAGAGAAAAAGAAGTAAAAAAACAACTTAAAGTACTCTCAGTCTCAAAAGATAAATAATTTATTTTTAGAGAAATTTCTTTTTTCAAAGACGGTTAAAAACCGTCTTTTTTAATTCTTCTGATTTTAAGGTATCTATTAAATCCACAGATTTTAAAAATATTTTCCATAATTAAAAAATGAATAACAATAAAGAAAAAATAAGAATGTTCTTACCCTTTAGTTGGGTAATTTGTGCAGCAATATCTTTTGCTTATATAAATTCACATTTAGTAAATACCTAACATAAATGTCTTACCCCTCAAGAGACGAAATACTTGCATCTTCAAAAGGTTGGGTAGCATCTTTTTTAAATTTTCTTCCCGGTTTAGGATCAGGTTACTTATATCAAAGAAGATGGAAACCCTATTTTTTTACCATCACTACTAGTACTGCATGGTTCGCTTTAGGTATTTTTTTACAGGGTGATTCAGAACCTTCTCAAAATGAACAAATAATTGGGATTTCTGGTCTTTTTTTCATATCAATAGTTACAGTTATCGAAGCCAACTTGGCTTTCAAAAAAGCAAGTAATAAAACAAAAGCTGAAAAAGAGAACATAATATCCTCTAACAAAAAAGGGTGGTTTAAATAATTTAAAAAATTAGATCTAAATCAATACTTTGTTAGTTCTCAATTTTTTTAATTTAAGTAAAAATTACCATATATAAATTTCAAGAAAATTTAAAAATTTTTAGTTATAAAAAAACAAAATTTCTTTTTCTTTGAGACCTTCCCATCCCGAGTCTATTAATAATTGATTCAACGTTTCTTTATCAAAATGCTTAGAACCAGTTTTGATGCATCTATTTCTCATTGATTTTTTAACACCACTCCTTTGTCTTTTATTCTCCTCATCCATAATTCTATTATATAGATCTAGCATTTTTTGAGGGATTGGAGTACCGTCAAGATCCACACCATTTTGAATAGCAAGATCAACAGCCTGCATTCCCATTTTCTTCATATAGTTAAAAAAGCTTTAACTATAATAAAACAAAACCTATTAATCT
>CACAVZ010000014.1 GCA_902536065.1 uncultured Synechococcaceae cyanobacterium | reverse complement strand
AGGCTCTTGCTGGAACTATCTCTACTAATTCAAATTTTAAGAAACTCCTAAAAAGTACTAAAGACTTAAAGGAACATAATTATGTAATACAACATTTGATTAAATCTTTAGAAGTTTCAAAAATAACAAACTTTAAAAAAAGTGATATCAAGGTAAATTCATTTGGAGATATTTCTCATTTGCAAACACTCATTTTCTCTAAAGTTGAAAATATTTGTCCTTTTGAATTGCTTAAAAACTTACATCCATCTCCAGCTGTTTGTGGATACCCAAAAAATGCAGCATTGGATTGGATAAACACTCTTGAGTCTTTTCCTAGAGGAAATTATGCTTCTCCAATGGGTTGGGTTGATTCATCAGGCAATGCTTCATTTCTTTTGGCAATAAGAGGCGCAAGATGTATTGAAGAAAATATTGAATTTACTGCAGGTTCAGGTATAGTTTCTGGCTCCGTTTTAGAGAAAGAAATAGATGAGATTAAATTAAAATTTGAATCTATAGTAAAACAGATATTTTGCGCTAAAAATCCTAGATAATTTCTACTAATTTTTCAATAACTTCCTCTGAAACATTCTTATTGGATAAATTTTCTATTTCTCTTAAACCTGTTGGACTGGTTACATTAATCTCGCTAAGCATTCCATTTATTACATCAATACCTACAAAAAATAAACCCTCATCTTTGAAGTGTTGAGATAATTCTGAGCAGATACTTTTTTCTTTTTCTGTTAATAATGTGGGTTCAGCCTTGCCTCCCATCGCTAAATTACTCCTAAAATCGCCTCCTTGAGGAATCCTATTTATTGATCCAATTGCTTCTCCGTTTACGATGATTATTCTTTTATCACCCTCTGTGACTTCAGGAATAAATTTTTGCATCATAACTGGTAATTCTTCTTGAGAAGTGATTAATTCAATGATTGATTTAATTCCTGGAGAATTTTTATTTATCCTTATAACACCTTGACCACCTTTTCCTCCAAGAGGTTTTATGACAACTTCATTATTTATGTTTGCAAAATTAATAAGATCTTTTACCTTATTCGCAACTATTGTAGGTGCCATTAAGTGGCTGTATCTTAAAGCACCTAGCTTTTCATTCCACGCTCTTAACGATGAGGGTTTGTTAATTACTTTTACTCCTTTTCTTTCGGCAACTTCTAAAAGATGGGTTGCATATAAATAAGCCTCATTTACAGGAGGATCTTTTCTCATCCAAATGCAATTAAATTCGGCGAGAGGTATGCAATCATTCTCTTTGAAAGAAATCCACGGAATTACTTCAACTTTTACGGAAGATGCCCATACTTCATCACCTCTAGCTTCCAGGTCTTGAGGAGTACAACTCCATATTTCAATATTTTTTTTTGATGATGCTTGCATTAAAGCAGCAGTTGAATCTTTTAAGGGATTTATATTTTTAATTGGATCTATTACAAATAGAAATTTCATAAGATCTAGTTTAATAATGCTTCTAATTTATTTTCATTTTCTAATGCGTAGAGATCATCGCACCCTCCGATACCCTCATCATCTATAAATATTTGTGGTAATGTTCTTCTACCACCAGCTCTTTCAATCATCAATGCTCTGGCATCTTCGTCGCCATCTATTTTATATTCTGTAAAATTTACATTTTTTTTCTTGAGTAGTGATTTTGCTCGAATACAGAATGGGCAATATTGCCAAGTATAAATTTCAACTTTGGACATTTTTTTAAAATAATACTTAGTTTATACTATTAAACAAAAGTGCTTGTTAGATTATAAATAACGATTAAATTCTATTTTGATAGATATTACAGATTTCAAAAAAGATCTTTCGGAACTAACAGAGCGCCTGGGTAATGCTCAGGATTGTCTTTGACGTTCCAAGATTAAAAGCGAAAAGGAAAGAGTTAGAGCAAATTTCTGCTCAGCCTGAATTTTGGGAAAATCAGGAAGAAGCTAAAAAGCAAATGTTAATCCTTGATGATGTCAAAGCACAACTCGAATTGTTAGATAAATGGAAAACTTTTATTTCTGATGCTAATGCCTCTCTTGAGCTTTATTCTTTAGAACCCGAAGAGGAAATGATTTTAGAATCGAAGCTTGGATTAAAGAAATTAAGAGAGAATTTGGATAAATGGGAATTTGAAAGATTGTTATGTGGTGAATACGATAAGGAAGGAGCAGTAGTTTCTATTAACGCAGGTGCGGGTGGAACAGATGCGCAGGATTGGGTAGAGATATTATTAAGAATGTACTCAAGATGGGCCGATAATAATCAAATGAGCCTTTTCATTAATGAATTATCTCAAGGAGAAGAAGCAGGTATTAAAAGTGTAACGTTCGAAATTGATGGAAAATATGCATATGGCTATTTGCAACATGAAAAAGGAACTCATAGATTAGTAAGAATTTCTCCTTTTAATGCCAATGGCAAAAGACAAACCAGCTTTGCTGGGGTAGAGGTTATGCCAAAATTAGATGATAATATTTCACTTGATATACCTGAAAAAGATTTAGAAATTACAACGAGTAGATCCGGTGGAGCTGGAGGACAAAATGTTAATAAAGTAGAAACAGCAGTGAGAATTGTTCATTTACCTTCAGGGATTTCAGTAAGATGTACTCAAGAAAGATCTCAATTACAAAATAAAGAAAAAGCTATGTTACTTCTAAAGTCTAAACTATTAGTGATTGCTAAAGAACAACGAGCTGCTGAAGTCGCTGATATTAAAGGTGATATTGTGGAAGCTGCATGGGGCAATCAAATAAGAAATTATGTTTTCCATCCCTATCAAATGGTAAAAGATCTTAGGACTATGCAGGAGACTAACGAGTTAGATAGTGTTTTAGATGGTGGACTTGAACCATTTATTCATGAATTATTACGTATGAATATTTCTTCTAATGAATCTATTGAATAACTAATGGAAAATAAAAACGAAATTTTAGAAAAAAAAGTTTCTCCTCCAAGCTTTATAAAGCTTGCTATGAGAAATATGGTAAGGAAAGGCTCAAAAAGTATTTCTCATTTTTCAATAACTTTTCTAGTTTTAATTGGGATATTAATACTTGTGGCCACAATAGGTAAGCCCAATATTCCAGTTTAAGAATGTATGAAAGAAAAAATTATTTCTGAAATAAATTTAGATTTGGTTTTTAAATATAATGATTTCTCTCAATTTTCAAATAAGTTACAAGATACAAAAACTCATCTTATTTTTGAATCTATTTTTTGGGAGAAAGTTTTTTTATCTTGGATAAATACAATATTAAAAAAAGAGGATTATGGATTACCAAATTATATTTTTGAAAAAAAATCTTTTTCTTTAGGCTTACAGATAATATCTAATCAAGAAATTGCTTCTTTAAATAAGAAATGGATGCAAAAAAATGGTCCAACTGATGTTCTATCTTTTCCAATTATTTCTGATGAATCTCTAAATAATTTAGATCATATAGAGTTGGGAGATATTTTTATATCATTAGAGATGGCACTTGAGCAATCTTATGAATATAAACATTCAATCTATAGAGAGATGATCTGGTTGGCTAGTCATGGATTTTTACATCTTTTGGGATGGGAACATAATAATCAGCATGATTTAGAAAATATGTTACATTTCCAAGAATATTTAATTACTCGATTAGATTAAAAATCAATGGAAAAAAAAATAAACTATTTAGAAAATAGAAAAGAATCATACAAAACTTCTAGTAATGTATTTATGAGTTTTAAGTATGCTTTCAGTGGTATTAGTTATGTATTAAAAACTTCAAGAAATTTTAAAATTCAATTAATTTTTGCAGTTACAAGTTTAATAATTGGTTTTTTACTCAAAATTAGTCTAAGTAATTATTTTATTTTGATTGCAACAATAATGTCTGTTTTAATATTAGAAATATTGAACACATCTATTGAATCAATCGTTGATTTAGTAGTGAAAAAAGAATTTAGTATTTTGGCTAAAATTTCAAAAGATACTTCTGCAGGAGCAGTATTATTAGCTTCCATTAATTCTGTTATTATTGCTGTATATATCTTTGTTCCTAAAATAAAGTTGTTATTTTAAATCCATATAAATATGTTTCTTGTTATTGATAATTACGATAGTTTTACTTATAACCTTGTTCAATATTTAGGAGAACTTTCAGTTGAGCATAAAATAACTGAAGAATTAATAGTTAAAAGAAATGATGAAATTACTCTAGAAGAAATTATCAAACTAAATCCTGATGGAATTCTCTTATCTCCAGGTCCAGGTAATCCAGATCAATCTGGAATTTGTCTGCCAATTCTAAAAAAATTATCTAAAAATATTCCGACCTTGGGAGTTTGTTTAGGTCATCAAGCTTTGGCCCAAGCTTTTGGGGGTAAGGTCATAGTTGGGAAAGAACTTATGCATGGTAAGACATCCAAAATATTTCATAATCAAAAAGGATTGTTTAAAGATATCGAGACTCCATTTGTGGCTACTAGATACCATAGTCTTATAGTTGATTCAAGTTCTTTACCATCTTGTTTCGACATAACTGCGACTTTAGAAGACTCAACAATTATGGCGATCTCTCATAATGAATATAAACATTTACATGGGGTACAGTTCCATCCTGAAAGTGTGTTGACGCAATTTGGTCATAAATTAATTAGTAATTTTCTAAAAATGGCTGAACAAAAGTAAAATAAAAAAAAATTAATTTTATGATTTCTCAAATTAAAAACTTTTTATTTTTGATATTAGTTAGCTCTTTTTTACCTACCTCATTATTGGCAAGGAACTTAGGAATAAAAAGTTTGGGACATAGTAGTTTTTTAATTACTAGTGCAGATAAATCTATTCTTATAAATCCCTTTAAAGCAATAGGTTGTGCAAGTAATTTAAAGGAGCCAAAAGAAGTCAACGTAGATTTTATTTTGGCTAGTTCTAGGCTTCCAGATGAAGGATATAACCCTAATGATCAATTAATGTTCGTTGAGCCAGGAATCTATCAATTTGAGGATATTTTATTAAATGGAATTTCTGTACCACATGACAGAGTAGATGGAAGAAGATTTGGGATGGCAACTGTTTGGAGTTGGGAGCAGAATGATCTTAAAATTGTTCATATGGGAGGAGCTGCTGGTGATATTGATATAAACAGTCAAATTATTTTGTCTAGTCCAGATATATTGTTTATTTCAATTGGAGGAGGAATAAAATCTTACAATGGTAAAGAAGCCTCAAAAATAGTTAAGCTTCTAAAACCTAATGTAGTTATTCCTGTTCACTTTGAACGCGGCAAAAAAATTAATAAAGAATGTGATTTCTCAAATGCTGATTTATTTATCGAAAATATGAAAGATTTTAAAGTAAAATATGTTGGAAAAGATTTTCAAATAAAACCTAAAAGAATTGATCAAAATACAATTTATATTTTCAGTAATTAATTTTTTAAATCTAATATCTTGTAATTATCCCAGAAAAAAATCATTTGTTCTTTAGTTCCAATACTAACCCTTATAGAATTACCGATATCTTTTTTGTTTTCCATACTTCTAATAAGAATACCTTTTTCTCTCATCTGTTTTATTAAGATTTTAGGATCTTTTTTTGGCCAAATTAAGAAATAATTACCTCCACTAAAGTGAGTTCTGATTTTTGTTGATTTAAATTTATTTAAAATCCATTCCCTCGCCTTTTTTACTTCTAAAACATAATTATCAATATATGATTTGTCTTTCAGTGCTGCTAATGCAGCTGTTATAGCAAAACTGTTTACATCATATGGCCCTGTAACTTTATTAATGTACTGAATTAAACTTTTATTGCCAAAAGTAAAACCTATTCTTAAACCAGCTAGACCTGCAGTTTTTGAAAGAGATTGGATTATTAGTATATTTTTATTCTTTTCAAAATCTATCGATTTAAGAAGACTATCTCCATTAAATTTTTCATATAGTTCATCAACAACTATTAATGAATCGTTATTGATATTGGCTAAATTAATTATTTCATGAGAGCTTAGAACAGTTCCTGTTGGATTATTTGGATTGCAAATAAATATTAACTTGGGATTATGCTTTATTATTTTCCCCCTAAATTCTTCAATGGGGAATAGAAAATTTTCTCCAATGTAAGAACAACTTATTTTTTTCATTCCTCGGATTTCTGCACAAGGAGAATAGTAACCAAAAGTTGGATTTGTGGTTAGAAATATCTGATCTTTTTCTCCAAAGCAATTGAAAATTGCATTTATTGCTGCATCTGCTCCATTGAAAATTCCGATTTCATCATTACCAAATTTTCTTGAATCAAGATATTTATCACACAAAAATTTTTTTAAAAAATTATATTCTGGATAAATTGAAATCTCATCTAATTTTATCGCTTGTAATGCCTCTAAAACCTTGGGACTTGGACCTAAAGTATTTTCATTAAAGTCTAAGCGGAGTAAATTTCTTCTATTTTCTAAAGGTGCAGAGTAAGACTGCATATTTATTATTTCTTCTCTTGGTTTTGGGAAAAGATTATTTAATGGATCAAAATCATTCATTACATTCTTTCTAAAGTTTCAATTCCTAAAAGCTCTAAGCTTAATTTTAGTGTTTTTGCAGTTAGGTCACATAAATTAAGCCTAGAGATTTTTATATTTTCTTCTCCTTTGAGGATTGGAACTTGATCATAGAATCTATTAAAAGTCTGACATAGCTCGAACAGATAATTGCATAATCTATTTGGCATTAAGTCTTTTTCAATAGAAATTATGACTTCATCGAACCTAAGTAATTTTCTGATAAGTTTCCACTCAGATTTATGTTCATAATTTACGTACTGAAAATCTTTAGATTCATAAACAAAATCATTTTTTCTTTTAATTCCTAAAATTCTTACAAGTGTATATAACAAATAAGGAGCAGTATTACCATTAAGGGAAAGCATTTTATCAAAACTAAATTGATAATTAGTAATCCTATTTTGACTTAAATCTGCATACTTAACAGCTCCTAATCCAATAATTCTTGAAGTATTTGCTATAAACTCTTCGGTCTCATAACGATCTTCATCTTCTAATCTTTTCAATAAATCTTCTTTTGCTCTTCTAACTGCTTCATTTAATAAATCTTTTAGGCGTATTGTTTCACCTTCTCTTGTCTTTAGTTTTTTGCCATCAATTCCTTGAACTAACCCAAAAGGGACATGGTCTACTTGACAATTTTTTGGGATCCATTTTGCTTTTTTTGCAACTTGAAAAACTCCAGCAAAATGATTTGCTTGCCCATGATCAGTTACATAAATAATTCTTGAAGCATCATCGCCATTAGGAGGTTTATTGAATCTGTATCTTATAGCAGCAAGATCTGTGGTGGCATAATTAAAACCTCCATCTTTTTTTTGAATAATTAGCGGTAAAGGTTTGCCTTCTTTATTAGTCATCCCATCTAAAAATACACATTTTGCTCCTTGATCTTCTACTAATATTTTTTCTGAATTCAAATCATCAATAACTGATTTTAAGAAGGGATTATAAAAAGATTCACCTCTTTCTTCTATTTTTATTTTTAAATTTTTATAGATTTCATCAAATTCTTTCCTTGATTGATCACATAATAATTTCCAAGCTTTAATCGATTTAATATCTCCACTTTGTAACTTAACTACTTCCTCTCTAGATCTTTTTTGGAATTCAGATTCGTTATCAAATCTTTTTTTTGATTCTTTATAAAATTCAACTAAATCACTTATCTTGATCTTTCCTATTTCCTCTAGATCATTTGAATATAAATCTTTGAGCTGAGTAATAAGCATGCCAAATTGTGTTCCCCAATCACCAACATGATTGAGTCTTAATACTTCATAACCTCTTAACTCGAAAATTCTAGATATTGAGTCACCTATTATTGTTGATCTTAAATGCCCCACATGCATTTCTTTAGCAATATTAGGGCTAGAAAAATCTACAATAACTTTATTGGATAAACCACTATCTAAATCTTTTCTAATTAGAGGTATGCCAGCCCTATTGCATTGAATATTTGACTTAATTTCATTTATTAGAACCTTATCTTTTAATTTTATATTTATAAATCCAGGTCCAGCTATTTCTAGACTCTTACATAATTTTGCTATGCTTTTATTTTTATTTAAAAGGTTAATAAAATCATTAGAAATATCTCGTGGGTTCTTTTTATATATTTTAGATAAACTTAAACAAACATTACATTGATAATCACCAAATTCCTCTTTTGATGATTGTGTAATTAAATTCTTGCAAAGAATTGCGAATTCTCCTTTTTTATCATTTTTTTCAAGACTTTCTAAAAGAGATTGTTCAAATTGTTTTGTTAATTCTTTAAAAATGATTAGCATTAATTATTCAATTATTTATCTATATGATTAATTAATATAACGCATACTCAAATCAATCCAATTACTTTTGGTGATTGAAGAACTTGTTGAAATCAAATCAATACCTTTTATTAGATATTTACTAATTTCTTGAGGGTTTATTCCAGAAACTTCTATTATCAAATTTTTATTGACTTCTTTTTGTAGACTATTAATTGATAACTCTCTTAATTCTTGAACGCTTTTTTTGATTATTTCAGGACTAAGTTCATCTAATAAGACACTATCAGCTCCTGCTAATACTGCTTCTTTTGCCTGGTCGATATTCTCAGCTTCAATTATGATATGAGTTGTAAAAGGCGAATTTAGGCGAATATTTTGTACTGCATTCTTAAGATTATCTGTCCATGCAATATGATTTTCTTTGATCATAGCAGCATCGTATAATCCCATTCTATGATTAACCCCACCTCCGCATTTGAATGCATATTTTTCAAATATTCTTAAGCCAGGAGTCGTTTTCCTAGTATCTGCTAATTTTATATTTGTGCCTTTTAATTTATCTGTAAGATTCTTTGTATATGTTGATATTCCAGATAAATGCATTGCTATATTCAAGCTGATCCTTTCACTAGCGAGTAAACTTTTTGAAGGCCCATATATTTCTAAGAGTTTTTGATCTTTAACAAATTTACCTCCATCAGAAATATTAAATTTTGGACTGATTTTTAAATCAATTTTTCTAAAAATTTCTTTTATAATTTCAACCCCGCAGAATATACCCTCTTCTTTTGCAATCCAATATGCATTACCATTCTCTTCTGTAATAGAGGAACTTGTAAGATCTCCCCTACCTATATCTTCATCGATCCAATTATCAATGATTTTACTTATTATTGGAGTATTTAAATCCACTAAACTAAAAAATAATTAATTAATAAAAATTAAACTGAAGTTAGAAAATCAACTATATATCACTATGTAATTTAACTCAAATTTATTTACCAATACAAAACTTAGAAAAAATATTTTCTAGAAGTTCCTCTGTTAATTCTTGACCAGTTATTTTAGATAAGTTTTGAATTCCATCTCTCAGTTCAATTGATAACAAATCAAATGGCAATTTATTTTCAATTATTTCATCAGTATCATTTAAATTAGATAAGCAAGCAGACAAATTTGTTAGATGTCTTTCGTTTAAAAATATATTGATATTTTCAACTTGTTTTAATCCGCATTTTTTTATAATTGTTTCTATTAATAATCTTTCACCATCATTATTCTTAATACTCATAAGAATTGTGTTTTTTAACTCATTTGAATTAATATTTTTGCAATCAATTAAATCTTTTTTATTACCCAAAATAGTAATTAATTTTTCTTTGGGAATTTCTTGTATTATTTTTTTGTCTTCTTCATTAAATCCTTCTTCAAGACTATAAATATAAATTATAAAATCTGACTCTTTTATTTTCCCAAAACTTTTTTTAATTCCAATACTTTCAATTTGTTCATGAGTTTCTCTTATGCCAGCAGTATCAATTATTTTCATTGGAATATCATTAATAGTTAAATTAACTTCAATAACATCTCTAGTTGTTCCAGGAATATTAGTTACGATTGCTTTCTCTTTTTTTGCAAGCAAATTTAATAAAGAGCTTTTACCAACATTTGTTTTACCTATAAGCGCAATGGATATTCCATTGTGAATATATGAATTTCTTTTTGCATTTTCTATTAGTAATTCTATTTTTTCTTTGACTTTTTTAATGTTTTTGAGATATTTGGTGTAATCAAAATCTGTGAAGTCTTCTTCAAAATCAACTCTCGCTTCTATTTCGCAAAGTTGATTTATAAGGTCATTTTTAATATCATCAATTTTTTTCTTTATTTTTCCTTGAACCCCGCTAAAGGCTAACTCTGCTGATCTGGTATTGCTTGCATTAATTAATTGATTAATCGACTCGGCTTGAGTAAGGTCTATTTTTCCATTAATAAAAGCTCTTTGACTAAATTCTCCTGGATTTGCAAGTCTAACTCTAGAATTACTAGATAATAATATATCTAAAACTTTATTTACTATGATAATTCCGCCATGGCAATGAAGTTCAACTACATCTTCTCCTGTAAAGCTATTTGGGGATTTCATCACTAAAATTAAAACCTCATCTATAAATTTATTTTGTTTATTTTCCTGAATAAAACCACGAAAAACCCTATGTGATTCCCATGCATATTTAGATTTAGTTTGAACAATCTTCTTGCAAGAATTTATTGCGTCTTTCCCGGATACTCTTATTATCGCAACTCCTCCCTTCCCAATACTTATAGCTGAAGCAATTGCGGCTATTGTATCTTCTGTAGTAACTATCGAATCCATCTCTCGCTTTGTTATGAATAATTAAGTAAGATTATCAAGAATTTAATTTTGAAATTTTCTTTCTGAATGAGATTTAAAAAAGATATTACATATAAGAAAATTCTATCATTATTTAGGAGTCAGAATGGAAGTCCTTTCTTTAATGCTAAAGGTTTAGCTATAGGGGTATTTAGTGGTTGCTTTCCTTTTTTTGGTTTTCAGACTTTAATGGGAGTATTTTTTGCGAAAATAGCTAAAGGAAATATTGTTCTAGCTGCAATTGGTACCTGGATCAGCAACCCTTTTACTTATATTCCACTTTATTATTTTAACTATAAAGTTGGTTCGATTTTTTTAAATAATCCTTCTAATAAAATTCTTGAAAAAAGTTTAGTTATTGATGACTTATGGAAACAAGGTAGAATTTTTTCCCTAAAATTAATCTTAGGTTCATCTTGTGTAGGTATTTTATTAGCTTTGATTTGCGGCAGTATTGTTTTCTTTATCTACAAGATAAAAAGTAAAAGATAGATTGATCTGATTTTAAAATTAACTTTGTCCAACTCTGGCAATATCTAAAACATCTGCCATTGATTTAATTTGTTCAATTGTTTTGTGAAGTTGATTATAACTTTCAAGACCTACACAAAGATTTATAATAGCTGGTTTACCATAAGCAGTTTTAACATTGGCATCACTAACGTTTATACCTTTATCAGATAACCGCATAAGAATATCTTTAAGAACTCCAACTCGATCAATTACTTCTATTCGTAGCTGAATTGGAAACTTATTATCGCCAGTTTTATTATCTTGATTCCAACCGACAGGTAATCTTCTCTCTATTGGAATTGGTATTACATTTTCACAATCTTCCCTATGTATAGTTATCCCATGGTTGCCGAGCGACACAGTTCCGATAATATCCTCGCCTGGGAGTGGGGTACAGCATTTACCTATTCTGTAATCAAGACCTTCTATCCCGGAAATTGGCGATTTAGCTGCTGTATTAGATTTATTAGTGGATAAATTACTATTACTTTTTAGAGATTTTGCTATTTCAGAGTCAGAATCATTTTTTACATCTTCTGTCTGTAATTTTATTTCTTCTCTTAGTCTGTTTAATACTTGATGCAAAGTTAAACCACCAAAACCAAGAGATGCAAGAAGGTCTTCAGTAGTTTTTAAATTGCATCGATTTGCAACTTTTTTCATGGCTTCACTAGAAAGTAATGCTTCAAAACCGTTTCTACCTACTTCTTTTTCAAGTAAATCTCTACCTCTTTTAATTGTTTCATCACGATGGCTTTTCTTATACCATTGGCGAATTCTATTTTTAGCAGTTGGCGTAACTACAAAGTTCAGCCAATCCAAGCTAGGAGTGGCATTATTACTTGTCAAAATTTCTATGAAGTCACCATTTTGAAGTGCTGTAGATAATGGAGAAAGCTTTTCATTAATTCTTATTCCATTACAGTGATTTCCAACTTCAGAATGAATTCTGTAGGCGAAATCTATCGCGGTAGATCCTTTCCTTAAACCAACAACATCTCCTTTTGGAGTGATTACAAATACTTCTTCATCAAATAAATCTTCTTTGATTGAAGCTAAATAATCATTATGATCCCTTTCATTACCTTCTTGTTGCCATTCTACTAATTGTCTTAGCCAATTAAATCTCTCGGCATTACTTTTAGCAGGAGAACCACCCTCTTTGTATTGCCAATGAGCGGCAATACCATATTCAGCAATTTGATGCATCGAAGTAGTTCTGATTTGGACTTCAATAGGTCGATGTCTTCCAATCACAGTTGTGTGTAAGGACTGGTATCCATTGGGTTTTGGTAATCCTATATAGTCTTTAAATCTACCTGGAATTGGTTTGAAAGTATCATGAACGACAGCTAAAGCTCGATAACAACTATCTGAATTGTCAACGATAATTCTTAGGGCAGCAACATCATAAATCTCGTGAAAATGCTTTTGTTGTCTTTCCATTTTGCTCCAGATGCCATAAAGATGTTTTGGCCTTCCTGTTATTTCAAAATTTTTCAAACCTGCTGAAACCAAGTTTTCCTTCATAAGATTCAAAGTTACTTTTAATCTTTTTTCTCTATCACTTCTTTTAACAGCGATTTGATCCTTAAGATCTAGATATTCTTTAGGCTCTAGAAATTTAAAAGCTAAATCTTCTAATTCCCATTTAAATCTGTTTATTCCTAGTCGATTAGCTAATGGTGCATAAATCTCTCTTGTTTCTCTCGCTATTCTTAGTTTTTTCTCATCATTTAGCCATTCAATTGTTCTCATGTTATGAAGTCGATCTGCAAGTTTTACTAAGACAACTCTGATATCGCTGGCCATAGCCAAAAACATTTTCCTAAGATTTTCAGCTTGTGCTTCAGTCCTGTTGTTAAAGTGAATGCCGCCTAATTTTGTTACGCCCTCTACAAGTATTTTTACTTCTAATCCAAAATTTGTTTCTATTTCGGATAAATCAATGCCAGTATCTTCTACAACATCATGTAAAAGGCCTGCAGCAATAACAGATGAACTAGCACCTATTTCTTTGAGGAGATTTGCAACAGCAACCGGGTGGATAATGTATGGCTCGCCGCTCGCACGGAATTGTCCATCATGAGCTTTATAAGCAAGTTTATAAGCCTTTGCTATAAGGTTTTGATTCTCATCATTTTCTTTATTTGATTTTTCAAAATTATGAATATCTTTAATAAGCCAATCGGGAATATTTATTTGAAAATTCAAAGATTCACTTTCATATTTTTTATTTTCAGGCAAAATAGTTTTGGAAACTTCAATTTCGTTTTTTTCTTTTGAATTTGCAGCTGCCTCGGACATTTTATATTGCTTTAGATGTATTTTATTTAGGTCTAGAAAAATTTGCTACAAATCATGGAAAAAAATAAAGAAAAAATTATTGTAGTTAAAAATCTTACTGTTAAATATGGTCTAAAACAGCAACCTATTATCAAAAATTTTAATTTGGAAATAGATAGTGGAGATCATTTGGCCATAATAGGACCTTCTGGATGTGGAAAGACCACTTTTGCAAAAACGTTAGTAAATATATTGCCTGAAAAGGCCACTTCTAAAGGGTATTTATCGATTTCTAGTTTAGATCCTAGGAAAATAAATAACAAAGATGCACAATTATTTAGAAGAGAGAATTTTGGATTTATTTATCAAGACTCTATAAAAAAACTTAATCCGCTAATGACAGTTGGGGATCACTTATATGAATTATTTAAAACACATGATCAAACTAAATCATCTATAGCTATTAAAAAATTAGTAAGAGAAGTTTTTCAAAAAGTAGGAATTGAAGAAAGTAGACTTGATTCTTTCCCACATCAATTTAGCGGTGGAATGCGACAGAGAGTTTCTATAGCAATGGCACTTGCTTTGAAACCTAAATTATTAATAGCTGATGAACCTACAACAAGCTTAGATACCAAAACAAGTTTTGGAATTATGCAAGAAATAATTTATCTATGTAATGAATTTGATACTACTTTAATTTTAATTAGTCATGATATTAATCTTGCAGCAAAGTGGTGTAAAAAAGTTGCAATAATTGAAAAGGGATCGATTGTTGAAAAAGGGAATATATTAGATATTTTTCAATCACCAAAATCAGATATCGGGAAAAAGTTAGTAAATGCTTCAAAAATAGTATTAGAACCAAATACTAAAAATAATGCTCGCGATCAGGTCGTTCTAGAGGTGAATAACTTAAGACATTGGTATAAATTAAATTCTTCAATTTTCATTAATAAATGGAATAAGGCTTTAAATGAGGTTAGTTTCAAGTTATATGAGAATGAGACCCTTGGAATAGTTGGTTCTTCAGGGAGCGGAAAGAGTACATTATGTAGGGCTTTAATTGGACTACTTAAAGTAAGAGGTGGTGAAATAAAAATTTATGATAAAAATCATGCATTGAAAAAAAATAAATCTTTTAAAAATAATAATAATGTGCAAATAATTTTTCAAGATCCTTTTTCAAGTTTGAATCCTAAAATGACAATTAAAAATATTTTGGAAGATATATTTTTTATTCAAAAAATTTCAGATAAAAGAAAAATCGAAAAAGAAATAAAATTAATGTTAAGAAATTTAAATCTTCCATTAAATAATAATTTTTTTAATTCTTATCCTAGCCAATTATCTGGTGGTCAATTGCAAAGAATTTCATTAGCCAGAGCGCTATTGTTGAAACCAAAAATTTTGATTTGTGATGAGAGCGTTAATATGTTGGATGCTTCAGTAAAAATAGAGATTCTTGAATTACTAAGAGTCTTGCAAGAAAAAATGAATTTAACGATTATTTTTATTACTCATGATTTAGGCATTGCTAAAAGATTTTGTAATAGGTTGCTAGTTATGAATCATGGAAAGATAGTTGATGAAGGAGAAAGTTCTACAATATTCACTAAAACTCAAAACGCGTATACAAAATCGCTTCTCAATTCCTCTTTAAATCTTATTTAACTTTAAGAACACTTAGTAATTTTTGAAAATCTAATGGTAATTCTGATTCAAATATCATTTCTTTACCATTTATTGGATGTATAAGTCCAAGCTTAATGGCGTGTAAAGCTTGGCCATCTAATTTACATGGTAGTTTTTTACATCTTCCATATAACGGATCACCCACAATTGGATGATTAATGTGAGCGCAATGTACTCTTATTTGATGCGTTCGCCCCGTATCTAGTTTGAAACTCATTAATGAGTAATTGCCAAATCTTTCTTCTAATTTCCAATAGGTACAGGCATACCTTCCTGAAGTTTCTTCAACTACTTTATATTTCAATCTATTTAATTTATCTCTGCCAATGTTTCCTACTATTTGGCCTTCTTCAGAATTAGGTGCTCCATGAATTACTGCAATATATTCGCGTGATGCTATTTTTTCTTTAATTTGTTTCTGGAGATTTACTAATGCCTCTTGGCTTTTTGCAACAACCATACATCCGGAGGTATCTTTATCTAATCTATGCACAATCCCAGGTCTTAGTTTCCCATTAATTCCAGGTAGATCTTTACAGTGAAAAAGTAATCCATTCACTAAAGTTCCAGATTTGTGTCCGGGGGCTGGATGAACAATTAGTCCTGATTTTTTATTAATTACTATGATGTGCTCGTCTTCAAAAAGAATATTTAAATCCATTTTTTCAGGTTTCAAATAGATAAGAGGTTCTGGAGGAGGCATCCATATTTGAATATTGTCACCATTTTTTAATGGGGTTTTTGCTTTCGCGGTCTTATAGTTTACAAGTACTAAACCTGAATTTATAAAATGTTGAATTCTTGCTCTGCTTTGTTCTGGCCTTTTACTTACCAACCATCTGTCTAGCCGCATAGGAAGAGGTAGCTCATAAATAATTTCTATAAGCTCACCTTCCCCAATGCCGAAAGAATTTTGATTATTTAATTCCATAGTGGGACTTCTAAAGCAATTTTACCCAGCATTTGATTTCTATAATCTTCCAATAACTTATGAGACATTCTCCTTTTATCGCCTGATGTATGTTTTGAAGCTGCTTCGTCGATCCAAGCAGAAGGATTTTTAAAGCCTTTCGCGATATCAACTCCATATCTATTAGATATTTGTTTAACTGAAATATTCGCATTCTTATCTTTGTTGAGAGTGGATATAATTTTGATAAATCCAATTGCGACACTCTCTATTTCATAAGCAGCTTCACCAATATCGTCACACAGTGCAAGATTCAGTGCTGATTTTTGATCTTCTAAATTTGGAGGTATAACACCAGGAGCATCTAGCAGATCTATACCACTTTCTAATTTTATCCATCTTAAATTACGAGTCACACCTGCTTTCCTAGCGCTATCTACAACTCTTTTTTTTGCAATTCTATTAATTAATGCTGACTTTCCTACGTTTGGGAAACCAAGTGCAAGGGCTCTAATTGGCCTAATTAGCATTCCTCTAGAGAGTCTTCTATCGTCGATTGACGACCTAGAATCTTTGGCTGACTTACAAATTTCTTTAATACCTATTCCTCTTTTAGCATCACACCAAAGGGGATATTGATCTTTAGCATTAAACCATTCATTCCAACTATTGATTGTACTAGGGGAGATCATATCTGATCTGTTAATAACAAGAATATGTTTTTTATTATTTATCCATTTATTTAAGTGTGGATGTCCTGTTGACAAAGGAATTCGTGCATCTCTAACTTCTATAACTAAATCTACTTTATTGATAACTTCAGATAATTTCTTTTCTGCTTTTGCGATATGGCCTGGGTACCATTGAATTTTGGGTATGTCCACTTCAATAAATCAAATAAAATTTTGTATTCCTTTTAGTTTTTATAAGTTTCAAAAGTATTTACATCTAAAGTTTAGTATAAATTTAATAACTAAAAAATTTTTATGATCATTAATTCTTAAAATTTATTAAGGCATAGGTAACAGTAACTACTTTTTAACCCAATAAGTCCAAATTAACGTTAGGGTCTTAAGATTAAAAATTAAGCTTGTTTAATGTCAAAGTTATCTCTTTCCAGTCTTGATAAGACAAATTTAGAAGGAAAAAAAGTTCTTATAAGGGTAGATTTTAATGTTCCATTAAATGAAGACGATCAAATAACTGACGATACGCGTATTCGTGCAGCGATCCCAACGATTGAATATCTTATTAATCATTCTGCAAAAGTTATTTTAGCTGCTCACTTTGGTAGGCCAAAGGGTCAGGTAAATGAAAAAATGAGATTAACTCCAGTAGCAGCAAGATTAAGTGAATTGTTGGGGCAAAATGTTGCTCTTACTAACAGTTGTATTGGTGATGAAGCAATTGCACAATCAAATAGCTTATCTAATGGAGATGTTCTTTTACTTGAAAATGTTCGTTTTTTTGGTGAAGAGGAAAAGAACGACCTGGAGTTTGCTGAAAAATTAGCATCTCATGCAGATATGTATGTAAATGATGCTTTCGGTGCTGCTCATAGAGCTCATGCTTCAACTCAGGGTGTCACAAATTATTTAAGTCCTTCAGTAGCTGGATTCCTGCTAGAAAAAGAATTGAAATACTTACAAGGAGCAATAGATTCCCCAAAGCGTCCATTGGCAGCAATAGTTGGAGGATCAAAGGTTAGTAGCAAAATAGGAGTACTTGATTCTTTACTAGACAAGTGTGACAAAATTATGATAGGTGGAGGTATGATTTTCACTTTCTATAAAGCTAGAGGCTTAGATGTCGGGAAGAGCCTTGTAGAAGAAGATAAACTCGAGCTTGCTAAAGATTTAGAAGCAAAAGCGAAAGCAAACGGGGTAGAACTATTATTACCCACTGATGTTGTTTTAGCTGATGAATTTTCTCCGGACGCCAATAGTAAAATATCTCAAATTGATTCTATTAGTGGGAATTGGATGGGTCTCGATATTGGTCCAGATTCCATTAAAGTTTTTCAGAATGCTCTTGCAGAATGTAAGACAATTATTTGGAATGGTCCAATGGGAGTTTTTGAATTTGATAAATTTGCAGACGGTACAAATGCAATAGCTACGACTCTTGCTGACTTAAGTGCCTTTTCTGAAGTTTGTACAATAATTGGTGGTGGAGATTCAGTCGCAGCAGTAGAGAAAGCAGGATTAGCTGAGAAAATGTCACATATATCTACTGGAGGTGGAGCAAGTTTGGAACTTTTAGAGGGTAAAATTTTACCTGGTGTAGCTGCTTTAAACGACGCTTAGGCTATATCTTTTCAACAATATCAATACTCTTAGTGAAAGTAATTATCCCTTCAGGATGAGCTATAATTCCTGACCATATTTGTATACCTGGTTTTGAAGGTGCTCTTGTCATTTTAAAAATTCCCCCAGATGCCAATGGCTCCAATAATATTTCTTGTTCAAAAAATGAATTTACTTGATGAGGTTTTATTGCTCCAGCAATAATTACTTCTTCAAGTGGCTTGTTTATAATAATATCTATGTCATATTTTGATCCCGTGAGAACTTTATCAGGGATTTTAAAACTAATATCAATCTTCTTATCATCATTTCTTATTG
>CACAVZ010000013.1 GCA_902536065.1 uncultured Synechococcaceae cyanobacterium | reverse complement strand
ATGGTTGAGAATTAATATTCTCATCATCCTTCGTTAAATCAAGACCGCCTCTAAGACATTCATATACAACTCGACCATAGTTTTTACCAGATAATCCTAATTTAGGTTTGATGGTACAACCAAGTAGAGGTCTTCCGTATTTGTTAAGTCTATCTCTTTCAACTACGATTCCATTTGGTGGACCACCGCAAGTTTTAATGAAAGCAATTGGAAATCTAATATCTTCTAGACGTAGATGTCTTAAAGCTTTAAATCCAAAAACGTTTCCTACAAGAGATGTTAATACGTTTGTAATTGAGCCTTCTTCAAAAAGATCTAGGGGATATGCAATAAAAGCATAGAAAGCTTCAGGATCTCCAGGGACGTCTTCGATTCGATAACAACGTCCTTTATAAAATTCTAAGTCAGTGAGTAACTCGGACCAAACTGTTGACCAAGTACCTGTTGAAGATTCAGCGGCAACAGCTGCTGCAACTTCTTCTCTTGGAACACCTTCCTGACCTGTACATTTGAAACAGGCCAGTAAATCGGTGTCTAGGGGTACATATTCTGGAGTCCAGTAGGTATCTCTGTACTCCTTTACCCCTGCGTCATACTTCTTACTCATAAGGATAAATTTAGGTCTATGTAGGGAAAATAATTATTGTGCAAAATTTATAAATCTTGCTTTACTTAATTAGTCCTTTTGACCAAGAAATTCACCGTTACCTAGAGCAGGTTCAACTTCTCTATGAGGACGGGCAATAATGTGAGCTGCAACTAAACCGTCACCAACTCTTTCACAAGCATCAGCACCAGCTCTTACGGCTGCGTTAACTGCGCCTGTTTCGCCTCTTACTAATACTGTGACATAACCGCCACCAACGAATTCACGACCAATAAGGCGAACTTCTGCTGCCTTTGTCATTGCGTCTGCTGCTTCGATTGCAGGTACAAGTCCGCGTGTCTCGATCATGCCGAGAGCGATACCCATTGTTTCTGTAGCCATTGTCTACTAAATACTAAATGTGGAATGTTCAATTCGAAGAATGCTTCATTAAGTACTTATAAGTCAAGCGTTTTCGACAAAATCTCCATTAATGTTTTTTCTATTATTCATAAGTTAAACTTATCACCCTTGGTACTATTGATATGTCAATACTTATGCAAATTAGTTAGTGCATCAAAACATACTGTTGTGTTAAGAAAAAATTTACATTATGTTATTTCCGTACGAGGCAGGCCCTGTCTACACAGGTGTGGAATGTTCAACCTTTCCTGTCTCCGTATCAAGCTTTGAAGTAAGATAATATTCACAATAAATTTATTTGTTATTTTGAACCTTCCAGTTCTAACTATCGCTAGTGGAAATGAAAGAAAAGTATCTGAAATTTCAGAGATGCTGAATGTTTTGTCTTTAAAGGTTCAGAAGCAACCAGGATATTTAAATGTCGAAGAGACTGGAAACACATATTTTGAGAATGCACTCCTAAAAGCAAAAGCAGCTGCTTTAGAGACTAAAACTTGGGCATTAGCTGATGACTCGGGTCTTGAAGTAGATGTTTTAGATGGTCGGCCAGGAATTTATTCTGCTCGATATGCCAAGACTAATGATGAGAAAATTAAAAAATTAATTAATGAACTTTCTGATAGTCCTTATAGGAGTGCAAGATTTATAAGTTGTATGGTTTTGTGTGATCCCTCAGGAAACTTAGTTAAAGATACAACAGGAATATGCTGGGGAGAAATTCTTAAGAACCCCAAATATCCAAACGGGGAATTCGAATCTATTTTTTGGGTAAAAGAGTCTAACTGTGTTTACGGTGAGCTCTCACAATCACAATTAAATAAATTAGGTAGTAGAGGTAAAGCTGCCAAAATTATGTCACCTTTTTTAAAAAAAGAGATTGGTTTAAGTTAAAAAAAAGTTTAAATTAAAAAATTCTCAATAATTTGAAATTTCTTCAATTGCTCTTATAGCAGCAGCTGCAGCCTCTTCTACATCCCCTTCTTTCCCGGCGAGAGTTAATCTACCAAAAGCTCCAACTGCCTTAACATCAACAACGGTTATATTAGATGCCTTTTCAGCTTCATTAGCTGCTTTTAAAACATAACCGGCTGGTTCAGTCTCTAATATAAACATGCTCATTCCAGATTGAATCATTGATCCACTTCTGTTTTGTCTGTTTATTAAAACTGCATGATCTGGAGTAATTGCTCGAATAACTTCAGTCCAACTCGTAGCAGGTTTTGTTCTTTTTCTAACTTCGCTCCCAATAGCATCTAGAACAACATCTCCAGAATGTAAAACCGTACTTTGATCTTTATGGTAAAGAGCAAGAGATCCAAATGCTCTTTCAACAATCATCTGACCAAGTCTTACATTACTTGCTTTTAGGGCAATATCAGTGACTCTATGAACAGCCATCCCGGGTGATACTTCCATCCAAAGACATGAATCACCAGGAATAGGTAAAAAACCTCTACTAACAGTTCCCATATATGCGGCTAATTGAGGTTGCAGAGAATCTAAAAAAACATATGTTCTTAACTCAATTTGCTCAACTTGACTTGCTTGTCTGGATACCAGAGACTTTTCTGAATCGGTAGTAATAAAACAGCTAGCACCACTGGCCTGAGATTGCACCTCAGATCCTGTGACTAGAGAACTCCCTTTTTTTCGTTTCCCTCTGTTTAAGCTAGAAGTTGGTTCCATTGAGGCGACTATAACGGATAATGGTTCATTTTTTCTATTAAATTTACTTGCATGCTTACCACAAAACGATAACTTCAAGTAAAAGATATATATTTTTATGGGAACTTCTCAAAAAAAAGAACCAAATGTTTCTGGTACTGAAAAAGAATTAACTCCTGATCAAACTCTTGGATTAGTTAGCCTAAGCTTAATGCAAAAACTATCTCAGAAAGACCCATCTTTTAGCTGGTTAGAAGAAGATAAAATTGAGAAAGTAAATCTTAAGAACCTTAGAGATAGATTGGAATTAACCCAATTAGCTATAAATACTGGAGCACCTTTGACCACCTCAGAAGTGACAACTCTAATTGGAGCTAAGCCAGGAAAATCTAAGTTAGAAAGAGCAGGATTATTAGCTACGAAAATAGCTAGAAATGTATGGAAGCTTTCAAAAACAAGTCAAGGAAATTCCTTCTATAGAAATTAGAATATACCCTAAAAATAATTTTCATAATTCTCATTTAAGTATTTAAACATTCATATAAGTTTTTTAAATGTGTTCATTTTGTAAGAGAACTTATTAATTACTTTCTTAAATTAAAAAGTTTATGCAAGCTTGAAATATAAGCTCTTGAAAATTTTTAATGAGTAAAGTTGATTTTAATAAGGAAACTGGACCAAGGGAAGTTTTTTGTGGTTTAACTTCGATAGTTTGGCTCCACAGAAGAATGCCTGATGCGTTTTTTCTGGTAGTAGGCTCAAGGACATGTGCTCATTTAATTCAAAGCGCTGCTGGAGTTATGATTTTTGCTGAGCCAAGATTTGGGACGGCTATTCTTGAAGAAAAAGATCTTGCTGGTCTTGCTGACGCTCATGAAGAATTAGATCGAGTGGTTAATGATCTTATTGCAAGAAGACCAGAAATAAAAACTCTTTTTCTAGTTGGATCTTGTCCAAGTGAAGTGATTAAACTAGATCTTGCAACTGTCGCAGAGAAATTAAATAAAAGATTTTTTGGTCAAGTAAGATTCGTTAATTACTCTGGCAGTGGGATAGAAACAACTTTTACCCAAGGAGAAGATGGAGCATTAAAAGCTTTAATTCCATTAATGGAGTCATCAAATGAAGAGAAATTATTATTAGTTGGTACTCTTGCAAATAATGTAGAGGATAGGTTTAAAAAGATTTTTAGAAATTTAGGAATTTCAAATATTGAGAGCTTTCCACCACGGCAATCAACAGAATTACCAAAGATTGGCAAAAATACAAAAGTATTATTAACTCAGCCTTATCTAAGTGATACAGTTCGAGACCTCAAACATCGCGGTTGTGAAATAATTTCAGCTCCATTTCCTCTTGGTATCGAAGGAAGTACTAAATGGTTTTTAGCTGCAGCGAGAGCTTTCAATATTAGTGAACTTAAAGTTCATGAAATTATTTCGCCTTTAATCAATAGATCAAAACTTGCTCTTGAATCTCACAAAGAAATACTTAAGGGGAAAAAATTATTTCTTCTACCTGAATCGCAACTGGAGATATCTTTGGCAAGATTTTTGCATAATGAGTGCGAAATGGATCTTATAGAGGTAGGAACTCCTTACTTAAATAAGGATTTAATGAAAGAGGAGATTAATTTATTACCTGATAATACAAAAATTGTAGAAGGGCAACATGTAGAAAAACAATTAGATCGAGTAAGGAAATCTAATCCAGACTTAGTGGTTTGTGGGATGGGTTTAGCTAACCCACTGGAAGCGGAAGGAATTAGTACTAAGTGGTCAATAGAAATGGTATTCAGTCCAATTCATGGTATTGATCAGGCCGCAGATTTGGCAGGTCTCTTCTCTAAACCTTTAAGAAGGAATCAAATTCTAACTTCAAAAACTTTAGTAACGCATTAAAAAAAATATGGAATTAACTCTATGGACATATGAAGGACCACCACATGTTGGTGCGATGAGGATTGCCTCTTCAATGAAAGATATACATTATGTACTTCATGCACCTCAAGGAGATACATATGCAGATCTTCTTTTTACAATGATTGAGAGGAGGGGGCAAAGGCCTCCAGTGACTTATACAACTTTCCAGGCTAGAGACCTCGGAGGCGATACAGCTGAATTAGTTAAGAAAAATATTAAGGAGGCTGTAGATCGATTCAGACCAAAAACTCTTTTAGTTGGAGAAAGTTGTACAGCAGAACTTATCCAAGACCAACCTGGAGCTCTTGCAAAAGGTATGGGGTTTGATATGCCAATTGTTAATCTTGAATTACCTGCTTATAGCAAAAAAGAAAATTGGGGAGCTTCAGAAACTTTTTATCAACTAACAAGAACTCTTTTGAAAGAGAAAGTAAGTTTTTCAGAAAAAATAAATCCTCTAAGGTGGAAGAAATTAGGCCGCAGGCCAAAAATTAATATACTTGGCCCTTCATTGTTAGGATTTAGGTGTAGGGATGATGTTATTGAAATCCAACGTATACTTTCAGAACAAGGAATAGATACAAACGTTGTTGCTCCATTAGGCGCTAGTCCGGAAGATATTGAAAGATTAATTGATGCTGAAGTAAATATTTGTCTTTATCAAGAAATTGCTGAAGCATCATGTGAATGGCTTAAACGAAACTTTGGAATGGAATATACAAAAACTATTCCAATTGGAATAAAAAATACAATTGAATTTATCAATGAAGTTCATAACAAGTTGGATCTCCCTTTGACTAATAAACAAGAATTAGAACACAAGTCAAAACTCCCTTGGTACTCAAAATCAGTTGACTCTAATTACTTAACTGGCAAAAGGGTTTTTATTTTTGGTGATGGAACACATGCAATCGCAGCTGCAAAAATTGCCAAAGAGGAATTGGGTTTTGAAGTAGTTGGTCTTGGCACATACACTAGGGAAATGGCGAGGCAAGTAAGAGCAACTGCAAAAGATCTAAATTTAGAAGCTCTGATAACCAATAATTATCTAGAAGTGGAAGATGCTATGAAGAAAGCCGCTCCTGAACTAGTTTTAGGGACCCAAATGGAAAGGCATAGTGCGAAAAGGCTTGGTATCCCATGCTCCGTAATTAGTACTCCAATGCACGTTCAAGATGTTCCTGCAAGATATAGCCCTCAAATGGGATGGGAAGGAGCAAATGTGATTTTTGATGATTGGGTGCATCCCCTAATGATGGGATTAGAAGAGCATCTTATTGATATGTTCAAACATGACTTTGAGTTTGTTGATGGTCATCAAAGCCATTTAGGACATACAGCCACAAATACAAAGGACTTTTTAAAGTCTGACGAAAAAAAAGAAAAAAATAGTAAAGAAGGAATTATTTGGACTGAATCTGGTAGAGCTGAATTAACAAAAGTTCCATTTTTTGTAAGAGGTAAAGTCAAAACAAATACTGAAAAATACGCAATCTTGAGAGGAATTCTAGAGATTAGCGATGAAACTCTTTACGACGCCAAAGCATATTTTAGTAAGTTAAACTACTAAAAAACTAAAATTAAGTCATGAGTATTTTCACTTATAATTCAAAAGATTTAATCCTAAAAATTCAGTAATAAGAACATATTTCCCACTTTTAATACAATTAAATACATATTTGTTTAGAAACATATTTCATGTGTATTTACGCTGCAAGAATATAAATAATAATGTGTTTTAAGCTTTAAATGACAAGTACTATAAATAGACCTCTTGATGGAGAAGGAAGTGTTCAAGTAAAGCAAGATCCAAAAATAAATATTGAAGAAGGGGCTTTAGTTATTGCCGTGTATGGGAAGGGTGGCATCGGAAAATCAACTACATCATCAAACCTTTCTGCGGCATTTTCAAAATTAGGCAAAAAGGTTCTACAAATTGGATGTGATCCGAAACACGATAGCACTTTCACTTTAACGCACAAAATGGTTCCTACAGTTATCGATATTCTTGAAGAGGTAGATTTTCATAGCGAAGAATTGAGGCCAACCGATTTCATGTTTGAAGGTTTTAATGGTGTAATGTGCGTCGAAAGTGGAGGCCCTCCTGCTGGGACAGGGTGCGGAGGATATGTAACGGGTCAGACAGTTAAACTATTAAAAGAACATCACTTATTAGAAGATACTGATGTTGTTATTTTTGATGTCCTTGGAGACGTCGTTTGCGGGGGGTTTGCAGCTCCATTGCAACATGCAAATTACTGCCTAATTGTTACTGCTAATGACTTCGATTCAATATTCGCTATGAATAGAATAGTGTCTGCAATCAAAGCAAAAGCAAAAAATTATAAAGTCAGATTAGGTGGGGTAGTAGCGAATAGATCAAAAGATACAGACCAAATTGACAAATTCAATGAAAGAACAGGTTTAAAAACTATGGCTCACTTTAAAGATGTAGACGCCATCAGAAGATCAAGACTAAAAAAATGCACCATTTTTGAAATGGAACCCACCGAGGATGTTATTGAGGTTCAAAATGAATATTTATCTCTTGCCAAAAATATGCTTGAAAACGTAGAACCTTTAGAAGGCAATCCGCTTAAAGATAGAGAAATTTTTGATTTATTAGGATTTGACTAGTCTAAATTAATCTAATCCAACCAATTGACTTGTTAAATCATAAGTCTGTTGAGAGGTCTTCTTATCAATTATTCTTTTTGACAACTTTTGAGGAAAAGCTTTTCTGCCAGTTTTTTGACGATTTCCCCAGCTCCAATGAACTGATGGTTTAGCAAATTCCTTATAAGTTGCCACTTGAGCGACCCTCTCTCCAGCCAATCTTTGTGACACATATCCTTTTGTTATGAATTTTTGAAATATCGGGAAAAGGAATCTAAATAACCAAGGTGTATCTCTAAAAAGTTTCGTATCAGCAACACATCCAGGATATAGAGAATTTACAATAATTTTCTTTGCAGGATATCTTTTTGATAATTCCTGAACGGTCACCATATTGCAAAGTTTACTATCTTTATAAGCCTTACCAGGTTTGAATTTCTTTCCATTCGCCATACTTATTGGAGATAAAAAACCATTTTTGAATCCAGATAAATCTCCCAAATCAGCTGGGGCAGGGATGGGAATCCTTCCTCCAAGTTCTGTATAATTAGCAGTAACAGTCCCTAATACTGTAATTCTTGGCTTGAATAAAGTTGATTTGCCATTTAAAACAATTTCTCTTTCAGAAGATAAAATATTATCAATAAGTAGGTTTATCATGAGAAAGTGCCCAAAATGATTTACTGCCATAGAGTTTTCAAACCCCTGCGGAGATCTTTCAGGCCTCTTTAGTCTCGGTTTATAAACTGCTGCATTACAAATAAGAGAATTTATTGGCTTTTTAAATCTTTCTAATATTTCATCGCACCCTTGTCTCACATCATCCAAGTTAGAAAGATCTATTTCTACAAAGTGAACATTTTTAACATCCTCCTTTGTCAAGGATTCCTCAGCTATTTTTATAGCTCTTTTATTTGATCGATTAACAGCTATAACCTCCCATCCAAATCTTATTAGAGGTTTTAGAGTGTTTAATCCGACTCCCGAGGTTGTTCCTGTTATTAGGACTAAACCTTTAATGTTCTTACTCACGAGCAAAAAATTTTATAGAAAAATGAAAAGTAGAATGATCCTAGATCATGCTTATCAACGCCATATTACTCTGATAATGTCCCTAGAAATTATTTGATCCTGATCCTTCATAAATCTTTGCTGACCTTCAGAAGAAAATAAATCATCAAACTTATTTACTAAAACATTAAATCTATATTTTTCATACAAAAATGAGTCTTGAATTTCCCTTAATCTGGTCAACCTTACTTTTGAGCTATGTCCAAGTTTAATTAAGCTAATTATTGCTAAAAGGGAAAAGCAAATTTTTATAATTAAAACAGTTAAAGATACAAAAGTATCCTCTTTCTGTTGTCTTTTTATAAGTAAAGAACTTAGATATCTTTTGTAAAAAAAACTATTTTTATAAAAAGATTTTGACAAAATTAATACTTGATATTTTACTGAATAAAATAATTCAGCCTTATTATATTTTTACCTTATAAATTTAATTTTTGATAGATTTCAGTTCCTGCCTAAACTAATTCCTAGTCTTAATGCTAAAACTCCTGCATGCATAACTACTATAAGACTTAATGCAATTAAATTTATTGTTTGAGTTGGCTCCATGGTGAAAAGAATATTTCCTATATTCTCCACCGAAAAGAGGAGATTTGAAACACTATTACAAAATGATGTAATGAAATTAACAAATTGAAAAAAAATTTATAGGAAATTATTATAAATAAACTTACAAAGTTAATTTTGGGAATAGAGAATCAGGCCTTAATTTTTTCGACAAATAATTTACCTGGTTTCGATCAAATGGCTTTAGATTTAAATTCTTTAGATGAGACAATTTCGAATCCTGAAATAATTTTCACATTGAGGTTCTACTATTGGACTGGGGATTGGCTTTCAATTGGCTATCACCAAAAAGAAATTCCTGTTCATTGGGAAAATTTATTATCTAATGGGGAAATTAATATTGTTAGGCGTCCCTCTGGAGGGGGGGCTGTTTTGCATTCAGGAGGCATAACATATGCATTAACATTTAAAAAAACTTACTATAAAGTCTTAAGTTATGAAATGGTTAATCATTGGTTAATAAAAAGTTTTAGAGAATTAGGCCTTCACTTACAACACGGTAATTTACGAAAATCAAGCATTAAAACTAATTGTTTTGGGACTTCATTAATTTCCGATCTAGTTGATCAGGATGGTTTTAAGAGAATAGGTAGTGCTCAATTTCGTAAAAAAGGTGCATTCCTTCAACATGGAGAAATTCAAACAAATCCCTCAAGAGATTTGTGGTTCAAATTATTCAAAGAAGAAGCCCCACCAAAAGTAAATTTAAAACTAACAAATGATGAAATAGTTCATCATTTGAAAAATTCATTCCTGAAAAATAAATCAAATATAAATTTCAAAAATATTGCTATAGATAATAAAAAATAGAAAATTTTAACGACAAGAATTATTAAAGATCTCCTTTCTGCTTCATTAAATTAATTATTCTCGGCAATTCAATTCCTAGGGGATAATGATTTTTAAAGTTTAATTTGTCAACAATATTTGAAGGCAAATTAAAACCTAATCTATTCAAAACAAAGTTTCCAATTTTTGACCTATCAATTATCCCCAAAGGGATGTCTGCAGCATTAAGCACCAATAAAAAACCTTCATTTGTTTCTTCAAGTCTTTCTATAGTTCTCCATAATTTATCGTTATGAGATACACTTTCAAAACTATCGATTGGCTTCTTAAAATCTCCAACAAAGTTACGTTCCCATTTTTTTAAGGAAACAGTTTTTAAAATATTCTCATCAACAAAACCTGTCCATCTTCCATTATTGGTAACAAAAAAATATTTATCCGATACACCCTTCTTATTTTTAATTAATTTATTAAATTCTGAGAAACTTGAATCGTATTCGATTTTCCTCAAAGGTTTTAATTTGATCTCAGAAACTTTACTAAATTTAAGTATGTTTTCAATTTTAAAAAATTGACTTTCAGATTTTGAAGAATTAATTCCAAAAAAGCCTAAAAAAGAAAGAATAAAACCAAAATAAAAGTTAAATCTAAATAAACAAATTATCCCAAAAAATAAAACAAAAAAAGATAATAATAAATTTACTTTATTGAGGAAATTTCTTCCTTTATTTTTACTCCCTGAGAAATGCCAAATAATACTTTTTAATAAATTCCCTCCATCTAAAGAACCAATTGGAATCAAATTTAAGAAGCCTAAGAATAAATTAAATATACCTACTCTTGAAATTACATTAACTGCTATTTGTTCCTGGGATGCGCTGTTATTACTAATTAAAAGTAAGATAGATGCTGTAACGAAACATAAAAGAGGTCTAACAACTGCAATTTTTATATTACCTAAAGCAGTTTGACAATACTTATCTATTTGTAAAATTGCTCCTAAAAAATAAAAAGTAATTTTTTTTATTTTTACACCCTCATTAAGTGATACAAAAGTATGAAAAACCTCATGAAAAATAATTGAAGATAATAAAAAAAAAGAAGTTAAAAACCCTATAATCCAAGCTTCTTTATTATTGTAGATATCGCCAGAAGATAAATTGACCTGATTACTTATACTCCATGAGAATAAAAAGAGAATAACAAACCAATAGGGATGAACTTTGAAGGGAATTCCCCATATTTTAAAAATTTGCCAACTTCTCAAAAATAATCTCCGCTATATTTAGCAATAATATTAATCTTACATGCAGGATAATGATATGCCCAAGACTAATCCTTTGGTTAAAATTTGTGGACTAACTTCTGAAGAACAAGCTCTTCAAGTCGCTAAATTAGGAGCGAATGCTATTGGCATTATTTCGGTTGAAGAGTCACCAAGATATGTCCCAGCTGAAATTAAGAAAAAAATATTTAAAACCCTAGAAAATTTTCATCCAAAAATCGATAGAGTAACTGTTGTGCAAAATTGCCCTATAGATTTAATTATCAAAAACTTCTTAGGCAACCCAAGTGAAACTATAATTCAATTACATGGAGATGAAGATATTGATTATTGCAAAAAAATAAGGGAAAAGATTCCCTATATTGGCCTATGGAAGGCTTTCAGAATAAAAACGGAAAAGGACATAGATAAAATAAAACCTTTTGAGGATTTTGTAGATGCGATACTACTTGATTCTTGGAATGAAGAAACTTATGGAGGTTCAGGGAAAAAAATAAATTCTATTTATTTAAAGAATTTGCAATTTAGCAAACCATGGTGGTTGGCAGGTGGAATATCAAGTGAATGGATTGATGAAATCCTCACTGACCTCAAACCAGATGGATTAGATATTTCAAGTAGTATTGAAATATCTCCAGGTTTAAAAGATCTTAAAAAAACAGAGGTTCTTTTTAAGTTGTTAAAAAGAATTTAGTAATTATTAGTAGCTGTCTGCTGTTTTACAAGCTCAAAAAATTCTTGTTTTAAACTTAAATCGTGTCTAAAATCGCCTCTCACAACAGAATTAATCATGCTTGTATTTGGTTCTTTGACTCCCCTCCATTTCATACAATAATGTTGGGCCTTTACAATAATGCCTAAACCTTTAGGTTCGCACAGTTTTTCAATTTCATCTGCAAGGATCATTACAGCTTCTTCCTGAATATGAGGTCGTGAAAAAACCCAATCAGCAACTCTTGCAAATTTTGAAAGTCCTATGACTTTGTTTCCAGGTTTAATACCTATCCAACACTCCCCTAGAATTGGAACTAAATGATGTGAGCATGCAGATCTGACAGAAATTGGGCCAACTGTGTAGATTTCATCAAGATTTTTGTCATTAGGGAAACTTGTAACTTTAGGTTGTTCATGATATCTGCCTTTAAAAACTTCATTTAAATACATTTTTGAAACTCTTTCAGCAGTTTCTTGAGTATTATGATCATTTTCAACATCTATTATGAGGGACTTTAGTAAGTCTTTAACTCTTGAAGCTACTTCTTTTTCTAAAATCTCTAATTCACCAGGATTTATAAAGTCAGCAATATTATCATTGGCACTAAATCTGGTCCCAGAATTCTTAATTCTGTCTCTTATAATTTCAGAAATTAGTTTGTTAGTAATCTTGTCGTCAAAGTTTCTAATATTATCGTTGGGTAATGTAGAGGTCATAAAATTTTAAACAGAAAATTGTATGCAACTTAATTAACTGTATCTTCCAAAAGCTTGATTGCTTATATACTATATCACATTCTTTTGTTCAATCGGGTTCAAATAGCACTAAAAAAATCGCTGTTTTAAGAGTGGGCAGATAAACAGAAAGTTTAAAAGGCTCCTCCAGAGGGCATTAAAGTTAAGTCTTCAATCAGTTGCGATTCAGGTTGTTGAGCCATGTAGAGAATAATATCTGATACTTGGCTTGAAGAGAGCATAGAAGTTCTATCAAAATCAGCATTAATAGATTCTGAGTCCCAAAGAGGAGTATTTACTGAACCTAAAGTTATAGTGCACGCTCTTATTGAATTAGATCTCTCCTCTTCTCTCAAGCATTTAGTAAACATCGATAATGCAGATTTTGAAACACAATAAGCTCCCCATTGGGGGAATGCATTATATGAGGCATGACTACTAACATTAATAACTAAACCACCATTTTTTCTCATTTGAGGGATGATTGAGCTGCAAATTTGAAAAACACTTGTGAGGTTTATTTGAATAGTTTGTTCCCATTGACCTAAATCCATTTCAATTAAAGGGCTATTAAATGCGCAACCGGCATTATTTATCAAAACTGAAGGGCACCCATACTTCTCAATCGCTTTTTTAACACAATGATCTATTTCTAGAGTATTAGATAAATCACATTTTACTAGGTTAATTTTTGATTTAGTTGTCAACAGTTCGCTCTTTAGTTTCTCCATTAAATCCATATTCCTTGAGAGTAAAATTAAATCCCAGCCAGCATTGGCAAAAGTAATTGCGGTAGATCTACCAATTCCTTTCGAAGCACCCGTTATAAAAGCTAGTTTCAATTTATTCAGTTTTTTGAGGGATTTCACTATAAATCTCTTCAATATTATTTGCTTCGATAAATTTACCTAAGACCCTAAACTTTTTGTATCTTTCCTCAATTAATTCGTCTTCAGGCATTTTCAGTAAAACATTAAGGTGATTCTCAATAGCCTCTTTTAGTGTGTTACCAGCATCTAAAGGAGCCCAATTATTCCCACCAGAAGGTTCTGGTAATACTTCATCTATTATACCTAATTTAAGTAAATCTTTACCTGTAATTTTAAGTGCTGATGCAGCTTCTGGTGCCTTCGCAGCATCTCTCCACAAAATTGATGCACATGCTTCCGGACTCGCAACTGTGTAAACACTGTGTTCAAACATTAGTAACCTATCGGCAACACCTATTCCAAGTGCGCCTCCTGAACCTCCTTCTCCAATGACAGTAGCCACAATTGGAACTTTCAATCCAAACATTTCTCGAAGGTTTCTTGCAATCGCTTCACCTTGACCTTGTTCTTCAGCTTTTAAACCAGCATAAGCTCCAGGAGTATCAATAAATGTAAGAATTGGCAAAGAGAATCTATTTGCATGCTGCATTAATCTAAGAGCTTTTCTGTAACCTCCTGGTTTTGCCATCCCAAAGTTTCTTACTACATTTTCTTTTGTGTCCCTTCCTTTCTGATGCCCTAACATCAACACTGGTCTATTATTTATCGAACCTATCCCCCCAATTAGTGCCATATCATCACCACCATTTCTGTCTCCATGTAATTCGATCCAGTCATCACAAAACATTTGAACAAAATCCAAAGTACTAGGTCTTTGAGGATGTCTAGCTACCTGAATCTTTTGAGCAGGGGTGAGAGATTTAAAAATTTCTTCTCTTCTCCTAGCAGCTAAGGTCTCAAGCTGCAGAAGCTGTTGACTTACATCTACTTCTGAATCTCTAGCTAATTCTTTAATTTGCTCTATCTGCTTCTCAAGTTCAACAAGAGGCTTTTCAAAATCAAGGAGGTAACGTTTAGCCATAATTTATACAGTTAATACTTTAGGCTGCTTATCAAGTCCAATCGCAGAAAAACCATGCTTTAAAGAAGCTGCTCCAATAAACTCCATTTTTTCAAGGGAAATGTTATTTCTTCCCCAACTAAAGTTTGTATGACACTTTTCAAATTCTAAAATCATAGCTTCTGCAAAGCAAGCAAACATCTCTCGTTGAGGGTTTTGCATTTCCGCAAGTTCCATCATATTCCAACCAATATCATTGAAAAACTCAACTATACCTCCTTTTAAAACATGAATATTTTCACCCTGAAATTTCTCATCAAGATTTTTGGGGTATCCACCATCAATCATTAAACATGGTTTTTTTAAGTTATCTTTATCAATTTCAATAGTTTTAGGCATACTTGCAACCCATACAACAATATCCGCCTGAGGCAATGCCTCATTTAAGCTTGTTACTGTGCCACCATCTAATTCTTTTTGTAACAGCGCTAGTGGTTCTTGTTGTCTTGCTACCATAAGAAGTTCTGTAATCCCAGTTTTATTTATAAGCCATCTACAAACAGCACTACCAATATCACCTGTAGCACCAATTACAGCAACAGTTGCTTTTTTAAGGTCTATCCCAATGCGAGGCGCATTTACTTCTAGTTGCTTACAAATAACCCAGGCAGTATGAGTATTGCCAGTAGTAAACCTTTCCCACTCTAAAGAAGTATTTCTAATTTGTTTATGCTGTAGAAGATTAAAATTCTCAAAAATGATAGAAGTAAATCCTCCTAATGCGGTAATGTTAATCCCTTTTTTCTGAGCTAGTTCCATAGCATTTAGTACTTTTCTTCTAGCAGTTTTGAACCTAGAAAGCATTTCAGGAACAAAGCACGAATCTATATAAGAACCTTCAATAGATATTCCAGTAGCACTCTTAACTTCTACATTTTCAACAAGCTGAGGAGGAGCAGTACACCAAACATCCAAGTCGCCATCAGCAATATGATCAAAGCCTAGCATCGAAGCTTTTCTTTTCGCATCTTGAAAACTGGTTGAGTGGCCTATTAACCCAAACATTTAAAACTTATCAATGGTTTCTATACGATGTTATGAACAATAGCACAGAGGTCACAACTTAAATAGGATTGATTAATTATTAAAACCCTTAACTAATTAGAAATTTAATTAGACGATAGCTGCCATAGCCATTCTCGCAATTTCTCTATTATCTAAACCTATTTCCATCAATGTATCTTGATAAGCAATCATAAATTCTTCCATTAATTCTTCTCTGTCCATTGCCAAAACTGATGCGTCATCTGCTACTTCATCTAACATCTTTTTAATTAATGGAAGATTAACCTTATTAGCTTCCATTAATTCCTCTTTACAAGTAGATAGATTCTCTTTAAGCCACTCTTGACCATAATTTAAATGTAGATATTCATCTTTAACCACTCCCTCTGTTATTTTTTTTGCAAAAGGATCGGCAACTCTTATGTAGACGTTATAGGCAGAGATAGCAAATGCTTCAATTAAGATAGCTTGTATCAAAAGACACGTTGTTAAATTTCCTTTTTCAAGAGCAACTTGAAAATTACCATGTAATTTAGAAAAGAATTTTTTAGCAAATTCCATATCAGCTACTACACCTAAATTTCTTCCACAAGCAGTAAAGCCTTTTTTATGCTTCATTTCCATTCTCGCCAATTTAGTTAATTCCTCTAACTCATTTGGAATTAAAGTGGCTATTGAAATGTAATTATCATGAGCCTCTTGCTCTCCCTCTATAACAATTGCATTTATTCTGCTGTATGCATCCTTATAAGAATCTGTAGTGAAGTCGGGCAAATCTAAAGAAATCGGATTAGTCGATTCTTCAACAGTTTTTTTATTTGATTCTAGAGTTTGCATGTCAGTAATCTTTAGCTCATTATGCATGAATATTACAATATTATAGAGAGTTTATTTAAATATCATGAAAATAGTTTCAATTGTTAAGTCACATTTTTAACTTAAACTAGTTTAAGAATTGTTTGGCCAATCTGATTGCATCAGATTCATAATTAATTTGAACCAATGATTAATCAATAATTCCTTTAAATTTTTCCCTAAAGATTCATTTGCTCCTCTACTATCTCCGATAACACCTGATTTACTGAACTCGTCAGTAAGCCAAGCAGTAGGCGCATTGCCCTCTAGACTCCAACCTTCAGGGATATCTACTTTATTAACCTCATTTGGGCGTTCGTCGCCTACTAATTCTGGTTTTAAAGCCAGCATCAAACTTGTCTCAGCTAAAGAAGCATGAAGCCCATCCTCGATCTCAGTTTTTGTTAACAATTCACTTAATCCATTAACACCACTCCATAAAAAACATGGAAAAACTGCTATTTCTGGTGAGAAACTTCTTAGCTCTCTTGCAGCTGTATTTAATAGTGAGATTTGCCCCCCATGTCCATTAATCAAAATCAATCTTTTAAAACCCATTTCAGATAATTGACTTCCGACTTCCTTAATCATTGAGGTTATTAAACTTGAGGAAAGTGAAATTGTCCCAGCAAAGCCCTGATGCTCCGGAGAAAAACCAATATATTGAGTTGGAAGTCTTTTTAATGGAATATCGGCAGAGAATAATTTAAAAACTTCGCTAATAATTTCATCAACGAAAATACTATCTGTAGCAAGAGGCAAATGCGGTCCATGTTGCTCAACAGCACCAAATGGCCAAATCACGGTAGATCTTTTGTTTTTTGCAACACTCTCAATTTCTTGCCAATTTAAATGTTCAAATTTATTAGGTATTGGTTTAAAGTTCATTAATTTTAATTTTGAGTACTAACATTTAGAGTATGTTAATAATTAATTATTCTTATTTTACCTACGATGGGAGTCAATAATAAAAATGCCCAAGATAATATCAAACTAAAGGGCAATAAAAAACCTCTTCAGGTACTTCACATAAGCAAGAAAGATACTCAAAAAAAATCACAAGACATAGACAATGAGCAAACCAATTCGCAAGAAGAAATTAAAAAAGAAAAAATCGCAATCAAACCTCAAAACATTAAAGATGATTCATTAAAAGGAATTGATGATATTAATGAAAACACTAAAGATTTTGATATTTATCAAGAAGACTTAAGTAGGCCCCTTAATTTTTCTGAGCAAAACACAGATTTTCAATTTGAAAGAACTGTTGATGAATTCGATTTTGATGAAAGTGCTTTTTTGGAGGCTTTAAATGCAAATGAGCCAATTGGGGCTACAGGAGAAACAATTTCAGGTAAGGTTATAGCAATCGAAAGTGATGGGTTATATGTTGACATTGGTGGAAAAGCACCTGGTTATATGCCCAAAAAAGAGTGTGGATTGGGGGTCATAACTAACATTAAAGAAAAATTTTCTGTCGGCCTTGAAATGGAAGTTTTGGTTATCAAAGAACAAAATGCTGATGGAATGGTAACAGTGAGCGCTCGGGCATTAATTCTTAGGCAAAGTTGGGAAAAAGTATCAAGTTCCGCAAAAAATGGAGAATTAATTAACGTTTTAATTAATGGATTTAACAGAGGTGGTCTTACGTGTGATGTAGATGGATTGAGAGGATTCATCCCAAGATCCCAACTTGAAGATGGTCAAGACTATCAATCTTTTGTTGGCAAGACTCTAAAAGTAGCTTTTCTTGAGGTGAATCCAGAATCCAGAAAATTAGTTCTCTCTGAAAAGAAAGCATCATTAGTCTCTAAACTTACAAGTTTAGAATTAGGTCAATTAATTGAAGGAGAAGTTTTAGCAGTAAAACCATATGGCTTTTTTATAGATTTAGGTGGAGCTAGTGGACTTCTTCATCAATCCTCACTAACAAATGGATCGATTCGTTCTTTAAGAGAAGTTTTTAGAGAAGGGGAGATGATAAAAGCTTTAATATCTGAAATTGACCTCGAAAAAGGACGCATTGGTCTCAATACGGCACTCCTAGAAAACTCTGCGGGAGAATTAATTATTGATAAGCAAAAAGTTATGCAAGAAGCCACAGAGAGAGCACTAAAAACAAAAGCACTCTTCGATAAAAAAGAACAAGATAAATGAACATTAATAAAACAATGGAGTCAAGTCTTAAATTAAAAATTTCAAATTGGGAATTAGACTTCTACTCGAGACCAATCATTGAATCAAATGGAAAAAAAAGGTGGGAGTTAATTATTTGCTCTACAAGAAGTTATAAGACAGAAGATATTTTTCGTTGGAATAAAAATTGCCCTGCCAATGAAGTCAATTCGGTATGGCTTACAAAGGCACTTAATGAAGCAATAATAGATGCAAAAAAACAAGGGTGGGAGAAACCTTCAATAGTTCGATTCTGGAGGTCATCAATGAAATCGATCATTAAAAAATCACTAGAGGCAGTAAGTATTGAGGCTCTTGTAAGTAGGAGAACTTACGATTTATTAGATAGAATCGAATTTCTTGAGAAAGAGATTTATCCAAAGGAAAAAGGTTATGTAAGAGGTGTATTAGCTCCTACTTTTACTTCTACAATGGAAAACCCTCCTACACCTTTACCAGAGGAAGTTAGGGGTGATGCTTTAACTATCTCTGAAATATCAATTGGAGAATTGAAATCAGCAGAAAATTGGCCTATTGAATTTGGAGAAATTTTCCCAATTCAGCAAGATTTAGATGATAATTACTTAGTTCCAGGATTAAGACTTTTTAGCAAGGATAGATCTTTAGCACTTTCTGCATGGTTCAGTTGTTTAGAACCTATTAAATTAGTCATCAATAAGAACCAACTCATACTTGAAGCTTCAGAAGACGATAAGTGGCTGGTAACTGATTTGCCAGAAAAAGATGCAAACATTTTGAGTAAAAAGTTTTTAGATAATAAAAATAATTCTTTTGGTTATCAATTTATTTCCATACAGTCAACGCCATACATCGAAAAATTTGCGGGATTCTGGATCTTGAGGGATATTGAATTAATTTCATAAATTCAGCTTAGGAGCAGGAACTATTCCTTACAAAGAAATATATTTCTCAAAGGATGAGATTTTTATTCAGAACAAAAAATTTGAGTATTATTCATCACCTATCCTTAGTCAAAATAATTTCAAACATGCATATTTTACGAAGTCAAGCTCTGAGAAATTTCTTCAATTATTAGGGAATCACTTTAATGAAAATTACATAAATTGTCTTTCCAATCAAATTCACAGTAATGTGATAGTGTTTGGATCTCTTTCGCAAGAGGGTATTAAGACTGATGCAGATGGTCTTGTTGGTAATAAAAGAAATCAAAACTTATGGGTTTACACAGCTGATTGTATGCCAATTTTTTTTGCAGATAAAAGGTCAAGAAATGTTGCAGCCTTGCATTGTGGAAGAAAAGGTTTAGAAAAAAAAATAATAAAAAATATGGTTAAAATTTTTGATAATTTAGGGACATCTAGAGATAACTTACTTGTTGCAATAGGACCAGCGATTTCGAAGGAACATTATCTAGTTGATAAAATGACACTCAAAGAATTTTATAGAAAAGCCGAAAACAAAACTATAACATTCAATTTGACTAAAGATGAAAAAGATCTTTGTTTTAGTT
>CACAVZ010000012.1 GCA_902536065.1 uncultured Synechococcaceae cyanobacterium | reverse complement strand
ATTTTTTGATTGATTGACATTTGGGAAAAACTTTAATTCTTCCTCTAATTTTTCCATTGAAAGATTTCCTTCTTCAAAAACATAATTACCAATTCTTAAATCTCTTCCAAGAGCAATTAGTAAATGCGGAATTTCTATTAATCTTGAACCCCATTGTGTTTTAATCTGATTTGCATTATCTAACAAAATTTCTAAATCTTCTCCGATAGTAAAAATCTCTGACTCATTTATGGGTGTTTCTTCTAAAAAATCTTCAGTTATATCCAAAACTGTATCTTGGTCGATTGATAATTTTTCAATGAAAGCAAAGAATTCACTTGATGAGAACAATGTATGGATTATGTGTTCAATATTAAATTCGCTATGATCCCATTTTTTTGCTGTTTCTTCCCCTAATAGAAGAAGATTCCAACTTATATCGCTAAAAAGTTCAGGACTTGATGTAAGAGTTTCTCTCATAAACTATAAAAACTATAGTTGAATATTAATTGATATTCTAAATAGGATCTGCATTAATAATCATCCAATAATTTTCAAATTGTAAGATGAAATTAAAAAATATGTTAAAGAAAGTGGTTATGTTGACTTTGGAATTTTTAAAATTCTTAATTCTTTTTAAGTTGTTTTGAAATTAAAAGTTATATTTGGTTAAAAAATATATTTCAGATATTAGCCAAATAGTTCAGCTATTTATAGGATTTAAATAGTAATAATTAAATTGTGAAAGAAACTATTGACTTTCTTATTGATACTATTGAAGCAAGGCAAGTCCTTGACTCAAGAGGTAATCCAACTGTAGAGGCAGAAGTATTTTTGGAATGTGGGGTAAGTGGTAGAGCAATTGTTCCCAGCGGAGCCAGTACTGGTGCTCATGAGGCCCATGAATTAAGAGATGGTGGTTCAAAATATATGGGGAAAGGTGTTTTGAATGCTGTTAATAAAATTCATGAAACAATATCCCCGGCTTTATGTGGTTTGTCTGCTTTAGATCAAACTGCAGTAGATAAATTACTGATTGAAATTGATGGAACTCCTAATAAGTCTAACCTTGGAGCAAATTCAATTCTTGCAGTAAGCCTTGCAACTGCCAGAGCATCAGCAAATGCTATAGACATTCCCCTTTATAGATATCTTGGAGATCCATTATCCAATCTTCTTCCAGTTCCATTGATGAATGTAATAAATGGTGGTGCTCATGCACCAAATAGTCTTGACTTTCAGGAATTTATGCTTGTCCCTCATGGAGTTAATAATTTCAGTGAATCATTAAGAATGGGAACTGAAATTTTTCACTCATTAAAATCATTACTTGATCAAAAAGGGCTATCTACTGCTGTAGGTGATGAGGGTGGTTTTGCCCCTAATTTGTCATCAAGCGAAGAGGCAGGAGACATATTATTAGAAGCAATTCAAAAGGCTGGATTTAAGCCTGGGGAGCATGTATCTTTAGCTTTAGATGCTGCTAGTACTGAATTTTATAGTAATGGTATTTATAAATATGAAGGTAAAAGTTTGAATAGTTCTGAAATGATTGAGTATCTTTCAAGATTGGTTTCTAATTATCCAATAGTTTCAATAGAAGACGGTTTAGCAGAGGATGATTGGGAAGGTTGGTCAGAATTAAACAAAGAATTAGGAAATAAAGTTCAGCTTGTTGGTGATGATTTATTCGTTACTAATACAGAAAGATTAAGGAAAGGGATTATGGAAAAATCCGCCAATTCAATCCTAATAAAGGTAAATCAAATTGGAACATTAACTGAAACTTTGGAAGCTATTGAGTTAGCTAAAATGTCTGGTTTCACAAGTATTATTAGTCATAGAAGCGGTGAAACCGAAGATACAACAATAGCTGATTTATCTGTGGCCACAAGATCAGGTCAGATCAAGACCGGTTCTTTGAGTAGAAGTGAAAGAATTGCAAAATACAATAGGCTCTTAAAAATCGAGGAGGAATTAGGAAATCAAGCAAGATTCGCTGGAGCTTTAGGTTTAGGTCCCAAAAATATATAGTTTTTTATCGCTTAAGTTTTTCTAAACGTGAGCCTTTTCTCATACTTAATTGGCATTTTATCCAATCAATACTTATTGGTAGTGCAAAAAAAAGTGGCAACAAAGCAAAATTATTTTGTTTATTGGTTACAAGTAAAGCAGATGCAATTGATAAGCTTCCTATAAGAATTGAATGGCCTAAGGTTTTTTGAGCAGTAAACATTTTTTTGAATTGTCTATCAGACTCTCCCATTCTTATTTGCAATTGTAAATCGCCCTGCTCTAATCTTTCTAAACTTTCATCTATTCTTTTGGGAATTCCAACAGCTTTAGATCCTATTTCGCCTACTTGCCTTCCAAATTGGTTAATTAAATCATTGGGAGTTTGATTATTTGAAGTCATAAGTTCTATTAAATAAGGCTTGGTAACTGATACAAGGTTAAACCCTCGATCAAGCATTCTACCAACTCCTTCAAAAGTTGATAAAGCTCTCATCACAAAGATTAAATCTACTGGGAGTTGAAATGGTGTTTCATAAACAAGTTCGTATAAATCTCCAGATAATTTTTCAATTATATTAGGACTGAATGGCGGAGTTAAAGCTTCTTTAAGCATTAGTCTAACTAATCTTCTTACTGGTCCTACATCAATATCTTTTGAAATTAGTCCAGCTTGTTGTAATTGACTAACAAGTGATGAGGCGTCTCTTAATGCAGCAGCCTTAACCATTCCTCCTAATCTTGTTTGAAGGTTATTTGAAATATTGCCCATCATTCCAAAATCATAAAAAATCAATTTACCTTCCTTTGAAACCGCTAGATTCCCTGGATGAGGGTCTGCATGAAAAAAACCGTAATTTACTAATTGTTTTAAATAGCTGATGGCACCTATTTCTGCAATTTTAGGTAAATCAATTTCTTGTGATTTTAATTTTTCTAAATCGCTTATTTTTGTTCCTTCCAGATAACTTAAACAAAGCACTTTTTCACTGCTCATATCCCAAATTACTTCAGGAACTTCAACATTTTCATCATCAAGAAATTGCTGTCTAAATCTTGCTGCATATTGTGCTTCACAATTAAAATCAAGTTCCTTCATGAGAACTTTCCTACACTCTTTAGCAATCTCAACCCAGTTTCTACCTCTACTCCAATTCTTATTTTTCTGCAATAATCCTGCTATTTGCTGCATTATGCCCAAATCAATAATAAACAATTCTTTTAAATTGGGTCTTTGAACTTTAAAAACTACTTTCTTACCATCTTTTAAAGTCGCCCTATGAACCTGAGCTAGCGATGCTGATCCAACCGGATCAACTATTATTTGATCTATTTCATTAAACTTAGAACCTAGTTCTTCTTTTATAGTTTCTTCAACTTGCTCAAATGAAAAATTTGGAACTTGATCCTGCAATTTAGACAATTCCTGTATCCAGGTATTAGGAATTAAATCAGGTCTCGCTGATAATAATTGTCCAATTTTAATAAATGCTGAACCCAGCTTTATTAATTGATTAGTAAACCACCTAGCTCTTTTAATTTGGACCCTACTTTTTTTATCGCTCTTAGTTTGGAAAATGGTAAATCTAATATTATCTATCCACAAATTTATGAAAAGCGAAATCAGAGTTAACCAAATAAGACATGCCCTCTTCAATTTTTTTAAACGAGAATGAAGAATGTGATAACTCATTTAATTTGATTATTTATAGTTTTATTAAAGAGATCAATTTGCTTATTGATATCTTCAATTTCATTTAAAGCATTTTTTATTTTGGAATCTTGATAAGTATTTGTGGACTCATTTTCTTGAATATTTTCAGCTTTCTCCATTCTTGAGGCTTCTTCGATTATGGATTCTTTCAAACTATCAAATTCTTTTTTGATAATTTCTGGAGCATCCTGAGCAATATTTGTTGCTTCTTCAATTTTTTCAACCAATATCTCGTTTAATTTTTCGGTAACTTTTTTAATGGCAGCTTTTAAAAGGTAGTCAGAGTTGGTCATGAAAAATATAATGTTTCTGCTGCAGTTGACTTTTCGATTTTAGCTAATAATAGATCAATAAAGAACATTTCACGAAACTGATCATTTTAATAATTAATTTTTTATGTTTTTCCTATGTAAGTTTGTTTCTATATTATGCTTTTTTCTATTTTTTCTTTTAACTTATATCTATATATAAGGTTAGGTATTTACATTAAAGATATCTTCTAACCAAGAGCTCATCTAATTAACTACTAAAAAGGAGTTTTATTAAATTGGAAATCATTGAGTCAGATGTAGTTATTATCGGAGGAGGCCCGGCAGGATGTACTTGCGCACTTTATACATCTCGTTCAAACTTAAAGACAGTAATTTTAGATAAAAATCCATCTGTTGGCGCCTTAGCAATAACTCATCAAATAGCTAATTATCCAGGTGTTCCTGTTGATATAAGTGGGGAGAAATTACTTACTCTAATGAGAGATCAGGCTGTGCAATACGGCACAGATTATAGAAGAGCACAAGTGTTTGGAATAGACGCTAGTGGAGAATGGAAAATGGTTTACACACCCGAAGGCACTTTCAAAGCTAAAGCACTTGTACTTGCAAGTGGAGCTATGGGTAGGCCTGCATCATTTAAGGGCGAAGCGGATTTTCTTGGAAAAGGAGTAAGTTATTGTGCTACATGTGATGGGGCTTTTTATAAAAATAGAGACGTTGCCGTTATTGGAGTGAACAAGGAGGCAATTGAAGAAGCAACTGTTTTAACTAAATTTGCATCAACTGTGCATTGGATCACATCAAGTGATCCTAAATCAGATAATCAAGAAGCTATGGAATTGATGGATAATTCAAATATAAAACATTGGAGTAGAACAAGATTATTGGAAATATTGGGTGATGATATGGGTGTTAATGGGGTTGTTGTAAAAAATAAGCAAGAGGAAAATCCTATCAATTTAAATTTAGATGGAGTCTTTGTTTATATGAGTGGTTCAAAGCCGATTACTGATTTTTTAGGGGATCAAATTGCTTTAAAAGAAGACGGAGGAGTTATTGTGGATGACTTTATGTCTACAAACTCTGATGGAGTATGGGCTATTGGAGATATTAGAAATACACCATTTAAGCAAGCAGTAGTAGCGGCTTCTGATGGATGTATTGCCGCGATGTCAATTGATAGATATTTAAATAGTAGAAAAAATATAAGAGTAGATTGGATTCATTCTTAAAAATAAATATTTCTTCTTTAATTTAGAGGGGTGTTGCTTCAGAAATATAAGCGACTCCTCCGTAGTAGCTTAAATCGTCCCTGATGTTATCCCTCATTTTATCTATTAATTCCTGCTCACAAAAAACAATTACATGAGCATTTGATCCATATCCAGTAAATTCCATATCTTCAGTAACAACTCTTTCAGGCCCTCTGCCTGTGGCGTGTTTCATAACTGTATATCCGGGAACATTAGCTTTTTCCAATGTTTTAATGATTGCATCTAGTTCTCTTTCACTAAATATTAAGTCTAATCTTTTCATTTTTATAGAGGTGAAATTGGGATAATTGTATTTACTAAACTCATATATATGGGAATGCCGAGAACTATATTGAATGGGAAAGTTAGACCTAGTGTAGTTGAAATATAGTAACTAGATTTAGCTTCTGGAACAGTCATCCTCATCGCTGCAGGAACTGCCAAATAAGAGGCGCTTGCACATAAAACCACAAATAAAAGTGCATTGCCAGGCCCTAAAGATAAAAATCTTGCAACGAAAACACCAATGAATGCATTAAATAAAGGCATAAAAATAGCAAAGCCAATCAAGAAAGAACCCGCATTCTTCAATCTAGGCAATCTTTGAGCAGCGACTATTCCCATATCTAACAAGAAGAAGCATTCTGCTCCATAGAATAATTGTCCAGTAAAAGGCTCCATTTTTGCAATCCCTGATGGATTACTGGATGCAGTCAGAAATCCAACAATTAAGCTTGAAAGCAATAAATAAACTGATCCATTCAATAGGGATTCATGTAATATTGCGCTTAGATGCATTTTCCTTGATTTTGGTCTATTTTTTGGAGCTGCAAATTTCACAAGTAATAATCCCACTATGATTGCCGGGGATTCCATTAAAGCTAAGGCGCCAACCATAAACCCATCAAAAGCTATTTTTTGACTTTCTAAAAAACTTTCTGCAGAAATAAATGTAACAGCACTTATTGAGCCGTATGCTGCTGCTATTGCTGCAGAGTTAAAGACATCAAACTTAAATCTTAAAATCAAGAATCCAATCAGCGGGATTAATAGTGACATAAGTATTGCAGCACTTAAAGTCGGCAATACTTGATCAGTAAACCCACTTTCCTGTATCTCTATACCACCTTTAAATCCAATAGCTAGGAGAAGATATAACGAGAAGAGTTTAGGTAATGGAGCTGGTATTTCTAAATCAGATTTAAATAGTACTGATATTGCTCCAATTAAAAAGAAAAGAACTGGCGGGGCTAATACATTTTGCAGAATTGGATTTATTTCCATAAATTATTAGGCTATTTCATTTAGAGCAGTTTCCAAAGCTTCTTTTCTTGTTTCAATAATCCCTTCAACTCCAAACTTAGCTAATCTGTCTTTTACTTTTTCATTTGCCCCAGCAACAAATGCTTTTCTGGAATTATTTTTTGCTTCTTGCATCATATCCTCAATTGCGAGAGTAGCCGTTACTCCAAGTCTTGGTACATCAGTGATATCTAATATCAAAACCTTGTAGTTTCTTACTAGCATCATTCTCTCAGATATACCTTTAGCTGCTCCAAAACTAAGTGGTCCTTTAAGTCTAAATAACATTACTTCTCCTAAACATCTATCTAGTAGTGCTTTTTCATCTGCAGGTAATGCATTTTTAGCTTGATCATCTTTTGATAAAGGATTATCCTCATCCATACCTTCTAGTTGAGTTTCGGTTATTGAATCAATAGTAAGCATATTTGCTATGAATACACCTACTAAAACTGCCCAAATTAAATCCCAAAAAACAGTCATTAAAAGTACGCCGTACATTACAACTGATGTTTTTAAAGATAATTTGTGAGCCCTCCTCAAGAATCCCCAATCAATAATATCTAAGCCTACTTTTATGAGAATTCCTGCTAACAATGCAGTTGGTATTTGTTCAGCTAAAGGTCCTGCACCAACTAAAACTATCAACAACACAACCGAATGAACCATACCAGAAATGGGGGTTGATCCTCCTGATTTAACATTTATAACTGTTCTCATTGTTGCTCCTGCTCCTGGTAAACCTGAAAATAGACCTGCAACAGCATTTCCTATTCCTTGACCGATAAGTTCTCTATCAGAATTATGTTTTGTTTGAGAGATATTGTCTGCTACTAAAGATGTTAGTAAGGAGTCGATTGCGCCAAGTACTGCTAGTACTAATCCTGCTTTGAAAATAATTGGGAAATATTGATTAAAACTTGGGAAATTTAAAGATGGGACTCCCCTTGGAATTTCTCCAATTCTATCAATAGCTCCATCTCCAAAAATGAATATTGATATTGGGGTAACTATCAATAGTGCTAAGAGAGGAGAAGGAACCCACTGACTTATTTTTCTAGGAGTAAGAAATACTATACCTAGTGTCATTATTGCTACTCCAATAGCAGCTCCATTGGGCTGGAAATTTGAAAATACAGTAGTTAAAGATTCGACTACTCCACCTCGAGTACTAATTCCAAGTAATGGTCCAATCTGAAGCGCAATGATTATTACTCCAATACCAGACATAAATCCTGAAACAACAGAATATGGAACTAAAGTAATGTATTTACCAAGTTTTAGAATCCCGAATAATATTTGTAGGAAGCCGCCAATTACTACTGCTGCCATAACTAAAGGTAAAATTTGTCCTGCAGAAAGATCTCTTGGAACTCCTACTGCTGCTAAGCCCGCTACTACACCTGCAACAGTGACACTCATGGGACCGGTAGGTCCACTAACTTGAGCAGGTGTCCCGCCGAATAATGCTGCTAAAAAACCAACTACTACTGCTCCATATAGTCCATAAATTGCTCCGCCAGGTCCTAACGCAGCATTACCAAAAGCAAGAGCGAGAGGTAAAGCCACTACTGCGGCAGTGATGCCTCCAAGAATATCGCCTCGCACATTTTTCAGATGAAATCCATTAATTATTTTCAAAGATGCTCTCCTTAAAATAAACACTTAACTAGAAGATATTATCTCTAAATGACGTAAATTTGTGAAAAATGAAGTTTGTGCAAAATATTTTTGTAACTTTTTTTTCACTTATTTAATAAATTTTAGTTAATTTTCCTGAACAAAAGTAGTCTCTGATTGATTTATGTGCGAGGCAAGCGATTAATGTATTAGATAAATATTTTTTTAATTTAAATAATATTCAAATGAATTCGATTATTCGTCCAAGAAGACTAAGAAGAACTGAGGCAATTAGAGAAATGGTTAGAGAAAACCATCTAAAGGCATCGGACTTTATATATCCATTATTTATTCATGAAAAAGATTTTAAAGAGGAAATTTCAGCAATGCCCGGAACTTATAGATGGGATATTAATGGTTTAATAAAGGAGGTTACTAGGGCATGGGAATTGGGAATAAAGTGTGTAGTTCTTTTCCCAAAAATTAACGATAGCTTAAAGACTGAAGATGGAGCAGAATGTTTTAATGAAGACGGTTTAATTCCTAAAGCTATTAGGATATTAAAAAAAGAGATTCCAGAAATGGCAATTATGACAGATGTTGCCTTAGACCCATACTCTTGTGATGGTCATGATGGATTAGTTGATGAAACTGGAAAAGTATTGAACGACGAAACAATCGAAATTTTAAAAAAACAAGCTTTAACACAAGCTAATGCTGGAGCAGATTTTATTGGCCCTAGTGACATGATGGATGGGAGAGTGGGAGCAATAAGAACTGCTCTTGATAGTAAAGGATTTAGTGATGTAGGTATTATTAGTTACACAGCAAAATATTCTTCTGCTTATTATGGACCATTCAGAACTGCTTTAGATTCAGCTCCAAGGGAAAATAGTAAGAAAATAATTCCAGATAATAAGTCTACATATCAAATGGACCCTGCCAATTCAAAAGAGGCTTTAATTGAATCTGCATTGGATCAGTATGAAGGAGCTGATATTTTGATGGTAAAACCAGGAATTTCATACTTGGATATTGTTTATAGATTAAGCACTTTTTCAAATAAACCTATAGCAGCATACAACGTTAGTGGGGAGTATTCTATGGTAAAGTCTGCAGCTATGAAGAACTGGATTAACGAAAAAGATATTGTTTTAGAAACATTGCTTAGTTTTAAAAGAGCAGGAGCAAAATTAATACTCTCTTATCATGCTTGTGATGCATCTCAATGGTTGCAGGATACTTAAAAACTCATTATTGGCAAAAATTTGGTTTATTCTTAGTAAGTAATAAATTAACTGCTTTGTTTTGAAATTTTCCCAAGAAGTAAATAGAATTGGTCACATTGCACTTAGAGTAGAGAATCTCGAAAGGGCGAAATCCTTTTATATTAAGCTGGGTATGAATTTAGTTTGGGACGATAAAGATTGGTCTTATTTAGAAGCTGGTAAAGGGAAAGATGGACTTGCGTTGTTAGGCCCCAGCTACAAAGCTGCTGGCCCTCACTTCGCTTTTCATTTTGAAAATAAAAAAGATGTGGAAAATATTCAAAATGATTTAAGAAATTCTGGTGTAAAAGTTGGTCCCTTACATGAACATAGAGATGGAACAGCATCTTTTTATATGAAGGATACTGAAGGAAACTGGCTCGAGATGCTTTATGTTCCTCCCGAAGGAATTCAATCGAATGTTTGATTCTTTTTTTTTGTATGCAAGAGAAAAGTTATTTTAAAAAATCACATTCAGATAACACCTTAGAAGATGAATCTTTAAGCCTTTTAGAGTGGAATTCATTAAAAACGCATTTATCTTCATTCGCCTCAACGGAGATGGGTAAACTAGCAATTTTAAGTTTTGATATTCCTTCAGAATACGAAGTATCTAAAAGACTTTTGAATGAAACTGTTGAAATAAATGAGCTAGAAAATAATTTAGATAAATCAATTAGTTTTTCTGGTGTTTTTGATATTAGTAGAAATATTGAAATTTGTTCCAAGGGAGGTGTAATTTCATCTTCTGAATTATTAGAAATAGCGAAAACAATTGCTGCAGCAAGAAATTTAAAAAAAATCTTATTAGATTTTGAACAAAGGCCTTATATTTCATCATTTACAAAAAATTTAATTGACCATCAGAATATCGAAACGATTTTTAAAAAAGGCATTGAATCTAATGGAAGGATTTCAGACAATGCTGGTAATGAACTATCTATTCTTAGAAAAGAATTATTATCTAAGAAACTTGAAAGAAAAATATTAGTTGAGAAATTTATTCAAAAGAATTTAGCTTATTTGCAAGATACTACTATTGGTGATCGATATGGAAGGCCAGTTTTAGCAGTGAAAGTTAATTATGTAGACAAATTTAAAGGTATAATTCATGACTCTTCATCTTCCGGAAATACAGTATATTTTGAACCTGATAGTGTGGTAACTAAAGGTAATAAGATTGCTTCTCTAGAGGCTAGGATCACAGCAGAAGAATTCAAATTACTTAAGAAATGGTCTCAAGTTGTTAGTGATAATTCAGAAAATCTTATTGAAATGGCATCTATTTTATTGAGATTAGAAAATGCTTTAACTCGTTCAAGGTATTCGAAATGGATTGGAGGCAAAACTCCTACGTTTGAGAAAAATCCTATTATTTCTTTAATTGGTTTTTCTCATCCGTTATTGATTTGGGAACATAAGAAAAAAGGTGCTCCTCCCCCAGTGGCTGTCGATTTTCATATAAATAGAAATATTAAGGTTGTAGCTATTACAGGTCCAAATACTGGAGGTAAAACGGCAGCTTTAAAAGGTTTGGGTTTGTCTTTACTTATGGCTAGAGCAGGATTATTGATACCCTCAACCAATAATCCTGTCATCCCTTTTTGTCCTAATATTTATGTGGATATAGGAGATAATCAATCATTAGAAGAAAATTTATCTACTTTCAGTGGACATATATCACGCATAAAAGAGATATTAGATTCACTTGATAATAAAAAAGGATTATCAGTTGTTTTGTTAGATGAGATTGGATCTGGTACAGATCCTCTAGAAGGAAGTGCTCTTGCTATTGCTTTATTAAAAGAATTTGCAAATAAATCTGATATCACTTTGGCAACTACACATTATGGAGATATTAAGGCTCTAAAATATAATGACTCCAGATTTGAAAACGTATCAGTTGCCTTTGATGAGGATTCTTTAAAGCCAAAATATATACTCAACTGGGGCATACCTGGGAGAAGTAATGCTTTGTCCATTTCAAAGAAAATTGGACTCGATGAAAGCATACTCAATGAAGCTGCAAATTATCTTAAGCCAAAAGAAGTTGATAATATTAACAGTATTATTAAAGGACTTGAGGAAGAGAGGATTAAACAACAAGATTCTGCAGAAGCGGCTGCAGAACTGATTGCAAGGACTGAAATATTACATGATGAACTGAAGAGAAATTATGAATATCAAAAAATAAATGCTGAAAAAATCCAGGAAATTGAAAGGTCTAAATTATCAAAACATATTGTATCCGCTAAAAAAGAGGTAATAGATCTTATTAAAAAATTAAGAGATAAAAATGTTAATGGAGAGGATACAAGAATTATTGGAAAAAGATTAAAGGAAATAGAGACAGAACATTTAACCCAAAAAAAATTTGAAAAGTCAATATCATGGAATCCCCAGGTAGGAGATTTTGTAAAAATTAAAAGTCTAAATAGTACGGGACAAATTGTAGATTTAGATAAAAAAGGTGGTTTTTACGAAGTTAAATGTGGTTCATTTAGAAGTACATTATCTGTAAATGACTTCGAAGGTATTAATGGAGAAAAGCCTAATTTCAAAAGGTCAAAAATTGAGATCAAGTCTGTAAGAGAAGATTTTTCGTTTTCTAAAATTAGAACTAGTAAAAATACAATCGACGTAAGAGGGTTAAGAGTTCATGAAGCCGAAATTATTATTGAAGAGAAAATGAGAAAATTTCATGGACCGCTATGGATTATTCATGGAATTGGAACAGGGAAATTAAAAAAAGGATTAAGAAATTGGTTATCAGGTTTAAATTATGTTGATAAGATTGAAGATGCAGCCAACAACGAGGGTGGACCTGGTTGCAGTATTGCGTGGATAAAATAAAATTTAAAATACCTAGAAAACTATTTAATAAGAGTATTAAGTGCAATTTATTGATCAAGCGAACATTATTCTTAAAGCAGGAAAAGGTGGAAATGGAATAGTTTCATTTAGGAGAGAAAAATTTGTTCCTGCTGGAGGACCTTCGGGGGGAAATGGTGGCAGAGGGGGTTCAATCATTTTGTTAGCTGATAATAATCTTCAAACACTATTAGATTTCAAATTCAAACGTGAAATAATTGCTGAAGATGGCAGCAAAGGGGGTCCTAATAACAGATCAGGTGCTTCAGGTGGGGATACAATCCTTAAAGTTCCCTGTGGCACAGAAATAAGGGATATTAAAACTGGCATTATTTTAGGAGACTTAACTAAAGATAAACAGAGTTTAACTATTGCTATTGGAGGGAGAGGTGGACATGGTAATGCTTACTATTTAAGCAATCAAAATAGAGCCCCAGAATCATTCACTGAAGGAAAAGATGGTGAGGTATGGGAGGTTCAATTAGAACTAAAACTTCTTGCAGAGGTTGGGATTATAGGCCTTCCAAATGCTGGGAAAAGTACTTTGATTTCCGTTGTGTCATCTGCCCGTCCAAAAATTGCTAATTATCCTTTCACAACACTAATACCTAACTTAGGTGTAGTGAGAAAAATTGATGGACATGGTTGCCTTTTTGCGGATATTCCTGGCTTAATATCAGGGGCAGCTGATGGAGTAGGTTTAGGACATGATTTTTTAAGGCATATCCAAAGAACGAAGATACTTGTTCACTTAATTGATGCGATTGCAGAAAATCCTCTACATGATTTTGAGATAATTGAGCAGGAATTAAAAAAATATGGGAAAGGTCTTTTAGATAAAGAGAGGATAATTGTATTGAACAAAATGGAGCTGGTAGATGTTGATTATTTGAAAATAATTACAAAAAAGTTAGAAGATTTATCTAAAAAGAAAGTTTTAGTTATTTCTTCATCTTTAAAAAAAGGTTTATCTTCACTGCTTTCTGAAGTATGGAAAAGGATCTAAATTAAAATAAAAATTTTGTTGTAAAAAAATACACTTGATTTACTAATGAAAATTAGTCATAAATAAGATACTCTTTAAAAACAATATGAATTTCTATACTTGCTTTGATCAAGAAGGAAAAATAATAGCTAGATGTCAAACCATTCAAGATATTGAGGTTTTGAAGAAAATGGGAAGGCCAATTGTTGAAGTCAAGGAAATGAAAAATGAAGAGTCGGTTGTATGCTCGCTTACAGGAAGTCCATCTGACTTTAATAGAGATTACTAACAGAATTAAAAAATAAAAAAGGGCTATTATAGCCCTTTTTTTAATGTGAATTATCTATCACAATAAACTTAATCATCATAAACAAGACATTCTGGTTCATCCGGGTTTGCATCGCAGAATAGTTCCAAAGCATTAGGGTCATGTTTATCATCTGGATGATGATCCTTGTATTCTTCTAGTTCTTTTAGCTCTTCAGTTAAATGTCTGACCTTTGGAAGATTGCCCTCTGCTTTTGCAGATTCGATTTCCGATTGATCTTTTTTGATGTGTTCGTCAATGGATTTCATTTTAAGCTTTTCGTACTTTAGTAGACATACATAACATAGTTAATTTCTCATGAAATTGCATTATCTATGAACTAAATAAGTGTTCATTACAACATCATTTTTTTTTTAAATTGATTTATTTTTTTTTAGGTCTCTACTTTCATTATTTCCTTTAGTGATGGTAAAACTGGGATTATTTGATTTGGGTTTAAAGGAAATAAAGCTTTGTAGTAATCTTTTTTCCATTCATTGTCGAAGCATGTCCTATTTACGTTAGATAATTTAAAGAATTTTAATCTCCATTCAATAATCTTTTCAAAACTTGATAATTCTTGTTCAGTACATTTGAAAAGTTTGCTATATATCAATTCCCATCTTATAAGCGTTGGGAAAAGGTAAATATCTGCGTAGGTTATCTCTTCACCAAATATCCAGTTCCCTTTATTTTTCTGTAGTAAATTTTCAATTTCATTTATAGCTGCAAAAAGATTTTTACTTGATTTTTCGTAAGCTGTCTGGTTTCTGGCGAAACCACATTTGTATACGCCATCATTAATGCTGTTATTAATTAAATCTAAAAATTTTTGATTACCATCTTTAATACTTAATGCATGATATTTCGATTCACTTTTTATTGAATTGAGTAATCTTATAATCTGTGAACTTTCATTAGACAGAATGTTTACTTCATCTTTTACAAAGCTAATTAAAAGAGGTAATGTCGCTCTAAAAATAATCTTTTTTTTAGCTTTTTTGTAAAGGTCTGAAAGTCTTACACATCCTTTAATCTTTGTATTGAAAATCCATTCGCCATGCTCAACATCTGCCTTTAAAAAAATTACTTTAACTGTTTTAGATAAATCTTTTATTTCGTGGACGAGTAAAGTTCTTTGACACCATGGACAAGAATGACCTACTAATAAATAAATTTGTCCATTCTCATTATTAATGTCGTATTCACTATTAATTGTTATACCTTTAGGCCTTTTATAATTACCATGTAAATCTGATGGCGCAAAGCCATTCATTAATTGGGTCCAAAACCAAAACCAGAATTTTCTGGAGGACTTTATAAGGTATTTATTTTGCATAAAATTTTATTTTTAAAGAAAAAATGACTGTTCAAAGAATACTTATCGTTTCAGGCACTCATGGGAATGAAATTAATCCTGTTTGGGCTGTTAAGCAATTTAATAGCAAGGAAAATAGTTTAAATAATGGTATTGAGTATGTATACATCATAGGTAATCCTGCTGCCTATGAAAAAGGTTGCAGATATATAGATGTAGATTTAAATAGATCTTTTAAAGAAAGTGAGAATTTTGATCAATACAAGAATAGCTTTTATGAAACTAATAGAGCCAATTTTTTAGTAGATGAATTTGGAATTGACGGAACTAAACCCTGTCAAATTGCAATTGATTTGCACACTACTACTGCAAATATGGGAACAAGCATTGTTATGTATGGGAGGAGATCCAAAGATTTTTGTTTAGCTGCATTACTGCAGAACAAATTTGGATTGCCTATTTATTTGCACGAAAAAGATAAAGCCCAAACAGGCTTTCTTGTAGAAGCTTGGCCATGTGGTTTAGTTATTGAAATAGGAGCTGTCGCACAAAATTTTTATGATCTAAATATTATTAATAGATTCTCACTAATAATTAGCTCCATAAGAGAAGAGATAGATAAATTAAAAAATAAACTTATAGAACTTCCAAAGGAATTAGTGGTTCACGTTCATCAAGGCAGTATAGATTATCCAAGAGATGAAATGGGAGATATTGATGGCATAATTCATCCTGAGAGAATAAACCAAGATTGGAAAATGATTAAAAAAGGAGATCCATTATTTCTGGATAGCCAAGGAATAATCCACAAATATGAACAGGATCAATTGATTTGGCCTGTTTTTATTGGAGAAGTTGCTTATAAGGAAAAAAAAATTGCCATGAGCTACACAAAAAAAGAAGTGATTTATTCCAAAAAACAATGGGTTCAAGAGTTTGAAAGTTTTTAAATTAAGAAACCAGAACAATAAATCGTTGAAAACTAATAAGGATTTTTTATTTTATAGATAAGTTTATTTAATATTTAATACTTTTACCTTTTTTTTTAATTTTTAAACCTTAAAAACCTAAATTCTTTCACTCCAATAAATAACAGCTCCAAAAGCCTCTAATTGCAGTCTTCTATGCTTAGCCTTTTTTAAGGAAACTACCTCTCTAGATCTTTTTCCGTTAAGAAGCCATTCGATTATTACCAAGTTGAATCCTCAATAACAAAGGAAATCTTAAGACATGGAAGTTCTTTTCTCCTGTTTTCCAAAAAATAACTTTACTTAAAGAAAAATATTTACACATTTTTAGCGATTTTGGTCTAAAATCTTCGAAGCGGAACTTATTTTCCGTTTTTATTTACACGTCTCACTTTAGAGACATACTTTACGAACTCATGACAACTATTCAGCAGCAGCGTTCTTCGCTGTTAAAAGGTTGGCCACAGTTTTGTGAGTGGGTAACATCAACTAACAACAGAATTTATGTTGGTTGGTTCGGCGTCTTAATGATTCCATGCCTTCTTACAGCAGCGGCTTGCTTCATCGTTGCATTCATCGCAGCACCACCAGTAGACATTGACGGAATTAGAGAGCCAGTTGCTGGTTCATTCCTATACGGAAACAACATCATCTCAGGTGCAGTTGTTCCTTCATCTAACGCTATTGGTCTACACTTCTACCCAATTTGGGAAGCAGCTACTGTAGATGAGTGGTTATACAACGGTGGTCCTTACCAGCTTGTAATTTTCCACTTCCTAATTGGTATCTCAGCATACATGGGAAGACAGTGGGAGCTTTCATACCGTCTAGGTATGCGTCCTTGGATCTGTGTAGCATACTCTGCACCAGTTTCAGCAGCTTTCGCAGTATTTCTTGTATACCCATTCGGTCAAGGTTCATTCTCTGACGGAATGCCTCTAGGTATCTCTGGAACATTCAACTTCATGTTTGTTTTCCAGGCAGAGCACAACATTCTTATGCACCCATTCCACATGGCTGGAGTTGCTGGTATGTTCGGAGGATCTTTATTCTCAGCTATGCACGGTTCACTTGTTACTTCATCTCTAATCAGAGAAACAACTGAGACAGAGTCTCAGAACTATGGTTACAAGTTCGGACAAGAAGAAGAAACATATAACATCGTTGCAGCTCATGGCTACTTCGGTCGTTTAATCTTCCAATATGCAAGTTTCAACAACAGCAGAAGTCTTCACTTCTTCCTAGCTGTATTCCCAGTTGTTTGTGTATGGTTAACTTCAATGGGTATCTGCACAATGGCATTCAACCTTAACGGTTTCAACTTCAACCAGTCAGTTGTTGATGCAAACGGTAAGATTGTTCCTACATGGGGTGACGTTCTTAACAGAGCAAACCTTGGTATGGAAGTAATGCACGAGCGTAACGCTCACAACTTCCCACTTGATCTAGCAGCAGCTGAGTCTACAACAGTAGCTCTTTCAGCTCCAGCTATCGGTTAAGCTTAAAGTTCTTAAATTTACAAGTCCCCTTTTGGGGGCTTTTTTTTTGTTTAATTTTCAATTGGTTTCATATAATGTTTATATAGATAAAACATTTGATATTTCTATGAGTAGTAGTTTTGGAAAAATTTTTCGTGTTAGTACTTTTGGAGAATCACATGGTGGTGCAGTAGGAGTTATCCTTGATGGATGTCCACCTAAATTAAAAATAGATATAAATCTGATACAAAATGAATTGGATAGGCGCAGACCTGGCCAAAGTGACATTACAACACCCAGAAATGAAGAAGATAAAATTGAAATATTAAGTGGGTTAAAGGAAGGGTTAACACTTGGGACTCCAATAGCAATGTTGGTAAGAAATAAGGATCAAAGACCAGGAGATTATAATAATTTGGAGCAGGTATTTAGACCTTCTCATGCAGATGGTACATATCATCTGAAATATGGAATTCAGGCAAGTTCTGGCGGTGGGAGAGCCTCTGCTAGAGAAACAATTGGGAGAGTAGCTGCTGGTGCTGTAGCAAAACAATTATTAAAAACCTTCTGTAACACTGAAATACTATCTTGGGTAAAGCGTATACATGATATTGATTCTGATATAAATAAAGAGAAGATTTCTCTCAAGAAAATAGATTCTAATATTGTTAGATGTCCTGATGAAAAGGTATCAACAGAAATGATCGAGAGAATTAAGGAATTAAAGCGTCAAGGAGACTCTTGCGGCGGTGTTATTGAATGTCTAGTAAGAAATGTTCCCTCTGGTCTTGGAATGCCTGTTTTTGATAAATTAGAAGCTGATTTAGCAAAGGCTTTGATGTCTTTGCCTGCCACGAAAGGCTTTGAAATAGGTTCAGGTTTCTCTGGAACTTATTTAAAAGGAAGCGAACATAATGATTCGTTTATTAAGTCTGATGATTCTAGTAAGTTAAGAACTACATCAAACAATTCAGGAGGTATACAGGGCGGAATAAGTAATGGTGAAAATATTGAGATGAAGATAGCTTTTAAACCTACAGCAACCATTGGAAAAGAACAGAAAACAGTGAATGCTAAAGGTAAAGAAGTACTGATGAAAGCAAAAGGAAGACATGATCCATGCGTTCTACCGAGAGCGGTGCCTATGGTTGATGCTATGGTCGCTTTAGTACTTGCTGATCATTTGCTTCTAAATCATGCTCAATGTTACTTAATAAATAAGTAATGGTTTTGTTGGATAAATTATATTTATATTTCATTTAATTATTTTTGAGCCATTCAAATATTTTTGGATCAAATTTTTTATTTTTGATAGCTTTATCTCCAATTACAACTGCTTTATAACCTAAAGATTTACAAGTTTTTAAATCATTGATTGATAGTTCCCCAGCAGCAATGAAATCAATATTTTTATAGTTGAGTATATCTATCAAACTATCTTTATTTTTTATTGGGTAAATTTTAATAATGTTGCAATTTAAATTTATCGCTTCCTTAAGATCCTTTAAATTATTAATTCCAGGAATTAGTAAATAATTTTTTGACTGCGCATAATTGAAGAGCTCTTTATCCCAAAATTTCATCATCGAAAAATTTAATCCAATTTTTAGAGAATCTTCTATTGATTGCTTATTAACAATGGAGGCAGAGCCTAAATTAATTCTTGGATATTTAATTTTGATATCTGATACTAAATCTAACCAATTTTCGTTGTTAGACCAACTTATTTCAATATTCTTTAATCCTAATTTTATTAAGCTTTCTAATTCTTCAAAAAATGAATTTCTTATTGAAGTATTTGTGTAAATGTTATCTTCAGGTTTTATGAGTAAAAAAAAAGAATCTTTTTTCAGGAACTTCGAAAAAGAATCCTTTCTAATATTCATTAAATATTTTTTTTAAAACTAGATATAATTTGCTATTTTAACTTCTGATCGGTTGAGCAAATCTTGGATATCTTCAGTGTCTATAGTCTCTCTTTCAATTAACATTTGAGCCATTTCGTCAAGAACACTTCTATTTTCTGATAAAACTTTTGTGGCTCTCTTGTAGGCAATATCAACAAGTTCTGAAACCTCTACATCAATTGTTGCGGCTGTGTCTTCAGAGAAGTCTCTTGTAGAGCTCATATCTCTTCCGAGAAACATTCCACCTTGAGATTGACCTAGAGCAACTGGTCCTATTTTGTCACTCATGCCAAATTTAGTAATCATTTGTCTTGCCACATTGGCAACTTGTTGTAAATCATTTGAAGCTCCAGTTGTTACCTCTTCTTCTCCATAAACTATTTCTTCAGCAACTCTTCCACCAAGAGCTACCGCCATTTGATTTTGAAGGTAAGAACGAGAGTAAAGACCTGATTCCATTCTTTCTTCACTTGGAGTAAAGAAGGTTAAACCTCCAGCTTGACCTCTAGGAATTATTGAAACTTTTGCTACTGGATCATAATCAGGCATTAATGCTCCGACTAGTGCATGACCAGCTTCGTGGTAAGCGACTAATTCTTTTTTCTTATCGCTGATAACTCTATCTTTCTTTTCTGGACCTGCCATAACTCTTTCAATGGCATCACCAACTTCATCATTACTAACTTTATCTAAATCTTTTCTAGCTGCTAATATTGCTGCTTCATTGAGAAGGTTGGCTAAATCGGCACCTGTGAATCCTGGTGTTCTTCTAGCGACTTTATCTAAGTCTACGTCTTTTGAAAGAGTTTTATCTTTCGCATGAACATTTAAAATTTGCAATCTTCCAGCATAATCTGGTCTATCTACTGTTACTTGTCGGTCGAATCTTCCTGGGCGCATTAAAGCTGAATCTAAGACATCTGGTCGGTTGGTAGCAGCAACTATTATTATTCCTGAATTACCTTCGAAACCATCCATTTCGGTTAGGAGTTGATTTAATGTTTGTTCTCTCTCATCATTTCCTCCACCCATACCAGCACCTCTTTGTCTTCCAACTGCATCTATTTCGTCAATGAATACGATACAAGGAGCATTCTTTTTAGCTTGTTCAAAAAGATCTCTAACTCTACTAGCTCCAACTCCTACAAACATCTCTACAAATTCTGAACCAGATATTGAAAAGAAAGGTACGCCTGCTTCTCCAGCTACTGCTTTTGCTAACAATGTTTTTCCTGTACCAGGAGGGCCAACAAGAAGAACTCCTTTTGGGATTTTTGCTCCAACTGCAGTAAATCTATCTGGGCTCTTAAGAAAATCTACAACTTCTGTGAGTTCTAGTTTTGCACCTTCAACACCAGCTACATCTGAAAAAGTTACTTGGGTAGATGGTTCCATTTGCAATCTAGCCTTGCTTTTACCAAAACTCATGGCAGGGTTACCGCCTCCAGCATTACCACTTTGGGATCTTCTGAAAAGAAAGAAAAGACCTCCAATCAAAAGTACTGGAAAAATTAAGCTACTTAAAGCCTGTTGCCATGGATTGGCTAATTTTGTAGGAGTTACAGCTATATCTACATTATTTTCAGTCAGTATTTTTAATAAATCTTTGTCAGGAGCCAAATTAACCTCAGATCTGCTCCCATCATTTTCAACAACTTGAGCTGTGGCATTATCTGGAGATATTAGGACTCTACTGATTTCTTTATCTTGTACTGCCTCTATAAAATCACTGTATCTCAAGGTCTTTGTAGAACTTTCAGCACTAGGTTTATCAAAAACTGAGGTACCAATGAAAATTACAGTAATAACAGCAAGGACATATAGTCCTACGTTTCTCCAACGTTTGTTCACGATAAAAAATCTCTAATACATCTATAATACTAATAATAAAACATTATTAAGAGCGTCTTAGAACATCTACTACACTTTTGAATGCAAACCATTCAGGAATTGGTTCGCCATTCCTCAATTTCTTTCTAAATTCAGTACCGCTAAGTTTCATAATTTCATAATTAAATTCTTTAGCTTCTTCAGCAGTTATGTATCCTTTTTCCTTCGTATAAACTAAATTTTTTGAAGGAACAGTTTGCATCATCAATTCATCTGCACACTTATTCGCAAAATTCTGGGCGTCATATGGACCATAAAAATCTTCACCAGTTGATGAAGACTTACAACCAGCCATATCTCTACCAATAATAAAGTGGGTGCAGCCGTAATTTCTTCTGATTATCATATGTTGAAGAGCTTCTCTTGGCCCTGCCATATGCATTGAATAAGGTAAAAAAGCCCATTTTATTCTTTCATCAGATATTTCCTCTTCTAATTCTTTATAGGTCAAATATCTAACTTTTCCTGGGATATCATCTTGTTGAGTTGGTCCACAAGTTGGATGAACTAAAACAACTGAGTTAGAGGAGACATTATCTGAAAGTAAGGCATTAGTAAATAATTCATAATGTGCCCTATGAATTGGATTTCTGCATTGAAATGCAACTACATCATGATTTGATGGCAGTGTAGATCTAACTTCTTCTGGGGTTTTGCAGGGGAATTCTCTAATTGGTAGTTCTAAACCATAAACTCTTCCTCCTATATAAAATCTCCCTCTCTCGTTAAAAATCATCTTAACAGCAGGATGATCTAAAGAATTAGTCCCATAACAAAGTTTAGCTTCTAAGGATTTGTCAGGCTCCCATTTAGAGCTAACTTCTAAAACTGCTATTTTTTGTTTTTTATAAGTAAGCAATATTGTCTCTCCAGCTTTTACTTTTTCATTATTTGAATCAAATACTATAGGCAAGCCAAAAAGAAACCCATTTGTATTTCTATTGTTTTTAATTACCGAATTGTAGTTATGTTCATCCATAAAACCTTCCAATGGAGAAAAAGCTCCAATCATCAAAAGTTCTATATCGCATGCATTTCTCTCGCTACATTCAAACTCATAAGTAGCTTTAGAGATAAGATCATTTTTAAGGTTTTTATCTTTAATAATTAAATTTTTTAGTTCTCCTCCATAAGGAGGTATTAGTCCATTAGTATCTGTTTTAGTTTTTTGTTGTAATTCCATTTTTAAATTGATAAAGAAAAATTTTGAAAAAAAAAAGGGGTTTAACCCCCTTTTTCTCTTAAGTAGGATTTATGCCTTTCTTCCGTATAGCTCCCCAATTATTTTTACATCAAGTGGATCCTTTGAACCCATATCTGTATCTGAAGGTTGGACTGCCTCAAAAGTACCAGCAAATTCGTCTGTGTCAGAATCTACATTGTTGATTGAAAGAGTAATAACGCCAGTACCGTTTACATCAACTTTAATATTTTCTTTTGCAAGTTCTTCGTCATCGCCTCCTAATGCAACTAAACCTTGAGCATATTCAACACCAGTATTTTTAGCTCTTGCCTTAGGATCTAGAAAGTCACCAGTTCTGTAATTAGGTGTAAATGTTGAACCACTAATCTCAGTGCCTGGCTCAATTGATGAAGGTAAATCAGCTGTAAGATCTTTTGCTGAGAATGCAAACGGCACCTCTAAACCACCTGGAGTTAATACAGTAATAAGTTGAAAATCAATACCACCTTTTTCACTGAAAGTTCCTGAATCTATATCTCCATAAACTTCTGTAACTGTGGTGTTATTTCTAGGACTAATAATTTTTGTAGAAACAAATTCTGCAGCTTTTCGTTTTGTCCCTGGCACTTTTACATAAACTTCTGTTGGATGCATGCATATTCCTTTAAGGCTATCTCCATTCCCTAGAGATATTGATCCGACAAGAGATGAGTCTAATGTAGGGCAATCATTAGCTTTTCCTGTGTTAACAACATCTGTGAATTGTGCATTTCCTCTTTCAGAAAAAGCAAATGTTTTAACAGGTACGAAAGCAAAAGTTATACAAATTGAAATAACAAAAGCTAAGAAAGAACGAATTCTCATAATTAAAGTTGCAGTAAAGTTCTGTGACGATAGATTAAAGGTCATCTAATAAGTTCAGTACGGATATTACAAGGGAAAGGACCATAAAAGATAGGACTATTAAATCCTCGAAACAACCCGTAGCTTTTTAGATTTTAAAAAAACTGGAATTATTTTAAGCTATCGCATTATTTTTAATGATTAAGATTACAAAAAAATACAAATTAAAAAATTTTTTTTATTTTTTTAATGAAATAATTTGGGTTATTAATTTATTTGCTAAATCAATTTTTGATGTTTTGTTAATGTAGTGTTCCATATTATTAGTGTCGAATAACCAACCTTCATTTTGTGCCAAAAAGCCAAATCCTTGGCCCTCAAGATCAATTGGATTTGCGAATAGATAATCACAACCCTTTTGGATAATCTTTTCTTTAATTGTCATTCGTGCTTCTTCAATAGATCCTGTAAAAGCACAAAAGCCTACAAAAACTTGGTTATCTTTTTTTGATTTGCTAATTGTTTTTAAAATATCTGGGACTAGCTCAAAGTTTTGATTCAAATGAGCATTAATTTGATTTTTTGGAATTTTAGCTGAAGTATCAGAGTTTATTTTGAAATCAGATACCGCTGCATTCATGAAAAAATAATCGCAATTTGATATTTCATTATTAAGTGCCCTTATTAAATCAACACTAGTTTCAATTTGATATCTTTTGATTCCATCAGTAAGATTCTTATCGATTTTCAGAGGACCATGAACATATTTTACTCGTGCCCCCCTGAACCTCGCTACTTGAGAAAGAAGTAGGCCCATAGCTCCAGAACTTTTGTTAGTAATGTGTCTTGCCGCGTCAATTTTCTCCAAGGTACACCCTCCAGTTATTAAAATTTCTTTATTAAGTAAATCCTTGCGATATTCATTTTGTTTATGTGAAGCTATAAATTCAAGAGCTAATTGGATTAGATCATTTGGAGGTATTTTACCAATGCCAATAGCATCACATGCTAAGAGGCCTTCACTTGGTTGCAAAGCCAAAACATTTTCGTAATTCTGTAAATTCTCGTAATTTTTTTGGACAGCTTTATTCAGCCACATTTGTGTATTCATTGCTGGTGCAACAATAATTGGCTTTATATTTGCTATTAAGATGCTTGGGATCAATCCCTCTGCGTTCCCAGTTACCCATTTTGCTAATGTTGTCGCTGTTAAAGGGGCGATGATTAAAATATCAGCCCAATTACTTAGTTCTATGTGAAGAGGGGTTGATTGACCATCAGACCATTGATCATTTTCTAAAATACATGGGTTTCTACTTAAAATAGAAAGAGAAAGCGGCTTTATTAATTTTTCTGCATTTTTTGATAAAACGCATCTTATTTCATAATTTTCTTTCGCTAATTGGCTAACTAATAATGGAACTCTTACAGCTGCAATACTTCCAGTTATTAATAAAAGAACCTTTATTTTGGAGTCCTTACTTTTAGTTTTCATCGAAAGGTTCCTGATCGAGCAGATGGGTGTAATTAGTTGTTAATTCAGGCCTATTGA
>CACAVZ010000011.1 GCA_902536065.1 uncultured Synechococcaceae cyanobacterium | reverse complement strand
CTATCAAAAAAAAGTTATTAGAAGAATTTGGAAGATTATTAATAGATTTTGCAGGTCAATCAGATACTTATATATTTGATTCTCAAGAAAAGAGAAGATTAATAATTGATGATTTATGTTCGCCAGAATTGAGAGATACTAGTGCTCACATAAAAGATATATGGGAGGAAAGTCAGTTTTTAAAAGGATCCTTGAATGAAAAAATAGATTCTTCTAGGAAGAAAGAAGAAAACAACTTAGTAGTTAAACAAATGTTGAAGAGCTTAGAGGAAGCAGACTTAGACTCTAATGAGGAAATCTTAGAACTAGAGTCACTAGAAAATAAACTTGTTAATAATCTTGAAATACATAATTCTATTCAATCATCTTTAGATAATTTAAATAATTTTACGCATGATGAACCATCAGTTGCATTTTTGATAGATCAATCTATAAAAAATTTAAACAGGACAGCTAATTTTGATTTAAAAATTCAAAATTTTAGAGAAAAGTTATTAAATATCCAAACTTATGTTGATGATCTAATTCTTGCTTTAAACTCATATATACAAGATATAGATAAACATGAACCTAATCTTTCAGAAATACAAAAAAGATTATTTTTTTTAAAAAACTTAGAGAGAACTTTTTCATTGGATTTACCTCAATTAATAGAAAAGCGAGATCAATTAAGAACCTACTTTCTAAAAAATGATGAAGATAATGAGATTCTTAATATGGAAAATCAAATCAAAAACTTAGAAATCAAGTTGCATTCTTTATTTTTAATTCAATCGACTGAAAGAAGAAAAATTGCTAAACAATTACAAGTTTCGGTAATATCTATTTTAAGGAATTTGGGATTAGAAAATGCAAATTTTTCAATTCAATTTTCAGAATGTAGGCCTTCGAGCGAAGGCATTGATAACGTAAATTTTCTGTTTTCGGCTAATCCTGATCAGAAGCTTGCTCCACTTTCAAATGTTATTTCAGGTGGAGAAATGTCAAGATTCTTATTAGCTATTAAATCCAGTATTTCTAAAAAACCAAATACTTTCTTTTTAGATGAGATTGATAATGGTTTAAGCGGTAAATCTTTATTTTCTTTAGTTGAGTTAATAAAAGAAATTTCGAAAGATCAACAGGTTATATGTATTACACATCAGCCTTTCTTAGCTGCTGGAGGATTAGCTCATTTCAAAGTTAATAAAAACGTAATTGATGGAATAACTTATACTTCACTATCAAAACTGAAAACAAAAAAGCAAAGAAAACATGAATTAATAGAGCTTATTGGAGGAGTTTCTCACGAAGTAAATGATTATGCTTCTAGACTACTTGAGCAAGCAGCTGCGTAAAATAAAAAAAATTCCACTATAATAACCTTTTTAAATCATAATTAGATTTAAACATGGTTAATAAAATTGATAATGATTTTGAAGGAGATAATTCAATTGTTATTAGGGGAGCTCGTCAGCATAATTTAAAAGATATTGACCTTTCTCTCCCAAGGAATAAATTTATAGTTTTTACAGGTGTGAGTGGAAGCGGTAAAAGCTCTTTAGCATTTGACACAATTTTTGCTGAAGGTCAAAGAAGATACGTTGAGAGCCTTTCGGCATACGCAAGGCAATTTTTGGGTCAAGTAGATAAACCAGATGTTGATAATATTGAGGGCTTATCACCTGCTATTTCAATTGATCAAAAATCTACAAGTCATAATCCACGATCAACAGTTGGAACAGTAACAGAGATACAAGATTATCTAAGATTGTTATTTGGTCGTGCTGGTGAGCCGCATTGTCATCACTGTGGAATTCCAATTGCTCCTCAAACAATTGATGAAATGGTTGATCAAATTCTTTTATTGCCGGAGGGGACTAGGTATCAATTACTCGCTCCTGTTGTCAGAGGAAAAAAAGGAACACATACAAAATTAATAGGTGGACTGGCTGCTGAGGGCTTTGCTAGGGTAAGAATCAACGGCGAAGTAAGAGAACTTGCTGATAGTATTGAATTAGACAAAAATCAAATTCATAATATTGAGGTAGTAGTTGATAGATTAATTGCTAGAGAAGGAATACAAGAAAGATTAAATGATTCCTTACAAACTTGTCTAAAAAGAGGTGATGGCTTAGCAATAGTGGAAGTTGTTCCAAAAAAAGGAGAAAAATTACCCCCTAACTTAGATAGAGAAAAACTTTACTCAGAAAATTATGCATGTCCTGTACATGGTTCTATTGTAGAGGAACTTTCTCCAAGATTATTTTCCTTTAATAGCCCCTATGGGGCCTGTCCAGATTGTCATGGAATCGGTTATTTAAAAAAATTTACTGCAGATAGAGTTATACCAGATAAAACATTACCTGTTTATGCTGCTATAGCGCCATGGAGCGAAAAAGATAATACTTATTACTTTTCTTTACTTTATTCTGTAGGCCAGGCGTATGGTTTTGAATTAAAAACTCCCTGGAAAGATTTAAGTGATTTGCAAAAAAAAGTTCTACTTTTGGGATCAGATAAACCAATACTGATTCAAGCTGATAGTCGTTTTAAAACTTCTAGTGGCTTTGAAAGACCTTTTGAGGGAATTTTGCCAATATTAGAGAGACAATTGAATGAAGCTAATGGAGAATCAGTTAAACAAAAATTAGAAAAGTATCTAGAATTAGTACCTTGTAAGACATGCTCTGGAAAAAGATTAAGACCTGAAGCTTTGGCTGTTAAACTTGGCCCATACAATATTACTGATTTAACTTCTATAAGTGTTTCTGAAACCTTAACTCACATAGAGCGCATTATGGGTTTAGGTAATACTAAGAAAGAAAAAATATCTTTATCAGAAAAACAAAAGCAGATAGGTGAATTGGTTTTAAAAGAGATTAGGTTACGTTTGAAGTTTTTAATTAATGTTGGTCTAGATTATTTAACTCTAGATAGACCAGCCATGACATTGTCTGGTGGAGAAGCTCAGCGTATTAGATTAGCTACACAAATTGGTGCAGGACTAACTGGTGTTTTATATGTATTAGATGAACCAAGTATTGGATTACACCAGAGAGATAATGACAGATTAATAGAAACATTAAAAAACTTAAGAGACCTTGGTAATACTTTAGTTGTTGTTGAACATGACGAAGATACTATGAAATCAGCCGATTATTTAGTTGATATTGGCCCAGGTGCAGGAGTTTATGGTGGGGAAATTATTGCTGAGGGATCATATCAAGATGTTTTGAAATCAGAGAGGTCATTAACTGGGGCTTATTTAAGTGGTAGGAAGTCGATTCCCACTCCAAAAGAACGTAGATCATCTGTTAAAAAAAGTTTAATTTTAAATAATTGTTCTAAAAATAATTTAAAGAATATATCTGTAGAATTTCCATTAGGCAAACTAGTTTCTGTGACTGGTGTTAGCGGTAGTGGAAAAAGTACATTGATCAATGAATTACTTCATCCTGCCTTATGTCATTCTCTAGGATTAAAAGTTCCTTTTCCTCAAGGGGTTGAAGAGTTAAAGGGTATAAAGGCAATTGATAAAGTTATCGTTATTGACCAATCTCCAATAGGAAGAACACCAAGATCAAACCCTGCAACGTATACAGGTGCTTTTGATCCTATAAGACAGATATTTACTTCTACAGTTGAAGCCAAAGCAAGAGGTTACCAGGCTGGTCAGTTTAGTTTTAATGTTAAAGGAGGAAGATGCGAAGCTTGTAAAGGCCAGGGAGTGAATGTAATTGAAATGAATTTTTTACCTGATGTATATGTTCAATGTGAAGTATGTAAAGGAGCTCGCTTTAACAGGGAAACTCTTCAAGTGAAATACAAAGGTTTTAATATATCAGATGTTTTAGAGATGACTGTTGAACAAGCTGCAGAAACTTTTTCTGCTATACCTCAAGCTGCTGATAGGTTATCAACATTAGTAGATGTTGGCCTAGGATATGTCAAATTAGGTCAACCTGCACCTACATTATCTGGCGGAGAGGCTCAAAGAGTAAAGTTAGCTACGGAATTATCTAAAAGGGCTACTGGAAAAACTCTTTATTTGATTGACGAACCAACTACAGGTCTAAGTTTTTATGACGTACATAAATTAATGGATGTAATACAACGTCTGGTAGATAAAGGGAACTCTGTAATTGTTATTGAACATAACTTAGATGTCATAAGATGTTCTGATTGGATTATTGATTTAGGACCTGATGGAGGAGATAAAGGTGGCGAAATTATTGCAGAAGGCATTCCAGAAGATGTAGCTAATCATCCCACAAGCCATACAGCAAGATATCTTAAAAAAGTCCTCAAATAAAAAATATTTGTAGCATTTCTTCGTATTTTGTATTATCTGAGCAAAACGAAAGTTTTCTATAGATAGTCATTTCTTTAGTCTATAACAGCTTCCTAAAAGCTTTTGAATTAAAAAAATTTGAAAATCATAATGCTTTCTTAATATTCCTTTTGGAAAATTTAGATTATTTGTATTAGTGGCGGTTTGATAGGAGAACTTTTTGAATGAGACTTAAATTTTTGCATTTACATTTACATGGTCTTATTCGTTCTAAAAATCTTGAATTAGGTAGGGATCCAGATACAGGGGGGCAAACACAATATGTTTTAGAGTTAATTAAAAGTTTGGCTAATACTTCAGAAGTTGATCAAGTAGATTTAGTCACTCGTTTAATCAATGACCCTAATGTAGATGATGAATACTCTCAAGAAAAAGAATTTATAGAACCCGGCGTTAGGATATTAAGATTTAAATTTGGACCTAATAAATATTTACGAAAGGAATTACTTTGGCCCTATTTAGATCATTTAATTGAAAGCCTTATCTCTTACTATAAAAAAAATAAGAAGCCAGATTTTATTCATGCGCACTATGCAGATGCTGGATATGTAGGAGTTAAATTAAGTAAATTCTTAAATGTTCCACTTATTTTTACTGGTCATTCTTTAGGAAGAGAAAAAAAGAGGAAATTGCTTGATACTGGTTTAAAAACTAATCAAATAGAAAAGCTTTATTCCATAAGTAAAAGAATTGAGGCAGAGGAAAAAGCCTTGGAGTCGGCCGATATTATTGTTACAAGTACTAAACAAGAGTCAGTGTATCAATATTCTCAATATTCATCTTTTTCACCTCACAAAGCTAAAGTGATTCCACCTGGTGTTGATCATAATAAGTTTCACCATATTCATTCGACAACTGAGACAGCAGAAATTGACAATATGATGAAACCTTTTTTAAAGGATTCTTCTAAACCTCCTTTATTGACTATTTCCAGAGCTGTACGAAGAAAAAATATTCCTTCTTTGATTGAAGCATACGGAAGATCCGAAAAATTAAAAAGAAAAACCAATTTAATTTTGATTTTGGGTTGTAGAGAAAGTACTGCAAATCTTGACCTTCAACAACAAGATGTATTCCATAATATTTTTGAAACGATTGATAAATATAATTTGTATGGAAAGGTAGCTTATCCAAAAAAGCACCTTCCAAGTCAGATACCTGCTTTGTATAGATGGGCTGCTAGCCGAGGAGGAGTATTTGTAAATCCAGCTTTAACAGAGCCTTTTGGTTTAACCCTTCTTGAAGCTTCTTCATGTGGATTGCCAATAATTTCAACAAATGATGGAGGACCGAAAGAAATTCGCTCAAAATGTGAAAATGGACTTCTTGTTGATGTTACTGATATTAATGAGTTGAAAGTTATTCTAGAAGAAGGAATTTCTAACGATAATCGGTGGAAATTATGGAGCAGAAATGGAATTGAGGGCGTTAATAGGCACTTTAGTTGGAATACTCATGTACGAAATTATTTATCAATACTTATGAGGGAGATTTCGAGTTCAAATAGTCATTCTTCATCTGATATTAAACAGAGTTGTTTAAAAGGAACCTCTTCACTTATAAAACCCCATTGATCAAATATTTTAGGATCAGGGTGAAGAATTAGTTGATGGTTATGAGTTTTCTTTAGTTTGAAACCTTTCTTAGATAATTTTTTCATTAAGTTAGCGGTTTCCTCAAATCTTGATGCCATTGCTTCAAGACTAGAGCAATCACTCGTTAATCCATTATCTTTCCATGTAAAAAAACTCATTACAAATTTTAAAGATTGATTTTTAAAACTATACCTAAAATTACAAGTAAAACGTTGATTTTCCAAAAATTTTCAACTATTTTTTGTTCTTTAACCCCTTTAAGTTCAAAATGGTGGTGAATTGGAGCCATTAAAAACATGCGTTTACCTGTGTGAAATAATTTTTTTGTAATTTTAAAAAACCCTACTTGAATTATTACTGTTAAAGATTCAATAATAAAAATACCTGAGAAAATAGATAAGAAAAAAATGCTATTAGTTAATAACGCTATAGAACCCAGTATGGCACCAATACTTAAAGATCCAGTATCACCCATAAATATTTTTGCAGGATAACAATTATATTTAAGAAAACCTAAGCATATGCCGGACATTGCGTAACATAAGATACTAAAAATAAATAGCTCTTGCTGCCCTTTCATTAATATTTCTGTTCCTAATCCATAAAATACGATCCCGCTGCATCCAGCTGCTAATCCATCTAGTCCATCAGTCAAATTTACTGAATTACTTATGCCAACTAACACTAAAAAAGATATGGGCAATATAAAAATATAAGTATTAATTCCCCAGGATTCAGATAACAAAATTAATGGATTTATTAAATTCTTTTCATAGGCTAATGATATAAAAATTATTGAGATGATACTTTGTAGAATAAATTTCTCATTTGATTTTAATCCTGTGTTTTCTTTATTTTTAATGCTTAAATAATCATCTAAAAATCCTGTAATAAAGAAACCAAGAATAGTAAGCAATAAAAGAAATAACTTAAGAGAGCTTAAATTGATAGTTATTATCAAAAGAAAAATTAAAAAAGGGATTATCATAAAAATCCCACCCATTGTAGGAGTATTACTTTTTTTAAAGTGATTGGAAGGACCTTCAGTCCTAACATTTTGAAGTAAATTTAATCGTTTTATGAACCCTAGACCATTCTTTGTAGTTAATAAAGAAATAAAAAAAAACAATGCATAAATTCCTATAAAAATAGGATTATTAAATAAATACGAGGTAACTATTAAAGCAAAAGTAGTAATTATTAATAATGATTTAAAGTTAAACTTTTTAATCTTCCCAATCATCTTCTGAAGAATCTTCTTCAGTCTTATAATCTTCCTTTTCTCCCATTAGTGCAGAAAGTTCTTCTTCTTCTATAGTACTAATCTCTTGTGAGTCTCCATCTTTTTCAGCAACAAGTCTTCCGCTATTTTCAAGCCAAGATAGTAAATCAGGTTCATCTCTTAAAGGCAAAACAGGAGCAGGATCATTTCTGTGGTAGCAAGTTAATGCAGGATTGACTTCAGAAATATCTTCTAATCTAAGTTTTAGTTTATTTGAGTCCATTAAAGATTGTTCCCTACTTATAAGATAATACATAATGATGCATACGAAAAACTTTGTTTGATAAAGGAAATTTAAAATACTTATTTATCTGGCTAATTTCATTGTTACTATCTGGTTTATTTAAACTGATTGGATACTTGAATCCCAATGTTTTAATAATTAATAACTTTCTTCTTTTATTACTAGTCTTTGGCCCATCTCTTTTAGTTACAATAATATTAGTTTTTAATAAGTTTTCAAATTCTTAATTAAGTCAAAATTAAAATTTATGGAGCCAATTTAAATGCAGCAGGTGAAAAAAGTTGTTTTAGCTTACTCTGGTGGTGTTGATACAAGCGTTTGTATTCCATACTTAAAGAATGAATTTGGTATTTCAGAAGTGGTTACTTTTGTGGCAGATCTAGGACAAGGAGAAGATTTAGAACTTATTAGACAAAAAGCTTTAAATTCTGGTGCATCAAAATCAATCATTGGTAATTTAGTAAATAGTTTTGTTGAGAGATATGCTTTTCCAGCTATTAGAGCAAATGCATTGTATTTAGATAAATATCCTTTATCAACAGCTCTTGCTAGGCCTTTAATTGCTGAAAACCTTGTTAAAACTGCGAGAGAGATTAATGCTGATGCAGTAGCTCATGGATGCACTGGTAAAGGAAATGATCAAGTTCGATTTGATTTAGCAATTAATGCTTTAGGCCCTGATTTAAAAATTATTACTCCTGCAAGAGAGTGGAATATGAGCAGGGAAGAGGCGATATTGTATGGAGAAAAATTTGGAATTCCTGCACCAGTTTCAAAAAAATCACCATATTCAATAGATGTAAATCTTCTTGGCAGGAGTATTGAAGCTGGGATATTAGAGAATCCAATGCAAGAAGCACCTGAAGATATTTTTACAATGACATCATCAATTGTAAATTCACCAGATTCTCCTCAAGATATAGAAATTGTCTTTAAAAATGGGTTTCCAATTGGAATCGATAATGAAATTTTAACTCCAGTTGAGATTATTCAAAAAGCCAACAATCTTGCAGGCGAACATGGTTTTGGAAGAATAGATATGATTGAAGATCGAGTAGTAGGAATCAAAAGTAGAGAGATTTATGAAACACCAGGGCTTTTACTTTTAATCAAAGCTCATAAAGAATTAGAGAGCATAACATTAAATCCAGATGTTATTGATTTTAAAGGAATAGTTGAAAAAAAATGGGGCCAATTAGTGTATCAAGGGTTTTGGTTTGGACCTCTAAAGGATAGTTTAGATGCTTTTATTTCAATGACTCAAACATCTGTTAATGGAAGAGTAAAGATTAGACTTCATAAGGGAAACGCAATTGTAATTGGAAGAATATCGGAAAATAATTCACTTTACAGGGAAGATTTGGCAACTTATAGTCAAGAAGATGTTTTTAACCATTCTTTAGCAGAGGGTTTTATTTATATGTGGGGTATGTCTAATAAGATATGGGCCGAATTAAATTCAAAAATTAATGATTAAAACTTAAGATTCTGTATTTTTATTAATTTTAGAGTCGTTTTTTTCTGAAAGTGACTTAGCAGGGTTAGTTGCAGTTTGTTTATCCGCAGAAGCTTCGTCTTTTGCTTCTGGATTGTCTTTTGTTTCTGATTTAAGTGTGCTTTTTTTAGTAACTTTTGGTGTTGGTAAAGGACCTTCTTGTTTAACTGTCATATATCTAATAACATCTTCACTTAGTCTCATTGCTTTTTCAATTTTAAAAATATGTTGACCATCACCTTGATGACTTAATTGAACGTAGATACCTTCTCTATGCTTGGCAATTTGATAGGCTAATCTTCTCTTACCCCTCATTTGACTATCAAGGATGTTGCCGCCAAATTCTTCTAAAAGTTTATTGTATTTCTCAATGTGATTAGTCACTTCATCTTCCGCAATATCTGGACGGAGGATGTACATGGTTTCGTAATAAGAATGTTGATTGTTCATAGTTTCAGACAAGGACTTTGGCTCATAAATTGACAAGATGAGCGTCTGTTCATTATTTACGATACATTACGATGGGCAGTTTCTTAAAATTTGAATTATTTCCTTTAAAGATATTTGTTAAGCGCGTCATTCATAATATGAAATGGTACTTCTAAACCATTTGTCCAAAACGATAATGATTTCATTCCTTGAGCAACAAGCATTTGCAATCCATCGATAGTCATGCATCCTTTTTTGGCGCTAAATTTTAATAATGGAGTTGGAGCAGGATTATAGATTAAGTCGTAAACAATAGTTTTTGAGTTAAGAGATCTCCAGAAACTTTTTCCATATGGCAACACATTTTCTTCATGCCCAGCTGCTTTCATGCCTACTGGGGTTGTATTGACAATTAAATTTGCTTCTTCAATTAAATTTTGTGCGTTAATATCATCATTCAATAAACCTTGAATTTTAATTTGATTTTTAAAATTATTTATTAAATCATTTAGTGATGATTTATTACGTGATACTACTGAAATTTTTGAAAAATTTAAATCTATTAACCCTTGTATAACCGATCTTGCTCCTCCTCCAGAACCAATTACTATTGATTGTTTTTTTGTTAAGTTTAAGGTTTTTAATGGATGTAAAAACCCCTCTACATCTGTATTTGTTGCACTCCATTTTCTCTCTGGATTTAATTTAAGAGTATTAATTGCTTTTAATTTATAAGCAATAGGGGAAATTTCATGACAAAGGTCAAATACTTTTTGTTTATGAGGAATAGTAATATTTAATCCTTTGCAATTTATTTTTTTTAAAGAATTAAGAACAGATTCCAGATCTTCGTCTTTACAAGGTATTGCAATATAAATTAAATCTAAACCTAAAAATTGAAAAGCAGCATTTTGCATGATTGGTGACAATGAATGGCTGACTGGATTACCGATTAATGCAATAAAAGATGTTTTACTTGTAATCATTTTTGGAAATTTAAAAAAAAAATCGCGATCTGTTCGGGAACCACACCCCGCCTTTGAGTAACAATAATGACGTCGATGACCGATTATGGAGAATATCAAATATTGAGAATTTACCCATGGGTAAGGTTGTAGGAATCGATTTAGGAACAACTAATAGTTGCGTCGCTGTAATGGAAGGTGGTAAACCCACTGTAATAGCAAATGCTGAGGGTTTCAGAACTACTCCATCAGTTGTTGCATATACAAAAAATCAAGACCAGCTTGTTGGACAAATTGCAAAAAGACAAGCTGTTATGAATCCTGAAAACACTTTTTATTCAGCAAAGCGTTTTGTTGGGAGAAGAGTTGATGAAGTTAATGAAGAATCTAAAGAAGTCAGTTACTCTGTTGAAAAATCTGGTTCTAGTGTCAAGTTAAAGTGTCCTATTTTAGATAAGCAGTTTTCTCCTGAAGAAGTAAGTTCTCAAGTCTTAAGAAAGTTAGCTGATGATGCAGGGAAATATCTTGGTGAAAAAGTTACTCAAGCAGTAATTACTGTTCCTGCTTATTTTAATGATTCTCAAAGACAGGCTACAAAAGATGCAGGAAAGATTGCAGGTTTAGAAGTTCTCAGAATTGTTAATGAACCTACTGCTGCAGCTCTAGCATATGGTCTAGATAAAGAGAACGAAAAAATACTTGTTTTTGATTTAGGTGGAGGAACATTTGATGTTTCAGTTATTGAAGCTGGCGATGGAGTAACTGAAGTCCTTTCAACATCAGGAGATACACATTTAGGTGGTGATGATTTTGATAGATGTATTGTGGATCATTTAGCAAGCACTTTTAAATCAAACGAGGGAATTGACCTCAGACAAGATAAGCAAGCCTTACAAAGATTGACTGAAGCAGCCGAAAAGGCGAAAATTGAGCTTTCAAATGCGACACAAAGTGAAATCAATTTACCTTTTATCACTGCAACCCCTGAAGGGCCAAAACACTTAGATTTAAACTTAACCCGCGCAAAGTTTGAAGAATTAGCAGCCTCATTAATTGATAGATGCAAGACTCCAGTTGAGAGAGCTATAAGTGATGCAAAAATATCTACTAGTGAAATTGATGAGGTTGTAATGGTGGGAGGCTCTTCGAGAATACCTGCTGTTTTAGATTTAGTGAAAAAAATAATAGGTAAAGAACCCAACCAAACGGTTAACCCTGATGAGGTAGTTGCTGTTGGAGCTGCAATTCAAGGAGGAGTTTTAGCAGGAGAGGTTAAAGACATATTGTTGCTTGACGTTACTCCTCTTTCTCTAGGCGTAGAAACTTTAGGGGGAGTTATGACAAAAATGATAAATAGAAATACTACAGTACCTACTAAAAAATCTGAGACATATTCAACTGCTGTAGATGGTCAAACAAATGTAGAAATTCATGTATTACAGGGTGAAAGAGAAATGGCCTCTGATAATAAAAGTTTAGGAACTTTTAGACTCGATGGTATACCTTCAGCGCCAAGAGGTGTTCCTCAAATTGAGGTTACATTTGATATCGATGCTAACGGTATTTTAAGCGTTACCGCAAAAGATAAAGGAAGCGGTAAAGAACAAAGTATTTCCATTACTGGTGCTTCTACTCTATCTGATAATGAGGTAGAAAAAATGGTAAAAGATGCAGAATCAAATGCATCTGCAGATAAAGAAAAAAGAGAAAAAATTGATTTAAAAAATCAAGCAGAGACTCTTGTCTATCAGACAGAAAAGCAACTTGGAGAACTTGGCGACAAAATTGATGCTACAGCAAAGTCTAAGGTTGAAGAAAAAAGTAATGCTTTAAAAGAGGCAACATCTAAAGAAGATTATGAATCAATGAAAAAACTTCTCGAAGAGCTTCAGCAAGAACTCTATGCAGTTGGTTCATCTGTTTATCAACAACCTGGTAATCAGCCTCCATCACCTGACTCAACGGGAGATTCAGAGCAAAGTAACTCAAACGATAAAGGTGGAGATGATGTAATTGATGCTGACTTTACTGAAACAAAAGATTAAAAAAAATAATTGCTAATTTCATTAGCAACCCATTTAGAACAAACTGGAGCAAGTAAAATCCCATTTTTATAAAAACCTGTACATATAATTAGACCATTTTCTAGATTTTTCATTATTGGTGATGGCTCCCCATCAGGCATTGATCTAATTCCGAACCATTTTCTCGTAATATTTTCTTCTATTAGCCAATTTGGTTTTTTTTCAATAAAATTTGTAAGCTCCTCAAAAAAATTTTTTTGGGGCATATCGCTATACTCGTCTGTTGAGCCAATAATCAGTTTGTTTTTTGAAACTGGAATTATATTTTTGCCATTAATATTGAATTGTTTTGGAAGCGATAAAAAATCAACTCCCGGATCATTTATGCCAACTTCCATAGCTTGTCCTAGTACAGGTTTCAATTTGATGTGGTGAGATAAGCTATCTATTAGATCAATCGTATTTGAAGAATTACATAAAATAATCATGTCAGACTTAATTTCTTCATTTTTTTTAGATAAAGCAATCCATTGATTTTTTGATTTTTTGATTTTTATTATTTCATCTTCTATAAAAACTACTTTTTTATTATTTAGATATGTGTCTAATGTCTTAAGTAGTAATTTTGCATCAATCCTTCCATCTTTAAAAGAAATAATCCCTTTTAAATTTTTTGTTTGTAAGACTTTATTTATACTCTTAATGTAAATTGAGTCTTTTTCTAAAATTTGTAAGTTTTGATCATTAGTTTCATTTATAAATTTTTCTAATTTTTTAAATTTCTGTTCATCATTAGTTAGCTGTATTAATGGCTTTTTAATTTCTAATTCAAAATTAAATTCTCGCAGTAATTCAATCCATTTTGGCCATAATTCAAAGCTTTGTTTCCTTAGATTCCAACTTCTACCTTTCCTTTTTTGATACATATTACCCATTAGCAGGCCTAAAGCTGCATTGCTACTATTTTTATTTTGAGCTGGATCTATTATTGTTATTTGAAAACCTAATTCCGATAATTCCAGTGCGTTAAATTTTCCAATAATCCCCGCTCCAATAATAAGTATGTGCCCCTTTTGAAATTTTTCTTTTAAGCTATTCATTGATATATTGTGTACAATAAATAATTTGATTAACAAGTTAAAAATTTTTTGAAACATCCTTCAATTATATTCAAAATTGTTTGTCCCGATCGTCCTGGGCTTGTAAGTTTACTTACGAGTTGGATTTCAAATTATGGTGGCAATATAAAGCATTCTGATCATCACACAGATCAAGACGCGGGTTTATTTCTTAGTCGAATTGAATGGAATAGTAATAATGAATCTTTTAATAGAGATGAAATCTTCAGTGAATTTGGAAAAATTGCAGCTGAAGTTAATGGTGAATTTAAAGTTAATTATTCTGATGAAATTCCAAATGTTGCTATTTTAGTTAGCAAACAAAATCATTGTTTGATTGATCTACTTTGGCGAGTAAGAAATGGCGAACTCAAGATGAAAGTGCCGTTAGTAATCTCAAATCATTCTGATCTTGAAAATATTGCAAATGACTTTAATGCAAAATTTGTATGTATTGATACTTTTAATATTAAAAAATCTGATGTTGAAGATCAAATTTTAAATTTAATAAAAGAACATAAAATCGATCTAGTTGTTTTAGCTAAATATATGCAAATTCTGAGTAACTCTTTTTTAAAAAAGTTTTCTTCAATAATCAATATTCATCATTCTTTCTTGCCTGCATTTAAGGGGGCACAACCATATCATCGAGCATGGAAGAGGGGGGTTAAATTAATCGGTGCTACAGCCCACTATGTTACTGAAGATCTTGATGAAGGGCCGATAATTGAGCAATGTACAGTTAATGTAAGCCATAGGGATGAAGTTGATGATTTGATTAGAAAAGGAAGAGATATTGAAAGAATAGCCTTAGCAAGAGCAGTTAGATTACATCTAAATCATCAAGTTTTTGTGTATAACAGCAAAACTGCTGTTTTTGATTAAAAAAAATTATTTAATCTTCCAATTCTATTTGTATCTGTCTTTCATAAATTGATTCTTCATTAAAAGCTCTTGCTATCAAGAAACTGGCAATGCAGCTTATTAAGACAGGTTTCATAATTAATAAATTTTTTGTTAAGGCAAAAGCTAAAAACATAGCTGTTATTGGCGTTCGCGAACATCCTGCTACGAAAGCACCCATTCCAGCAAAAATGTATGTACTTGGGGCATGTCCAGTTGCTAGTTCTACCCAACTCCCTATGATTAAGCCGATTGACCCACCTAGGGTAAGCATTGGATAGAATAATCCCCCAGGAGCTCCAGATGCTGCAGCTAACCCTGTTGTTATAAATAGTATTAAAACTGCTAATAAAGCAATTCCAATACTTGTATTTTGCTCAGCTATTATTTTTTGTAATTCATCTAAATTATGAAATGTACTGGGTAAAAAAGAATAGATACTTCCTAAAATAAGTCCACATATACTCATTTTTAAAACAAATTTATTTTTATACCATTTTTTCCCAAGGTTTTGCATTAACAAAACATATCTGCTGTACAATTCTGCAAAGATTCCAATAATTATTCCTAGTAATACTAGATAAATAAAATCTATAGGTAAGAAAAAAACTGATGGATCATATTCTTTTTGAATTAAAAATCCGAGGTTAAAATCAAAACCTCCTGCTTTAGGATCTAAACCCAAGGCTTGAATAATGTCAGCAGATGAATCTGCGATGAAAGTTGTAATTACTACTAATAGCAAAACTACTGGTCTAGCAGAGTTTAATAGCTCTTCTATTGCATAAACAAAACCTCCTAATGGAGCGCTAAAAACTGCAGCTATTCCAGCACCACCACCAGCTGCAACAATAACTCTTCTGAAGGCTGTAGGAGCTTTTAGCCATTTTGCCATTTGCCAAGCAACTGATCCTCCCATTTGCACTGATGGACCCTCTGGACCTAAAGGGAATCCACTACCAATAGCGATAATTCCTGATATGAGCTTTACTAATCCTACTTTTATATTCATTGGCACTTTTTTATGCCTTAAGAAACCCATGATTTGACTTACACCTGAACCTTTTGCAGCAGGTGCAATATTTTTGATTAAATATCCCGCAATGGCCCCTCCTACAGCTCCAAAAATTGGTAATACTGAAATAGATGGGAATTGGTCTAATAGTGCTAATCTCCAATTATTAATAAAGTAGATTCCAGTTTTAAAAAATATGCTTGTAATTGAAGCCCCTAAACCTGTTAATAAAAGCGAAAATGCAACAACGAGAGACCTTTGTCTTAATAATTTTTTGATGCTACGGGAAGAATTATTACTTGTTTTTTGAATATTTTCTTTTAAAAGGTTTGGCATAATCCATGATCACTTTGACAAACTGAAATTATGTATTTCATCAAATTGAAGATAACGATAAAGCTCATTTGAATATGGATTAATTTTATTTTTAGTAATATCTTGATATTCTTCAACTTCAGGAATTTTTCCAAGTAGTGCGCAAACTGCTGCCAATTCAGCACTTCCTAAAAATACTTGCGCATTTTTACCCAGTCTATTATCAAAATTTCTTGTACTAGTAGAAAATACTACAGATCCTTCATCTACTCTGGCTTGATTTCCCATACATAAAGAACAGCCTGGCAACTCTAATCTTGCACCACAATTTTCAAATATTTTATAGTAACCTTCAGCTTTTAGGGTTTCTTCATCCATTTTTGTAGGAGGACAAATCCATAATTTAGCTTTTAAATTTTTTACACCTTCAAGAACTTTCGCCGCTGCTCGGTAATGTCCAATATTTGTCATGCAAGAACCTATAAAAACTTCGTCAATATTTGTATTTGAAACATCTGTGATTTCTTTTACATTATCTGGATCGTTAGGGCAAGCAACTATAGGTTGTGTTACTTTCGCTAAATCAATTTCAATAATTTCTCCATATTGAGCGTTTGTATCTGGCTGAATTAATGAAGGTTTTTTTAACCAATTTTTCATGTCATTTATTCTTCTTGAAATTGACTTTGAGTCTTCATAATTGCTCTCAATCATTTTTTCTAGCAAGCAAATATTGCTTCTTAAGTATTCTTGAACAGTGTCTTGGGATAAAAGTATTGTGCTTCCAGCGCATGAGCGTTCTGCAGTAGCATCAGTGAGTTCAAAAGCTTGTTCAAGTTTTAGGTTAGGTAATCCCTCAATTTCCATGATTTTTCCATTAAAGATATTTTTCTTATTTGTTTTCTCAACAGTTAAGAGTCCTTTTTTGATTGCGAAGAGAGGGATTGCATTGACTAAATCTCTTAGAGTAATTCCTGGCAATAAATCTCCTTTAAATTTAACGAGTACAGATTCCGGCATATTTAATGGCATTGACCCTATTGCAGCGGCAAAGGCAACAATGCCCGAGCCGCCAGGAAATGAAATACCAAGAGGGAATCTTGTATGACTATCTCCACCTGTGCCAACAGTATCAGGGAGAAGCATTCTGTTAAGCCAGCTGTGAATTATGCCGTCACCAGGTTTAAGAGCTACACCACCTCTTTGAGATATAAAATCAGGTAATTCTTTATGGGTAACAAGATCTACTGGTTTAGGATATGCAGCTGTATGACAAAAACTTTGCATTACTAAATCCGCTGTGAATCCTAAACAAGCTAGTTCTTTTAGTTCATCTCTAGTCATTGGCCCAGTTGTATCTTGACTACCAACTGTTGTCATGATTGGTTCACAAGTCATTCCTGGTCTAACTCCAGCCAAACCGCATGCTTTGCCTACTATTTTTTGAGCTTGGGTAAAGCCATAATTACTTTCTTTTGGATTTTGTGGTCGGATGAATATTTCACTTGGTTGATAATCTAACTTGTTTCTAATTTTGTCCGTAAGAGATCTGCCAATCATAAGATTAATTCTGCCGCCAGCTTGAATTTCATCAATAAGAGTTGATGGCCTCAAGTCGAATTTGCTTAATAATTCTTCTGTATTTGAATCCTTTTTGATTTTTTTAATAATGCCTTCATAAGGATAAATTGTAATAACATCTCCTGTTTTCATATTAGAGACGTCAGCTTCTATAGGTAGAGCTCCTGAATCTTGTGCAGTATTAAAGAAAATAGGAGCTATTTTGCCACCAATAATAATTCCACCTGTTTTTTTGTTTGGAACAAAAGGGATTTCCTCGCCTATATGCCAAATAAGTGAATTAATAGCAGATTTTCTAGAACTTCCTGTTCCAACAACATCTCCAACATAAGCTATTGGTAAATCTTGTTTTTTTAAATCATCAAGAATTCTTAGTCCATCTGGTTTTTTAAATTCCAACATAGCTAATGCATGCATTGGTATATCTGGGCGTGTTGTTGCATGTACAGCTGGTGATAAGTCGTCTGTGTTTGTCTCTCCGTCCACTTTAAAAACTAAACAAGTTATCTTTTTCTCTAGAACTTTTTTATTTTTGAACCATTCTGCTTTTGCCCAACTATTTACAACCTCTTTTGCAAAAATATTTTTTTGAGATAATTCATATATTTCATTAGCTGAGTCATAAACAAGAATGATATCTTTTAATACTTCTGCTGCTTTTTTAGCAAGTAAATTATTTTCTCCTTTGAGAATTTCAACTAGAGAATTCACATTATATCCGCCTATCATTGTTCCTAGTATTTCAATTGCTTTTTTGGGATTAATTAATTTGCAATATTTTTCTGAATTAACAATAGCTGTAAGCCAGCTTGCTTTTACATAAGCAGCCTCATCAACTCCCGGTGGTACTCTATTTATAAGTAAATCAAATAAATAAGATAAATCGTAAGTACTATCTTGTTCCAATAATTTTGTAACACAATTTGTTTGCTCAGCACTCAAGGGTAAAGGAGGTATACCTTTGGCAGCTCTTTCAGCCACGTGATCTGCATAATCTTTTAGCAATGTTTCCAAATTCTTCATTAGTAAGGTTTAATGCCTAATCTATTGTTATTTTTAATATTGAAAAGGAGAGTATTCATAAATGCTTTTTTAAATATTCAAACTTCTTAATTAATCAATGACGACATCATCAAATAATTCAGCTTTAGAAAAGACATCAGATTTACATGTTGTTGAAACGCGTCCATTAATACCTCCAAGCAGATTACATAATGATATACCTTTAGATCACGCCTCTGCTAATACAGTTTCTAAAACAAGAAGATCGATACAAAATATTTTGCACCATAATGATCAAAAGCTTTTAGTCATTGTTGGTCCATGTTCAATTCATGATATAGAGGCGGCAAAGGAATATTCAAAATATATTCAAAACTTTCGAGAAATCTATAGTAATAAATTAGAAATAATTATGAGAGTATATTTTGAGAAGCCAAGAACTACTATTGGTTGGAAGGGATTGATAAATGATCCTCATTTAGATGATTCTTATGATATTAATACTGGTTTAAGAAGGGCGAGAAGTTTGCTTTCATATCTAGCCACTCGTGGTATACCTTCTGCTACAGAATTATTAGATCCAATTGTTCCCCAATATATTGCCGATTTAATAAGTTGGACAGCTATAGGTGCGCGAACTACTGAAAGTCAAACTCATAGGGAAATGGCATCAGGATTATCAATGCCTATAGGCTTTAAAAATGGAACAGATGGTTCTTTTGCTACTGCAATCAATGCAATGCAGTCAGCTTCAAAATCGCACCATTTCTTAGGTGTAAATGAAAATGGAATGGCTTCTATTGTAAACACTACAGGAAATCCAGATGGACATATAGTTTTAAGGGGCGGTTCAAAAGGCCCAAATTTTGAGAGTGATCACGTTAAAAGAATTTCAACTGAATTGAGGCAATGTAATCTACCTCATAAAGTGATGATTGATTGTAGTCATGGAAATTCCAATAAAGACTTCAGAAAACAGTCGGAAGTGTTAAAAAATATAGCCTCTCAAATAAGTAATGGTGAAAAAAATATTTTGGGAGTTATGTTAGAAAGTCATTTGAAGGAAGGGAATCAAAAACTTTTAAAAAAAGAGGATCTCCAGTTTGGTAGAAGCATTACAGATGCATGCATAGATATTGAAACTACAAAAAAATTACTAGCTATTTTATACAATTCACTTAGTTAGTAATAAAAAAATTAAAAAATAATGCTGAAGAAATTGGAACAATGAAATTATCTATACCTAAAACACTGAATTGTTCGAGCAAAGTCGCAAAAAAAGCTATTGTAAAATAATTAAAATTTAAACTATTTTGTTGGGTATATCCTATTGAGAAAACTACTATTAAGCTTGTTAAAAACATAGTTATAGTACCAAATAAAGATTTTTTTTGGTTAAACAAAATCCAACTCTTTGAGTTAAAGCTTTTTCCTATTAACCCAGCTAATCCATCACCAAAAGTCATAATAAAAAATCCAGTAATTAATGCATATGGATCTTTATCCCAGAAAAGATAAATCAAAATAAATAAACTTAGACAATAAAATAATGTTCCATAACTCTCTCTCTCAACATCTTCAATTGCTGGCAATAATTTATAGGTATAATTAATGAAAACCATTAACGATATAATTCCTGTAAAAATAAGAGCTGAATTTTGAGCAATTTTTAAAAATTGTGCAATTGGAATTAATGGTCCTATTCCGATATGTATTATTTTTCTGACAATTTCTCTGCTATCTTCATTATATTTTTTAAAAACTATTGATATAAAAAAAATTGAAAATAAATATAATAAAATTATAAAAAATTTTATCAATTTTTTTAAGCTGCTTTTTGATGAGTTGTCATTACTCTAAGTTTTAATATTGCTTTAGCTTCTAGTTGCCTTACTCTTTCTCTTGAAACATTAATTTGTCTTCCTATTTCTGCAAGTGTTAATGGTTCTTCTCCATCTAGGCCAAATCTGAGTTTCATGATTTTTTGTTCTCGTTCATTTAATTGAGAAAGCCAGGTTCCTAAATGCTCTTTTTGAATTGTTCTATCCATACCCTCCATAGGCTCTTCACAGTTTGGATCAGGTATTAGTTCACCAAGTGTACTTCTGTCTTCTTCTCCTCTAGCATGAGCATCAAGGGAGGCGCAAGGAGCACTTTGCGAAATTAAATCTTCTAAATCTTTTTGATCGATTCCCATCTCAGTTGCCATTTCTAATCTGGTAGGCTGTCTACCAAATTTATGTGATAATTCTCTAGAGACTCTTCTCATTTTGGATAGTTTTTCACTTATGTGAATAGGTAATCGGATTGTTCTTGCACTATTATCAATAGCCCTTGTCATTCCTTGCCTAATCCACCAATAAGCATAAGTTGAGAATTTATATCCCATAGCGGGATCAAATTTATCTACAGCTCTTTCAAGACCAATAGCACCTTCTTGGACAAGATCTAATAATTCAAGCCCTTGGTTTTGGTATTTTTTGGCTACGGAAACAACTAGTCTTAGATTAGCTGCCATCATTCTATCTCTAGCTCTTTTGCCAATCTTAATTTGATAAAGATTTCGTTGCGTTCTATCAGTTTCAGGAATTTGTAACAACTTTTTCATGTTCTGAACATGATGAGCTAACTCTATTTCCTCTGCTGGAGTCAAAAGAGGTACCCTACCAATGCTACTTAAGTAATAGCCAATAGAATCTGAAGCGAGTCTTCCAGATTTTTTTTGGCTTTGTTTTGCAGTTAGACTGGATTTCGATTTGCGAGATTTTCCCGCAGTGTTTGGTAATCTTGGCTCATCAAAATTATTTTCTGAAGAGCTCTTTGCAGATTCCAGAGGGATCCCCATCACCCTGGCCTCCTAAATAATGGATTTTTTAAAAAGCTAGCACTGAAATTGAAATAAAAACTACTTTTACGTTGAAACTTTAAAGACAAAAAAATCTTTTTTTGACTTAATATCTCGAAATCTATTGATATGAAAGGTTTTTACAAAAATAAAAAAAAATTTAAAATATTAAGTTTTTTTTAAAATGTTATAAAAATCAATATTTTTTTATTAAGTCAATTTGCGATCGATTATGCGATGATTCTAATTCATATTTCAAATAAGAACCATCTTCCTTCATTATCCAAGAAAAGTAATCATCTCTAATGTAGGTTTGTAAAAGTGAGTATATTTTAGATTTTAATTCATCATCTTCTATAGGAGTAATAGCTTCTATTCTTCTATCAAGGTTTCTTCTCATCCAATCTGCGCTCCCAATAAAAACTTCATTATCATTGTTATTACAAAACCAAAAAATTCTTGAGTGTTCTAGAAAATGCCCAATAATGCTTTTGACTTTAATATTTTCACTTAAGTTTTTTCTTTGGGGATATAAGCAACAAATACCTCTTACGATAAGATTAATTTTTACTCCTGAGTTAGAAGCTAAATAAAGAAGTTTAATTATTTCTGGGTCAACTAAAGAATTCATTTTTGCAATTATTTCAGCTTTTTTACCTTCTTTTGCATTTTTAATTTCTCTATTTATTAGAAATATAAAACTCTCTCTCATCGAAGAAGGAGAAACTAATAATTTTTGATAACTTTTTTGTTTAGAAAAACCTGATAAGTAATTAAATAACTCAAGTAAATCTGATGCAATTTCAGGATCTGTTGAAAGTAATCCTAAATCCGTATAAAACCTTGAAGTATTAGAGTTATAATTTCCAGTTCCAATATGAAAATAATTCCTTAATCGGCCTTTTTCTTTTCTAACTATTAAAGCTATTTTGGTATGTGTTTTAAATCCTATAATTCCATAGACAACATGAATCCCAGCTTGTTCAAGTTGTTTTGCCCATTGAATATTATTGTCTTCATCAAATCTTGCTTTTAGTTCAACAAGAGTCATTACTTCTTTCCCATTTTCTGCAGCTCTCATTAGCGCTGCGATAATAGGAGAATCATTGGAAACTCTATATAAAGTAATTTTTATAGCCATTACAAGTGGATCATCAGCTGCTTTGTTTATAAATTCTTCTACTGAAGTTTTAAATAAATCGTAAGGATGATGCAGCAGAATATTTTTTTTCCTAAGTATCTTAAAAATAGAATCGAGGTTTTTGCTTGAGGACAAATCTAAATTTTTTAATTGTGGATGAGTTTTCCCAATTAGTAGATTCTCTTTTAAATCATCTCTATTAATTTTTGTAAGCTGATTTAAATCGTCCAGGCTCAATAAACTTTTACAGAAGTAAATATATTCTTCTTGTATTGAGATACTTCCAATAAGTAATTTTAGAATATTTTCTGGCATATTCGATTCAACTTCTAACCTAACGACGTCTCCACCTAATCTTCTTTTTTGCAAACTTTGTTCAACTGCTAAAAGAAGATCATCAGCTTCAAGTTCTTTTAATTCCAAATCTGCATCTCTTGTCACTCTAAAAAATGAGTAATTTATACATTCCATTCCGTTAAATAAAGTATTTATATTATTCCCAATTAAATCTTCAACAGTTATGAAAACGTGGGAACTTTCGTCACTATGTCGAATAATTTCATTAGGAATTTGTATAAATCTATTTATATTTTTTGTTGGTATTTTTACTCTGACAAACTGATCTTTAGAATTTTCTCCATCCTTTATTAAAGCTGCTAAATTTAGACTTAAATTACTTATAAAAGGAAATGGATGTGCTGGATCAACAACTAATGGAGTTAATAAAGGGAAAATAGATGAAGAAAAGAAATTATCACACCAATTTTTTTGATTTTCAGTAAGTTCCTTATATTTTTTTAAAATTATACCTTTTTCTTTTAAATCATTTCTCAATTCGTTATTTACATAGTTTTCTTGAAGACTAATTAATTTTTTTACCTCTTTGTTGATTTTTGTTAATTGCTCTTTAGGTGTTAATCCATCAATACTTTTTTTATTAATTCCTGCTTCAACTTGAGCCTTTAACGAAGCTACCCTTACCATAAAAAATTCATCTAGATTATTACTAAAAATTGAACAAAATTTTACTTTATCTAGGATTTTGTACTCCTTTTCCATTCCAGTTAGTAGTACTCTTTTATTGAATTCAATCCAACTTAATTCTCTATTAATAAAAACATCAGCTTGGCTTTTCATTAGGATACTTTTGATTTTTGATTGTAAAAAGAATTATTATTTTTACCCTCTGCAATAAGGTATATCATGAAAAGTAAGATAACGGAACCAGCTATAAAAGGTGATTTAGGACCAAAACTATCATAAACTTTTCCGGCCATTGCAATCCCTAAAACTCCTCCCAGACTTTGGAGACCCTGAAGGTTACTTAGAATTGAGCCTTGTTTATCAACGTCTAATTTCTTTGATATTAGTGCTCTTAACGTTGGCGTAATTAATCCTGCCCCAACGGCTAAAAAAGAAACAGCTGAGTAAATATTAATTGTCGCATTTTCTTTTGGAGCAGTTATTAAAAGGGCACATGCCACAAGAATAAAGCCTGAGCCGATAAGTGTTAATCGCATTTCCCCAAATTGCTTTACCAAAGGTCCAATTAATCCTCCCTGAACGAGAATCGCAATGATTCCTACTACAACAAGAGTTCCGCTTGATGCTTTGGTCGTCCAGTTTAAAGACTCTTGTAGGAAAAATATAAGGATATTAGTCAATCCAGTAAAAGCAATAAAGTAAATAAAAAAAGCTAATGATAATTTTTTAATCTTCTCTTCTTTGAAAACTGTAAATAGAGCTTTTAAAGGGTTTTTTAAAGCAGTTTTTGATTTATTTATTTCACTATTAGGCTTGGTTTCTGGTAAGTAAAAAAATACAAGGAGAAAATTTATTATTGGAATGATTGAGGCTATCAGAACTGGAATAATAAAATTATTATTTGTATTTCTTGCGAAAATTACAACAAAAATATTACCTAAGAAAAAACTTAAACCAAAAGCTACACCAATAAGACCAAATGTTTTTGCTCTTTTTTCAGGGCTTGAAATATCTGCAAGAATTGTTGTTGCAGTAGCTGCAGTCCCCCCACTTAAACCGTCAATAAGTCTCGCTAAAAATAATAAAAATAACGGGATAGTGGCTATTGAATTTGACCAATTAAAAAGAACTGTAAAAGATAATATTGATATTCCTATTACTGAACCAGTAATACAAAAAAGAGTGACAGGCCTTCTTCCATATCTATCACTCATAAGTCCTATAAGAGGAGAAGCTGTAAATTGAGCTAATTGGTAAGTGCATGATAATAAACCATATGTACTTGCTTTAGAGTCAAAAAGTAAAACAAAAGAGGGTAATATGGGTAACAGTATACTTTCACTTAAACGATCATTTAGAAGAGTGATAAACGCACTGAGGAGAGTAAATTTTTTATTTGGTTTTAATAAACTTTCTTTCACGATATTTACCTTCTTTGCAATTAACTTTTACTACCATACTTGTTAATGGAGATTATTGTGCCCGGCATTGTTTATTTAGTTGGAGCAGGTCCTGGTGACCCTGAGCTTTTAACTCTAAAAGCTTTACGCCTAATAAAAAATTGTGATGCATTGGTTCATGATGCTTTAATCCCTGATGAAATAACAAAAGAGGCAGGAAAAAATACAGAAATTTTCCATGTAGGAAAAAGAGCTGGGAAGTGTTCTGTACCTCAGGCTGAAACTAATGATCTTATTTTGAAATTAGCAAAAGAAGGCAAAAATGTTGTAAGGCTAAAAGGGGGAGATCCATTCGTTTTTTCTAGAGGTGGTGAAGAGATATCGATTTTAGAAAAAAATGGAATTTCAGTTGAAATCGTTCCTGGTATTACTTCTGGGATAGCTGCCCCTACATATTTTGGGATTCCACTAACTCATAGAGATGCTGCGAGTTCCGTAACTTTTGTCACTGGACATGAGCGAGTAGATAATGAAAAAAAGACAGTGAATTGGAGAGATTTAGCAAAATCATCAGATAGCTTAGTAATTTATATGGGTATAAAAAATATTGAATTTATTGTTGAAGAATTAATTCTAGGTGGTTTAGATAGGCGTACTAAATGCGCTGTTATTCAAGAAGCTACTTTAAAAAATCAAAAATGTTTGATTGAGAAATTAGATAATCTTCCAGAAAAAATCAAAAATAAAGAATTTTTAGCTCCATCAATCATCATTATTGGAAAAATTGTTGAATTTAAGGTTAATAACAATATAACTAAAGTATCTGATGCCTATTTACCAGATATTAATAAAGTTCAACTATATAATAAATCCCAAAAGTAAATTGGATCGAATTTAGGTTTAAGCTTTAAATCATTAATTTGATTAATTTGTCTGCAAGATAAGCTATTAATTGCAATTATTATGTCATCATTTTGAAATTCTGGAGGAATTAATTCTTCTTTTACAATTTTCAATTTTAAAGCCTCAGAAACCATAATCCCTTCTAAACAGCCGCTCTCTTTTCTAGGAGTTATCCATTGATTATTTCTTTTAATTAGAAGATTAAATGTACTTCCACAACAAAGTTCACCTGACGTATTCAAAAGGATAGAATCATCAAATGATTTTTCATTAGCTTCTGTCAAAACTTGTATTGCCTGATTATATGAAAATGTTTTGCATTTACTTATGAGACTGAATTCATTTATTTTTTCCGTTTGACTAATGCAAACGCTTATCGGATTAAAATTTGGTTTGATTCTATAGAACTCAAGCCATAAATTATCCAAATCTTTTGTCTCTGTGGTGCTATCAATTTTTAGTGTTCGACCTTCATTAGTTCCTCGACTATAGTTTATTCTTACTGAAGCAAATTGATCATTCTTAAGCGATAACTTTTTAATGCCATCCTGAATAAGTTGTCTCAAAGTTAATTTATTTATTTTGAGATTAATATTTAAAATTTTGCTACTTTTTTCTAATCTTTTCAGATGTTCATCAAAAAGAATAGGTTTGTTTTCTTTTATCAAAATGGTTTCAAATATACCATCAGCAAATTTTAATCCTCTATTATTAGCAGCAATAAATATTCTATCAATATCCAACCATTGATCCTTGTGCCAGCCTAATGTTTCAATCATTTTAATGAATCAATTAACGGTAAAAGTTTCCACTTGAGTTCATCAGTTTCCTCTTCAGGGTTTGAGTCAATAACTATCCCGCAACCAGCATATATATTGATTTTTTTGTCTTTAATCAAAAATGATCTTATTAGTATATTGCTGTCAAACTCGCCATTCCAGTCAAGCTTCAAAAATGAGCCACAGTATGGTCCGCGTTCACACTCTTCTAATTCAAAAAGCCTCTGGCATGATCTTAATTTAGGTGCTCCAGTTATTGAGCCCCCAGGCCAACAAGCTTCTAGTAAATCAATCCAGTTTTTATCTTTTTTTAATTTGCCTCTGATTACTGAAGTGAGATGATGAACTTTTAAGAAACTTTCAAGTTTTAATATTTCTGGCACCATAATACTTCCTGTTTCGCAAACTTTACTTAAATCATTTCTTATTAGGTCAACAATCATAATATTTTCGGCTCTATCTTTCTCGTTAGTTATTAAATCGATAGCATTAAGAGCGTCTTGATTTAAATCTTTATCTCTGGATCTAGTTCCTTTGATAGGTCTTGATTCTACAAAATTTTTATTATCTATTTTTAAAAATCTTTCTGGCGAGGAAGATAATACAGCCTCTTTATAATTATTATTTATTATTATTCCTCCAAAGGGAGCTCTTAATTTCCTTCTTATTTTCAAATAAATATCTAGAGGATTATAGTTTTTGGAAGATTCAATTTCGCATTTAGTTGTTAGGTTTGCTTGAAATATATCTCCTAAGGAAATTAATTTTTTCAATTTTAAAATATTTTTCTGAAATTTTTCAGTCATTTCGTCCAAATTTATTTTTGAAAAATCAAAATTCAACTTTGTTTTAATAATATTTTCTTCTTCGATATTTTTTATATTGTTGATTATGTTTTTATAATTCATCAATTCAGACGAGTTTGTGCCTTCGATAATTATTTCTTTTTTTATTAGATTACATTTAATGATTGGATCATATGATGCAATCCATAAAGTTGCCATATTAGATTTTTTCCATGGGTTTTTTGGTTCTATGTAAACTCCAGCTTCATAACTTAACCATCCGATCCAAAATCCTTTTTCAATATTTCTTAAATTGTTAAAAGGATTATTAGTTTTGTCTAAGTTTTTGATATCTCTTGATTGGATTATTTTTTTAGGTTTAATTCCTATTATTGACCATTCCCCATTTTCTTTGCCATCGCTGTCTAGCCAAGCTAATCCTTTATCTCCAAATTTTTTTGTTAGATGATGCGTAATCAGTGCTGGATCTATCCATTTTTCTAAAATTATTTTTTTTATTTTCATTTTTTATTATTGTTATTAAGCCATTTTTCATAAGCAGCATTTCTAATTCTGCAGCTATCACACTTACCGCATGGTTTTGAATTACCTGAATAACAACTCCATGTTTTATCTAAAGGGACATGATTATCAAAAGCTAATTTAATAATTTCCTCTTTATTTAAATCTAATAGTGGTGTCCAAAGTTTTATTGGATTATTTTCTCTTCCTCTTTTATTGGCTAAATCTGCTAACTCTTGAAATTTTTTAATGTAGTCAGGTCTGCAATCTGGATAACCAGAATAATCTAGTGCATTAACTCCTAATCCTATAAAATCAGCATCTATTGCTTCGGCATAACTTAGTGCAACGGAAATAAATATAGTATTTCTCCCAGGAACATAAGTATTAGGAATTTTATTAGTTTGTACTCCTTCTATTGGAATATTTTTTTGAGTATCAGTTAATGACGAGCCTCCCCATAAAGATAAGTCAAGCTTAATGATTTTAAATTCGTCGATATCAAAGTGTTTTGCAATTATTGATGCAGAATTTAATTCTTTTTTATGACGTTGACCGTAGTCAAATGAAAGGCCAAAAATTTTAGCTTCGGAATTTTTGGCGATGCCAGTAACTGTAGAAGAATCTAAACCTCCAGATAATAAAACTACTATCGATTTATTTTTAAAAGTCATATGATTTCAATTTATTTTTAAGTATTTGTGAGTTTGAAGGCTCAATTTCCAATCGGGGTTATTTTTTACGAAATCAATAGCAAGAGAAAAACCATTCGCATTGTTCCATGCTGGCTGTAAATAAAAAATTTTATCTTCTTTTTTTAAGCCATCTTCGCTTTTAGAGAGTTGATATTGTTTTAAAGTTTCTTTTTTTATTTGAATAGCAAATTCAATATCTTCTATTTCATTTATGATTATTTTGATCTCATTACAGTTTTTTAAAAAATAATTTTTTGGAGGTGAGTGTCTTTTAGGAGATAAAGTAATCCAGTCATAGCTTCCTGATATCGAATTAACTCCACTTGTCTCAATATGAATCTTCATTGGTTTTTGTTCTTCTCCCATTGTCATTTTTTTTATAGCTTTGCAAAAATTATCCAAGTTATGTTGTAAAGGTTCTCCACCTGTAATAACGCAAAAAGATGCTCCTTTTTTTCTGGCAATTTTTATGCGATCTATTATTTTTTCAATTGATATAGAAGGGTGTTTTTTCTCGTCCCATGAATTCTTGGTATCGCACCACGAACATCCGACTTTGCATCCGGCTAATCTTATAAAAAAAGCACTTTTTCCAGCGTGATAACCTTCACCTTGTAATGAATGAAATTGTTCGACTAAGGGTAAAAAATTTGTCATTTTCATTCAAAAAAATAAAGAATATTAATTTGATTGAGTTAACTTATCTTGAGAGGCTTTTATTAATCCTTTAAATAAAGGATGAGGTTTGCCAGGTCTTGATAAAAACTCAGGATGATATTGACAGGCTAAGAAGTATGGATGATTTTCTAACTCAATTAACTCAACTAATCTGCCATCTGGTGATGTACCACTAATTTTGTATCCAGAATCTAAAAAACTTTGTTTGTAGTAATTATTAAATTCGTATCTATGCCGATGTCTCTCATAAATAACATCCTCATCATATAAGTTTTTTCCAGTTGTATTTTTTGTCAGTCTACATGGATAAACTCCAAGTCTCATTGTTCCACCTAAATCAACTACATCTTCCTGTTCTGGTAATAAATGTATCACTGGATTTGGAGTGTTTGGGTTTAGTTCTGAACTAGATGCATCTGGAAGATTAGCTACATTCCTGGCCCATTCTATAACTGCACATTGCATGCCAAGGCACAAACCTAAAAAGGGAATTTTATTTTCTCTTGCGAATTTTATAGCCGAAATTTTTCCATTTACTCCTCTATTGCCAAATCCCCCGGGTACGACAATTGCATCAACTTCATTTAAGTAAGTTTCTGCTGAATTTTTTTCTATCATTTCAGCACTTACCCAATGTAAATCTAATAAAGCCCTTTGTTCAATGCATGCATGTCTTAAAGCTTCAACAACGGATAAATATGCATCTCCAAGTTCAATATATTTGCCTACAAGTGCAACTTTTATTGGATCTCCAGGATTTCTTAGGTTGTGTATTAGTTGCTCCCAATTTTTTAAATCACATTTTTTATCTTCAAGGTCTAAATACTTCAAGGTTTCTTTGCATAAACCTTCTTTTTTTAAAGAAAGAGGTACAGAATATATACTGTCTGCGTCTAAAGCTTCAATTACAGAGTTGATATTGACACCGCAAAAACCACTAAGCTTTTTTTTTAAGAGCTTCATTGATAGATTTATCACTTCGGCATACAAGCAAATCTGGCTGAATTCCAATTGATCTTAATTCTTTCACTGAATGTTGTGTTGGTTTAGTTTTTATTTCGCCAGAGGTTTTGATGTAAGGAAGTAATGTTACGTGTATGTATGCAACATCGTTCCTATTGACATCATTTTTGAATTCTCTTATTGCCTCTAAAAAAGGTAGAGATTCAATATCACCAACTGTTCCACCAATTTCAGTAATAATAATATCTGCATTGCTGTTAGCGGCTACTCTATGAATCCTTTCTCTAATTTCTCCCGTTATGTGAGGTATTACTTGCACAGTTCCACCGTTATAATTACCTCTTCTTTCTTTATTAATAACTGCTTGATAAATAGATCCCGTAGTCACACTATTTAACCTAGTCATTGCAGTATCAGTAAATCTTTCATAGTGACCTAAATCTAGATCGGTTTCAGCCCCATCTTCGGTTACAAATACTTCTCCATGTTGAAAAGGGCTCATTGTTCCTGGATCAACATTTAGATATGGATCTAGTTTTAATATTGAAACGCTATATCCTCTAGATTTTAATAATCTTCCTAAGCTTGCCGCTACAATCCCTTTACCAATGCTAGAAACTACTCCTCCGGTGACAAATACAAATTTTGACATTAAATATTTTTAATTAAGCACAGCCTCCTTATATTTTATTTAAACAAAAAACTTTTAGAACATCCATATACATTCTTATTCATCAATTGTTATTTCAATATCTAATTCTTTTAATTGTGATTCAGAGACATTGGAAGGTGCATTTGTGAGAAGACATTTTGCTTGTTGATTTTTTGGAAACGCAATGGTTTCTCTGATTGAATCTGCACCAATGATCAGCATGGTAATACGATCCAATCCAAACGCTATTCCACCATGAGGAGGAGCCCCCATTTCTAAGGCTTCTATTAAAAATCCAAATTTTTCATCAATCTCTTTATCAGTAAGTCCTACCGTTTTCAGAACCTGTCTTTGTAAGTTCGCCTCATGAATACGTAAAGAGCCACCTCCTAACTCCAATCCATTAAGAACTAAGTCATAAGCATTTGCTGTAGAGCTCTCAATTTCTTTTTTCAAGTTTTCAGAATCTTTAGATTTTATATTTTTTGGAGAACAAAAAGGATGATGTAAAGCTTCATATCTATTTTCATCTTCATTTCTCTCAAACATAGGGAAGTCAGTTACCCATAAGAAATTCCATTTGCTTTTATCTATGAGATTAAATTCTTTTGCGATATATTGTCTAACCCTATCTAATGACTGATTGACAATTTGTTTATCTCCAGCTCCTAAGAGGATTAAGTCTCCATCTTTTGCTTCTGTGATTTTTAAAATATCAGCTATATGCTCTTCACTTAAATTATTTTTAATTGCCCCAATGGTCTCAAGCTCATCTCCTTTGACCCTTATAAAGGCTAAACCACCAGCTCCTGCGTCTTGAGCTACTTTGAAGATGTCACCTCCCGGTTTTATTCTTACATTGCTAATACTTGAATTGCCTCCTTTGACTGTTATGGATTTTATATACCCTCCAGACTTAATTGCCTTGGTGAAAATATTAAATCCAATATTACCTAATACTCCTCCTAAATCTTTCAATAACATTTGATATCTAGTATCTGGTCTATCAGTGCCGTAATTATCCATTGCTGCTTGCCATGTCATTCTTGGAAAAGCATTATTAAAATTAATATTTAACACTTCTTTCCATATTTTTTTTATGAGACTTTCATTAAAAGAAATTATTTCTTCTTCACTAATAAAGCTCATCTCAATATCTAATTGCGTAAACTCTGGCTGTCTATCTGCCCTTAAGTCTTCATCACGGAAACATTTTGCGATTTGATAATACTTATCTAAGCCCCCAACCATTAAAAGTTGTTTAAAGAGTTGTGGGGATTGAGGTAAAGCAAAAAATTCTCCATTTGAAAGACGTGCAGGAACAAGAAAATCGCGAGCCCCTTCAGGAGTTGACTTTGTAAGTAATGGGGTCTCTACTTCTGTAAATCCGAAATTATCAAGAAATTCTCTAGCAACTTTAATAATCTTATGTCTTGTTTTTAAATTTTCTAGTAATTTTCCCCTTCTTAAATCAAGGTATCTATATTTTAATCTGAGTTCCTCTTTTGTATTTTCATAATCATGTATAGATATTGGAAAAGGTAAGTTGTTTTTAATTTGGTTGAGAATTTGCAAATCTTTAACCTTAAGCTCTAACTCTCCAGTACTTAAATTTGTATTTATGGAATCTTTGGGCCTTTCATTAATAATTCCGCTGACCATTATTACTGTTTCATTTCTTAGAGTTTCTGCCTGTTTAAATAGATCTGCACCATCATCGGGGTTAATTGTTATTTGTAGGAATCCACTATGGTCTCTTAAATCAATAAAAATTACACCACCATGATCTCTTCTTCTATCTACCCATCCGCATAAATTAACTAATTTACCAATATCTGTATTATTGAGTTCTTCACAAATTTTGTTTCTCATCTAAGTATGGTTTATTTATCAATAACTTATAATAATTCTTTAAGGGTAAATTTAGTTAATAATTCTTTTTATAAAACGCTCTTTTTTGTTATAACCCCGTTGAATTTTTTGCCTCTTATTAATATTTCAACTTCATTATTTATTAAGGCATGCGAAGTATTGATGTATGCAAAAGCAATAGCTTGTTGTTTAGTTGGAGACCAACTGCCGCTAGTGATAGTTCCAATATTCTCATCACCTTTAAGCACTGCGCACCCTTTTCTTCCTATTGCTTTACCTTTTATAGAGAGACCAACTAACTTTTTTTGAATGCCTAATCTTGACTGCTCTTCAAGAACTTTTCTGCCAATGAATTCGTGATTATTTTCTAGATGTACTAGCCATCCTAACCCTGCTTCATATGGAGAAGTTTCTTCATTTATGTCTTGCCCATAAAGATGCATGCCTGCTTCAAGTCTAAGAGTATCTCTAGCTCCTAAACCACAAGGTGCAACATTTTTAGAAATTGAGAAATCCCATAAATTAATTGCTGCTTTTTTTAGATAAAAGTATTTCTAAACCATTTTCACCCGTATAGCCTGTCTTTGAAAAGAAAATTTTTTCCTTAGGCGAAATATGTTCAAAAATTTTATATTCGCATCCAAAGTTAGGGATATGTGAGATCGAAGATTCAATCCATTCTTCAAATAAACCGAATGATTTTTTTCCCTGTAGTGCTAAAAGTACTTTGTCTTTTTTAAAGTTTGTTATCGAAATTTCAGACATATTTAAATTATTTTTTATCCACTGAAAATCTTCTTCATATCTACTTGCATTAACTATTAACAATAATTCTGATATGTCATTTTTTTTGTATGCCAAGGTCATAAATTATTAAGTCATCTATTATTCCTCCTTTATCATTCAGCATTACTGTATAAAGCCCCTGACCTTCACAAAAGGAGTATAAATTAGTAGGAAAAAGTTTTTGAATATAATCCTTTGGATTGATTCCCTTGATAGAAATCACACCCATGTGAGAAATATCAAATAATCCTGCTGAATATCTAACTGATTCATGCTCTTTAATTAATCCTGAAAATGATATGGGCATTTCCCAACCCGCAAAATCCACTAATTTTGCATTGGATTCAACATATTTTGAATAAAGAGGACTTTTTAGCAAATCCATGAAATATTTAGTTTCTATTTAGTATTTCTACACTTTAGTTTAGAAATTTTTTATTGCATATTTTCTAATGACAAAATTAAGCTTCTAAGTACTTTGGCTGCAACTATGCTACTTACTCCGCTTCTATCAATTTCTGGAGATAATTCCACAATATCTGATCCCACGATTCTAAGGTCTTTTAAAGTTTTAAGTATCTCTTCAAAATCATTCCAAAAAAATCCTCCCGGCTCTGGAGTGCCCGTCCCTGCTAATAAACTAGGATCAAACCAATCTAAATCTATTGTTAAATAGATTGGAGACTTAGCGTATGGAAGAAGAGCTTTTTTTAACTCATATGCATTTCCGCCTGCACAAAAGTTAACTAATTGGTTGTTGTTATGCATAATTTCAAATTCTTCCTTAGTCCCACTTCTAATTCCTACTTGCAAAATTTTCTTTTCAGGTAGCACTTCTAAGCACCTTTTCATAGTACAAGCATGACTATGTTCATTTCCTATATATGATTCTCTTAAATCTGCATGAGCATCAAGTTGAACCAATATCAAATCTGGATATTTTTTTACTAATGCTTCAATTGCACCTCTTGTAATAGAGTGTTCGCCGCCAAGCATAATAGGACTAAGGCGTTTACTAATTAAATAATTTGTTGCTGATTTAACCGATTCAATAACGGACTTTGAGTCATTTTTATCAATTAGTATTGATCCAAAATCAACATACATAATATCCTCTAAGTCTTTTTTTATTTTTGGACAATATGTTTCTAAACAAGAACTGACTTGTCTTATTGCTTCTGGACCAAATCTTGCTCCTGGTTTAAACGAACATGTCCCGTCATAATTAACTCCAAATATGCCAATTGAGCAATTTTCGGGACTTCTTTTTGCTCCCATATAAATTGCATTTTCGTTATCAAATAAATTTTTTGTCATCCTATGAATCTAGTTCTTTTACAATTTTATTTGGCATCATTTTGAATGCTGCATTTTGAAAATTTAAATTCCAAATTTCACATCCTTTTTCTATTTTTACGACTTCATCATAATTTTGCTTTGATAAACTTAGATCTTCTGAAGAAGCAAATGTCCAACTCCAAATCCCGCTTGGATATATAGGCACAAAGGAATACATAGTTTCAGAAACTTTAAATATATTTTTTAGGCTTTTCAAAATATTTATGTGAATATTTTTGAAGGATTCAGGAGATTCGCTTTGAGTTGCTAATATCCCCCTTGGTGCAAGTATTCTTTTACATTCTTTATAAAAAGAATTTGAAAATAATAAATTTGAAAATTCTGAGGGATCTGAACAATCTATAAATATAACGTCGTAAAAATTATCTTTTGTTTTTTTTACCCATTTAACGCCATCATCAATATGTATTTCTAATCTTTTGTCATTCCATGCTTCGTCTCCAATTTCTTTTAGAAATTTTTTAGATATTTTGATTACCTCCTCATCAATTTCTACTAGATCAATTTTTGATATTTGATAATATTTAACGCATTCTCTTAAAGTACCACCGTCACCACCGCCAATAATTAGTACATTAGATTTTTCGTCAATGCTACTTAATGCAGGATGTACAAGACACTCATGATAATATTTCTCATCTTTTAATGATGTCATCCAGCAACCATCTAACATTAAAGCTTTACCATAATATTCATTTTCAATAACAATAATTTCTTGATATTTTGAGGTTTTTTTAATTAGAATTTTCCCATTTAGGCCGAATCTTGAGCCTTTATGATATTCATCTATCCATGTTGTAATATCTGTCATTTGCTTTTAGGAATTTTTCCCGCCAGTTTTTGTTTGGCTATTTGCCAAAGCCGTTGAAAGTCTTTAGGAGTTTGTTTTTTAATATTATCTCCTACATGCTCTTCGACGATTGAAAATCTGTCTAAAAATTTCACATTAGTTTTTTTGAAGAGCTGATTCAGGATTGATCTTTAAAAAGTTTGAGAGATTAAGAAGGGTAAAGTAAATATCCCCAAATTCATTTTTTATTTCTGAATCATTTTTACTTTTGATTGCTTCCTTTAATTCATTAATCTCTTCTTCTAACTTTTTAAAAATCTCATCAGTACTTTCCCACTTGAAGCCATGTTCTTTAACAACATTTGTGATTTTACCTGTTCCAACCGTTGGCGGTAAATTTTTAATTTTCAAATTTAAATTTCTACTAATTGAAGATTTCATATGAGGTGCTTCTTTTTCTAAATTTTTTATATTTACCCAAATCTGTTGTGATTTTTTTAATGATACTTTTTCTTTTTTGTTAAAAATATATGGATGTCTATTAATAATTTTCTTGTTTAGATTTTTTATAACATCATTTAGTGTAAATTCTTTTTCTTCGTAACCGATTTCAGCATGAAGCATGACTTGTAATAAAAGATCTCCTAACTCCTCACAGATGTTATCTGCATTTTTTTCATATATCGCATCTATAAATTCATTACTTTCTTCATACAAAAATGGGATCAACGATATATGAGACTGTATTTTCTGCCATGGGCAGCCCCATGTTTTATCTTTTAATGCTTTGATATTAGATATTAAGTTTTTAAAACTATTTATAGTCTCTAAATCGGAATTGTTTTCCAATTTATATCTATTGTTTGAGGACATAGGATATATTTTATTAATTAAATTTTGCCTCAATCATGAAATATTTAAATACTTAGTATAAATTTTTCAACTTCATCTATTAGAATGATCTATTGTAAGGGCGATTAGCTCAGCGGTAGAGCGCCTGCCTTACAAGCAGGATGTCCCTGGTTCGAACCCTGGATCGCCCATTTATTATTTTTCTAATGACTGAGATCGTTAATCTTTCAATCAGTCAAAATGCTGCTTCAGAACTATCTAGGCAAGCTTCTTTTGGAGGTTCTCCAGGAGAAATGTCGATTGATTTGGTAGAGGATAAAAATTGTTCCGAAGGATGGATGCATATTAAATTAAGGCCAGGTACATGTAATGGATCCCCTATTTCAAGAACAGAAGGAGTAACTTTATATGCGGATGTAAAAAAGTTTAATTTACTGAAAGATTTAAAATTAGATTATTACGGTGATTTGAGCGGTGGTGGATTTCTTATTTCAACACCAAAAAATGCAAAACATTGTTCTTGTGGTTCTGGTTTCAAACTTTTGTAGAATGTATGTGTCTTTTTTTGGAAACTAATATTATTTTCATTAATTGGCTGCTCTCAAGATAAAATAAACAAAAAGTTTATCGAAATAAAATTTACACATGACAGAGATGAATGATCAATTATCTTTAGAGAATTATTCACCTTTTGAAGTAGAGAAAAAGTGGCAAGAAAAATGGGAAAGTCTAAAGGCGTTTAGTCCTAACCCTGAGGATGATGGTGAGCCTTTTTGTGTTGTCATTCCGCCACCAAATGTAACTGGATCTTTGCATATGGGGCATGCATTTAATACGGCTTTGATAGATGTTGTAGTACGTTTTCAAAGACTGTTAGGTAAGAATGTTTTGTGTTTACCGGGAACTGATCATGCTTCAATAGCTGTTCAAACTATTCTCGAAAAACAATTAAAAAGTGAAGGCAAAACAAGCGAGGATATTGGAAGAGATGAATTTCTTAAAAGAGCATGGAACTGGAAAGAACAAAGTGGTGGAAGAATAGTTTCTCAATTAAAAAGGATAGGATATTCAGTTGACTGGACTAGAGAAAGATTTACTCTTGATCAACAATTAAATGAAGCAGTTATTGAGGCTTTTAATATTCTTTATAAAAAGAATTTAATTTATAGAGGCGAATATTTGGTTAATTGGTGCCCTGAATCTCAGTCTGCCGTAAGTGATCTTGAAGTTGAAATGCAAGAAGTAAATGGTCATTTATGGCATTTTAAATACCCTTTAATTTCTGAAAGTGGTGAATACTTAGATAGTTACTTAGAAGTTGCAACAACAAGACCAGAAACTCTTTTGGGCGATACTGCTGTGGCAGTTAATCCTGATGATGATAGATATAAAGAATTTATTGGACTCAAAGTAAAAGTTCCTTTCGTTGATAGAGAAATACCTATTATCGCTGATTCACATGTTGATAAAGATTTTGGTACAGGTTGTGTGAAGGTTACTCCAGCTCATGATCCAAATGATTTTGCAATAGGAAAAAGGCATAATTTAAAACAGATTAATGTAATGAACAAAGATGGAACTTTAAATATTAATGCAGGTATTTTTCAAAATTTAGATAGATATGACGCTAGAAAGAAAATTATCAAAGACTTGGATAATTTAGGCCTGCTGACAAAGATAGAAGATTATAAACATACTGTTCCTTTTTCTGATAGAGGTAAGGTGCCAATTGAACCTTTATTGTCAACACAATGGTTTTTGAAAATGGATGATATATCACAAGGATGTCTTAATGAAATTGATTCTAAAAAACCATCGTTTATCCCTCCACGCTGGGAGAAAGTTTATAAGGATTGGTTAGAGAATATTAATGATTGGTGCATCAGTAGGCAATTGTGGTGGGGGCACCAAATACCGGCCTGGTATGTTTTAGATGAATCTCAAGACTCAATAGAACAAAATACTCCATATATCGTTGCAAGAAATGAAGAGGATGCCTTAATCGAAGCCAATAAAAAATTTGGATTAAATATTAAATTGGTTCGTGATAAAGATGTCTTAGATACCTGGTTTTCAAGTGGTTTATGGCCTTTCTCAACACTAGGTTGGCCAAATATAAATGATCCTGATTTTGAAAAATGGTATCCAAATAGTGTTCTTGTTACTGGCTTCGATATTATTTTCTTCTGGGTGGCAAGAATGACAATGATGGGGAATACTTTTACAAAGAATATTCCTTTTAGGGATGTTTATATTCATGGTCTAGTGCGAGATGAAAACAATAAAAAAATGAGTAAAAGTTCAGGTAATGGTATTGACCCAATACTATTAATTGATAAATATGGTTCTGATGCTCTACGATTTGCTTTAATTCGAGAAGTTGCAGGCGCTGGACAAGATATCCGGCTTGATTTTGATAGGAAAAAAGATACATCTTCAACCGTTGAAGCTTCAAGAAATTTTGCGAATAAATTATGGAATGCAACTAAATTTGTGTTAATTAATAAAACTTCTAATAATAATTATTTGCTTAATGAGAGTGATGAAACTTCTTTAGAGTTATGTGATAAGTGGATTTTATCGAAATTGAATCAGGTAAATATAAAAGTCGCTGCTTTGTTGACAGAATATAAATTGGGAGAATCTGCGAAACTTCTATATGAATTTACGTGGAATGATTTTTGTGACTGGTATGTAGAATTTGCTAAACAAAGGTTTAATAATAAAGAGACTAAAAATAGACAGATATCTGAAAAAGTTTTAATAAAAGTGCTCAATGATATTTTGGTAATGATTCATCCTTTTATGCCACACATTACTGAGGAACTTTGGCATGTGTTGCAACTAAAACCAGATAATGCATTATTATCTCTTCAAAAATGGCCAATTCACGAAAATAAATTTGTTGATAATAAGCTTGATAATTCCTTTCA
>CACAVZ010000010.1 GCA_902536065.1 uncultured Synechococcaceae cyanobacterium | reverse complement strand
ATCCATTCACTTATAAAGGATACTTTGTCAATTCTAATAAGTTTGATATCTTTAGCCTTTTTTTCATCACAAGCTTTTGCTGCCATTAAAATCAAATTTTTATTGTCCATATACATTTTCACTTGAGACTGATTTGTCTGAGCCTTCTTGCTGTGACAATTCTGATCTAGCTTTTTCTGCACTTTTTCTTAATGCATCTAATCTGTCCTCAAAGAAACTTCTTTTTTTCTTTTTTCGACTTTTATCTATTAACTCTTTCAATGCTCCTCCAAGACTTTTATATGCATTAGGGATACTATATCCAAATCTACAAGCAAGATCTATAGCTCTTTCATCTGCAAAAATAGCATCTTGAAGTTTCTTCTCAGAATTATTTTTAATGTATAGCCTATACCCTGCAAAACTTGACAAACCAAGTGCAAGTAATAATAGCAATCCATCTTGCACCCATAACTCCCCTATCGCTCCTCCAAGACCTATGGCGAGAGCAGCCATTTCCCATCCATCTCTAGGAATTGTGTCGTTTTGAATTTTCCCTACTTCGTGCCAAAATAATAAATTTCTATGGTCTATTGCAAAGTTTTCCCACTCATCTAAATCTATTTGGATTTCTACTTCGTCACGACCAATTTCCTCAAGTGTTATTAAGGGTGGATCTATAGCGGCAGCAGCTTCAATAAACACCCAACTTTCATTCTCTGGAGGCAACAAACTTTTAAGTCGCTGAAGTTCGCTCATAAAAAATTATTTTCTTTCAATACTATAGAAACAAATGTTGCTTTTCAAGTAACTTGATTAACATCTGATGATTTATAAGTAGCATGAAATAAACAAAGGTTTTAAATTATGCCTCAAAGAGGTGATATTAAAAAAATTCTTATTCTTGGTTCAGGACCGATCGTTATAGGTCAAGCTTGCGAATTTGATTACTCTGGCACTCAAGCTTGCAAAGCTTTAAAAAAAGCAGGTTATGAAATTATCTTGATAAATTCAAATCCGGCATCGATAATGACTGATCCTGAAATTGCAAGCAAAACATATATTGAACCATTAACTCCTGAAATTGTATCCCAGATTATTTTAAGAGAAAAACCTGATGCAATTCTTCCCACCATGGGTGGTCAAACCGCTTTAAATCTTGCGGTAAAATTATCAGAATCAGATTTTTTAAAAAAAAATAAGGTTGAACTTATTGGTGCTGATTTAAGAGCTATTAATAAAGCCGAGGATAGGAAATTGTTTAAAGAATCGATGGAAAAAATAAATGTAAATGTTTGCCCTTCTGGTATAGCATCAAGCCTAACTGAAGCCAATGAGGTCTCAAAAAAAATTAATTCCTATCCTCTAATAATAAGGCCTGCATTTACTTTAGGAGGTGTAGGAGGTGGTATTGCCTACAACCTTGAAGAATTTGTCGAATTGTGTAAAACAGGTTTAGAGGAAAGTCCAAGTAATCAAATATTGATTGAAAAATCACTTATTGGTTGGAAGGAGTTTGAGTTAGAGGTAATGCGAGATACTGCAGATAATGTAGTAATAGTTTGTAGTATTGAAAATTTAGATCCAATGGGTGTCCATACTGGAGATTCAATTACTGTTGCTCCTGCTCAGACATTGACAGATAAGGAGTATCAAAGGTTGAGAGACTTGTCATTGAAAATTATTAGGGAGGTTGGCGTTGAAACTGGAGGGAGTAATATTCAATTTGCAATTAATCCAGTAAATGGAGAGGCTACTGTAATAGAAATGAATCCTCGTGTAAGTAGATCATCTGCTTTGGCAAGTAAAGCAACTGGATTCCCAATTGCCAAGATTGCAGCTCTACTATCTGTTGGTTATACACTTGATGAGATTGTTAATGATATTACCAAAAAAACACCTGCATGTTTTGAGCCTTCAATTGATTATGTTGTCACCAAAATTCCTAGGTTTGCTTTTGAAAAGTTTAAAGGCTCTTCAAAAAACTTAAGTACTGCTATGAAATCTGTTGGTGAGTCAATGGCAATCGGTAGATCTTTTGAAGAATCATTTCAGAAAGCATTAAGGTCTTTAGAAGTAGGTATTTATGGATGGGAAAGTGATTCAATAGATTTCTCTAATAATGAAAATGATCTAAAGAATAATTTAAGAAACCCAACCTCTGAAAGAATCCTTATGATTAAAAAAGCTATGCAGCTTGGAAAATCTAATTGTTATATTCAAGAAGTTACTAATATTGATTTGTGGTTTATCGAGAAATTACGTAATATCTATAGTTTTGAAATTAATTTCTTAAAAGAAAAAAAACTTTATGATTTAGATAGGGATTTAATGCTACATGCTAAACAATTAGGTTTCTCAGATCAACAAATTGCAAAGTTAACTAATTCTGAGTTTTTTGAAGTAAGAAGATATAGAAAAGAACTTAATATTTTGCCCATTTTTAAAACTGTTGATACTTGTTCAGCAGAGTTCTCATCTTCAACTCCATATCATTATTCAACTTATGAAGAGTCTTTTTTTGATTTAGATTTAAAAATTTTTGATAGCGAGATTTCAAAAAATAATAAATCAAAAAAAATTATGATTCTTGGGGGAGGTCCAAACAGAATTGGTCAGGGAATAGAATTTGATTATTGCTGTTGTCATGCTTCATATCAAGCTTCTACAAATGGCTTTAAAACAATAATGGTTAACAGTAACCCTGAAACTGTTTCTACAGATTACGACACTAGCGATATTCTTTATTTTGAGCCAGTAACTTTTGAAGACGTGCTCAACATAATTGAAGTTGAAAATCCCCATGGTTTGATTGTTCAATTTGGAGGCCAAACACCTCTGAAATTATCATTACCTTTATTTGAATGGCTTAAATCTGAAGATGGTGTCAAAACTGGATCAAAAATTCTTGGGACTTCTCCAATCTCAATCGATTTAGCAGAAGATAGAGAAGAATTCACTAAAATACTAGATGAATTAGGAATTAGACAACCTTTAAACGGCATAGCTCGTAATCAAAATGAAGCACAAACGGTAGCAGAAAATATTGGATTCCCCTTGGTTGTAAGACCTTCTTATGTTTTAGGAGGAAGGGCAATGGAAATTGTTAAAGATGAGAATGAATTATCGAGATATATCAATGAGGCTGTGAAGGTATCGCCTGATCATCCTATCCTGCTTGATCAATATTTGAATAATGCTATTGAGATAGATGTTGATGCTTTATGTGATTCAGAAGGTTCAGTAGTAGTTGCTGGTCTAATGGAACATGTGGAACCTGCAGGAATTCATTCTGGAGATTCAGCCTGTTGTTTACCTCCTATTTCGCTCTCAAGATCAACTTTAGATATTGTGAAGCACTGGACTAAATTAATTGCGAAAAAACTAAATGTTGTTGGTTTGATTAATTTGCAATTCGCAGTAACAAATTTAAATAATAAAGAAAATAAATTATTTATTCTTGAAGCAAATCCAAGAGCCTCTAGAACTGTCCCTTTTGTTTCAAAGGCCATAGGAAAACCAGTTGCAAAATTAGCTACTCAGTTAATGCAAGGATTTACACTAGATGAAATTAATTTTACTAAAGAGTTTTCTCCAAAATACCAGGCAGTAAAGGAAGCAGTTTTACCTTTTAAGAGATTCCCTGGCTCTGATACACTCCTTGGTCCTGAAATGAAATCTACTGGAGAGGTAATGGGTTTAGCTAAAGATTTTGGGATTGCTTATGCGAAGTCAGAGTTAGCAGCGGGTAATGGTGTTCCTTGTGAAGGAGTAGCTTTTTTGTCTACTAATGATTTAGATAAAAAGAATCTCGAAGAAATTGCAAAGGAATTATTGATTTTAGGATTTAAATTAATTGCAACAAAAGGTACAGCTTCATATTTGGTTGATTTGGGCATTCATGTCGAAGAGGTTCTTAAAGTACATGAGGGTAGACCAAATATAGAGGATTTAATTCGTTCGGGACTTGTTCAATTAATAATTAATACTCCAATAGGATCTCAGGCTCTTCATGACGATGCATATTTAAGACGTGCTGCTTTAGAATATAACATTCCAACTTTTACAACCATTCCTGGAGCAAAGGCAGCAATTAAAGCAATTCAAGCATTGCAAAGTAATAAAATTGATACTTACTCCCTACAAGAAATCCATAATTTTTAAAACTTTACTCTAAGTTTTTTAGTTTTTCCCTTAATTCATTCGCCAGTGAGTTTCGGCTAATTGAAAGTAATTTCAATGTATCTTCATGCATTTTAAGTTGTGTTTCAGCTATTTGTAATCCTTTTATTGATTCTTTTATGTCATTAGAAAGCTCATTTATCAAATACTTCTTGCCTTCAAACGTTAAAACTGGGTTACCAGAATCATTTTTGTTTTCGCTCATTTGTTCATCATTTAATAAGTAAAAGATAGAACTATAATTTCTTAATCAACTGTTTTTCACATAATTCTTTATAAATCCCTTTTTTATTAATTAAATCAATATGTTTTCCAACCTCAATAATTTTCCCCTTATCAAATACAACTATTTTATCGGCTTCTTGAGTGGTTGCTAATCTATGAGCAATTACAACGACAGTTCTATCTTTCATGGCTCTATTAAGACCTTCTTGAACTTCCGATTCTGATTCTGCATCTAATGCACTTGTTGCCTCATCTAATAAAAGAATTGATGGGTTCCCTAATATTGCTCTTGCAATTGCAATCCTCTGGATCTGACCCCCTGAAAAATTTGATCCTCTTTCAGTTATTTTTGTTTCATATTTATTTGGGAGCTTTTGGATAAAGTTGTGAGCATTTGATTTTTTTGCTGATTCTATAACTTCTTCTTTGGTAAAGTCTCTGCCCATCCTTATTACATCAATAATTTTCCCAGAAAATAAAAAAGGTTGTTGTTGTACCAAGGCAATGTTTTTTCTTATGTCTTTTGTACTTATTAATTTTATATTTTTATCATCAATAAAGATTTCTCCATTTTTTGGCGTTATGAATTTCAATATCAAAGCCATCATTGTACTTTTCCCCGCACCTGAAACTCCAACAAAAGCTGTAACTTCTCCTTTATTAATTTCTAAACTTATATTTTTAAGAACTTGATTATCTTTTTTGTATTCAAAATTTACTTTTTTGAAACTTATTTTGCCTTCGAAATTGGAAATCCTTCGTAAAGTTTCTTTGTCATCTTCAACAGGTTCTTGATTTATGTTTTTCAAACGTTTTATTGAAGCTTCAGCTTGCTTATAGTCATTGAAATTTGTACTTATATGGCTTATTGGATCAATAAGCATTAATATTGCTGCAAAAAAACTACTAAATTCTTCGCTTGTTAGAAGGCCTAGATTGATTCTTGCGGCTCCTAAACCTAATATTGCTAATATTCCAAATGCTTCAACAAATCCTACAACTGGATGTTGAAATGCAAGTAGTTTTAATGTTTTATATTTTGCTTTTTTATTTGTACTTAATCTTTTATAAAATCTTTTCTCAATCCAATTTTCTGCAGCAAAAGATCTTATCGTGGACATTCCATTTATAGATTCTCCAATTAAGCCTGCTAAATTACTTGTTGATTCTTGACTTTTTTCGGATGCTATTAAAACTCTTTTTCCAAAATTGTTAACTGAAAGAATAATCAACGGTGCTAAAACGAAAGTTGATATTGTTAGTGACCAGTCTAAATAAAACATATAGATTATTACCGCTAACAACTGTAAAGTGCAAGGTATAGTATCTTGAGCTGTTTTATAAATAACTTCGCTTACCCTGTCTGCATCTTCTGTAAGTCTATATGTGATGTCCCCGGCTGAAATATTTTCAAGAGAATTCATCTTTATTTTTTGAATTCTGCTAAATAAATTTCCTCTCATCACTTCACTAATTTCTAAGGATGGTTTTGCTATGAATACATCCTGTCCAAATTGAGCAGTTTTTTGAACTAAAAATACAAATAAAGACTTAATTATTATGCTAGAAACTTTTGAGAGATCACCTGATCCAATTGCTGGAATTAAGTTTCCAGCTAAATAAGCTAGTAAAGGCCAACAAGCTACGTAAATAAGCATGCATATAAAACCCTTGATAAACCTATTTGAATATGGTCTGACTGGTGGTATTAGTCTCAAGATATTATATTTTTAATTGTTTATCCTACTTTATCAATATCCTTGGGCATAAAAACAATGAAATTGGATCAATTCTTAAAATGGAAAAATTTGGTGTCTTCTGGTGGAGAAGCAAAAATTTTTATTAAATCCGGTTCTGTTAAGGTTAATGGTGTAATTGAGACTAGGAGAGGAAGGAAGTTAAACAAGGGAGATAAAGTAATATTTCTAAAAAATGAATTAATTTTTGAATAGTTAGCTTATTCAACTCACTTTGTATTAGTATACTTTTCTTGGAGATTGTATTTTGAGAAAATCTGTAATTGCTGGTAATTGGAAAATGCACATGACTTGTGCTGAAGCTAAATCCTATTTAGAAGAGTTTATTCCTTTAATAAAGAACATAAAAGACGATCGTAAAGTCGTTATTGCTCCACCTTTTACAGCTATTTCAACCTTTTCTGTTCATTCTGATTTTGATTATTTAAATATTTCTAGCCAAAATATTCATTGGGAAGATCAAGGAGCATTTACTGCAGAAATATCTCCAAAAATGCTTCTAGAACATGGTGTCTCATATGCAATAGTTGGTCACAGTGAACCAAGGAAGTATTTTAGTGAAAGTGATGAACAAATTAATAAAAGAGCAGTTTTCGCTCAATCTAGTGGACTTACTCCAATAGTTTGTGTAGGAGAAACATTAGAACAAAGAGAGAGAGGAGAAGCTGATAGAATTATCACTAGACAGGTTGAGCAAGGATTAGAAAATACAGATCCATCTAATTTAATTGTTGCATATGAACCAATATGGGCTATTGGCACTGGTAAAACATGTGAGGCAGAAGACGCTAATAAGATATGTTCTTTGATTAGGAAATTAATAGGTTTTGATGATGTAATTATTCAATATGGAGGATCTGTTAAACCTAATAATATTGATGAAATAATGTCAATGAGTGATATAGATGGTGTGTTAGTTGGAGGGGCTTCATTAGATCCGAATAGTTTTGCGAGAATTGCAAACTACAAATAATAAAAAGCCATGGCCGAAAGGCTGGGGCCAAAAAACTTCAATTATGGGAGTTATTAATTTAACTCCTGATTCTTTTAGTGATGGTGGGGAATTAAATTCTTCAAAAAAAGTTTTAGCTCAAGTAAATCATTTCTTGAGTAATGGTGTTGATATTATTGATCTTGGTGCTCAAAGTACAAGACCTGGGGCTAAAGAAGTTGGATCTAATATAGAAATAAATAGATTGATCCCATATCTAAAATTAATAAAATCTGAATATCCTGAGGTCTTAATTTCTATTGATACTTTTAATTCTGAGGTGGCTTACGAAGCTCTTTTAAATGGCGCTAATTGGATAAATGATGTCACGGGAGGAAGAAGAGATATAAAAATTTTGGATGTTGTATCAAAATTCAACTGTCCATTCGTCATAACTCATAGTCGTGGTAATAGTCAAAATATGAATCAATTATCTAATTACCAGAATGTATTGAGTGATGTTAAGTGCTCACTTGATAATTTAATTAAGAATGCTTTAGAAAAAAATATATCTGAAAAAAATATAATAGTGGATCCTGGAATTGGGTTTTCAAAGAATATCAGTCATAATTTGGAAATTTTGAGAAACTTAGATGTATTTAAAAAATGGAATTTACCAATTTTGATAGGTGCCTCCAGGAAGAGATTTATAGGAGAAATTTTGAATGAGAAAAATCCAAAAGAAAGGGATATTGGAACTCTTGCAATAAGTTGTCTTTGTTCTCAGTTTAATATTGAAATTGTTAGAGTTCACAATGTTATGCTAAATTATCAAATTTTGAAAGTAGCAGATAAGATTTACAGAAAATAATAAATTTTTTATTCTTTAACTCCTTCTATTTTATCCTCTACCTCTTGGTATAGTTCTTTCAACTGCTCTATATTCTCATCTGAAGTTTCCCAATATCCCCTACCATTGACTTCTAGCAATGTTCCAACAATTCTCCTGAAACTATTTGGATTAAGTTCCATTAATCTATTCCTCATCTCTTCGTCATTTATAAATGTTTCATTAGTTTCTTCATATACAAAATTATCTACTTGACCACTCGTCGCACTCCAACCAAGAGTGTAATTAAGTCTATTAGAAAGTTCTCTAACTCCTTCGTAGCCAGATTTAAGCATACCTTCATACCATTTAGGATTTAAAAGTTTTGTTCTTGAGTCTAATCTGATAGTTTCCCCAAGTGTTCTAACTTGAGCATTAGAAGTGGTTGTATCCGCTATGTAGCTACTTGGTTCTTTTCCGTCATCTCTTAACGTCTTGATCAATTTTGTTGGATCCGAATCAAAATAATGACTTACATCTGTTAATGAAATCTCTGAAGAATCAAGATTTTGAAATGTAACATCTGCCGTTTTCATTACTGACTCAAATACCTCTCTTTTTTGATTCATCTCACCTGGATTATCGGCATTAAAAGCATATGTTTTGCGTGATAAATACATTTCTTGTAATTCATTTTCTTCCTCCCATGTTGAATTTTCTACGGCTAAATTAACATTTGAACTGTAACTACCACTTGCATTAGAGAATACTCTCGCTGAAGCTTCTCTGATAGAAGTGCCTTCTTTTTCTGCTTGTTCTAGTGAATGTTTCCTTACAAAATTAGATTCTAATGGTTCATTAGCTTCAGCTGCTAATTTGACTGCCTGATCTATTAATGCCATTTGATTGATAAATAGATCTCTAAAAACGCCTGAACAATTAACTACTACATCTATTCTTGGTCTGCCTAATTCCTCTAAAGGGATTAATTCTAGCTTGTTTATTCTTCCAACAGAATCTGGTTTTGGTTTTACTCCAACAAACCACAAGATTTGTGCCAGTGATTCTCCGTAGGTTTTGATGTTATCAGTGCCCCATAAAACACAAGCTATTGTTTCAGGCCAGGTCCCTTGCTCTTCCTTTTGTCTTTCAATTAATTTGTCAACAACAGACTTCGCTGCAGCTACTGCTGCTGTAGTTGGGATTGATTGAGGATCAAGTGCATGGATATTTTTACCACTAGGTAACACACCTGGATTTCTTATGGGATCTCCACCTGGTCCAGGTAAAACATAATTTCCATCTAATGCTTTAATGAGGCTATCCATTTCTTTGTCTGCGCAAACCTGTTCAAGACAGAAAAGTAAGTAATCAAATAATTTATTTAATTCCTTTTGATTAACTTCATTAAATCCATTTAATCTGCAGACTCTTAACCAAGGGGTAGGTAGATTTATACCGAAAACTTTAAGTAAATCGAAAAGTTTGGAAAGAAGTGATTTTTCTAAATAAACTCTGCCATCAACAATTTTTAAGGAGTTGACCATGGCAAAAATCGACTCTCTTGCTGTTTTTATGATTTTTTCATTTAACTCTACAAATTTAAGTTCACCTTTATTATTACCATCATAAATTTGGTCAATAGTTAGACCTATGGATTCTGCGAGCAATCCAGGAAGAGATCTTAATCCCTCTTGTTCTCTCTCTAAAGATGCAATATTTACAAGCGTTGCAACAGCTTCTTCTGCTGTAGGCGCTTCTCCAATAGTATGTAGTCCGCAAGGTAATAACCTACTTTCGATTTCCATCAACTGTTTATAGACATTACCAACGAATAAATCTCTTTCGTCTAATGTTAGTTCCTCTACGTCTTTTATAGGGAGCTCTACATCTTTGTCTAGGTTACATTGTTTAGAAGTCTCAACTATTGCATTAACAATTTGAATTCCCCTACTATTTTCTCTTAATTGTTGATAGGAACCAACGAGTTCACTTAGTTCTTTAAGTCCTTTATAGAGTCCTGCATTTTCCGCTGGAGGAGTCAGATAACTAATAGTTGAAGCATACCCTCTTCTCTTCGCAATTGTTGCTTCAGATGGATTATTCGCAGCATAATAATACAAATTAGGTAATGATCCAATGAGAGAATCTGGGTAACATGTTTCACTCATTCCCATCTGTTTCCCAGGCATAAATTCTAGTGAGCCGTGAGTACCAAAATGAAGTACTGCATCAGCACCCCAGATTTTTTCTACATAGGTGTAATAAGCAGCAAAACCATGATGAGGACTAGCACTTCTTGAATAAAGTAATCTCATAGGATCGCCTTCATAACCGAATGTAGGTTGAACTCCTATAAAAACATTTCCAAAATGTTTTCCATAGATAAGAAGATTTTGTCCGTCACTATTTAGGTTTCCAGGAGGTTTACCCCAATTCTCTTCAAGTCTTTGTGAATAGGGTGTGAATTCTTCGTATTCTTTTACTGACATTTTATGAGCAATATTTAACTCCGGAGAGCCATCCATTGCTTCAGGATTATTAATTACTTTTTCCATTAATTCTTTAGAATTACTTGGAAGATCATCTATTTGATAACCTTTTGATTTCATTTCGAGGAGTACTCTGTAAATTGAACCAAAAACGTTCAGGTATGCAGCCGTACCAACATTTCCTTTGTCAGGAGGAAAACTAAATACTGTAATTGCTAATTTTTTGTCTTTTCTTTGCTTTACTCTTAAGTTGGACCACTTTATTGCTCTTTCAGCGATTACATCAACTCTATCTTGTAGTGTATGAGCTTTACCTGTAGCATCATCTCGACCTGAGAGAATGATAGGTTCAATTGCTCCATCAAGCTCTGGAATTGCAATCTGAAGTGCTACCTGAACAGGGTGTAACCCTAAATCACTATCTTCCCATTCTTGTGTGGTTTGAAAGACTAAGGGAAGTGCAACCATATAAGGCCTGTTTAGCCTTTTAAGGGCTTCGATAGCTTTAGGGTGATCTTGCCTTGCTGGCCCTCCTACAAGTGCAAATCCAGTTAGAGATACAACTCCATCAACTATAGGTTGATCTTTATTCGTGGAATCATAATAGAATTCATTAACTGGTTTAGAAAAATCAAGACCTCCACAGAATATAGGAAGTACTCTCGCGCCTCTGTATTCCAATTCTTGAATAACAGCAACGTAATGAGCATCATCTCCTGTAACTATATGACTTCTTTGAAGTACTAAACCTATAGTTGGAGTTTTGTCATCTTTAGGGTTTATGTCTTTCCTGTTATTCTCCCAACTCTGATATTCTTTTAGACTTTCAAACATACACGGCGCAAGAGGATGCCAAATCCCTAAATCTGGGAATGTTTCAGGGTCTTGAATTTTGAATTCTTCTATTAGATCTTTTATGGCCTCTGAAACTGCATACTTTTCAGAAATCATTAACAAGAAGTTTTTTAAGTTCTCAGTAGTACCACCTAACCAGTACTGAAAACTCAGAATGAATGTTCTAGCATCTTGAGCTTTTTCTACTGGTAAATATTTAAGTATTGAAGGAAGTGTATTTAGTAATTTCAGCATTGAATCTTGGAAGCTTGCTCCATCAGATTCTTTTTTCTTTTTAATTAAATCTCCAATAATACTTTTAGATTGACCAAGTTGGGCCATGCTAAATGAACCTAACTTATTTAATCTCATTACCTCTGGCATAGAGGGAAATATAATTGAGGCTTTAAGCTTGTCTTTATATGGGGATACTGCATCAACAACTTTTTGAGCAAGATCTTCGATGAAAATTAGTGAAGCAACAAATATATCTGCACTAGCTATGTCTTTTTTAAAATCTTCAAAATTACTTTCATTTCTTAGCTCTTCGATAAGGTAACCACTAAGATCTATACCTATTGGCCCATTTATCTTATTAATTGATTTTGCAGCTTCCGTTAAGGAATTTTGGTATTGTGGCTCAAGGACAACATAAACTGCTTTTATTACAACTTTGTGTTTGTTATCCTCAACAGGAGATACTCTGCGGTTTGCTGAGCGGACCTGCGTAAACATTGATTTTCTTTAAGTATTTCTACCAGCCTACGAATGAAAAGACGTTATTGTGTGCAATATAAATAGCGTGTAACAACCTTTAAAAAAAATTTTTTTAAAAAAATGATTGAAAAACCTCAAAAACCTATTCCAGTACTAGTATCCGGAGCTTTAGGCAGAATGGGTAGCGAAGTTGTGAATACTGTATTAAATTCTACAGATTGTGAACTTGTTGCAGCAATTGACATAAACGAAAAGAACAATGGTTCAAATATTTCTGAATTGTTGAAGGTAAAAAATTGCGATATTTTTGTTTCTAACGATTTTGAAGGAACTTTGTGTTCTGTTAGTCAAAACTATAGAAATGAAAATATCAAGCCTGTTCTTGTTGATTTTACTCACCCCGATTCTGTATATGAAAATACCAGATCAGCTATCGCATACGGTATTTCACCAGTGGTCGGAACCACAGGACTTTCTCCATCGCAAATAAAAGATTTATCTATTTTTGCTCAGAAGGCATCCGTTGGTTGTGCAATAATTCCTAACTTTTCAGTAGGAATGGTTCTTCTTCAGCAGGCAGCATCTGTAGCCGCAAGGTTTTATGACAATATTGAATTAATAGAGATGCATCATAATCAAAAAGCTGATTCTCCAAGTGGGACTTGTATAAAAACTGCAGAAATGATTGAAGAATATCCAAAGAAATTTAATCAGAATTTAGTAAAAGAGTCTGAGTCATTGAAAGGTGTACGCGGCGGGCTCAGAGATTCAGGAATTAATATACATTCTGTGCGATTACCAGGATTGCTCGCTCATCAGTTAGTAATTATGGGATCTCCAGGTGAAACTTACACAATTAAGCATGACACTATTGATAGAAAGGCATATATGCCAGGAGTTTTACAGGCTATTAATAAAATAGGTAATTATGAAACTTTAGTTTATGGACTCGAAAAATTAATTTTTTAAAATGTTAATTCCAATTAATTCAAGTCAAATTTCAAAACTTATTCCTGCAGTTGGTACCGGTAGTCAATTTAAGAATGCGTTGGGGAATCCTAGGAAAATTCTTCAAAGAGTAATAGTTTCTTCAATTGGTGGATTTATCTCATTAATTATTAGTTCGACTGGAGATCAAACTAATAATTTATGGTTATTCCTATGTGTAGGTTTTTTCTTGTATATCATTTGGGGCCCAATTCTCGAATCAAGTAGAAAAAATTTGCAATTAAGAAAATATAAATTTTTTTCTATATTTGATGGCTACATATCAGATATCTATAAAACAGAAAAGATTGAAAGTTCAAGAGAGCAATCTAATAGGCAAGGTCGATTAGAAGTTATCGAAAACAAAAGGACCTGGTTAGTACTTGAATTAGAAGATGAAGATGGTTATTTGGAAAAGTTAAGTTTTCCTATGGAAAATAAGCACAGTCAAATTAGGGTGGGTTCGCGTATTAGATGTTTAATAACATCTGATAACCGTAATTTTGACAGAGATTTTTATTTGACCGATGCTTGGCTTCCTGAAATTAACTTATGGGTTGGTGAGTACCCCTATTTATTAAGACCAGCATTTGAGGAAATTTGCTATATTTATTTGAATAGATAGTTGAGAAATATATAATCTGATGAAAAATAAGTTTAATTTCAAAATTGTTGGATCTGGTCCAACTGGTTTATTACTTTCAATTGCACTTTCAAAATTTGACTGCAATATTTTCTTAACTGATTTATTAACAAAAGATAGATTAATTAATAAAGATAAAACTTATGCAATTACTCACTCAACAAGAAAAATCTTATCTAAATTCAAACTTTGGGAAAAATTGGAACCATTTTTATTTAGCTTCGATACCCTTTCAATTTCAGATAGCGTAACTTCAGCTTTGACAAATTTATCGACTTCTGACTTAGATGATGATATAAGTTCTGCTGAAAATATTGGCTGGGTAGTTAAACATTCGGATCTCATGAATGTTTTTTTTCAAGAGGTTGATAATTATGAAAATATTTTTTTTATGACACCACAGAGATTGTTGCGTAAAAAAATATTATTTGATTATCAATTCTTTTCAACAGGAGCAAATTCACTTGATAAAAAATTTTTTGATTTTGTAGATATAAAAAAATCTTATGGTCAGTCTTGTTTAACTTTTAAAGTTTCTCTTAGAGGTCATTGTGAAAAGCGCGCTTATGAAATTTTTAGAAAAGAAGGACCGCTCGCATTATTACCGTTAGAAAAAAACTTATATCAAGTAATTTGGACTTCTAGCACATTAAAGGCAACTGAGAGGCTTAATTCAGATAAGAATTTTTTAATGGATAATTTATCAACTATCTTGCCGGATGAATTTAAGTTGGATCAAATAGTTGGCGAATTAAATATTTTTCCTGTTTCATTATCTTTAAATTTACCAGTTTTAAATTTTAAAAAATTAGTTTTTGTAGGGGATGCGTTTCATACATTTCATCCTGTTGGTGGTCAGGGTCTAAATAGTTGTTGGAGAGATGTAAACACTATTTATGATCTTTTTAATAAAAATACTGCTATAACTAAATTGCAATTGAAATCATTTAAATTTAAGTATTTTTCTAGCAGGATTTTAGATATTATCGTTACTATTTTCATAACTGATTCATTGATATCAATTTTTGCTAATAGAAACGTTTTTTTATTTCCTATAAGGAAATTTTCATTTTTACTTTTAAATAATTTTCTTTTTATAAGAAAACTAGTCCTAAATCAAATGACTAAATCTCTCATTTACTCAAGTATTAAATAAAACAAATGAATAATTATGTATCAAAAGAAATGATAATTTATTTATTTAATGTAGTAGGTTTAGATGAATCTTCTATTGAACTTGGTATAAAATTATCCAAAAAAAATAAAACTCCATTACCAATTTTATTATGGAGTTATGGAATGTTAACTATTGAAGAACTTGATAAGTTGTATTCATTTTTATTTTTAAAAATGTAATAATAATTCTGTTATAATTAGCCTATATCTAATCAAGAACAATTACTGTTTTAACTAAAGGAAATCAGGTATCAAGACAATCTGTAGAAAAACTTGATTTTTTATTATTAATATTAGAGACCATAGATCTAAATGGTATTCAAACTTTTTATGATTTATCTACTAGACTTGGACTAAATGATGTTTTACCAAATAAAATCACTATTTGGAAACTAAGGAATAATAATCCGTTGAGAAAATCGCATATAAATAACAATATTAAGTTAGAGGAATTTGATGCACTTGTAAAAATTACTGTAGAAATGTCTAAATATTTATATCCCTATATCAGGGAAATTCTTCAATCTAAAGAAGAATCTAAATCGAGTCCCATTATTTGGAATGAATTTCATAAGAGATTTATTGAGTTAATCAACGAAAGGTTTAATTTACAAAGTATTAAAGTTAGAAAGCTTTTAACTCAAGCTGAAAATGATGAAATTCTTATAAAATCTTTGCTCACTTTATCCCTTTGTATATCTAATGAAGGCACTAAAAAGTTAAAAAATTTTTTATTTAATTTTTAATATGTTGCAGAATAAATTTTCATTTCATCAATCTTCAGTTAGTCTTGAAATAGTAGGATTACCAGATTATTCAAACAACGAAAATAAAAGTCAAATATCAATTATTTCAGGATGGAAATTAAACATTATTGATAAACCTCTTATTGAGGGCAAATTTGACCATTTATATCCAATTATGGAGGCATTTTATATATATTCAAATCTTTTAATAACTGGCGAAATTCCATTATATGAATCCAAATTGATCGATATAAAAGCTGATAATCTCTACATACATAATATTGTTTTAAAGAGTTCTAAATCAGATGTTAAACCATTAACTATAAAGATTGGAAATTCATCATTATCTGATATCGTAAACTGTTTTGATCAGTTGAATGAATCATCGAAAGTCAGAATAAAAAAATATTCTCTTTTAGATAACATGTCAAAAAAAGTAAGATTTCCATTAAACAATAAAATTAAATTTTTTAAATTTCTTCTTCCACCTTTTATTTCAATTTGCTCCCTAGTAATATTCTCATCTACTCTTATTTATTTTTATAATCCTCTTGAAAATAATGAAAAAAATGAACTAATAAATCTTAAATAAAAAAAAATATAGCGTCCTAACTATAAAAACGATAATATAGGTTAATTTCTTTTCAAAATAATTATTAATTCATTGTTTGAGCTTTTATAAATGGCAGATTTAAACATCCCCAATTTGAATATAAATTCTGAAAAATATATTTTTAAAAAAAAATTAAGTCTAAGAAGGAAATCTAAAAGAAGATTATTTACTGAATCTGTTTTCATGTTTATTTTCAGTATTTTATTAGTCTATATAAATTATTTAATACCAAATAAAAATTTACTTCTAATAAATTTACCCACCACTTTTAATAAGTCTTTTACATTAATAGTTGATCTAATTTCGAATCTTTCTGACATATTTTTGGTTATATTTATTTTTCTTACTTCTTTTTTTGCTTTGATTTTATTAATAGGATCTTTTTATAGAATTATTAGGATAGCAAATACAAAAACTAGACCTATAAGTTATAGGTAACTTTAGATTGGTTGCATTAAGCCACCGCTACCAGAATCAGAATCATCATCATCATTTTCGGTCTCAACACCTAATAATGCATAAACACCAATTACTAGAGAAGACAATATTATTGATAAAGGTATAATTGCATTTTGAACCCCAACATCAATATATTCACCCATTGAAAATAAAAATTTTATTTAACCTAACCGAAATTAATCTCTTTCGCGAATTTTAAATAATTTTTTAATAATTTATTCTTTTTCCCTATGTAAAAGATCTTTGTCGAAATTATTTATTACTTTTACAAATGAACCAAACCAATACATTAATTGATCAATTTGATATTGAATTTCGGTTGCTCCCAAACCCCTTATTGTTATCGTTGATAATTTCTCTCCCTCATCAAAATTAAATTTATTTTGAACACTACTTGCTAAGGAATTTTTAAGAATTTTAAAAGTAGTATTTTTTAGTTTGGTTTCAATCATAATATTAGGTTTTTTGAGTTTGATCTTATTAAAACCACATTTTTTAGCTAATAATTTTAGTCTCATTATCATAATTAAGGACTCAACAGGTTTGGGTAAGGTTCCATATCTATTCACCCAGTCTGTAATCAATTCAGTTAATTCATTATTATTTGTACATTCAGTAGCTGATTTGTAAGCTTCCAGCTTCTCTTCCCTGTTTAATATCCATGTTGCAGGTATAAACGCATTAATTGGGAGATCAATTTGTGTGTCGCTAACATCTGGTATTTCTTGCCCACTGATTTCTGAAATTGCCTCATGGAGCATTTCTATATATAAGTCATATCCAATAGCATTAACCTTTCCACTTTGTTCTTCACCTAGTAAACTTCCAACGCCTCTTATTTCCATATCTTTCATTGCAAGTTGGTATCCACTTCCTAGTTCTGAAAAGTCTTTTATAGCTTTCAATCTTTCTTTTGCAGCATCATTAATTTTATTTATATTTGGATAAAATAACCAAGCATGAGCTTGTACACCGCTTCTGCCAACTCTTCCTCTAAGTTGATAAAGTTGTGAAAGGCCAAATTTGTGAGAATCTTCAATAATTATTGTATTTACTTTAGGAATGTCTAATCCACTCTCAATTATCGTTGTGCATATCATTAGATCTACTTCTCCATTATTAAAGGCAATCATCGCATTTTCAAGCTCTGTTTCATTCATTTGCCCATGAGCAACAATAAATTTTAAGCTTGGGAACATATTTTTTAATTTGTTTGCAGCTTGATCAATATCAGAAATTCTTGGAAGAACATAAAAAATTTGACCTCCCCTATCAAGTTCTTGATTAATGGCAGTTCTTATAATATCCATATCTATTTCAGATAAGTACGTTTTTATTGATCTTCTTGATGGAGGAGGAGTATTAAGTAAGCTCATTTTTCTTAGTCCAGATAAGCTCATATAAAGAGTCCTTGGAATTGGAGTTGCTGAGAGAGTTAAAACGTCTATATTGGTTTTGATTTTTTTAATTTTCTCCTTTTGCCTTACTCCAAATCTTTGTTCTTCATCAATAACAAGTAGTCCTAAGTTTTTAATTTCTATTTCTTTTCCTAAAATTTGGTGCGTAGCTACAACCAAATCAATTTTGTTATTTTTTAAGCCTGCATAGATTTCCTTTCTTTCATTAACGGTTTTAAATCTATTGAGTAATGATACTTTTATTGGGTAAGGTGAAAATCTATTGCTTATTGTTCTCCAATGTTGCTGAGCTAGGATTGTTGTGGGTGCTAGTAATATTACCTGTTTACCTGATGTAATAGCCTTAAAAATAGCCCGAACTGCGACTTCTGTTTTGCCAAATCCTACATCTCCACAAACTAACCTGTCCATTGGCTTATCGCTTTCCATATCAGATTTTATTTCTTTTACAGCAGTAATTTGATCAGGTGTTGGTTGATAAGGGAATGATTCCTCTAATTCATCTTGCCAAGGACCATCTTTTGGGTAAATGTACCCCTTTAATTTTTCTCTCTTTGCGTAAAGTTTTAAAATATCGACAGCAACTTTTTTGATTTGTTTCTTATTTTTATCTTTTATTCTTTCCCATTCCGTACCTCCTAATTTATTTATTTTTGGCTTTATTTTTCCGCTTGATCTATATCTGTTAACACTACCAAGTTGATCAGCGGCAACACTTATTTTCCCATCCTGATATTGAATAACTAAATAATCTCTTGAATCTCCTGTAATATTTATCTTTTCTATTTTTAAAAATTTTCCTATTCCATGATTTTTATGAACTATAAAATCACCGGGACTAATCTTATTTACATTTATATTTGAATTTACACTTCTTTTTTTTCTTCTTATGAATACATTATTAAAAAGAGATTGTTGTGAAAATAATTCTTTATCTGTTATCAGGACAACTTTCCATATCGGAAGATAAAAACCCTCGATTTCATAATTGTTCTTATTTTTTAAAATTACAGGAGTTGAATTATTTATTGTCTTAAATGCTTTATCAATATCATTAGGATTGTTTAAGAAGTTTGTATTACATTCGTGCTCAAAAAGTAAAGTCCTAGTTCTTAATGGCTGGGCTGATAATATCCATACTTTTTCATTATTTTTTATATTTTTATTTATATCATTGGATAATTTTCCTATATTTTTAGAGTATGAATTTATTCTTTTATCATTTAACAAAAACTTATTATCAATATTTATTTTAGATTCAAATTCATAAAATTTTATCAAATTAAAATTTCCTAGTGAATTTAATATTTCGTCAAACTTTAAATGTAAATTAGGTTTGGCCTCTAAATAAATATCATTATTTTTAAGGTTCTCATTTAATTCATACTCACAATTATTAAAATTACTTTCTGAATCTAGATACCAATTATTTGCAAATTTCGTACAATCTTCTAATTCATCAATTACAAGAATTGTTTCCCTATCAATAAAATCTATTATATTTGAGGGTTGTTTTTCAATTATTCCTAAATAACGATCAAGATTATTTTTATTTATATCTTCTGAATTAAAAATACCGTTCTTTGAAAAATTATTTAACTTATCTTTTATTAGCAAATCAAATCCAGCCTGTATTATTTCAATATTATTGATACTTTCTAATGTTTTCTGTGAAAGGGGGTCATATTCTCTTATCTTCTCAATTACATTATCAAAAAATTCTAATCTTATAGGAAACTCATTATTGACAGGATAAATATCTATTATTTCCCCTCTCCTAGTCCAGAATCCCTCTGTTGAAGTTATATTATCCTTTGTATAACCAAGCAAAGTAAGTTTATTTGCTAATTCTTGAATCTCGATTTGATCCCCTTTTTGCAAATCTAACTTGTTTTCAATTAATAAGTTTTTATTTATTAGATGAGGTTGTAGTGATCTCTCTGTTGTTATAACAATATTAAGTTGATTTTTCTCTTTTTTTATTAATTTAGATAAAACAGTAAGCTGACTAAATTCAATCTCTTTGGACTTATTTATTGATGAGTATGGTAGATGTTCTGTTGGAGGATAATATAAAACTGCTTTATCATTTATACTTTCAAAATAACCAATCCATTTGTAGGCAATTTCTACATTAGGACATATTAATAATATATTTTTTTCCTCTTTTTTTGCGATGCTATCTAAGATTATTGATTTTGCATATCTACTTGAACCAACAATATTTAATTCATTATTTTTTGAAATTCTTTTTATTAATTCAGAAGTGATTTGTGAGTTTGAAATATAATCAACTAAAGTATTTAAACTCATTTATAGTTATCAATCTTGATTGCAAATATCCGATACATTATATTAGATTTTATACTGATTGTGCATAATATTTGATGGATTCAGCAGCTATAAATTCTTTTATACCCACACTAGATCAGGTAGACAGTTGGTACGAAATCTTTACACTTTTACCAATATTAATTGCTCTAGAATTATTATTATCTGCAGATAATGCTGTAGCACTAGCTTCTCTTACTAAATCCCTCGACAGTTCAGAATTAAGATCAAGAGCCTTAAATATTGGTATAACAATATCTTTATTATTTAGAATTATTCTCATCGTATTATCTAATGTTCTTCTAAAGTTTATTCTTATTAGGGTTTTTGCTGGTTTTTATTTAATATACTTATTCCTCTCTAATGTTTTTTTAAATTCAGATGTAGAAAACGCTGAAAATGATACAGATAATAAGAAAAATAATTTTAGGTTTTTAAGAGTTGTAGCACTTCTTTCAATTACTGATTTTGCATTTTCTATAGACAGTATTACTACTGCAGTAGCAATAAGCGATCAATACATATTAATTATATTTGGAGCAGTAATTGGAGTATTAGCGTTAAGATTCACATCTGGGATTTTCCTAAAACTTCTGGATATATTTTCTAGATTAGAAACAGCTGGTTACGTAGCAATTTTGATTGTTGGGATCAAGCTTCTGCTAAATACTTTAATTAAAGAGTCTATTCTTCCAGACTATTATTTTTATATTTTGATTCTTTTTGCTTTCATTTGGGGCTTCTCTAAAAAAGAATTAAAAACTTAATCTGAGAAATAATCACCTACTGTTGGTTTTAACTGTTGTATCAATTGATTTTTGCTAGATATGTTTTTACCTTCAAGTTTGGCTTCTAACAAAATAATCGGATCAGTTTTAGTTGCAATTATTATTCCTTCATTTTCTATGACAGCAAGAATAATACCTGGTTTTGAAGAATTACTCATTAAAAGGTATTTTTCATTTTTAACTTCATCACTACTCAAAACTTTGATTTTAATTATTTTTAGGTTCTTACCTCTAAAAGTTGTATTTGCTCTTGGAAATAATGCTTTTACTTTTTGAGAAATTTTAAATGCCTCAATACTCCAAATAACTCTATAATCTGATTTCTCAATCATTCTTGCGTAAGTAAATTTTCTTCCAAGGTTATTTTGTTTTGTTAATTGAGGATTAGTACCTTTATTAATATTTTCTTCTATTAAAGATGTAGCATTTAAAAATAATTTTGCCGATAAAATACTCAGTTTTTCCGATAGAGTATTTAAATTATCGTTATTATTGATTTTAATTTTTTCTTCCAATAATATGTCGCCAGTATCTAGTCCCTCATTAATTTTCATAATTCCTACACCAGTAAATTCATCGCCTTTTATTAGGGACCATTGAATTGGGGCGGCACCACGCCATCTTGGAAGTAATGAAGCATGTGCGTTCCAAGAACCAAATTTTGGGATTTCCAATATCTCTTTGGGTAAAATTTTCCCGTAAGCTATAACAATAAATAAATCACATGAAAGTGATTTAAGTTCATTTATAAAATCTATATTGCCTCTGATTTTTTCTGGAGTATAAATTTTTATAGATTCTTTCTCAGCAATGCTTTTTACAGGGGAGGCTATTAATTTATTTCCCCTAGATCTCTTCTTATCCGGTTGGCTAACCACTGCAATTACCTTGTGCCTAGATTTAATAAAAATATCAAGACTAGGAATTGAATATTCAGGTGTTCCCCAGAATATAATTCTCACGCGTCACCAGTTATTGATAATTCATTTACCCATATATGTGGAGAAATTCCACTAGTTGTTACCTCCTGGTTTGATTCAATATTTACTATATTTTTCAAAAGATATTTGATATCACCTGCAACTGTGGCAGATTCTATTGAGATTTTTTTACCGTTTTTGTAGAGCCATCCATCAAATGGTAGAGAAAATGAACCTTGACTTGCTCTGACACCTGCATGGATTGCATTTAACTCTTCGATATAAACAAATTCTCCCTCATAAGTATAGTGATCTAGTGATGTTTTTAGATCAAAGTTTTCGTCTGATTTTTCAACTACGATCCAATCAGGAGATACTGAGACTTTTGATCCTAGTCCAGCGTGGCCAGTAGGAGTTGTTTTGAATATTCTTGCAGTTGATTCAGAATGTATAAAATTTTCAATTCTCCCTCTCTTAATTAGACATAGTCTTTTGGTTGGGGTTCCTTCTCCATCAAATGGTGTTGAAGAAATATTCTTTTCGTGAAGGCCATCATCATAAATATTAAGTGCTTCTGTAGATAGTTCCTCTCCGATTGAATTTTTATTAGATAAGCTCACTCCATCTATGATGCTTCTAGCATTAAACATTGAGCTAAAGGCGTTAATGATAGTTAAAAAAGACTCTGGGGAAAAACATATTAAATATTTATCAGTTTTAATAGATGAATAATTTAAATGAGAAATTGTTTTATTTGAAGCCTCTTTAATACACGACTCTATATCTATATCATCAGCTCCATATCCAAGTTTTACGGAACCAGAACTACGAGGCTTCTTATTTTTCTCTTCTGCTCTTGCATATAAATATAGTGCGGCTTGACTTTTGGAATAACTTCGAAAGGCACCCTCACTATTTGCATAAACTCTCTCAAAGAAACTCTCAGATAAACCATTATATGGAACAGATTTTATGGATTCATGACTTTCTATTAGTTTTAATTCCGCTCCTCTTAAAAGTGTAAGTAATTTTTTTATTCCAACAGGATTTGTTTTTTTAACTTCCTTAACTTTAATAGGATCCTTCGCTAGTGGTGAAAATTCTGTAGTTTCATTCTTATTGCCGAAATCAGAAGCTATATTTGCTTGCTTAAGAGCTTTTTTAATACCAGATTCACTAATATCACTTGTTGTAGTAATACCAACTAGATTAGATTGATTCCAAACTCTTATAGTTAAAATTTGCTTTTGCGATGCCTTAAGTTGTTTAGCCTCTCCTTTATCTACTTGCACAGAATAATCATTGGAAAAGCTTGCTCCATAATCCCATTTTTTAAGATTTAGGAAATCTGCAGCTTTGGAGATTTGAGTTGTGATTTCTCTTGAATTCATATCCTATCTTCCGCCAACAGTAATTGAATCAACCTTAATATGAGGTTGGCCAACAGTTACGTTGACACTTCCACTAATGGATCCACAGAATCCAGGAGCCAATTCGAGATCATTTCCGCACATTGATATTTTTGGCATAACTTCTTTAGCCTCACCGATCAATGTTGCTCCCTTTACTGGACTAGTTAATTTTCCATTTTTAATAAGATATCCTTCTTCTACGGCAAAATTAAATTGCCCTGTAGCACCTACACTGCCACCACCCATTGATTTGCAGTAAAGACCTTCACTAATACTATTGATTAAATCCTCTTTCGAGTGCTCACCTTTAGCTATATAAGTATTTCTCATTCTTGAGGCTGCAGCAAAAGAATAATTTTGTCTTCTTCCACTTCCTGTTCTTTTATGACCAGTTCTTAATTCACCTGCCCTGTCGGATATGAATTTTTTTAAAATTCCATCTTTTATAAGAACTGATTTTTCGGGTTCCATACCTTCATCATCTACTGATAATGAACCGAAGGATCCTTCTGATATCCCTTCATCTATTGCTGTTACAGATTCATGTGCAATTTTTTCATTCAATTTATTCTCAAATGGTGTTGTTCCTCTCTCAATTTGAGTAGTTTCAAGTAAATGACCGCAGGCTTCATGGAATATAACGCCACCAAATTTATTAGCTAATACAACAGGCATTTGTCCTGCATCAACATAATCTGCATATAACATGTTCATTGAACTTTCAAACACATCATTAGCTGCTTTTTCGTGATCCCATAATCTGAATTCATTAGGCATTCCTGATGATCCAAATCTTCTACTTCCACTAGATCTATATTGGGCATCACTTGCAATTAGGTTGAGTCCAACTGTTTGATGCAATCTGATATCTGAGACATAGGTTCCGTCACTGGAGGCTATAATTACTTCTTGAAGATTTCTTGAGTAACTTCCTTTTCTAGTTATTATTTTATTATTTTTTTTTAAAGACTTTGTGCTGACTAGTAGTTTTTCACTAATCTCATGAATAGATGGGACTTCTTTAATCCATTTTTTCTTGGATAAACTATAGTCCCTATGTTTATTTAAACCGTTAAATACTTCTCTTTTGTTGTCTGTTATGTCTAACATCTCAATAGCCTGAGATACCGATCTCATCAAGCCATGCTTTGTTAAATCATTTGTACTTACAAATCCATCCTTTTTCCCCTTGAAGATTCTAATGCCAGCACCCCTTCCAAATGATGGACTTACACTTGTAATAAAATCTTCTTCAGCTAAAACGCTTGAGTTGTCAGTATTCTCTATAAATATTTCTACAAAATCAGCACCAAGTCCAATGCCGTAGAAAATAATTTCTTCTAATAAATCTTTATTGCAACTACCAAAAACGATTTCATTTGATTTGATTTGTGACGAAAGCATATGAGTCTATAAATCTTCTCTATATTAAAGATTATCTAATCGAAGGTTGGAAATCTTTGCTATCAAGAGGTTTTAATAAGTATAGTCTTAATAATTGGTAACCGTTTGATAAATATTGAGGTAGTTTTTTAAAAGTTTTAGATACATTATTTCCATCACTGTTTGCAATATCGGAAAGAACCTTATTATTCTCAACTATTTTATCTAATCTTCCATAAAAAGATTTATCATAAACGTCCATTACTACAGGGAAAACTCTAGCCGCAGTTTCATTTGTTTTATTAATAACAAATTGGTCGTAATTTTTAGCGTCTAATCCTAAGGAGGCGTAGAAATCTTTTTTTATTCCCAAATCTCTTGCATACATAGTTGCAAATACAGCTAATAGAAAAAACCTAGACCATAACTTGGAGGTTAATGGATGATTATTCAAAAAATATCTAAACCTATGGAAGTAGTCAAATAATGGGTGTGTAAAAGTAGAGCCGCCAATGGTAATTTTTTGGCTTAAAGATTTAACAGTACGTGGTTGTGCTTTCATTAATGCGTCAAAGAAATCCCCATGTCTATTTTCATCTTGACACCAATTTTCAAAGTAATTAAATAGTGGAAAAATTTTGCTATCAGGGTTCTTTTCAAGATGCCTATAAATTGCTATGTATCTCCAATAACCTATTTTTTCGGATAAATAAGTAGCGTAAAAAATACTTCTTGGAGGGAAATAAGTGTAATCTTTATTGGCTGTTAAAAAACCTAAATCTAACTGAAGTCCAAAGTCACTCATTGATTTATTTAAAAAACCTGCATGTCTTGCTTCATCTCTGGCCATATGAGCAAAACATTCAGCAAGTAGAGGGTTTTTGACTTTTATTCTCTTACTCAGTTCCTTATAAAGTAAAAAACCTGAAAATTCTGAAGTACAACTTCCCTCTAGAAAATCAACAAAAAGCTCTCTAGTCTCAGGATCTAATTTTTCTGCAGCGCCTTCAAATTCACTATTTCTTACAAAATGATGTCTATTGTAATCTTTCCTAAATTCCTCACATATAGCTTCCAATTCCTCCTCGTTTATTGATAAATCCATATTTTCCATGGCCTCAAAGTCTGTTGTATAAAATCTTGGGGACAAAATTGTATCTTTTGCTGGGATCTTTCCATTATTAATATCTTTTTTGCTTTTTGATTCAACAGTTGATTGCGCCATTTTTTATTCTGTTTATTAATACTATTATTTACTATGATTTGTATTTTCGAGGGAAAAGTTAACTTGGTGTTATTGTTTTTCTAATTAACTCCAATTAACTTTTGCCCATTCAATCTTTGAAGTACTCTTGAAATAATTAATTTTAGGGTAATTCTTTTTTCGTCAATAAGAAAAGATTCAATAATACTTGGTTTTTGATTAGGTTTTGATAAAGAAATACTTTTTAATGAACTTATGTCTTCCTTCTCAAAAGATAGCCAAAAGCTGCAAGTATCCTTAATTTCACAATTTATGACCCAACATTTATCTCCAGCAATAGGTCTATTTGTGTTAGTAAGGTTAATATTGTTTATTTCTAATCCTCTTTGATTTATTTCCTCAGTAAGTGAAGGAATTAGGTGTATATTAATAAATTCTTGGAAAGGCTTTTTCTCTACTGGGAGTTCTTTTTTGGGTTTGGCTATAGGTTTTTCGGGAGTATTAATTTCATTTTTTATAGCAACTTTAGTAGCAGAATCACCATTATTTATATCCATATTGATAACTTCTTCTGATTTAGGTCCTTTTATTTCCTCAGAGTTTGATTTGGTAGTCTTGTCAGATATTTCTTTATTTACTTCATTATTTTTGTCTAAATTTTCTTCCATAAAAAAAACTATTTTTTCCATTATAAATTAAAAAAACATTTTTTAATTAATTTATTTTTCTACCAATCATTATCAGAATTATCCCAGTCATCATTAATATCTTGATTTGAATAACTTTGATCCTTTTTAAAATTTTTATCATTCATATTTTTGACTACTCTGTAATTTACAGAAATTGTTGGTTGAGTTTCTCTAATATCCCTTTGTGGCGGCATCTCAACGTTTGGTTCAATTTCTTCCTCATTATTATTAATTACATAATCATCTTCCACATTTTCGAAAGTTTTTTTCTTGAAACTATTACTAGTAATTGTTGTATTCAATAAAGTGCTTACAAATAGACCAGAAAAAAACGAAATACTGATTAACTTACCTATGCTTATTTCTTGGAGGGTCCATTTAAAGTATCTAAATGAAGTCTTCTGATTATTATTTGTATATAATAAAATTTGAAAAATAATTATTAAAAAAAGAGTTAAAAGTAAATATTTTTTCTTAAACATATTTATAAAAGTTATCTTAAATTTTTTTGGTTTATATTTCCATAATATATTTTGTGAAAATTTATTTATGTTAATTCTAAATCAATTTGATATTTAAGAATATCGACTTTTATTATTTTTACTTCTATTGCATCTCCAATTTTATATGATTTTTTAGATTTTCTTCCAATTAATAGATTTTGCCTTGACCTGTATTCATACCAATCATTATTAAGAGTGCTTACGTGTACTAAACCCTCTACATTTAGCTCTGATATCTCTACAAAGAAACCATATGATTGCACTGATAAAATAAACCCACTATAAATATTACCTAGTAATTTTTCTGCTTTTCTTACTTTTTTTATATTTATCATATTAGATTTATATTGGTTTACTTTGTACTTGAATTCATTAAGTTTATCTATCACAAACTCGTTAAATAATATTTCTAGATTTTTTGAAATTGATGAATTAAATATATCCCAATTTACTAATTCTAATGAACTACTCTCAGATATATTAATTTCATTTATATTATTTTTCTTTGATTTCTTACCATTTATTATCATATTAAAAATACAGAACTGATTTATAAGATTTGTAAAGTCAAATCCAGGAATTGTCCATGGAGAATTAAATAATTTATCTGATTCATCATTATCAGGATCTTTAGATATCAACCTTATTTCATTGTCCTTAAATTCATTAATTAGAAGTTTATGTATGATTCTTTTTTTATTATCGTCGTCACATAATTTAACTACTTGACTAAATGTCAAATTGCCATCTTCATTAAGCTCTATATCATTATCAATAAATTCTGAATATTTGATGATTTCATTTGCATTGACGCAATCTATTTCACTTGAGATGTATCCTGCACTTTTTAAGCCATATTGTTTTGAATGTTTGAACCATATCAAATTAGCTTCATATAGTATTGGGGAAAGGTATGTTTGGCAATCTTCTTTATTTAATGATTCAAAATATCCTTTTGAATATTCAGCAGGGTTGTGAATAAAAAATTCATCTAATGACTCAATTTTATTAAGCGATCCAGGGATTTCAACTTTACCTTCCAAAAGATGTCTTTGCCTGAACGAAGTTGAGATTTCCAGAATTTTATCTAAATCTTCGATATTTTCTTTTATAGGTTTCAATAACCGCGAAGTAATTCTAGTTTTGCTTTTTCTAGAAAGAAGTGCTTCAGTATGCTTACTTTCAACTATAAGACTGCATTTTACTAAAGTCAGATGAAATGACCACTCAGTTATTTCATTATCGCTATTTAAATGCAAGCAAAGACTTATTGCTTCATTCTTTTCGCCCATTTTAAATTCAGAAGCATTTATTATGTCTTCACTAAGGTAGTTTTGCCAATTGTTTAATAAGGGTAATGATTCAAAGCTTTTGAATAATATTTCTAGAGATTTTTTACTATTTAGATCTACTCTTTCTGCAAGATTATTTGTATGTATCCATAATTTTGTATTTTTATTTTTTCCTTGCTCTATTTGAATAATTGGGAGAATTGGAGAATTATTAGAATTCCAACTTTTGAATAAATAAGAGTTTTTATCTGTTAAGTCTATCCTCTCCCTTTGTTCTATTTTTTTTGACTCAATATGATTTAAATCATATGATTTAACGATATTGCTTTTAGATAAAACAAAGTCTGTATCATAGTCTTCGTTATTGTTAAGTTTTAGTTCTTGTATCACATGACCTAGTCCTTCTTCTTGTCCTATGGGGAATCTATCAATCTCAACTTTTACTATATTCTTATTGTCTGGATTGAAAGTGTATTTTTTATTCTCTTTTGGAAGTTTAATTTTAGAAAGGATCCTATCATCTATTGGGATAGCATATACATCATTGTTTATTATTTCTACTTTAGAGAGAAGTATTTGACTTGATCTTTCAAGAATACAATCAACTATTCCTTCAGGTGATCTTCTTCTATATCCTTCTTTTATTATCCTTACTAAAACTTTATCTCCATTCCATGCATAGTTAAGTAGATTTTCTTTAATGTAGATATCATCTTTGTCTTTTCCTCTTACAGCAAAGCAATAGCCTTTGCTACTACATCTTATTTTGGCGACAAGATGATCATTATCCTTTATGCAAGTATATTCATCATTTTCATTTTTATTAATTATTTCAAGTTTTTCTAGAGCTGTTAAAGCAATATCTAATTTATCCTTATCAGATTTCTTTGTTATTTTTAATAATCTGCATAATTTTTTATATTCTAACCCTTCTGACTGATTAAGATTATCAATTATTGAAGATGATGTGAACATAATCTAAATGAAATTATAAATAAATTTAGGGGTATACACTTCATTATTACACCTTATTATCCAAGCTTAAACTAATTATTTTCTTTCTCTTCTTTTTCTTCTATTTCGATGGTGAAAGAGTTGATAAAAAGCCTTATACCAATGATGAAAAAAGTAATGGACGCTATTGACTTAAGAACTACTTCGGGTAAAAAACTTGAAATAGAACCACCAGTTAAAGCTCCTAATAAACTAGCAAAAACAAGTGCTGAAGAAGATCCTAGAAAAACTGCCAATGGTTTATTTGAAGTGCCACTTATAGTTAAAGTAGCTAGTTGAGTTTTGTCTCCTAATTCAGCTATGAAAACGGTTAGAAATGTTGATAGTAATAAACTTAAAATCATTTATAAATAATTTTTGAATGTTTCATAAGCTAAAAATATACTTATCAATATCATTAAAGTACCAGTAGATAAAGCAAATTTGCTAGGAGATATTTTTTTTGATACCCATTTACCAATAAGAACTCCTACTATGCTAGAACTTATTAATGCTAGAGAACTTCCAAGAAAAACAACTATTGGCTTGCCCGATTCGGCAGAAAGCATTAGTGTGGCTATTTGAGTTTTATCACCAAGTTCAGCAATAAAAATTGTTGTGAAAGTCGTTATAAATATTGAAAAAAAACTTTTTTCTAGATTGTTTTCTTTTTTTTCTAATTTACTATTCATTTTTCTGAAACAGCAATTCTAAACGTTTTCATCTCTTTACTTTGGTATCCATAATTTGATGAAATATGTTGTTTGCAGCAATCTATTAAAAATTTATCACCAGATTTCAAATATCCTTTAAATGATGTTGAAAATTCAGTTACACGGCAAAAATGTGGTCTCGTTTCATAAATTAAGCATTTTTTATTTTTTCTGTCCAAATTTTTACACCAACCGTCTTTAGCCGTCATCGAATTTATCAAAGCTAAATCTTCTTTGTTAAGTTTGTTAGCCAAATCGCTTCTTTCGTTCAAGTCGAATTTACAACAAGCTCCACAATTTTCTATACATGTCCATGATTTCATAATTTAATTCAATCTTGTAACGTATCGGTACAATTTCGTCATTTATTTGTAAAAATAGTATCACAAAACATATTCATTAATCATGGCAACACTTATTCCATTGGCTGTAGTTGCGTTAGCAGGACCAGCAATAATTGCTCTTGTATTTTACCGTAAATAAAAGAAATTCTTTTTGGTGACTTATCTAGAGGGTGTTTATTGGGATTTAGATGGTACCATCGCAAATACTGAATTAGAGGCCCATTTACCTGCTTTTAATAATGCTTTTAATGACCTTGGTATTGATTGGAATTGGGATATTAATACATACATAAAACTTCTCAAGATAAATGGGGGCAAAAATAGGATTGCTTATTACTCTAAATCTAATAATGATAACTTCTCAGAAGATTTAATTTTCAAAATTCATGAAACAAAGCAGTTTCATTATTTAGAAATTATAAAAAAAAATTGCGTTAGTTTAAAAACTGGTGTTTTTAGACTGATAAATGAATTAAATAGAAAAAAAGTAAGACAATTTATTGTTACTTCAAGTTCAAGAATTCAAGTCAATCTTCTTGTTGAATATCTTTTTAATGGATTTAACCCTTTTGAGTTTATTATTTCAAGCGAAGACGTTGAATTAAAGAAACCAAATCCATTACCATATTTAAAGGCAATCCAATTAAGTGGTATAAATAAAAACAACTCAATTGTTTTTGAAGACTCCAATCCGGGATTGAAATCTTCTTTGGCAGCTAACTTGCCAACAATTTTTGTTCCTTCAAATATCCCAATTGTTCTTGAGGAAAATATTAAATTAGATTGTATTTTAGACAGTCTTGGTGATCAGAATAATGTGGCAAATGTAATTAAAGGCCCTAAACTAAAAAAATCATATATTGACTATAACTTTCTAAGTGATTATTTAATGTCTTTTAGTAATGCAAAAAACTAATTTTTCAAGAATTACCTACCAGTTAAATAATTTATTTTTTGGTTTTCTAAGTGATACTTGGAGAACAAAATCTATTGGTCTGATTTCTGTTTTGATAGGTTATTTTTTGTTCGCAAATTTTATTACAAAATTCATATCTGAAGGTAAAAATGAGTTGATAATGGTCCCAATAATTATTATTTTTATTGAAATCATAATAAGAATTAAACCTGCCGCAAGTTCAAAATTTTATTATCTATGGACCGTAGTTGATAAATTAAGAATTGGTGCAATTTATGCAGTCCTACTTGAAGCATTTAAATTAGGATCTTAAAAGCTACTCTTCTTCTTCTTCCTCAATAGGATAAACAAATCCTTGAGCTTTCCCAGTTAAAACTGATTTACCTAAAGATATAGCTTTTTGAGCTGCTATTGCTGCTTTCCCTTTCCAAACAGCGTGCCTTTGGTTCCTTTTGCTCTTAGATTTTTTCTTCTTTGGTACAGCCATTCTTTTTCTTTATTTCCATATAATAATATAACCTTTAACTGGTTATCTCCAAAACTTTTGAGTATATTTTGTTTATATACGTCAATTTTTTAAATAAGCATATATGCTTTATTAATCACTTATAAAGATTAGTGTTTAGATCAAAATTCTCATATTCAGATTCTAAATCAAGTTATTCGGATCTTCTAGAAGATATAGAGACAGGGAAAATAGAATCAATATTTTTCTATCCAAGGCAGAGAGAAATTGATGTTCTGTATAAAAATGGGGATAAATTTAAAATACCTATCCTTTACAACGATCAATTAATACTTGAAAAGGCTACTGAAAATAAGGTAGATCTAACTATAAACAATAGTAGAAAAGAAGCCTCAGCTGCTAATTCATTTGCTTCAATAAGTCTTTTCCTGATTTTCATATTAGCTATAGTTTTAATCTTGCGGAGTACATCAAAATTGGCTTCCAGAGCTTTTGGTTTTACCAAAAATCAAGCTAAATTTGTAACTATTGATGATGTAGAAACGAGATTCGATGATGTAGCTGGCGTCCCTGAAGCCGCTGAGGAATTAAAAGAGGTAATAACATTTTTGAAAGAACCAAAGAAATTTGAAAATCTTGGAGCAAAAGTTCCTAAGGGAGTTCTTCTAATAGGCCCACCAGGAACAGGTAAAACATTATTAGCTAAGGCAATTGCTGGCGAATCAGGAGTGCCTTTTCTCTCAATATCGGCATCAGAGTTTGTAGAACTTTTTGTTGGTGTTGGAGCAAGCCGAGTTCGTGATCTGTTCTCTAAGGCTAAGGAAAAATCTCCTTGTATAATTTTCATTGATGAAATTGATTCCATTGGTAGGCAAAGAGGGTCTGGTATCGGAGGTGGAAATGATGAAAGAGAACAAACCCTTAATCAGCTTCTAACTGAATTAGATGGTTTTGCTGATAATTCTGGGATTATTGTTTTAGCAGCAACAAATAGACCAGATATTTTGGATGCAGCATTATTAAGACCAGGTAGATTTGATAGGAAAATTGAAGTAATGCTTCCAGATTTAGATGGAAGAAAAAAAATTCTTTCAGTTCACTCACTTTCCAAACCACTTTCAAGCGAAGTTGACTTAGGATATTGGGCTTCTAGAACAGTTGGATTTTCGGGAGCAGATCTTGCAAACTTGATGAACGAGAGTGCTATTCACTGTGCAAGAGACGAATCTAAATTAATCAATGATCTTCATATAGAAAATGCTCTTGATAAAATTACCATTGGCTTGAGAAGCTCATTAATAACTTCTCCTAATATGAAAAAAATTATTGCTTATAACGAAGTAGGTAGAGCAATTGTATCTGCCGTGAGAAATGGAATTGAATCAGTTGATAAAATTACGATTTTACCTAGATCTGGATCTATAGGAGGATATACAAAAATATGCCCTGACGAAGATGTAATTTCTAGTGGATTGATTTCAAAAAAATTATTATTTTCAAAAATTGAAATTGCTCTAGCTGGAAGAGCAGCAGAAACGATAGTTTTTGGTGAAGCTGAAATTACACAATGCTCCATAAACGATATCTCTTATGCGACAAATATCGTAAGGGAAATGGTTACAAAATATGGATTCTCGATTATTGGTCCAATTTCAATGGATTCTGATAATAATGAAATGTATTTAGGAGATGGATTATTTAGAAGAAAGCCTCTCATAGCAGAAAATACCAGTTCTAGAATAGATAATGAAATCATAAATATTTCTAAAATTTCATTAAATAATTCAATAAAAATATTGAAAAAAAATAGAGTCTTACTAGATAAATTAGTTGATATACTTTTAAATCAAGAAACTATAGATAAAAAAGTTTTTAAATTAACAACTTCTCAATTGTTGAAAGTTTGATTTAATTGCTTTAAATTAAAAAAAATATTTTCTTGATAATTAAAAACAATACATCGAAATTATTAGTTACAATTTCATTTTTACTTATTCTTCCATTTGTACAAAAACAATGGTTTAATTTGTATTCACTCAATATTAATGATATTTCCTTTTATTTAATCCTTTACTATTTGAGTGGAGCAATATGTCCGTCTTTGGTGTATATGAACTCTTTAAAAAACTATACAGATTATAGTTTTACTAAGGATAAAATCGATAGTAAAAAAATAATTAAAGGAAAAAGATTATTATTCTTAGTAGCAATAAATTTAATATTTCTCTCTTTCTTAATAGCTGATTATATATATATAAATTTTGATCTTATAGTTAATTTATTTCTTGAAGGAATTAATGTCCCAAAACCTGATATACCACAATTATGTTTTTTCATTTTTTTAATTTCTATCCTATTAATTTTTAAGAAATCTAGGTTTCTTTTAAAAAAAATAATATTGGTAAATTTTATTTTGATTTCTCTCTATCTTTGGCATCTTCAAATTATTAATATTAGTGTTGATGATCAGTTTCATATTTATAGATATTTTGGTTTAAATGACCTAAATTTAATTAATATTTTTTTCCTAGTCGCAATAGAAATTTCTTTTTATACGTGGTCTTTTCTATCATATAAAACTAATTTGAGCGATTGGATCGTGCCCAAACCTCAAAAAGGGGATGTTATCCCCTTTTTGAATATATTTATTTTTTATTTTTTTATAATTATTTACTACTCATTACTTACTTAAATGTTTCTAATTCTCCTATAGCGCAGAAAAATATTCCTTACTACCTTTTGGGTCCTCTAACATTGTTTTCTCCCCGGGGGTCCAGTTTGCTGGACACACTTCATCGGGGTTTGCCGCAACGTATTGATAGCCTTGAAGAATCCTTAGCGTTTCATCAACATTTCTACCTACAGGAGCCTTGTTAACAGTAGTATGCATAACTACTCCTTCGGGATTGATAAGAAATAAACCTCTATCAGCCTCCCCATCATCATTTAGAACATTATAAGCCTGGCAAATTTCTCTTTTTAAGTCAGAAACTAACGGATAGTTAATATCACCTATACCACCTTCATTTCTTGGGGTTTGTATCCAAGCCAAATGACAGTGCTTGCTATCAACTGATACACCAAGTATTTCCGTATTAAGAGCCGAGAAATCTTGGTATCTATCACTAAATGCTGTGATTTCAGTTGGACATACAAATGTAAAATCAAGTGGGTAAAAGAATAGAACAACCCATTTACCTCTTAGACCTGAAAGTGTAATCTCCTTAAACTCTTGATCATATACTGCTGTAGCACTAAAGTCTGGTGCTTCTTGGCCTACTTTTAAGCTCATGAAAAAATTGTCCTTATTTAAATTATGTATGGTCTGTTTGACCGTAATAAGTATTATAATTTTATTAATAATGAATTAGCAAGTTTTTTTTTAATTCAATGAAATGGCATTATTCCTTTACTAGGAAATTTACAATTTTGAATCACAATAAACTCTTAAAAAATCTCAAAAAGGAGTTAATTAAATATCCCATTAACAGGCTTGACAATAAAAATTCGAATTAAACGAAATTTTATTTTATTTAAGATTCCTTAAAATTTAACTCTCTATAATTAGAAATATTCTTTTAAATATTTTTAATTATGGCTAAATATATTGAAAGACTAAAGGAAAAAGTTAAAATAAAAAAATTTGATTCTAATCAGCCAATTGGAGCTTGGATTTTCGTTGTAATTCTGAATATAGTTGGATTTGCGGGTTATTTTTACTTAAAGGTAAATCATATACAATTGGGTAGTTAAAAACTTATCTTATTTCCTTCTTAATCGAGCGACAAAAATTTTTTAATCTTTCATGCCTCGTTAAGTCGGGTAAAGTCCATATTGATTCTGTCTCAGGTAATGGATCTTTGCTCCATTCTTTAAATTCTTCCATTATCGAAACATTATTTAATTTTGATGTATACTTTTTTCGTTTTTTTAAATATTTTCTTATCACTGTAAGATTTGCCTTAATATATTCCCTCATAAAAAATAATTAGTCTTATATTAATTTATCATTTAGTAGGATCTTATTTAAAGAATAGATTAATTAGACATTTTGAACTGCTTGAAAAAGTCCAAACGAATAACCTCCAATTAAGATCCAGCCAAGTACGCTTGATATTATTGTAGATCTTCTATTATGTCTCCTTAAAGCTGATTCAATCATTTCATTAACTTCATCTCTATTAAGGTAATCTTTCTTGGAGTTTTTTTTCATTTTTTTCTTTTACAATAAACGAATTTATAAGAAACTGAGCTTAAGATATTTCATATAAGTAAAAGTTTTATTTTTGATGATTTTATAAATATTTTTTATATTTAGCATAAAAAATATAATGAAATTTTTAAAATTATAATATAAAGTATTTGAATTGAAGGATCATAGCTTTTTATACAAATAATGAATATTAATGATAAATCTGTTTTAGAAATGCTTAATAAACTGATTGCTACTAATAGGCTAAATAAAAGTCAAATTCTTCAAATGGTTAATTTAGTTTCAATATCAAATGATATCAATGATTTAAAGGATAACTTGAAATGGGAAAGTTCTAAATCACTTAATCAAAATACATAAACTCATTTTTTGATAATTATTAATTCTTGAAATTTACATAAGAGATACTTAATAGTGAATTCAATTAATTAAAAGTTTTATAAATAATTTATATAAGCTATTCAAATAAATTTGTGATAGTAATTTTCCTCATAAGAAACTTGATCTTGATTACTATAATTAAGTGTTGTTTTCTTATCCTTGCTAAATGATTTAATTAATATTGTAGAAGTGATTATTATTATTAGTATTATTAGTAAATCTCCAACAGTAATCCCTCTCTCCTTTAGATTCATGATAAAACATATATTTTGTTTAAATATAACCTTTATTATTTAATAAACTAATATTTTTTACAAACGTGCTAAAAACACATATGAAGGAAATATAAAAAGAACATAAAAATATTGAGACTATAACCTTTTAAGTCATAAAAAAAAATAGATAAATTCATTACATGGAAGTCAAAAAAAAAATTAGGAGTTCAAATACTCCTTATTTTTTCTCTAAAGAGATGATTATCACAAAAAAATCACTTAACGAAAATCAACTCAAATTTACTTATCAAAAACAGTTAATCTCAGATCTAGATAATAAGCATAAGGAATGGTCAAAATCGATTAACAGTAAATTTTAATAGCTTTCGTTGATTATATTTAAAAGTTTATTTCTTTTAATTGTATTTTTTTCTTCCCAATTAAGTGTTACTTCATCATTAATGATAGGTTTTGCTTCATAAGCTAGATACCAAAGAATAAATCCGACAGGAAATAATAAAATATGCATAGCAAAATTAGTTGACTTAAATCAAATATAGTGCAACACTTATAATGTGCAAGTGTCACACTAATTTTTTTTATTATGCCCTCTCCGAGGAAAAGAATTGGTTTTTTGCCAAGTGAAGAAGTGCATGAAATTATTGAAAAATTGTGCACAGCTAATGAGTTTAGTCAGTCAAAAGTCACAGGTTTGTTGGTTGAGGAAGCGTTAAGGTCTCGAGGAGTGTTAAATGAATCTTATGGTCAAAATCAGAATAATAATAGGGAATTCATAAACTTTTCTTTTGATCACGAAACATTTTCTGAAAATAATAGTTCTTCACTTAATGTGGACGAATATGCAGTTAATAAAAAAGTTTTATCTGATGATATCAAAATGATGCATGAATTTATTGAGTTTAAGTATTTTAAGAAAGTTATGAAGCGAAATAACAACATTATTGAATAAATAGTGTCACACTATTAATGTTTATATAAGAATGCTTTTCAATGGAATTTAGAAATTAAACATATATAAATATTTTTTAATATTTCTAATCAATTTCTTTAAGAAGGATCCAATATAAATTGAATCTTTAAAAATTAAGCGGACTAAATCCTCGTGGAGATATGAACCTTAGCCCGCTTTAAAAAAATAGCAATAAAAAAATATAAATACAATAAGTATGTAAATTTACTTTTGATTTAAAATTGGATTATAAAAACTCTAAAAATAAATGGCAGTAAGTGAATTAAATGAAGATACACAGGATCAAATATGTGATCTTCTTGAAAATCTTCAGCAAATAGAGAAACTTAAAAATAAAGATATACGAATTTTGCTTGATAAGGTAGTAAGAAAATATGGAGGAAAAGTAGTAAATAAATGAAACACCTATTATTCCCACTATTAGTTTTGCTTCCTTTCTCAAATGTTGTAAATAGCTCCCACTTAAATAATCAGAGGGAACTTATAGTCACCTCAGAAAGCACTAGGGAATCAATCGAGTTGGCAAAATACCTCAAAGATAATGGTGTAGTTAAATATTCAGCATATTGGTGTCCTAATTGCCTTAATCAAAGTGAATTATTTGGTAAGCAAGCTTATAGAGAACTTGATGTGGTTGAATGTGCAAGAGATGGCATAAACAGTCAAACTCAGTTATGTATTGATAAAAAAATTAAAGGGTTTCCCACATGGGAAATTAATGGAAAACTAATTTTAGGTGTACTTTCACTAAAAGAGTTATCAAAGTTGACTGGATTTAAGAATTAAGAAAAATGTAAGATGATTAAAGGCTAGATATTAAAGGTTATTTCTTGAGTACCTTTCATACATCCTCCAGTTGGATAGTTAATTACTTTTTTTGATATTAATCCAATACTTATAGCAACTATTCCAATACCAAATAAAGCTCTTGATCTTTTGCTTGTGATGAGATATTTCATTGGTATTTATTAAGTAATAAATAGTAAGTATTATTAAATTATAACTTTTATTTTTTTATGAAAAATAAAGAATTTAATGTGACTCAAGGAATGGCTTTGTTACTTTTGAAGCCATTAAATTTACCCGCTAACTACGTCCTAAATCTCATAATTTATATAACTAATCCTAGTAACAATATTGGATACTAATAGTCTTCCCAAACTGGTTTGGTTCTCCTCCAACCATGAGCGATTAACTTTCTCCATTCATCTCTAGCTTTATCAACTTTAAGTTCTTCTCTGGTTGTCAAAACAGGTGGTTCTTTTCCTAAAACACCAATAATTCTTCCAGAGTCAATAAACATATATTCAAAAAATTTATCTTTATTTTGATTATTCTTTGAAAACCTTTTAACCCTTGAACGATTCGGATTTATAAGCCAATAATTTTCTGTCAATCTTACTTATTTTATGTTTTCTCAATTGGAGCCATTGTTAATCCTTTACTGGATAGTTGCTCATGATATAGCTCTGCTTGTTCAAGATTACCTCTCCACACCTCTGCAGATCCTGTCTTGTCAACTTTAATGGTTAGATCCCATGCCCTTTGTTCACTTATGCTTGGGATTATTGTTAGAAGACAATTTGCGACATGCTGAAAAGTATTAAAATTGTCATCAAGAACTATAACTCTTGCTTCTGGATATTTTGTTTTAGATTTTTTTGGATCTAAGACTGTGCCGAGTGAATTAACCATTATTGTTTTTAATAGTTTAATTAAATTAAAATTTCACCTATTTTCTTCAATTGAAAAGTATTGAAAATGTCTCGAGCGTGACTTGAACACGCGACCTGCGGGCTATGAATCCGCCGCTCTAACCAGCTGAGCTACCGAGACATGGGAATATTGTAAGGCATTGGTTGTACTTAATTACCATTTTGAAAATTTATTTGTTTGTGGGCCTCATATATAGCAATTCCGCATGCTACAGAAAGG
>CACAVZ010000009.1 GCA_902536065.1 uncultured Synechococcaceae cyanobacterium | reverse complement strand
TCAAGTAGTTTTTCCCTTTGAAGAGATTTGGCGACTAAAATAGTGTGTTTGGTCATCACACTTTGTACTTTTGCAGAATTTATTTTACCTATATCTTTTGATAATCTTGTTTTGCATCTTCCAAAACCATGCCATTTAGCCATGATAATAAGTAATGCTTTATTCAATACTTTAGAGAGATTTAAAATAATTATATGTCTAATAAAAAATTTAAAATTTATTTTTAAAGAATTAGATGATGCATTGTTAAATAATTTTAAATTTATCGTGATCTTATGATTTGATAATGGCCAATTATTAAATTCCAACTAGATTGATAATCTAGATAATAAAATTTTGCAAGCAACTAATCCTATTTGGGCGGAAGTTCAACAATTACTCCAAAAAACTTTAAGTAAGCCTTCATTTGAGACATGGATAAGGCCTGCTAAGTTTAATTGTTTTGAGAATGGGTTATTGACCTTGGTCGCTCCAAATACATTTTCCAGTGATTGGTTAAGAAAGAATTATTGTGACACTATAGAAAAAGCTGCAAAAGAAATTTGTGGTCGTGATGTAAAAGTTGTTTTTAAGTCTGAAACAAATATCAGTAGCGATTTAACAAATAGAGAGAACAAAGATGAACAGAACTTGAACTATAAAACTAAATCAAGTCCCAACAATAGCAAAGATATTTCTTTAAAGAATCGACTTAAAAATCCCCACGGTTTAAATTTACGCTACGTTTTTAAAAGATTTGTTGTTGGTCCAAATAGTAGATTGGCTCATGCCGCAGCTTTAGCTGTTGCAGAGTCTCCAGGTAGAGAATTTAATCCATTATTCATTTGTGGTGGAGTAGGTCTTGGTAAAACTCATTTAATGCAAGCAATAGGTCATTATCGATTGGAAATAGATCCAGAAGCAAAAGTCAAATATGTATCTACAGAGACTTTTACTAACGACGTTATAAGTGGTATTAGAAGGGATGGAATGACAGCTATTCGAGATAAATATAGAAATGTGGATTTGATTTTAATAGACGATATACAGTTCTTAGAAGGGAAAGAGTATACTCAGGAAGAATTTTTTCATACTTTCAATGCTCTTCATGAATCAGGAAGTCAAATAGTTATTGCAAGTGATAGACCTCCAAATCAATTATCGGGAATTCAAGAGAGATTAATTTCTAGATTCTCAATGGGCATGACTGCAGATATTCAGCCCCCCGACCTTGAGACAAGAACAGCTATTCTTCAAAAAAAGGCAGAACAAGAGAGGATGAATCTCCCAAGAGATTTAATACAATTCATTGCAGGAAGATTCACTTCGAATATTCGAGAATTGGAAGGAGCATTTACTAGAGCTGTTGCTTTTGCATCAATAACAGGCTTGCCAATGACAGTTCAATCAATTGCTCCAATGCTTGATCCAAATAGTGTAGGAGTAGTTGTTACTCCAAAACAAGTTATTAATAAAGTGTCAGATTTCTTTAAGGTTTCTACTGATGAATTGATTAGTTCAAGTAGGAGAAAACCAGTAAGTCAAGCTAGGCAAATAGGTATGTACCTTATGCGACATGGAACAAATCTTAGCTTACCAAGAATTGGAGATGAATTTGGGGGTAAGGACCACACAACAGTTATGTATGCGATTGAACAAGTTGAAAAAAAATTATCTATTGATCCTAATATCGCAAGCCAAGTTCAAAAAATAAGAGATTTACTTCAAATAGATTCGAGAAAAAACTTATAAATTTTTACTGAAATTTTTAGGATCTTGATCATATCTATGACTTGAAGGTATCTTATCTATCTCATTATTATTACTTAGCAATTCAATTTTATATAATGATTGTCTTAATAACCTTGCTGAAATAATTGGCATATCTCTCGGAACTGAGATTCTATTTTTTAAATATCTTAAAGAGTTTCCTGAGAGTTTTTCAGGGATTATTACTTCGCCCGTTAACATATGAGTCAATGCTGATCTCAATGATTCATCAAAAGATTCTTTATCATATGGGTTAACTTTTAATAAATTATCTTTGTGCTTTATAACTCTTTTAAGAGCAACTTTAGCGAAATAATTTGAATCATAATTTTTATTTAGTTCATAATTTCCGAGACCCTTTCCAGTATCTATTAGCTCAGAGAAAGTAATCTGTTGTTCACTGCTCTCTTTATAACATCCACCCATTTGTGGTGGTAAATCATGAGAGTGGGTATGAAAATCTCCTTGAGTGCCTCTATAAGCACTTGTTCCTTCAAAAAGGGTAAGCCAGTTATCTAAATGACAGTAATTAGATCTCAAATTAAACCCTTTATAATAAAATAGTGATGCATTTATTCTCTCTATATAGGGAATAAAAATTATATCTCCAACACCAGGCTCTATATCGCCGGCATTAGATACTGATGGATCAACAAATCCTGATTTTGATCTACTTAAGATTTCATCGAATTGAGAAATATATTCTCTAAATCTTTTTTTTCTTAAAGAGTTATCTATAGAATTAAAACTTTCTCGGCAGAGCCAATTACACCAAGATCTGAAAATTTCTCTTTCTAATTTTCGAATTTTAATAAGGTCACTAGATGTTATAAAAGATCCAAGTGCTCCAAATTTCTTTTCTAAAAAAGCTATGATGTCATCGCTTTCAGTTACAATTTGGCCATTAAATTCAATTGCAGGTAATTTCCCTGATCTTACTTTGTGAAGGAACCAACTTTCTTTTTGACCGTAGCAAAACATATTTATTTTCTTAACTCTGTAAGGAATTCTCTTATATTCAAGCCATAACCATATTTTCTGACAGTAAGGACACCAAGAATGCCTATCCCTATAAAGGGTAACTATTGCATCATTTTCAGTATGCCCAAATAATCTTAGATTTGCGTAGGAATTATTTATACCATTTACTCTATCTAGATCTTCTACTTCGAACTTATTTAAATCAGCCCATGTCAAAATCCCATTCATTATTTGTATTAAAGCTATAAACTAACGTTATAATAATTGAATAAAAAAAATCTTGGAATTTGAATTCGATTTAATTGTTGTTGGAGCTGGATCTGGGGGACTCGCCGCGGCTAAACGTGCTGCAAGTTATGGATCAAAAGTCGCAATCATAGAAGTAAATAAAATAGGAGGAACTTGCGTGATAAGGGGATGTGTTCCTAAAAAATTAATGGTTTACGCTGCTAAATGTAAAAAAAATATGGATTCTTCTAAAGGATATGGATTAAAAAATGGAGGCATTAATTTTGAATCAAATATTTTATTGAAGAACGTTAGAGAGGAGGTTTCTAGATTAAGTAATTTACATAGAAATTCTTTAAATAAATTGAACGTAACTGTTTTTGAAGGCTTAGGAAGGTTTACGAATCAAAATGAATTAGAAATAATTTGTCCAAAATCAAAGAAAATTAAAAACAAAATAACTTCAAAAAAAATTCTTATTTCAGTTGGTGGCAAACCAAAGAAATTGGATATTCCTGGGATAGATTTGGCATGGACCAGTGATGATATTTTTGAATTAGAAAATTTTCCTAAATCAATATTAATAGTTGGAGGAGGATATATTGCTTGTGAATTTGCTTCTATTTTCACCAATTTAGGTACTGAAGTAAATCAATTAATTAGAGGTCAACATCTACTTAATGGTTTTGATGATGATCTTTCTTTCTGCCTGGAGGAATCTCCTACGTATACTGACATAAACATAATCTCCAATACTCAATTAAAGGCTATCAAGAGAGTAAATGGAAATCTGGAATCTACATTAGACTCGGGCGATAAACTCCTGACTAATAATGTCCTTATTGCTACAGGTAGAGAACCAAATCTTTTGCCTTTAAATTTAGATTTTTTAAATCTAAAGATGGATGGCCAATATTTAGATGTTGATGAACTTAATCAAACGAGCAACTCAAATATTTTTGCAGTTGGCGATATTATAAATAAACCAAACTTAACTCCAGTAGCAATAGAACAAGGGAGAGTTTTTTCGGATAATTTTTTTAATGGCCAAAAAAGAAAAGTAAATTATGATTATATTCCTAAAGCCGTTTTCACTATTCCAGAAATTTCAACAGTTGGCTTAAGTGAGAAACAAGCTATAGAGATTCACTCTGAAAAAAACATAAAAATTTTCAAATGCAAATTTACCCCTATGTCTAATACTTTTAAAAAGAACAAATCAAAATGTATGTTGAAGATTGTAGTTCATAAGCAAACTGATAAGGTCCTGGGATGTCATATGTTTGGAGAAACATCATCTGAGATTATTCAAATGGTATCGATTTCATTAAATGCAGGGATAACAAAAAAAGAATTTGATATTACTATGGCGTTGCACCCAACCATCTCAGAAGAGTTTGTGACTATGTATAGCTAAAATTATGAATTAGAAAATTTTAATTTTTCTTGAGCAAATAGAATTACTATAAGTAGTGATAAGTAAATAAATAAAACTATCCTTAATTCAGAGAGATAATTAAATTTATTCAAAAAGAGTATCTTATCGAGAATGTAAAAAATATAAAAATTAATTAAAGTAAATCCTTCAATTCTGGTAATTTTCCCTTTGCTCCAGAAAATTGGTAAGCATGCAAAGGTAGTTAAAACCATAAATGGTAAGTCAACTTTTATTAGACTTTGTTCAATAAGTAAACCTTTAAATCCTGAAAAAATGCTACAACTTCCTAGGATTAAAAGTTGATTAAGCAAATTACTTCCTATTACATTACCAATTGCAAGATCTGTTTTTCCTTTAAATGCAGCAATTATTGAAGTTACTAATTCAGGTAAAGATGTCCCGGTGGCGACGATAGTTAAACCAATAACAATTTCATTTACCCCCAAAAGAGTAGCAAGCGTTTGAGAACCATTTACTAAAATATTTGAACCAAAGCTTAAAAGAAATATTCCCAATATTAACTTTAGTAAAATATTAAGCTTCCCTTTATTCTCTTTAAAGTCTTCTATCTCAGGTTCAGCATCTTTTGTCTCTTCTCCTTTCTCATTGATGGTATTAATTTCCCATATTGTATTTAAGATTAAACAAAATATTAGAAATACTCCTGCTTGAAATGTTAATAAGCCTGTTGATGACATGGCCCATACTGCACAAGAGATAGCCATTAATAGAGGCACATCTCTTCTAACTATTCTGCTTTTTACCTTAAGTGGTGTTATCAATGAACTTATACCTAAAACAACGAGAACATTGAAAATATTGCTTCCAATTACATTGCTTGCTGCAAGCGAATCACTGCCTTTTAAAATTGAACTTAAACTTACCAATAATTCAGGCGAGCTCGTCCCAAGAGAAACAACTGTTAATCCAATTACTATTTGAGGTATTCCTAAAATCAAAGATAAAAATATGGCTCCTTGAATAAAGAACTCTCCTCCAGCAAAAAGTAAAACTACGCCTAAAACTATTTCTATTATTGGAAGTAAAAAATCACTCATATTTAGGATTTCATTTAGAAAATAAAAATTTCACAATTGGTTAATAACTATCCTCGAATATCTATAAATTATTGTCAATTTTAATTTGCTGTTAAAATTGATTAAATAGAAAAAATTTTGAAGACTTTAACCATAATAAAACCTGATGATTGGCATTTACATTTAAGAGAAGGTCTTGTATTAAAAAATATCATTCATTTTTCCTCCGAATTTTTTGGAAGAGCTATCGTTATGCCAAATACTAAAAATCCTATTACATCTGTTGAAAGCGCTATCTCTTACAAAAAATCTATTATTGAAGCTTTACCAGAAAGTTCTAACTTTGAGCCACTAATGACACTATATCTTACTGATGATACTGATAGAACAGAACTAATAAATGGTTTCAAAAATAAAATCTTTTTCGCAGCAAAATTATATCCTGCTAATGCGACAACAAATTCCAGTCATGGAGTTAAGAAAATAGAAAATCTATATAAGATTTTCGAATCAATGCAAGATACTGGAATACCTCTTTTAGTTCACGGGGAAGTTACTGATTCTGAAGTAGATATATTTGATAGAGAAGAAGTTTTTATAGATAGAGACCTTTCCCAAATAGTTAAAAAATTTCCAAAATTAAAAATTGTTTTAGAACATATAACCACCTCTTATGCAGTTGATTTTGTTCAAGAAAATAAGATTGGAGCTACTATCACTCCACATCATTTGCATATTAATAGAAATGCAATGTTTTTTGGGGGCTTAAATAGCGATTTTTACTGCTTACCAGTAGCTAAAAGAGAAAAAAATAGACTAGCCTTAAGGAAAGCTGCAACGGGTGGGAAAGAATGCTTTTTCTTAGGAACTGACTCTGCTCCTCATCTTAGAGAGTGGAAAGCTTTTTGCGGTTGTGCAGGTATATTCAATTCGCCAGTAGCAATAGAAAGCTATTTATCTGTGTTTGAAGAGGAGGATGCTTTAGATAATTTTGAAAAGTTTGCAAGTTTGAATGGCCCTAATTTTTATAATGTTCCACCAAATAAAGAAAAATTAAAATTAGTTTCTAGACCTAACAAAATTAAAGAATATATTGATGTTGTTGAAGAAAAAAATATTGTCGGACAAATAAAACCATTTCATGCAGGTGAAACTTTACAATGGCAAGTAGAAGGAATAGTAAATTAAAAATTAGATTTAATCTGATAATTAAAAGTGTAAATATTGGGATATTTTTTGGATAATTGAGGTACTTTCAGCTACGATTAGAAAGCGCAAATTCCTTGGGAGTGTGGCGGAATTGGTAGACGCGCCGGACTTAAAATCCGTCGAGCGATTTAGCTCGTGGGGGTTCAAGTCCCCCCACTCCCATTATTTAATTATTTATTTTTAGTTCTGACGATAACTTCCAATAGTTGTTATGTTTTAACTAAGCAACCATAAATTAAAATGGAAAGTATTTTCAATAATTCATTCGCTACTTTAATTGCTTATATCGGAATTATTTCTACCTATTTATTAGTTATACCATTGTTACTATTTTACTGGATGAATAATAGATGGAATATTATGGGCAAATTTGAAAGATTAGGAATTTATGGCCTTGTATTTCTTTTCTTTCCAGGTTTAATTTTATTTTCTCCATTTTTAAATCTCAGACTAAAAGGAAGTGGTAAAGGGTAAATAATTGACTAAAGGAAAAGTTATACAAATAGGTTTATTTATTTCATTAATAGGATTAATTAGTTATAAATTTGAACCGCAAATTGGTATCGATAATTTTACAGCAACTACTCTATCAAGTTGCATCTTGATTTTGCTTGTTATAACTTGGGTAACATCTTATGTTTATAGAGTTGTAAATGGAAAAATGACTTTTATGGAACAAAGGAAGCGTTATAGAAAAGAGTATGAAAAAGTTGTTAATGATACACTAGAAACCAAATACAACTCATTGTCGAAGGAAGAGCAGCAAAAACTTATGGAAGATTTAGAGAATAATCCATAAATTTTTCATAGAAAAATATCTAAAAATTATGAAAGATAACAAAATGCAAATTACTAAAAATGAATCTTTATCTAAGGTAGATCAGATGTTTTGTGAGTTAAAAATTAAAAAAAAATTTGCTTTAATGCCTTTTATAATGGCTGGGGATCCCAATATTGAAATAACGTCTGAGATTTTATTAAAGTTACAAGAAAATGGAGCTGACCTTATTGAATTAGGTATCCCGTATAGTGATCCACTTGCAGATGGTCCTGTTATTCAAGTGGCGGCCTCTCGCGCCTTAAAGTCAGGTACTAGCTTAAGAAAAGTAATTAAACTTTTAGAGTCTTTAAAAGGAAAATTAAATATTCCCATTATCCTTTTTTCTTACTTGAATCCCTTACTATGTTTTGGCTTTGAAAGGTTTTGTGAGATGGCATCTGATGCTGGAGTTTCTGGACTAATAGTTCCTGACCTCCCTTTAGAGGAAGCTTATAAATTTTCTAAAATAGTTAGCAACCATTCTATGGACTTAATTTTATTGGTAGCGCCAACTACTCCTTTCGAAAGAATGAAAGAAATATCAAATCATACAAAAGGCTTTACTTATTTAGTAAGTGTTACAGGTGTCACTGGTGAGAGAAACAAAATGGAAAATAGAGTAGAAAATCTTATTGCTAAATTAAAAGATGTAAATAGCAATCCAATTGCTGTTGGTTTTGGAATATCAACTCCAGAACATGTTAATAAAGTTCGTGAGTGGGGAGCAGATGGAGTAATTATTGGGAGTGCATTTGTAAAAAGAATCTCGAGCGCAAGTGAAAAAGATGTTGTAGATCAAGTTGGTGAGTTTTGTAGAGAAATGCGTTTAGCTGCTGATCAAAAAATATAAATACAAAGATAATTTATTAATTAAAAGAATTATTTATAGAAAATTAATAAAAAAAAATTATAACCAATTTATTTTTGTTGTCTTTAAGATTCTTCTGTGGGTAATAATCTGATTTGTTTTCTTCCAAGCTTTATTTCGAATTCATCACCTGCTTTTAAATCAAGAAGTGCTGTATATGCTTTCCCAATCAGAAGATTTCCATTGCCTTGAACTGTAGCAATATAACTAAGTTTTCTTCCACCTTTTCCAATACCTGCAACTCCAGAATCACCAAGATTAACCCCTTTCGCTTCTAAAAGTGCTTCATAAAATGCGGTAAAGTTTAAGCGCTCACCTCCGTTTTTCTTAGTGGAAACATATCCACAGGCGCGAACTAGGTCAGATTTGCTAACATCACCAAGTTCTTTAACTTTTGCAAGGAGATCGCTACCAGTTAGCATAATTAATTAAAAGAAAGTTGTATTAAATAACATAGCAATCTGCGTGTAATATATGCAATTATTAAGTATCTATTCATTCTATTATTTATATTTAAAAATGGAAAAGTTTGTAGTTTTTGGAAGGTACTGTGAAGATGCGATTAGTAAAAGGGAACCATTTCGAGAACAACATCTTAAGAGACTTAAAAACTTAAAAGATAGCGATATTTTAGTTACATTAGGGCCAACAAAATGTACCAAATATTTGTTTGGAATTTTTAATGCTAATGATGTAACCGAGTTGAAAGATCTTATTGAGGAGGATATATATTGGGAAAAAGGTATATGGATTAATTATGATATTTATCCCTGGATACAAGCATTTTAAATATGATTTAAAAATAAATTTTGTAATTATTGACTATTTATTAAAAGAATTAATTTAACTTAAAAATATATAATATTTTTGCTTTAATAATTCAATAATTTATCTTATTTTGGGGTTAAAACGATATTTATTTAGAATGTTAGTTTTAAGAGGTTATATTATTTTTAATTAAAAATATATTATTTTAAATAATATTTATTAAGTAGTATCTTGATTTATCTGGTTTACTAATGAGTCGATATCTAATTGATTATATGGTGGTGTTTGTTTTGTCTCTAGATAATCATTCTTGATATTATTTAACCATTTTTGCTCAATCTTTATAAGATTTTTTGCAATATTGAACATGCCGCCTTTTTTATATAATTCTTTAATTTTGAGAATAATCTCGGAGGTTCTACTCGATTTGATATTTAATTCATTTGCTAAGTCTTTTTGGGTAAATCCATGCGTTTTTAACCAATCTTTAATGAAGGAGATCAGTTCTTTTTCTTCCTGTATAGATAATTTACTCATTCAATAAAAAGGAAATAACTTATTAAGCTTATTCTCTGCTCTTGCTCTTATTGAAGGAGTCATGTATTTGCTCCATATACTGAGTACTGCTGTGAGGGCTACAAAATCATCACTAAAACCAACTAAAGGCATAAAGTCAGGGAAAAGATCAAATGGCATAATCAAATATGCTAGAGCAGCCATTAATGAAACTCTCACTTGTGCAGGAGTATAAGGATCTAATGCCATCTCCAAAACTTCTAAGGCAGGCTTGGCAATTGTTCTTCCCGCTTTAATGAGAATCTTGATAATGATATTTTCATCAAATGTTGAACTTTCTAAAACTTCAGCATCATAGATTTTTTCTTGAGTTTTGTAATTCTCTTTCATCCTTATAAATGAAATTTAAATATTTTTAATGGAATTTTTAGCTAATGCTATCAACTAATCCATTCTGTATTCCCGCTTTTCTAAGTTTTCTTAAGGAACGTTGAACAACTTGTCGGCAATATTCCCTGCTACAACTCATATGCCTTGCAACTTCAGCTAAAGTTCTCCATTCATTTGAGCCGTCTAAACCAAATCTTAAGCTTACTATCTTTCTTTCTTTCTCAGTTAGATTTGCTTTATCTAATAACTTCCAAGCCGAGGCTGTCCTTTCGGCTAGTTCGGCTAATTCCATTGGGGGAGTTTGATCACTTGGAAGAATATCAACTAACTCGGAAGGATCTGATTTTGATTTAACAGTACCTTGGAGACTAACAGTTATGCTTCTCAATTCACAAGAAAGGAGTTCGTCAATTTCCTCTTTGGTTATTTTCATTTCTTCAGCTAGCTCATCACTTGTGGGTGGAATACCCTTAAGTTGCATAAGCTTTGATTTTGCTGATCTTAGTTTTGTAAGTTTTTCATTAATGTTAACGGGGATCCTTATCGTTCTACTTTGAGTTGACAATGCTCTATTTAAACCTTGTCTAATCCACCAATAAGCATAGGTGGAAAATCTATGTCCTCTAGACGGATCATATTTTTCTACGGCCCTTGTAAGACCTAATGTACCCTCCTGAATTAAGTCCAATAATTCTAATCCTTTCCCTTGGTATCTCTTGGCGAGGTTGACAACTAATCTTAGGTTGGCTGTTATCATCTCGTTTTTAGCTTTTTCACCAATTTTTATCTTTTTTCTCTCAGCTTCGGAATATTCACAAGCAGGGCCTTTCCCTCCGGCCTCCTGACATCTATTAACAAGCACAACCATTTCTTGGACTTTTCTGCCCATTGTGAGTTCTCTTTCGGGAGTCAAAAGTTGATGACGACCTATTTCACCAAGAAAATCGCTTAATGAACTCACGATTTACCTCATTGTTGATATATTCAACTTATAGTCAATTCAGTAATAAGCCATACATGTAATAATTAATTAATAATTAATTAATAATTAATTAATTAGTTAATTAACATTTTTTCAAATTTTTTAGGTTAGTAAAATTATAAATTTTAAATTTTTAATTAGTTATTTTTTCTTCTTGATTCTAAAACGGCAAGTACATCTCTCCACTCAACGCCTTTGTGCATAAGGGCTACTTGCAGATGATAAATTAAATCAGCAGCTTCATTTGAGATTGAATTTTTATCATTATCTTTGCATGCCATTATAAATTCTGCAGATTCCTCTCCTATTTTTTTTAGAATAGTATTACTGCCTTTTGTTAATAAATGATTTGTGTAACTTTTTTCTAATGGATTTATTGATCTTTCGTTAATTGTATTAAATAATTCAGAGCAAATATTTGAGAAGGGGGTTGTTTTTATCTCTTTTTTATCATTTTGATTAATTTGGATTTCATTGAAAAAACAACTTTTTTCCCCAGTGTGGCATGCTCCTGAACCATTTTGTTCAATCAAAAGGATTAGTGCATCATTATCACAGTCGAATCTTATCTCCTTAAGTATTTGGGTACTTCCACTTGTAGCTCCTTTTCTCCAGATTTCTGATCTTGATCTACTCCAGTAATGAACGTTTTTGGTCTCAAGTGTCATTGTCAAAGATTCTTTGTTCATCCAAGCAAGCATAAGAATTGATCCGTCAAGCCAATCTTGTGCTATTGCAGGGATTAATCCATAATTATCAAAGCGTAGATCTTCTATCGAAAAATTAGTTGAATAATCCATTATGTTCGTTATGTTAGATCCTACTAAATGTGTTTTATTAAAAATTATCCTAACAGTTAATTGATGTATATTCATTCTCTAAAATTTTCATGCAGTAAAAGTTACGAGGATTTTCCCTGTTCACATAGGCAATGGCGCCATGAAGGCCACTGCAGATTTGTGCATGGATATTCAAGATCATTCACCTTTTGGTTCACTGCAAAAAAATTAGACCTAAATGGTTTTGTTGTCGATTTTTCAAGTCTAAAGCCTCTAGAAAATAGACTAAAGCAGCAATTTGACCATACTTTTCTAATAAATAAAGATGACCCTTTGCTGAATTACTGGGAAAAATTACATGACTTAGATGCTTTAGATCTGAGAATTATGGATAATGTGGGAATGGAGTTCACCTCTGAATTAATTTGGAGATGGGCTAATGAATACTTACAGGATAAGGATAAGGGCAGAACATGTTGTTGGAAAACAGAATCAAAAGAAAATAAATCGAATAAAGCAAGTTATGAGAAAATTCCTGATTGGTTCAAATCTTAGATTAAAGCTGTTAATTTTAAAGTCATATAGGATTCTTTAATTTGATATTTAATCAACATTTATCTCTCCATTAATCAGATAAATATTAATCTCGTCTTTATTAATGTATTGATTATTCAATATATTATTTGAAATTTTTGTCTCAATTTGTTTTTGAATAATTCTTTTTAAAGGCCTTGCACCATAGGCATGATCGAAACTATTTTCGACAAGTTGATTGATTGCTTCATCCGTAATGTTGAATTTTAAGTTTTTTTTGTTAAGTCTTTTTTCTAAATGTTGAAGCTGGATTTTTGCAATTTCTTTTATGTCATTTAATTCTAAATTATTAAAAATAACTATTTCATCAAGTCGATTTAAAAACTCAGGCTTGAAAAATTTTTTAATTTCATTATCTACAACTTTTTTAATTTCATTTGTATCTTCCTTTCTAACTGATAAATCATTTATTGATTGACTTCCTAAATTACTTGTGAGAACAATGATTGAATTTTTGAAATTGATTGTACGACCCTGACCATCAGTAATGATTCCATCATCAAGAACCTGTAAGAGAATATCTAAAATATCTTTGTGGGCTTTCTCTATTTCATCTAGGAGTATTAACGAATAAGGATTTTTGCGTACAGCTTCAGTTAGTTGACCGCCTGATTCGAAACCTAAATATCCAGGAGGCGCACCTATAATTTTGCTCACTGAATGCTTTTCCATATATTCAGACATATCCAGTCTTGTAATTGAAGAATTTGAATCGAATATTATTTTGGCTGTTACTTTACTTAGCTCTGTTTTCCCAACACCAGTTGGACCTAAAAAGAGAAAACTGGCTAATGGCTTGCTTGGATCATTTAGACCAGTCCTTGATCTCTTAATGGAATCTGCAACTGCCCTAATTGCACTATCTTGACCAATAATTTTTTCTTTAAGGATTGACTCGAGGCTCAAGAGTTTATCTTTTTCTGACTGGTTTAAGTTCTGTACTGGAATAGAGGTCCACTTTGAGACAACTTCTGCAATATCATCAAAAGTTACCTCTTGTCTTAAAAGACTTGTATTTCCATTTTTTTGAGAATTTACTAAGGACTCACTTTTTTCTTTCAATTTTTTTTGCAAAGAATTTAAAGTTCCAAATTCTAATTCTGCTGCTTTGTTGAGGTCAAAACTCCTTTTGGCTTGATCTATTTGCAATTGAACAGATTCAATTTCTTCTTTTATGGTGCTAATCTCATCAATTTCATCTTTTTCTTTTTTCCATTGAGTGCCTAATTCTGCCTGTTTATCTTTAAGGGATGCAAGTTCATTATTGATTTTTTTTAATCTTTCTATAGAAAAATCATCCGTTTCTCTTTTTAAAGATAATTTTTCCATTTCAAACTGAAGAACTTTTCGATCAATTTCATCAATTTCTTCAGGTTTGGAAGTTATGACCATATTTAATCTTGAGGCTGCTTCATCGATTAGATCTATTGCTTTGTCAGGAAGAAATCTATCGTTAATATATCTTTCGCTAAGGGTTGCAGCAGCAACTAAAGCATTATCAGAAATTCTCACACTATGATGAACTTCGTATCTCTCTCTCAATCCTCTTAAAATTGATACAGTATCATCTATTGAAGGAGCATCAATTTTTATCTTTTGAAATCTTCGTTCTAAAGCAGGATCTTTTTCTATATTTTGTTTATGTTCATTAATAGTTGTAGCACCAATACATCTAAGTTCTCCTCTCGCAAGCATTGGTTTTAATAGGTTGCTTGCATCTAAAGAACCTCCACTAGCTCCTGCACCAACTACCGTATGAATTTCATCAATAAAAAGAATAATCTTACCGTCTGATTCTTTCACTTTCTTTAGAATATTTTTTATTCTTTCTTCAAATTCTCCCCGATATTTTGCTCCAGCTAAAAGTGAACCCATATCTAATGAAATTAGTTTCCTATCTTGTAGCGCAAAAGGTACGTCGCCATTAATAATTCTTTGAGCTAACCCTTCTACAATGGCTGTTTTCCCAACCCCAGGTTCTCCAATAAGAACTGGATTATTTTTTGTTCTTCTACTTAATATTTGAATTGTTCTTCTAATCTCTTCATCCCTACCAATAACAGGGTCTAAAATACCATCTCGTGCAGATTGAGTTAGATCAATCCCATATTTTTCCAAAGACTCATTAGAACTATTAAATTCATTTTTTACTGCTGGATCTGACTTCATTTTCTTTATAATTTCAAGAAATTCTGGAATTCCTTTTTGATTTAAAATTTGAAATCCATATTTATCATCATAAGTGAAACCGTAAACTAAGTGTTCTGTTGATATCACTACATCATTTAAAGTATTTTTAATATTATTCGCCTTCAAAAATATTTTGTGAAGAGTATCACCAATATATAAATTACCTTGTTTATTTTTCATTTTTGCCTTCGCATTTAATGAAGAAATTATTTCTCTCTCAAGATCTTTTAGATTTACATTATTTTTTTTTAAAATACTTTTTGTAATGTTGTCATCTTTTATAAGAGCTAACAATAAATTATCAGAGTCTACATTTTGTTGATAATTTTTATAAGCAATTTCTTTGGCAAAAATAAAACAGTTCCAAGCAGAATTTGAAAATTCGCTTGGAACTGTTTTCATCAATCAAAATTTGAGTATGACCGTAATTATTATTAAGTCAAAAAGAATGTTTAACTATTTAGAAGATTTATTCAACAATAACTTTACCTACCATTCCAGCTCCTCTGTGTGGCTCGCAATAGTAATCATAAGTTCCAGCAGTATCAAATGTTTCTTCCCAAGACTCTCCTGGAGCAAATGCAAGGTCCGCATGACTTAATTCCTCATGCCCATCAAAAACAGCATTGTGAGGGGCAAGTTTATTATTGACGAATTTAACTGTATCACCAGCACTAATGGTTACTGTACTTGGTTCAAATGCAAGCATTCCAGCATCTGTTCCAAGTTTTACTTCAACAGTCTTAGCTGAAACTGATGAAATACCTAGACCTAGAGTTAAAACTATTGCAAATAACCCTGCAAAGATTGAACGTAACATAATAAAAATTTGCTTATCTATATATATTACAAGGCTTTGGTAACCTAACTGCGAGAATTTTAATTGTTATTACAGCTTGGTAACTTTGATAACCTCAAAATATCATTCAGTGATTTCGCATAACTTTTAATTCTGAAAGTCTCGGGATTAGTGATGGGAACATGATTAAAGTCATATTTCTTGATACTGAAGCTATCCCAAGGGGTAGTTTGGATAGGAAGAATTCTTAATAATATTTTTAGAATTTTTTTTGTAAGGGGTATCGCAAAATATCTCCTCATATTGTTTCTTTTTAAAAGTGTAATTATGGCATGATCAATTGAAATAAATTTTTGACCTAGGACAAATTTTCTAAAGCCTTTATATTGCTCTTCTTTATGATTTTTAATTAGAAATCCACAAATTTGAGCGATATCATTTGCGTGTATAAAGTGAAATTTAGAATCTATTTTTAAAAATCTTGCTAACCAAAGCCATTTCCCAATTTCTTTCAATCCACTAGTTAAATAACTTACAGGATATTTACTTTTTTTCCCAAGATTTCCTCCAAACACCAAGGTAGGGAAAACAGCGAAAGTTTTCTCCGCAAATGAGCTTTCCCTAAGTCTCTGGAAACATTCATATTTTGTTTGAATATACTCTGTTCCATAAATCAATGATTCTCTCATTAATTCTGTTTGGCGATCAAGAATGCTAGCTGTTGAAAAATAAATAATTTTTTCTAATTTTTCAATATCAAGCATTTCAAGTAATTCTTCAAAAGCTTTAATGTTTACTTCATAGGCTCTTTTTGGATCTCCCCAAGCTGTAGCAGTATGTATTAGGTAATTAATTTGACTAATTTCCTTTTTATATCTATGTGATTCTCTGATATCACAAACCAATAACTTGACTTTTTTATTTTCTTGAACAGAAATTGGCAACTTACTTTTGTCTCTTACCATGAGATAAAGCCTGAATTTTGTGTTTTTTAAAAACCAATTAACTAAATATTGGCCAACACATCCATTAGCACCTGTGATTAGTAAGTTTTTATATGCCAAGACTTTGACTAGTAAGTAAGTTTTTTCCCATGTTCAAAAAATGTTTGAGCATTTTCTTCTGGAGTCCCAGGTAAAATTCCATGACCCAAATTAAGAATATATTTCCTGTCTTTAATTTTATTGAAAGTATTATCTATCCTTTCTTTTATTGATTCTTTGTTTCCGAATAAAATGCCAGGGTCAACATTACCTTGAATACCTATCTCACTAGGGATTCTTTTACAAGCCTCTTCAATATCTACTGTCCAATCTAATGAGACTATATCTACTCCAGTTTTTGCCATTCTTTCTATAACGCCAGCACTTCCTGAAATGTAAAGTATTACTGGTGTTTCAGGGTATTCCGCTTTTACAATGTCAACAACTTTTTTTTGATACGGCCCAGCAAAGACATCGTAATCTTGTGGGCTTAGTTGGCCTGCCCATGAATCAAAAATTTGTACAACTTGAGCTCCAGATTTTATTTGATATTTAAGATATTCACCAATAGATTTTGCAAAATGATCAAGAAGTTTATGAAGTAAATCTGGTTCTTTAAAAGCCATTGATTTTATTAAAGAATAATTTTTACTACTTTTACCTTCAACTACATATGCAGCAAGAGTCCAAGGTGCGCCAACAAAACCTAAAACTGTTGCCTCATTATTCACATCTTTTTTTAGCGAACAAAGAACTTGCCCAACAAAACTTAAACTCTCACTTGGATTTAATTCTTTTAAATTTTTTACCTGGTTAAGAGTTCTTATTGGGTCCTCAATTATTGGACCTTTACTTTCTATTATTTCAAAATTTATGCCCATCCCTGGAAGAGGTGTGAGAATATCTGAAAAAAGGATCACACCATCCGGTTTGAAAGCATGAAAAGGCTGCATTGAAATCTCATATGATAGTTCTGGATTCTCAGACCTCTCTCTAAAGCTTGGGTAACGCTCCCTTAAATCTCTATATATTTTCATATATCTTCCTGCTTGCCTCATCATCCATACTGGAGGCCTATTTACTTTTTTACCTAATGCGGCAGAAAGTAGTAGCGGTAAATTTTCACCCATTTTTCAATTCAATATGTTTTTAAAAAAAAATTTTTAAAATTCCAACTTAAAAATCTTACAATGCTAAGCCGAGCAAAAGCGTTATATGAACATTTATATGAAGCACTAAGTTAAATGAGCCTTCTTATTTTTTTGATTGATGCTTGAAGATACTCACGCTTAATGGGGGCAAAGCAAGTTCTAGAGCATTTTGATAATCATGAATATTGTAATTTATAGTTTCTTTACCCCCCATATTTCCTTTGTTACTGCCCCCGTATCTAGAGCCATCTGAATTAAATATTTCTTTATAGAATCCTTCCACAGGAACACCTATTTTGTATGACCCATGAGTATTAGGTGTAAAGTTGGCAACAACAACAAGCCACTCATTAGTATCGTTTTCTCTTCTCATAAAACTTATTACCGAATTAGATTTGTCATTACAATCAATCCATTGGAATCCATAAGGATCAAAGTCATTTTTCCATAATGCAGGTTCATTTTTATAAAGAACGTTTAGGTCATCAATCAAGTTCCTGATACCTTTATGGGGCTCAAATTCTAGTAACTCCCATTGCAGATCATCCCAAACATTCCATTCTTGTCTTTGCCCAAATTCCATTCCCATAAATATCGTTTTTTTACCAGGGTGGGTCCACATATAAGTTAGTAATGCTCGAGTATTTGCATATTTCTTCCAGTCATCCCCTGGCATTTTATGTAAAAGATGACTTTTCCCATGAACAACCTCATCATGACTAAGTGCAAGCATAAAGTTCTCCGTATAGTTGTATGTTATTGAGAAAGTTACACTATTTTGATGGAATTGCCTAAACCAAGGATCTATTTCAAAATAATCAAGCATATCGTGCATCCATCCCATATTCCATTTCAAGTTAAACCCTAGCCCTCCCATGTCTGTTGGTTTGGTAACCATTGGCCAAGTTGTTGATTCTTCTGCAATAGAAAGTGCACCTGGATAGTGTTGAAAGAGTACATGATTAGCCTGTTGAAGAAATTTAACGGCTTCTATATTTTCATTCCCACCATTTTCATTGGGGATCCATTCTCCATCTGGACGTAGATAATCTCTGTAAAGCATTGAAGCTACTGCATCTACTCTTATTCCATCAATATGAAACTCTTCAAACCAATAAACGAGGTTAGCTACTAAGAAATTTCTTACTTCGTTTCTGCTGTAATTAAATATTAGGGTTCCCCATTCTTTGTGTTCACCTATGCGTGAATCTCCATGTTCATAAAGATGACAACCATCAAAAAATGCTAAACCATGCTTATCTTTTGGGAAATGACCAGGCACCCAATCGAGAATTACGCCTATACCCTCTTCATGACATTTATTTACAAACTCTCTAAATTCATTTGGGGTGCCAAATCTACTTGTTGGTGCATACCAGCCTGTAACTTGGTATCCCCATGAACCATCGAAAGGATGTTCAGATATTGGCATTAGTTCAATATGAGTGAATCCTCTCTCTTTTACGTAAGGGATGAGTTTCTTGGTTAATTCTGGATAAGTTAATAATCTGGTTCCAGGTTTTAAATCGGCTGCAGGCACTGGGTCTCTTGGTTCACCATTGTCCTCCAGATATTTATTATCCGTTGATTCGTGGAGCCAACTTCCTAAATGCATTTCATAAACTGAAATTGGCTTGTTAATTTGACTAGAAGAATCTCTATTTGAAATCCAAGAACTATCATTCCAATTAAAGTTTTTCAATTTTGAAACTATTGAACCATTTTCAGGTCTGATTTCATGAAGGAAACCATATGGATCAGCTTTCTCATAAATATGACCTTGTTGCGTTCTTATTTCGTATTTATATTTGTCGCCCTCTTGCATGGTTGGCATGAATAGTTCCCAAATCCCCCCTAATCTTTTTTGCATTGGATGATGTCTTCCATCCCAAGAATTTATATCTCCAATTATCGAGATTGATTTTGCATTTGGCGCCCAAATGCAAAACATGACTCCTTTTTGATTCTTTTGATCAATGAGATGTGCTCCCATTTTTTTCCAAATATGATGATGATTTCCTTCTGCAAAAAGATGTCTATCAACTTCTCCCATCCACTCTTCTCTATATGACCAAGGGTCATGTTGTGTATGTGCGATCCCTCCTCGTGAAATATTTATTTCGTAATTATGATTTGGATTTTCAGGCAGGATAGCTTCAAAAAGCCATTTATGGTTTATGCTTTCCGCCTTATAAGTATTGTTTTTAAAATTTATTTTAACTTCGTCGGCTTCAGGCATCCATACCCTTATTATCCATTGTTCTTCATAAAAATGAGGACCTAATATTTTTAATGGATTATCATTGCAACAATTTTCTAGGTTGATAGCTTCTGATTTAATCCAGTCTGCTTGAATTGTCTCGATCATGACTGGTTGATATTAAGGATTAATAATATCAAATGATTAACCAAAAAAATAATTATTTATTAAAAAAAGGGGTCATTTTCATAAATGTTTTATTAAGGCCAAAATTTAGAGTAGTAACTCTATGATTTGCTGAAGGCGCTCCAACATTTCCCTCCCCAAATCCAGGATTAACTCCAATAGCGGGATAAGCTGCTGCAGATATAGATAAGCGAAGCTTGCTATTTTTAATCAAACAAATATTTGTTGGTTGCATTGTTACTTGATAAATGCATTCTTCACTTATTTTGGAGTTTTTAACCCTTAAGAATCCAGTTGAAAATTGATTCACCTTTTCATTACCTTCTTCAACTAGAGATAAAGCAAGGCAAATATCGAAATTGGGCTGATCACTTTTTACTTGGATTTCTAATGTGGGGACTCCTGTTAAATATTGATCTTCTTCAAAAGAATTTGTTTGAAAAACACCTACATCCATGCGTTTATCAATAAAACTCCTATTGAAATTTCCTGGATTTGGACCTAAATGACCACCATCAGATGGAGCAGGTCTCCATGGGTCATTTACAATTGTGAACCATCCTGATCCTTTTGAATTTATGGTCAGACTTCCATCTTCAACCTCTACATTCGATGTACCATCGCTTTTGAGTCCAAAAATAAATTCAGGATTAAATTTATTATCTAAATCTTCCCATTTATTTAATGAAATATTCCATATTTTTTTCTCGTCTTTTAAATTCTTAGAATTAAAATCTTCATCTAATTTTAAATGTTTATCAAAAAAATTTAATAAAGATTCTTGTGATCCCTCCCACCAATTTAGATGTGTGGCATTCCCAATAATTATCTCTGGGTTTCCACCAGCTTCTTTAGATTTTTTATAAAGATCAAAGGCACCTTTTAAATGTGGATCCCAAAGTCCCCCAATAATTAACATAGGTTGTTTAATCCATGTTGAAATTGGTTTAAATTCTTCAAATGGTTGAGCATTATTTAAATTTTTAAGCCATTCCAAAACAAAGCTATTAGGATCATATTTTCTTAAAATTTCAATTCCTTCGGTTAAATAACTTTTATTTTCTAAAGCTAATCTTATCTTTCCCCACTCAAACAAATTATTTTCTTTTTTCATTTTTAGTGCCGCGATTTGAAGTCCCCATGCAATATTGTTATGCCACCAATATGCTCCTCCATCTGAGCACCAATGATCCTTAATATTCATCCCAGTCATTGCTGGAGATAAACAATCGGGCGGCTTTGAATTTAATTCACCGGTTAGTTGAGTAAATCCTTGATATGAAAAACCATATAAGCCAAGCTTCCCATTACATTCTTTTAGAGACCTTACCCATTCATGAGTTTCCGAAGTATCGCTAGCTTCTTGAGAAAAACCACTAAAGACTCCTTCTGAAGAACCCATACCTCTAACGTCTTGAATAATGACCATATACCCTTTGGAAGCCCACCATTCAGGGTGAGAATAGGTAATAGTTGAAGCAATTTCCCTGCCATAAGGTTGTCTCATTAATAATGCAGGCCATGGCCCATTACCATTAGGTAACCAAATCCTTGAAATAAGTTTTACTCCATCTCTAAGTATTAGAGGCTTGTCAAACCATCTTGAACCAGACATTTAGGCTTTAGATAATATCTGGACAGTGCAGCCCAATGACGTAAATAGAAAAGATCTCTGCGTTAACGGGAGTTAATTTTTTTTTGTTTGATACATACTCTATAGCTTTATCTGAACTAGCTGAAATACCTTTTGAATTAAACTCTCTAAACTTATTACATAAATTCCTAGCTTCGTTTGGATTCTTTTTTACATTTTCCAGTAGGTTGGATTGACTAAAAACAGGGTATAAAGAGTTGGAAAACAAAAATAATAAAAATAGCAGAGGTTTCATTTTCACTAACTTTTTTTAAATTCTACATTAAAAAATTTTTTTAACCAAGATTTCAAATAGATTTGAAGATTTGACTAGCTTTTTTAATCCATTCTTTTAAGAGAGAAAAAGTTGTATCTGTTTCAGTTTTTACTCTAAGAATTCTTTCCAATCTACCAATTTTGCGCTCTAATTCGTAAGGAGTAGTTTGTGATAATGATTTAATAGAAGATATGCCGCAATGCAAAAGTAGATATGCATGAGGTGGAGAAATTCCAATTTCTTTTTTAAAAATAGCTATAGCTCTAATTTTCTTTAGATTATTCAATGTGCATAATGAATATGTTCTTTGAATCTCATTTATATCTAGGTCAGAAAGATTACTTAATTTTTCAATGTCAGTTAAATTATTTTGAACAAAAAAAGATTTCTCATGTCTAAAATTATTTGGCAAAAAATCTAAAAAGGGTTTACTTTCCATTGTTTAAGAGACTAATTCATTTTGACATTTTGCTGAACTTCTCCTATAACCACTGGTTTACTTACGCCATCTGAAATTTTTTCAAGTTTTCTTATCTTGATTTTTACATTCGCACCAGATCTACTACCTTTCCTTAAGTTTGCCGATAATTGTTCTAAAGTTGGGACAATAGATTCTTCTGGAAAGTCATCATCTGCTTTAGCAATAATCAAATCGAACCCATTGTCATAAACAATTGGGACATATTTTGCACCTTCTATTACAACCTTTTCGGAGTAACTTTGTATGAATGCCCAACTACTCAAAGAAAGCAATAATGAAAAGATAGTTGCTCCAATTATTCGAAATTTAAAACCAAAATTAAATATAAAAGCTGCTATTGTGCAAATGAAAAGAAATATTCCAAAGAATCCAAAAATTTTGGGTGTGTTCTCTAATAGTTCAAAAAAAGACATTTAGTGGCTTTGACCTGATTAATTTCTTATATTTTGTAAGCCTACTCTATTTTTGGGCTCTAACTTGAAAAAAATTAGATCTCTAAATTTAAATACTAAGATTCTTTTGGTAGCAATGCTTTTACCTTTAGGATTTTTAGGCACTTTTTTATTAAATAATTTTTTAAAAGAAACTTATAGTTCTAGGAAATTAGAACTAGAAAAAAGGATTGAGAATCTTTTAGATAAAAATGTTGATTTAGGTGATTATGTCGGGATTAGATTTCTAGGTATTTCTTTGGGTAATTCAAAAATTAATGATAAAAAAAATATAGATTCTGAAATTACAGCTAAAAATGTATACGTTGGCATTATGCCTTTTAGATCTTTTTTAAAACAAAAATGGATTGTAAAAATAAGTCCTAATGAAGCTGCCATAAATATAGATAGAGATTTTTTTAAAAGGGATGAATCTTATAAAGATGATCGAATTACAAAAAAAGCAAAATCTAAGTATGAGTTGAACTTTAATTTGAATAAATATTCAGATCTGAAGTTTAAAAATGCAGGATTAAAAACAAAAGTAAAAGGTAATGTTATTTACAAGTCAAGAAATAAACAAATTATTGCAGATGTAAAATCAAATTTTGATGAAAAGGGTTTTTTAAAATTTAAATTTAATACAAAATTAAATCAAGACTTTTTAAAACTGGATTTATTTTCTAAGGGTTTAGATCTTAATAATTCTGAATATATTATTGGTAATAGAAAAATTAGCTTTAAAAAGGGTAACTTTAAATCTAACTTTAAATTTAATAAATCGTCAAAGCGCACATTTTGTGAAGGAAGATTTTCTTTTACTAATTTAAAAATAAAACCAGAAGATTTAGCAGAGAATATAAATTCAGATTCAACTAGGTTTTTTTGTAAAGATAATAATTTAATTGGTAATGCAGAAAAATTAAATTATGGAACTTTGACTTCGAATTTTAATCTCAATGTACCATTTAATAAAAGTTCCAATAATATTAATCTAATAGGAAGTATTGGATACATTAATAGCCTGAATCCAGATATCAAATTATCTGGTAATATTCCCTTCTGGTTTGATAGAAGAGGTATTAATTTTGGTAATATAGATACTATTTTTAAAATAAATAGAACACAATTATCTAATTTAAATATTTTCCGGAAAAATGATATAAGGGGTTTCATTACTGCTAAAGGAGAATTAAAAGGAAAAATTACGGATCCTGATATTTCTATAAACTTTAATATTGATTATCCGCACTTTAAAGGTATCCGCATTAGAGAGGCATGGGAGGGAGATATTAAAAATGTAAATAATGAATTTCTTCTTAATATGAAAAATAGATATTCTCCAATCCCTTCATTTCTTTCAATTAAGTTTGATTCTGATCTTAAACTAGATAATGCAAATTTCGTAAGAGTTTTTAACTCAAATAAAGGGACTGTAGGTATTGTCAAAGAGGAAGATAGTTATAAGTGGCGAGCGGATAATTTCCCTCTTGATGAACTTGAATTATCTTTATACAAAAATCAATTTGATAAAATTGATGGAATTATTAATGGTGAAGGATCAATTACATTAGACCAGTCATCCCTAGTTGGGCGAATTGCTTGGAGTTTAGGTAAATATAGAAATATTAATCTAGCCAATTCGTTATTTGATTTCAGCTTTAAAAATAATTATTTTTATATAAATTCTTCACTTTATCCAATTGATGGAGGAGTAATTGAAGTCGAATATGATTCAAATAAAAATAATATTATTAATTCAGAATTCACGAATGTAAGTACTAGTTGGACTATTCTTACCGCTGTAGATATTTTTAACTTTGATAATAAAAAAGTTATTCCCATTAGTAAATCGAATATTTTGGATGATTTGGAAATAAATAATTATAATAAATCATTTAAAGAGAGGATCGATTTTATAGATAACCTTATTGAAAATAGGAACGTGCTAGAGGACAAATTTAATTTGCAAAAATATTTTAATAAATTCAGTAGTAGATATAATGCAAAAGTAATTATTGAAGGGGATAAGCCAAGCAACTATAAATTGGATGCAAAATTAAATGGCTATCTTGATGTATTTAGAGAGGATAATAAAAATAAAAAAGAGGAATTTTCTATTGATTTAGATGGCGGATTATTAACGGGTAAAGGTTCTTTAAGAATTAATAAATTACCATTAAGTACCGCAAATATATTTTTAAATAAACCAAGAGATTTTCTTGGAGGGTTAGATATGAATTTATTTTATGATATTGATAAAAAATCTTTCTTTAGTGAAATTTCTTCCAATAATCCATCAATTAAAAACAACACAATAACATTTGATAAAGGACTAGTTGAATTTGATAACTCTATTTTTGATATTAATTTTTCTATTCTAATAAATGATTCTGAAATCCCAATTAATATTGAAGGCTCAATACCTATAAATAAATCAGATAACTTAGATCTAAGATTGATTGGGAATGGTAAATTTGTTGAGTTAATAGATATTTTTGCTGATGAATACTTTACTTTTAAAGAAGGTGATGTAAATCTAAGAATGATTCTTAAAGGTACTTTAAATAAACCACTATTAAATGGATTTATCGTAATTAACGATTCTGAAATTGATTTTTTCAATAATAAAATAAAAGATATTAATAGCACTATAATTTTTGATTTTGATTCTTTAGAAATCAATAATCTAAAAGCAAAGGCTGAAGATTCTGGGGAAATTCTTATAAAAGGTTCTTTGCCTTTTTATAGTAAGAATAATTCCGATAAGGCAAAAATTAATTTGAAAACAAATAGATTTACTTTAGAAAAAGATAATTTTAATTTCTTAATAGATTCAGATATCGATTTAAGTGGATCATTTGAAAGTCCTGTTTTGGGAGGCTCTCTTTCTTTTAATAATGGATTTATTAATTTTAATAGCACTAATCAAAATATTAATAAAGAAAAAAATCTCATACGAAAAGAGGATACAAAAGATTGGCCAGAACTCTATTGGAATAATAAAAAAAATATTGAAATAATATCAAATGAAACAATTTTGAATTCAGTTCTTTTAGGAGAAACTTTGCCTAATTATCTAGATAATTTGAGTTTTAATAATCTTAAATTAAAACTTGGACCAGAATTTAAGCTTCAATATTCAGAGATAGTTCAAGCTTATTTAGATACCAAATTAGACCTTACTATAAATGGTGAGGTAGGAAAAGATTTAAATGCTAGGGGTCTTATTTACCTTAAAAAAGGAAGAGCAAATCTATATACTACCCCGTTTAAACTTAATAAAAATAAAGACAATTATATTTTATTTGCATCAAGAAGTGGTGTGGTTCCATTCATAAATTTTTCTTTAGTCAGTAAAGTTCCAGATTCTATAATACCTATAAGTGAAAACAATCAGGATTTAAATGTATCAGGTGATGTTGCTGTCGACGCAAGTTCAAGCGGTTATGGTGCATTTGGAATTGGTAATAGGCTTATCAAAATTGAAGCATCTTATGAAGGATTTTTAGATCAATTATCTTTCGCTGATGAAAATAGAAGAATCCAATTAAGGAGCACGCCAAGTTATAACAGATCACAAATAATTGGTTTAATTGGAGGTAACTCTGCAAATTTAATAAATAGAGCATTTATTTCTCAACTTAATAATGCTGATGCATTTAGTGAAAGATTTCAGTTTTCTTTATATCCAGCGTTAATAGAAAATAATGATTCATTAAATAATATTTTTTCGAATGAAAATTTAGATATTGAGAATGATGGTCAATCATCTTCTAATGAGGAATTTTCTTCTCAAGCTTGGGTAGCAGAAATAGGGCTTGATATTACTGATGCAATAAATTTTGCCTTTCAAACGGTTCCAGGTAGAGATGATATTTCACCTTTAGGAATTTTGACTTTTCAGGCAAATCCAAATTTAGAATTATTAGGTTCTTATGATTCGAATGGAGATTGGAAAAGTCAAGTTCAATTATTTTTTAGATATTAATTTAGAAAGAAATTTACTTTAAAGAATCGTTAATTTGAATTATTATTAGATTAACCAAAAAATATTATGGCGAATATCTTTGAAGTTCCCCAACCAGGTAATGATCTTTTAGAAAAAGCTGAGAAAGTTCGTTTGGCATCAATAAAAATAAGTCAGACTGAAAATCAAAATCGAATTAAAGCCTTAAATTTTATGGCTGATTATCTAGAAAAAAATTTTAAAGAAATATTAGAGGCTAATAATCAGGATTATTTAAATGCAGAAAAAAAAGGTATTTCTAGGGCTTTACTTTCTAGATTAAAGTTATCAAAATCAAAATTAAATTCAGGAATTGAAGGAGTAAGAAAAGTTGGCGATTTAGCTGATCCTGTAAATCAAGTTCAAATAAAAAGAGAGATTGCAAAGGGATTGATCTTAGAAAGAAAAACTGTGCCAATTGGAGTCTTAGGGGTTATTTTTGAGTCAAGGCCAGATGCCGTAATGCAGATTAGTTCTTTAGCAATAAGATCTGGTAATGGAGTAATGCTAAAGGGAGGTAGTGAAGCCAATTTAACAAATACTACAATAGTGAAAGCATTACAAGAAGGTTTAAATGAATCAGGCCTTGATAAAAATGCAATATGTTTACTAACAAGCAGGAAAGATAGCATGGCGATGTTAAATCTTGAGAAATATATTAATTTAATAATTCCAAGAGGAAGTAATGAATTAGTTAAATTTATTCAGGGGAATACAAAGATTCCTGTACTGGGACATGCTGATGGAATTTGTCACTTGTTCATAGATATTGAGGCAAATATAGAGATGGCTTTATCAGTTGCTTTGGACAGCAAAATTCAATATCCGGCAGCATGTAATGCTATAGAAACTTTATTAGTCCATAAAGATATCGCACCAGCTTTTTTAGAAAAGGCCATCCCACTCTTTAATTCTAACGATGTTAAATTAATCGGAGATAGGAGATCAGTTGAATTAGGGGTAAAGTATGAGGCTAGCCTAGAAGATTGGGGAACGGAATATTTGGATTTAATTCTATCGATAAAAATTGTTGATGATCTTGAGGAGGCAATCACACATATTCAAAAATATAGTTCAAAACATACAGATGGAATAATTACAGAAAATTCAAATACTGCTAATAAATTTATTAATGTAGTTGATAGTTCAGGTGTTTTTCATAATTGCTCTACTCGGTTCGCAGATGGGTTTAGATATGGATTTGGCGCTGAAGTTGGCATATCTACTCAAACTCTTCCACCTAGGGGACCTGTAGGCCTAGAAGGTTTGGTAACTTATAAATATTTTCTAAAAGGTGATGGGAATATAGTTGATGATTTTTCATCAGGAAAGGCTATCTATACGCATAAAGATCTTTAAAACTTTTAAAGATGGAAACTTTTTTAAAAATTGAGAATATTAAACTTTGGGCTAGGGTTGGAGTTCTTGATGAAGAAAGGGAATTGGGACAACTATTTATTTTAGATATATTTTTGTGGACTGATTTTGAAAAATGTGCAGTAAATGATGATATAGAAAAAACAATTGACTATTCAAAATTAGTTCAAATTTTAAAAGATCAATCAAAGAAAATATATTGTTATACAATCGAAAAATATTCCAACTCAATTTTAGAAATCATTGATCAGGAATTTAAGATTTCTAAAATTAAAATTATTTTGACAAAATGCAACCCTCCAATCACAGGTTTCGATGGGAAGGTGTCAATAGTAAGAATTCTTGAAAATAATTAAAGTTTTGGAAAAAAGAAATCCAATTATATTGATTCATGGTCTTTGGAATACTGCAAGTATTTTTTCTTCTATTACATCAAAACTTGATGATATTGGCATAGAATATTTTGCCCCAACACTCAAGCATTCATTTGGAATGACTTCAATTCTGGATTTGACTTATAAATTAAACGAATTAATTTTAGAGAAATATGGTTTAGAAAAAGAAATAGATATTTTAGGATTTTCTATGGGAGGAATAATTGGTAGGTACTGGCTTCAAAAATTTAATGGATCTAAAAGAACAAGAAGATTAATATCTATAGGTTCCCCTCATAAAGGAACTTTGATGGCTCAATTAATACCTAAATATCCTTTTAGAGGAATATCAGAAATGAAAATAAAAAGTAAGTTTTTAAGGGAGCTCGCAAACAATGATTTTTTACTTGATGATATTGAGTGTATAAATTTCTTTACTTATTGGGATATGATGGTTTTTCCTGGCTGGTGGACAAATTTAAAATTTGGAAAAAAAATATCGGTAAAAGTATATAAACATAGAAATCTGGTAAGAAACAAATCAGCCGTTGACAAAATAATCGATGAAATTATTATGTAGCTCCAGATAGCCCCAAGTGTCTTATTAAAGAATCTGTTTGTGGCTCTCTTCCCCTAAATAATTTAAATATGTCTAATGGAGGTAAGCTTCCACCCAGACTTAGTATTGTATCTTTAAATTTCTTTCCTATTAATTTTAAATCTTCAGAGTTTTCTAAATCAGCCTCTTCAAACATTGAAAATGCATCAGCACTTAGAACTTCAGCCCATTTATATGAGTAATATCCTGCAGAATATCCTCCTGCAAATATATGACTAAAACAACAAAGAAATTGATCTTCTTGAATTGGTTCAATAACAGTAGTTTGTTTTGCAATTTCTCTTCTTATTTCATCTGCTGTTTTACCTTCGTTTTTATCAATACTACTGTGTAATCTGAGGTCTGTTATTGCGAAATGTAGTTGTCTAAGAGTCGCCATTCCACAATTGAAAGTTCTATTCTTTAGGAGCTTATCAAAATTTTCATCGGATAATTTTTCTCCTGTTTTATAGTGCTTAGCAATATTCAAAAGTGTGTTTTTGTGGAAACACCAGTTTTCCATGAATTGACTTGGAAGTTCGACTGCATCCCATTCAACATTATTGATACCAGCTGCTTGCGGAAGATTTATAGTGGTAAGCATGTGTTGAAGACCATGACCAAATTCATGGAACAGAGTCTGAACTTCTTCAAAACTCATCAAACTCGGTTTATCTTTTGATGGTGGAGTCTGATTACAAACGAGATAAGCTACAGGAAGGGTCTTTTTACCAATATTGTTTTTATTCAAACATTCATCCATCCAAGCCCCTCCTCTCTTTGATTCAGGCCTCGAATATGGATCGAGGTAAAAGGATGCTATTTTCTTATCTTCTTTGTTGAGGATATTAAAAAATAAAACGTCATCATTCCAAAGAGGCGCCTCATCAGTTGACTCGACAACTTTAATTTCAAAAAGCTTTTCACTTAATTTAAATAAACCTTTCAAAACATCATTTAGTGGGAACCAAGGTCTCAATGACTCTTGATCCAAATTGAGCTTTTCCTTTCTAAGGAGTTCTGACCAATAACTAATATCCCATGGCTCGATATTCTGTGATTCTGGAAACCCATTAGCTTTAGAAAACTTATCGAGCATTTCTAATTCGATTTTTGCGGTTTTGAATGCTGGTGCTCTCAGTTCTTCTAAAAGCTTTTCAACATTTTTAATTTCTTTCGCCATTTTTGTTGACAAACTTAGTTCTGCCCAACTTTTATAACCGAGTAGATTAGCCTGTTTAGTCCTAAGAGATAATATCTCTTCAATGATTTGAGAATTATTATTTTCTCCTAGAGATGCTCTACCAACGAATGCCTTATATAGTTTTTCTCTAAGATTACGGTCGGTGGCATACGTCATAAATGAAGTATAAGTTGGTATATCTAGACTTAATTTCCAGGGACCATTTTTGATATCAACTTCTTCATCTTTTTTTAAGTGTTTGTGTGCAGAAATTGCCATTAATTCAAGTACTCGTTCGGGAAGACCATCGACTTCAGATTTCTTATTTAATATTAAAAACCATTTATTAGTCGCATCAAGAACATTATTGCTGAAGTCTGTTGATAGCTTTCCAAGCTTTTCTGAAGTTTTGTTGAATTCTTCTTGATCATCCTTTTGTAGTGAAATTCCTCTATGTTGCATCTCAAGAATTTCTTTATCCAAAATTCTGTTTTTAATTTGATCAAAGTTATTTGTCTCTTTAAGCTTGACTAAAGACTTGTAAATTAATTTACTTTGTCCGAATTTATTACTCAAGCTAATAATCTCAGGAAGAAATCTTGAATAAATATCTCTTAGACTTTCAGAATTATTTACTGCATTTAGGTGGCTTATTACTCCCCAACTCCATCTAAGAATTTCATTTACTTCATTTAAGGGATTTATTACCTTATCCCAATTTAAATCATTTTGAAGTAAATAATTAGATAAATCTTTTTCTATTTTTTTAAAATCTTCAGCTATCTTTTCTAGTACTACTGGGAATTGTTTACTTATGCTTTCGGGAGTAAATTTTTTAAATTCTGGTAATTCTCCATATTTAAAAATTGAGGTATCCATTTATTAAAGTAATTTAATTAACTAAATTTGGTATTAATCCAACTAATTTAGCTAGAGTAAGCTGCTGACTGAGAGCATTTGTTGAAGATTCGTATAAATTTATCGCGATTTTTGGCCAAAAACCTATTACCAAAGTAGGCAACAATAAGCTGAAACCAATTGTCAATTCTCGACCATTCATCTCTTTGACTGTAGCTAGTGCAGGAATTCTAGGGCCAAAAAATACTCTTCTACACATTGATAGTAGATATATTGGTGTAAGAACTAAACCTATAGCTGCAATTAGAATAGTGATTGATCTAAAGATAGAGCTGAAGCCTTCTTGACTTGTGATACCTAAAAATACAGTGATTTCACTTATAAAACCGCTCATTCCAGGTAGTGCTAGAGAGGCTAGTGAGCTTGCTAAGAAAAAGGCAAAAGTTATTGGCAAGACCTTTGCTAAGCCGCCCATATTTGGAATGGAAAGAGTATTTGTTCTTTCATAGAATGAGCCTGTAACAAAGAACATAGCTGCAGCTATAAGTCCGTGACTGATCATTTGTAGCATTGCTCCGCTAATACCTAGAGCATCTACAGCTCCAATCCCTAACAGAACAAAACCCATATGACTTACTGAGCTACATGCAATTCTCCTTTTGACATTATCTTGTGCAAATGCATTTAGAGCTCCATAAATTATATTTATGATTCCGAGAATAATTAACGCAGGTGCAATTTGAAGATGTACTTCAGGTAGTATTTGAACATTGAATCTTAAGAGAGCATAACCTCCCATTTTTAGGAGTATTCCAGCTAGTAACATTGAAACTGGAGCATTAGCCTCTCCATGTGCATCGGGTAACCAAGTATGTAATGGAAAGATAGGAAGTTTTACTCCAAAACCAATTAAAAATCCTAAATAAGATAATAAAGCTAGGCTGCCGGTTACATGTTTATTTGTTAAATCGGTAATATTTAAAGTAAAGGTATCTCCACTCAAGGCAAGTGCTAACCCACTTATGAGTATTAATAAAGAAGCTAAAGCTGTATAAAGAATGAATTTAGTTGCAGCATATAATTTCTTTTTCCCTCCCCAAATCGCAATAAGAAGATACACCGGAACTAGTTCAAGTTCCCATGCCAAGAAAAACAATAGGAAATCTTGAGAAAGGAAAACTAGTGCCTGTGCCGATGCTTGGACTAGTAAAAGAGCAAAATATAAATTAGATTTTTTCTTAATTTTCCAACTGGCTGCAGCCGATAAAAATGTAATTAACCCACTTAATGCTACTAAAGGAGCAGATAACCCATCTACGCCAAGAGACCATTCTAAGCCTATAGATGGTAACCAAGAAGCTCTCTCTACCAGTTGTAAAGAGCTATCTGAAGTATTGAATTTTTGAAAAAGGACACTAATTATTAATAAAAAATCTATAAATAAAAAACTTAATGAAATATTTCTAGGTAATGTATTATCTTCTCCTTCTTTTGAACTTAAGAAAGGCATTATTAATGCCCCAATTAAGGGTAATAGAACTATAGATGATAGCCAAGGAAAAGTTTCTAAATTCATTTATAGAATGAATAATTTTTTTATTCTAGTTGAAGTTGTACTAGCTTGAGACTATAACATTAAAAATGCCTAAGTAAAACTACTTACCAGAAATAGTGCTGAATTGACTGCCTTTTGTTTGAACGTTTAAGAACGGTGCTCTGCTAGCTACACCTGACTTCTCCCATGCTTTTACCATGGCTTGACTGATTTTTTTGCCATTTTCTTCTTTACACAAAGCTAAGATACTTGGACCAGCCCCACTTATTGCACATCCTAGAGCACCTGCATTTAATGCGGCATCTTTGACTTCTAGTCCACCTTTAATAAGTTTCCATCTGTAGGGTTCATGTAGCATATCAAACATTCCTTCTTTTATAAGTTCCTCATTCCCTGCTTTTAAGCCACTAAGTAGCAAAGTAAGTGCCCCCATATTTGTCACTGCATCAGATATAGGTACATTCTTGGGCATAACCTTTCTCGCTTCACTTGTGCTTAGGCGAATTGCAGGTATTGCAATAACAGCTTTAATTGAATCGTGCCAATCACATCTAATAATTCTCCATCTTTGAGAAGACGACCTTGCGGTCAAACAAAGTCCCCCAAGGAGAGAGGGAACTACATTGTCAGGATGACCTTCAATATCAATTGCAAGTTCAAGAAGCTTTTCTTTGGACAATGGAGAGTCCATTATTGCATTTGCTCCGATTAGTCCAGCAACTATTGCTGTAGCACTACTTCCAAGTCCGCGTGCAGGCGGCACTGCCAACTTAACTCTTGCTTCAAGTGCAAAAGGATCTATATTTGCGCTCTCCCATACTTTCTGAGCTGCTCTAAAAACTAAGTTTTCAGGTCCTCCTCTTAAATGATTACCATCTGTACTTTCCATAATTAAATCAAATCTATCTCCACCACCTTCAATTCTTGTAAAAATAAATTCATTATATAAATCTAATGCTGCCCCAAGACAATCGAAACCAGGCCCTAAATTGGCAGTTGTGGAAGGAACTGTTACCTTTATTTTTTTACCTACTTCTGGAATAGACATTTTTTGTTATTAAGTTTTTAAAAGCATTTTTGCTCTGCAGGCTGCACTAAAAAGTCCAAACTCTTCATCTAAAATTACTTTCATAGGCATTGTTTTAAGAATATCTTTTAATCTTCCCTTGTCGAAAAATTGTTTCATAAATAAATCTGAATTAAAGTTTTTGAAATGTTTTGATGCGGTTCCTCCAGAAATCCATAACCCGCCAAAGCATAATTCTTGAAGAGCAACATCTCCCAATAAAGAGGCATAAGCGCCTAACCAAATCCTTTCAACTTCAATCATCAGCTGATCCCCTTCTTTAGAAAGATTGCAAATTTTTGCGGGAAGCTCTTTTCTCAAACTATCAGAAATTTTAGTTTCTCTAAAAAATTTTTGTAGAGGATGGTTTTTGGCATCAGATTTGCTAAGTCTCCATTCAGCAATTCTTGATAAACCAGTGCCGCTAATGATCCTTTCACAAGATATCCTTTCAACTTTTAGGTAATTCTTAAGCCAAATTTTTAATTCCCATTCTAATTTTGACTTTGGCGAGTACTCTACGTGACCACCTTCACTCGCTAAAACTTTTACTTTTCTCCCTGTAATAATGCCTCTTGCAATGCCTAAACCTGTCCCCGCTCCAACAATGGCATGCAAATCATTATTATTGCCTTCAGAATGAGATCCAATTTGGATAGTAGAATATTGATTATTTTTTAAATAAGGTATTCCATAAATTTGGACTGCAAAATCATTTATTAGCTCGCATCTTTTAAAATTAAATCTGTCCCTTAAAGCATTACCAGAAATATTCCATGACAAGTTAATGATTTTTGCGTTGTTGTTAGATAAAGGACCAGCTACGGCGAAACATGCAGAATAAGGATGGGTAATATTTTTGCATTCATTTTTGAGAAAATCTTCTAGAATTAGATCAAAAGAATCCCAATCAGTAGATATATATTTCTTTTTAAAAATTAACTTAGGAGAATCTTCATTTGTAACATTTTCGAAAATTCCTAATAGAACCTTTGTACCTCCTAAATCACAAGCGAGAAAATTCATATAGCTAGAAATTATTCTGTTCTACCTTTTTTTTCTATTAATCTATCCATTAATTTGAAAAGATTAGGTAAATTGAAAATTCCTAAATTTTTTCCATTCAACGCTCTTAAGGCGACTGAATCAATTTCCTCTTCTTTATCTCCCACAACTGCAATTAAAGGAACTCTCCCTAGAGTTGCTTCTCGTATTTTATATCCTATTTTTTCATTCCTAATATCAACTTTTGATCGGTAACCATTATTATTTATTAATTCATTTAACTCTAAACACTTTTCAATATTTCTATCAGTAATGCTCAATAGGATTATTTGATGAGGCGCAAGCCAAATCGGGAATTTAGCCTCATATTGTTCAATTAAGATTCCGATAAATCTCTCAAATGAGCCTAGAATTGCTCTATGCAGCATAACTGGATTTCTTTTTTCATTATTAATATCCACATAAGTTGCATCCAATCTAATAGGCATTGAGAAATCAACTTGAATAGTTCCGCATTGCCAGACTCTATTAAGACAATCTTTTAACGAGAATTCTATTTTTGGACCATAAAAAGCACCTTCTCCAGGCTGTAGTTCCCATTTTAGATTCTTATTATCGAGAGCTTTGGTAAGAGCCTCTTCTGATTTATCCCAAATCTCTTCACTACCCACCCTTTTCTCTGGACGAGTTGATAATTTGATAATAATTTCATCAAAACCAAAAGTTTTATAAACCTCGAAAACAAGATCTATAAAAGTTGAAACCTCTTCTTGAATTTGCTCTTCTGTACAGAAAATGTGAGCATCATCTTGAGTAAAGTTTCTTACTCTCATTAAGCCGTGTAGTGCACCAGAGGGCTCATTTCTGTGACAAGAACCAAATTCAGCAAGACGAATAGGTAAATCCTTATAACTTTTTAAACCTTGATTAAATACTTGAATATGGCATGGACAATTCATAGGTTTAATTGCATAAGTTCGATTTTCTGATGCAGTAGTGAACATATCGTCTCTAAATTTTTCCCAATGACCGGATTTTTCCCAAAGGGATTTATCAACAGCTTGTGGGGTTTTAATTTCTAAATAATCATTTTTTTTGAGTATTTCTCTTATATACTTTTCCAGTATCTGGTAGATTGTCCATCCATTTGGATGCCAAAAAATCATACCTGGAGATTCTTCTTGTATATGAAATAGTGAATGTTTTTTACCAAGTTTTCTATGGTCCCTTTTTTCCGCTTCTTCAATTCTTATTAAGTAGTCATTGAGTTCTTTTTCTTTTGCCCATGCAGTTCCATATATTCTCTGTAATGATTCATTCTCACTATTCCCTCTCCAGTATGAACCTGATAATTTAAGTAATTTAAAGTGTCTCAAATGTCTAGTATTGGGTACGTGAGGCCCTCTACACATGTCGATATATTCTTCGTGTTTGTATAAATTGATGAGGCCTTCTTCAGGAATTTCTTCAATTATTCGTAATTTAAAAGTCTCATCTCTTTCTTTAAAAGTTTTGACTGCCTCTTCTTTAGAAACTTGTAAGATTTCAACGTCATAGTTTGTTTTTATTAATTTATTAATTCTATTTTCGATTTTTATTAAATCTTCAGGAGTAAATCTGTATTCAGAAAAAATATCGTAATAAAAACCATCTTCAATTACGGGCCCAATCGCCATTTTAATATCAGAGTAAATCTGTTTAACTGCATGACCAATAAGGTGAGCAAAGGAATGTCTTATTATTTCAATTCCCTCTTTATCTTTTGATGTGATGATTACAACTTTGGAATCTCTACTTATAGGAATAGTTGCATCAAGAAGAACATCATTTACTTTCCCCGCAATTGTTGCTTTTGCTAATCCAGCCCCTATACTCTTGGCAATTTCTAAAATAGTTACAGATCTTTCGAAAACCTTTTTTGAACCATCAGGTAAAGTAATTATTGGCATGATTTATTTCTCCATTTCGAAGAATCCTAATTTTGATTTAACTCTTTTTAAAGTCTGATTTGCTAAAATTTCAGCTTTTTCCTTTCCTTCATCAAGGATTTTATTTAATTGATGGGGATCATTAATTAATAATTTATATTTTTTCTGAATAGGTTCTAGTGATTCAATAAGTTGTTCTGTAATTAATTTTTTAAATGTCCCCCATCCAGTCTCTGAGAAATCATTTTCACATTGAGAAATTTCTTTGCCAGATAATATTGAATAAATCATCAAAAGATTTTTAGATTCTGGTCTCTCAGGGTTGTTAAATTCAATTCCAATAGAACTGTCACTTTTTGCTCTTTTTATTTTCTTTGCAATTATTTCAGGAGCATCTAATAAGTTGATACGACTTCCCTCATTAGGATCACTTTTGCTCATCTTTTTTGAACCATCAATTAAACTCATTATTTTTGAACCATTCTTCATGATGATTGGTTGAGGGATTTTTAAAATATTTTTATCCTTACTAAATCTGGCATTAATTCTCTGTTGTGCAATATCTCTCGCAAGTTCAAGATGTTGTTTTTGATCCTCACCTACTGGTACGAAGTCAGCATCATAAAGAAGGATGTCTGCAGCCATAAGTATTGGATAGTCAAATAATCCAATAGATACATTATTACCTTGTTGTATAGATTTTTCTTTGAATTGAATCATTCTTTCCATCCAATTTATCGGGGTCATGCAATTTAATATCCAACAAAGTTCTGAATGCGCTGAAATCTGACTTTGGACAAAAATTGAACATATATTTGGATCTATCCCACAAGCGACGTACAAAGCCGCTGTAGAGATAGTGTTTTTAGATAATTCTTTGGGATTATATGAGGCTGTTATTGCGTGCAAATCAACTACACATAGAAATGTTTCATATTGCTCTTGAAGCGTAACCCAATTATTTATGGCCCCAAGCCAATTCCCAATATGTAAATCACCAGTTGGTTGAACTCCCGAAAGTATTCTTTTTTTATTTGCCATCCTCTTCTACTTCGCTAGATTGGATCTCTTCAGTTGATGTACTTTTTACAGGTCTTGCAAAAGGGTCAGGTGCTGTTTTTGTCTTTTCTTCGTAAGAATTTTGTAATTGTCTACTCGGAGAAGAGTTTTTATTATTTTTTGCATATTCTTTGATTGATTCAATCAATTTTTCGTCTTTGATCATTTCGCTAAGTGTTCTAACAGAGAAACCCAGAACTGCAACGGTAGATCTTAATTGAAAGGTCTCTTGTATTGATTTAACAGCTTTCATTTCGTTATCACTCAATCTTATACGGAATCCTCCTCCATCTCTTCTGCCGCCCGATCTATCTCTGAAATTAGATCTTTCATTGTTAGAACGACCTCTGTAATTTTCTTGTCCAGGATTATTGCTGAAATTTGAATTAGACATCTTAAAGTTTCTTAAGTTATTTAAATAGTCTATTAACTTAGCATCTTGTTATGCAATAAGTCTTTTTAAAAGGCTTAAAATTTTATCTTTTGATTAACGACTTATGAAATTTTGCTTTTCTCGTTCACAAGTTGCATTAAAATAAAATTAGAAAAATAAAGTATTGTGTTTGATATTAGTAAAGACAACCTTTTAAAGGATTTCATAAAGTTTCCAAAAAAAAATCTTCTTATTATTTTATTATTGTTAGGTTTTGGGGAATGGTTTGTCAGTGACTTAATTCATTTTGCAGGAGGCTCAATAGGATTTTTTGCGTTGTCTTTGGGGGGGTATTTTTACTTGAAGAATGATAAGCCTAAATTTAATGAGCCAAATAATTTAGATGGTTGGATAAATCTATGTAATGAAGATTTAAATTTTTTTGAAGAACTTGAAGCAACAAATGAATTAGAAAAACAGAATTCAAAAAGACAAAAAACACTTGAATCTATTCTTAATAGATGTGAAAAAGAAAAAATAAGTTGCATTGGACAAAAAGATTATCAAAGTTTTCAATCTATTTTGAAAAGTAATTTCAAAGCAGATAAGTTTGACTTTGATTTATACGAAAAACTGCCTAAATACGATTCTTCTCAAGTTATTCCAGAAGAAGCTTTGAAGAGTGATGCAATCTTGTATTTTATAAACTTGCCTTTGTCGGCAAATGATTTTTTGTGGCTAGAAAAGTTTCCTAAAAATATGCCAATCTGGTTGGTGGCATTAACTTCCAACCAAATAGAAGCCAAAAATCAGATAGAAGACTTAAAGTCTCAAATTTCAAGTGACTTTATAAACAAAATTATTACTTTTGATTTGAATAAGATTGAAATAACAAATATACCTTTTTCTTTAAGGAAGTTTTTCATAAGTTCATCTAAAAATATTGAAAATACAAAAAAAAGGCTCTTGAAAGAACTTCATGCTGCATGGCAATCTGAAATTGAAGGTATAAGAAGAATGCAGTTAAAAGGTATACAAAGAAAAAATCAAATTCTTGTCGCAACAACTGTTTTCTTATCTCCTATCCCATCAATTGATGTTATGGCAATGACAGTATTAAATTCTTTAATGATTAAAGAAATTAAGTCTATATGGGGATGTAATTGGTCTCCTGAAATTTTAGATAAAGTATCAAAAGAGATTTTAAAAACTGCAATTGCTCAGGGAGTTATTGAATGGAGTGGTCAGACTCTAATTGGCATAACAAAATTAAATGGCCCAAATTGGCTGGTCTCTGGAACATTTCAGGCTGTCAGTGCTGCTTACTTAACAAGAGTAGTATCAAGTTCTTTGGCTGATTTTATGGCAATAACAAAAGGAGTAGAAGAACCTGATTTGGATTTCATAAAGAAAAATTCTGAGAAAATTGTTGAAGAAGCTTTTGAAAAAGAAAAAATAAATTGGAAAGGATTTATTTCTGATCTTAGGAAACCGCTTATGAAACTATCTTTTAATTCATAATCTTGGGATGAATGTTAAATTATGAAAAAAAATATTTTTTTTTTAAGTTTGATACTTCTGCTTTCTATTGCTTCAAGCTCATGTAAGAGAATATCAAATAAAAATGAAACTAAAGAAGTAATACTGGCAAGTTTCACTGTTTTGGCGGATATAATTAGCCATGTCGCTAAAGATGAATTTATTGTTAGATCAATAACAAAACCTGGAGTTGAAGTTCATGGCTACCAACCAACTCCCAGCGATTTGGTAAATGCCTCTAATGCTTTTGTTTTTATTGATAATGGATTTGGATTTGAATTATGGGCTGAAAAATTTGTTTCAAATTTAAAAGTTAAAAGAATTACTGTCTCGGAAGATTTGGATCCTATTTTTATCAGTGAAGATTTTTATAAAGGGAAACCCAATCCTCATGCCTGGATTTCTCCAAAAAGAGGAATCCTATACGTAGATATTCTCGTGGATTCTTTATCAGAATTGAGGCCATCCAAAAGGACATTATTTGAAGAAAATGGAAAAATTTATAAAGACAAACTATCTAAAATAGATAAAGAATTCTCACTTTTTATTAATAACTTAAATAAAGACAGGAGGTATCTAGTAAGTTGTGAAGGTGCTTTTTCTTATCTAACAAATGATTATGGATTAGAGGAAGTTTATTTGTGGCCAGTTAATGCTGAGAGTCAAATTACTCCCAAAAGAATGGCAAGAACAATCTCACTAGTTAAAGAAAAAAATGTTCCATCTGTATTTTGCGAAAGTACTGTAAGTAACGAATCTCAAATGGTTGTTGCAAACGAAACTGGGGCCAATTTCGGAGGAAATCTTTTTGTTGATTCATTATCTGATGATAGTGGGCCTGCTAGTTCCTATATAAAAATGCTTGAGCATAATTTGGATTTGATTAAAAAAGGACTTTTTTGAATTATGGAAACAATCAATTATCAAAACTTTAGGATTGAGGCAGAGAATATTTGCGTAGATTACAACGGTAAGGTGGCTTTGTATGATGCCAATTTAAGATTGCAACCTGGCCAGATTTGTGGGTTAGTAGGGATGAACGGGGCTGGTAAAACAACTTTCTTTAATGCTTTAACTGGCTTTGTAAATATTTCAAAGGGAAAAATTAGAATAAATGGAGAGTCTGTAAGATCTGCTCAAAAAGATCAGACAATTGCTTATGTTCCTCAAAATGAGGGAATTGATAGTCAATTTCCAATAAGTGTTTGGGATGTAGTGATGATGGGAAGATATGGTTCGATGAATATTTTTAGGTCTCCTAGAGAGTCTGATGTGCAGGCGGTTAAAGATGCTATTGAGAGGGTTGATCTTACTGATCATTTATCTACACCTATTGGAAACTTATCTGGAGGTCAGAGAAAACGAACTTTTTTAGCTAGAGCAATTGCGCAAAGAGCATCAATACTTCTTCTTGATGAGCCTTTTTCAGGTGTTGATATTAGAACTGAAAAACTTATCTCGGAATTATTTATTCAATTTAAAAATGAGGGGAAAACCATATTATTATCAACGCACGATATGATTCATGTCCGTGAATTTTGTGATTTGGTTCTTTTAATAAATAAAACTGTTGTGGCTTATGGCGAGACCTCTGAGGTGTTTACCCCTGAAAACATTACAACCACTTTTGGAGGGATCTCACCTGATTTCTTGTTTGGACCTGAATCATAAATTTTAAATTATATGGAGTTCTGTTCTTTTTTAACTTTAGATTCATTCATAACAGATCCTTTAACTCATGACTTTATGAGAAAAGCACTTCTTATGAGTTCATTAGTCGCAGCTGTTTGTGGTTTCCTATCAAGTTATTTGACTCTTAAAGGATGGGCTTTAATGGGAGATGCAGTGTCACATTCAGTAATGCCTGGAGTTGTGGTTGCTTATGCATTGGGTCTTCCTTTCTCATTAGGGGCATTTATTTTCGGAGTTGGTTCTGTAGCATTGATAGGGTTTATTAAGCAGAAATCTAGAGTTAAGGAGGATACTGTTATTGGGTTGGTATTTACTGGATTTTTCGCTCTTGGAATCGTATTGGTTTCTAAGATTAAAAGTAATATTGATCTGCACTCTATTCTTTTTGGGAGTCCATTAGGAATATCACTTTCAGATGTAAAACAAACCATATTCATTTCTTTATTGGTAGTAATACTTTTATCAATTTTTAGAAAAGATTTAATGCTTTATTGTTTTGATCCTAGGCATGCAAAAACAGTTGGGATAAACGTATTTTTTCTTCATTATTTACTCCTCACATGTTTATCTTTGGCAGCTGTTGTAGGCTTGCAGTCTGTTGGAATTATTTTGGTAGTCGCAATGTTGATTACACCAGGGGCTACAGCATATTTACTGACGGACAAGTTTGATAATATGACAGTAATCTCAGTATTAAGTGCAATTATCTCAAGCCTTATAGGAATCTATGTTAGTTTTTGGTTTGATCTTGAAACAGGTGGATCAATTGTCTTGGCGCAAACTTTTATATTTTTATTTGCTTTTTTATTCGCTCCAAGATACGGAATATTTAAGTTAAAGAAATTATTTGTTGGGTATAAATGATTGTGGTGGAAGAAACTTTAAAAAAGTGGAATTGGTGGCCATTATTCCCCTTATATCCCTATGGAAAAAAGAAAACAATTTTAAAAGAATTAATTCCTGATCAAATATGGTCCTTGGAACAAATACAGGGACTTTATTATGTTGCCGTTCCAATAAGAATGACGGTAATAAAGGTTGATAATGGATTGATGCTAATAAATCCTCTGCCTCCGACAAAAGAATTAATAAATGAGTTAGAAAAATTAATTGCGATTCACGGCATCGTAAAAACAATAATTCTACCGAGTGCCTCTGGACTAGAACATAAAATCGGACTGCCAGCTCTTTCAAGAATTTTTAATGATGCAGAAATTTGGCTTTGTCCTGGACAATGGAGTTTCCCCATAAATCTACCACTAGATTTTTTAGGAATTCCATCAAAAAGATCAAGAATACTTTTTGAGGAAGGTACTCCATATACAAACTCCTTTAAATGGTCTTCATTAGGCCCGCTGAATTTAGGACTTGGAAGATATCAGGAGATAAGCTGCTTCCATTATCCTACGAAAACTCTTCATGTAACAGACGCAATAGTTGGGATAGACTCCAGACCACCTGAGATATTTAATTTTGATCCAACTCCACTTCTTTTTCATTCCAGAGAAAGAGGAGATGAACCTTTGATTGACTCCATCGAACAAAGAAAAAAAGGATGGAAAAGGTTAGTCTTATTTTCATCTTTTTTGAAGCCAGGTAAATTAAATATTCCACCTTTAAAAGAAATTTTTAATTATTCATTCAAAAAAGATCTTAGAAATTGGAGATCTCATTTCGGTGTGTATCCCTTTTTATGGGACGAAGATTGGGAATCCTCTCTTGTTGAAATAATGGGTAAAGACACTCCTAAGATTCAAATTGCACCAGTTTTACAAAAATTAATTTTTCCGCGTTCAAAAGAAGTTCTACTTAAATGGCTAGAAAATATCAAGTCTTTTGAAGATATGGAATATCTAATTCCAGCTCATTTTACGGCACCAATTAAATTTACAATAGTAGATTGTCAAAAATTAATTGATGAAATTAATTCCCAAAAGTGGGACAAACTTCCGGAGGATAATAAATTTTTGATGAGTTTATATAAAAAATTGTTTGAACTAGGAATAATTCCAGAAAAAGTAAATCTTTAAAAACAACTATTCTTCAATAGACATGTTTTCATCATTTTTGAGAGTTTGTTCTAGCTCTTTTCTTTGCTCCATTTGTCTTAAGAAATATCCTGTCATCATTGCAGAAGACAATAAATTAGCAATGTTGTCTTTTGAGGATGTTATTTTTACATCGAATTGATCTGTAGGAAGCATTCCTAGAAGACCTTGAACATTATGTCTAATAATTTCTTGAATATCTTCACTAGCCGATTTAGCTACTCTTTGCAAAACTTCAGGAGATTGTTTTTGTAAATATTGGATTAAATCATTCTCATCGTTTGGATCATTATTTTCAGTAGCAAGAAATTCTGAATTAAACATTTCTACAACTTCAAGATATTAAAAACCCTACAACATCACGTACCCATTAATCTAAATTATTAAGGGCAGGGAACCGAATAGGTCCAATTTTATTAAACGGCCAATATCTAAAAAT
>CACAVZ010000008.1 GCA_902536065.1 uncultured Synechococcaceae cyanobacterium | reverse complement strand
TGATGAACATTTTTCAAAAAGTATTTATGTTTTATTAAAAATCACTAAAATACCTCAGGATATTCTTTTAAATTTCATCCAAGAAAACCTTAATATCCAAAAAGATTTTTTTCAAAATAATTCTTTCATAACTATTTGGACCACTACTCCCTGGACCATACCTGCAAATGAAGCAGTTGCAGTAAATCCAAAAATGAAGTACGTTTTTGCTATCGATGAAGAGAAGAAAATTTACCTTTTTGCTGAGGATTTATCTTCTGAAATTAGTAAGAAATTGAATAAAGATTTCAAAGTGCTTTTAGAAGTTGTAGGTTCCAAATTGGAAAATATTGAATATCAACATCCCTCTAAAAACAAAATTTGCAGAATTGTAATTGGAGGAGATTATATTACCACAGAATCAGGTACTGGAATTGTTCATACTGCGCCTGGTCATGGGATAGATGATTTTAATGTGGGTCAAAAATATGATTTACCAATAACATGTGTCGTTGATGAAAAAGGTGACTTAAATGGATATTCAGGTCAATTTAAAGGATCAAATGTCCTGAAAGATGCAAATGATTTAATTATAGAACATTTAAAAGGAAATAATTTGCTTCTATTTCTAGAAAATTATAAGCATAGATATCCGTATGATTGGAGAACCAAAAAACCAACTATTTTTAGGGCAACAGAACAATGGTTTGCATCTGTAAATGGCTTTAGATCATCTGCATTAAAGGCAATAGAAGATGTTGAATGGATGCCAGAGACTGGAAAGAAAAGAATTTATTCTATGGTTGTTGGTAGAGGAGATTGGTGTATTTCTAGACAAAGGTCATGGGGAGTCCCTATTCCAGTTTTTTATAAAAAAAATGGTAATGACATTCTCCTTAACAAAGAGATAATTAATCATATTCAAGGACTTTTTAGTGAACATGGAGCAGATATTTGGTGGGATTGGGATGTCAAGAGTCTTTTGCCAGAAAATTATGCAAAAGAATCTGATTTATGGAAAAAAGGAACAGATACAATGGATGTTTGGTTCGATTCAGGATCTAGCTGGGCCGCAGTATGTGAACTAAGAAGTGAATTAAAGTATCCAGCAGATCTTTATTTAGAGGGCTCAGATCAACATCGAGGATGGTTTCAGTCATCTTTGCTAACATCTGTTGCGGTCAATAATAAACCTCCATATAAGAAAGTTTTAACTCATGGTTTTGCACTTGATGAAAACGGAAGAAAAATGAGCAAATCTTTAGGAAATGTTGTTGACCCAAATATAATTATTAATGGAGGTAATAATAAAAAAACTGATCCTGCTTATGGTGCTGATGTTTTAAGGTTATGGGTAAGCTCTGTAGATTATTCAGTAGATGTCCCAATTGGTTCAAATATACTCAAGCAACTTTCAGACGTTTATAGAAAAGTTCGAAATACTGCAAGATATCTTCTAGGTAATATTCATGATTATGATCCTAAAATTGATAGTTTTGAAATTGAGCAATTGCCTCTCTTAGATCAATGGATGTTAGGCAGATTAGTTGATGTTACGGAGCAAATATCTAATGCTTATGAAAATTATGAATTTTCAAAATTTTTCCAAATTTTACAAAGTTTTTGCGTTGTAGATCTTTCAAATTTTTATTTGGATATTGCGAAGGATAGGTTATATGTAAGTTCTAAATCGGAATTTAGAAGAAGATCTTGTCAGTTCGTCATGTCAAAAGTTGTTGAAAATTTAGCCGTACTTATTTCTCCAGTGCTTTGTCACATGGCTGAAGATATTTGGCAAAATATTCCATATTCAACTAAAGAAAAATCAGTCTTTCAAAGAGGATGGCCAACATTTTCGCAGTCATGGAAAAATCAAATACTTAATGAGCATATTGCAAATTTAAGAAATTTGAGAGTTGAAATTAACAAGGCTATAGAAGGATGTAGGAACAAACAAATAATTGGAGCAGCTTTGGAAACTGAAGTTAATTATTTACCTGAAGATAAAGGTTTAAAAGATTCACTTACTTGGCTAAAAGAATTTGGCAATCAAGATGTAGATTTGTTTAGAGATTGGCTTATAGTATCAAATTTCCAAGTGGTATCCGATTTGTCAGAGAATTCTCTGATTATTGATAACAATTCACTCGGTAAAATTCAAATAAATAAAGCTCAAGGTCAAAAATGTGATAGATGTTGGCATTATCAAAAAGAAACTTTTAATGGAGTCCAAAATTCAAAATTATGCAAAAGATGTTCAAATATTATTAATTTTGAATTTATTTAAATCCAGTTTTTTTGATTCAAAAAGAAAACTGAGTCTCTATTTTCTCTGATAAAATTTTCTTCGGTTTCTGTTAACGGTGCTTTATAAAGTTTAAAGTTTTTAATTATATGAGAAAGTGTTATTACTTTCTTTTCTGAATCTATTTCAATTGGATGAGTTGTAGAGCTACTGTATCCTCTGAAAATAATTATTTCTAATTGTTCTTTTTGATTTTCTTTTAGAATGAATCCCTCTAGTTTAAGTATCCTATCAGGCATCTCGGAACTTATTTTTTCAAGACTATTTATTAAATCAATTTTTGCCATTTTCTGAGAAGTAAGAGTTTCTTCCATTTTTAGGTAATTTTATTATTGTCCATTGAATAAGGCCTAAAATATATATTAATAATGAAAATAATCCTAAGAATTTTGATATCGGCTCGGTAAAGTTAGCTCCAAAGAAAAAACTAAATAAATTTTTTATAATAATGTATAAATTTGAAGAAGGTTGAAGCCATATTGCACAAGCATCTGAATTAATAAAAGAAAAGCAGTTAAAGTTTTTTAAACTCTGAATAAAGAAATTGAGAGTTATAAAAGTTATCGTCCATCTCCATATTTTTGTCGTGGTTGTAAGGGAGTAAGAAAAATCATATTCTCTTAATTCATCATTAATATCGTTCCAAAACCAAACTGAAGCTGTTATTAATAATGTTGAAATATTTGTTATCACGAGAGCATAATTATATTTTCCTATTAAAAGTAGAAGGCTTATAAAAAATAAAAGGGAGACTTTCCAATAAATTGATAGAAGCTTAATAACTGCTTTATTTCTTTTTTTAATTGACCAGAAGGATAGAGTAAAAGGAATACCAATAAGGAAAATTATTGAAAGTTGAAATGATACCCAAATAGAAAGTTGATTAAAAACGTTCAAAACTTTTTCTTTTTAAACACATAATAATTAAACATCAAACTGTCACTTTTGAACTTACTATTGTCATAGTTATGAATATTATGCATCCTGATATTATTGCCTAGGAAAATATTGATAATTGTATGAGACAGCATGTTAATCCTCTTAGTAGTAATTTTAATCAAATTGAGAGAATACCTTCTTTGAGCGAAATGTTTGGTGATTCTAAATCGAATCTTCATTTGGATATAGGTTGTGCTGCTGGTGAGTTTCTATTTGATTTAGCTTTAGTTAATACCAGTTGGAATTATTTAGGAATTGAAATCCGTGAGAAATTAGTCAAAAATGCTAAATTAAAAGTTATTGAAAGAGAAATCAAAAATCTATATTTTATATTTGGTAATGCTAATAATATTTTGAATGATGTCCAAAATAAATTTGTTATCAAAAATCTAAAAAGTATATCTTTTAATTTTCCTGATCCTTGGTTTAAAAAGAGGCATTATAAAAGGCGTGTAATCCAGCCAGGGTTTATTAATATGCTCTCAACTTCATTGCAAAAAGGCACCCTAATTTTTATAAAAACAGATGTAAAGGATTTATTCGATTATATGGATTGCACTATATCAAGTAATTTTCATTTTAAAACAATAGATAAAAAGGATTTTAATTGTTCCGAAAGTTTTAATCCAATTAAAGTTAAAACTAATAGGGAAAAGTATGTGATTGTTAACCAACTTGATATTTATGAAAAAATTTATATAAAAATTTAATTCATCGTTGATTTGTTATTTTATCAATTTCTAAAAAAAGTTTTTTTGTTATTTCGCTTGATAAAGAATTAACTTCCTTATGATTTTTGGCCTCAACTAGAATTCTTATTAAAGGCTCTGTACCGCTAGGCCTTATATAAACTCTACAATTATTAGAATATATTGCCTGAATATTTTTTATAGATTCATCAATTAAGATTTTATTTTTTGAATTTAATTTATTAAAATTAACATCTAATTTAATATTAGTTAGTTTTTGAGGAAAAGGTTCGAAACTACTTTTAAGCCAATCATTTAAATTAATATTTTTCTTTTTACAAAATTTAGAAATTTGAAGTGCAGTCAATATCCCATCACCAGAAAAGTTATTAATTTTTGAAAGTATATGACCTGACTGCTCACCTCCTAAAACAGCTCTTTTTTTCTTAATTGCGTCATGAACATATTTATCTCCTACATCAGTTCTATATAAAATTCCCCCAATTTTATTCCAGGACTTTTCAAAACCTAAGTTTGCCATTTGCGTTGATATTAGTAGATTATTTGTGAGAATTTTTTGTTCCATAAGTTCTCTACCCCAAAGAAAAAGAATATGATCTCCATCAAGAATATTGCCTTTTGAATCGATTCCAATTACTCTATCGGCATCTCCATCGAAGCTGAATCCCATATCTGAAGGACTATCTCTTAATGCTTTTTTTAACGGACCGAGGTTAGTAGAACCACAATTCAAATTAATTTTCAAACCATTTTTAGAGTTATTGATAACTTTTACATCAGCACCAAGAGACTGAAAAATTTTTTTTGCGCAAGTTGTCGCTGATCCATAACATGTGTCTAATATTATTCTTAACCCGCTCAAACTTTCTCCATCCATTGTTTGGATTAGGCTTTTAATATAAGTATCCATAAGATCTTTATTTGTTTTTAGGGGGACCACTTTTGTAGGAATTGATATATTTTGTTTTAACTCTTCAATTATTTTTTGAATTTTACTCTCAAAATTTTTAGTAATTTTTTGACCATTATGGTCAAAAATTTTTATTCCATTATATTCTGGCGGATTATGACTTGCAGATATCATGACCCCACCGCTTAATTTCTCTTTTTTGATTAAAAAAGGTATAGCTGGGGTTGGACAGATTCCAAGATTTATAAATTTTTTGCCACTTTCATTTATACCTTGTGTTATTGCCTGAAGCAGAATATCTCCACTAATTCTTGTATCTCTTCCAATTAATATTGGATTTTTCTTTTCTATAGTTGAACCTAGAGCATAACCTACTTTGAAGGCTAGAGAATAAGTTATCTCTTCGTTAAATTTTCCTCTTATTCCATCAGTTCCAAAGATTGATTGCATAATTAGATTTCAGGAATCAAAGAAATTTTTTCATACCTATTAAGTATTTATTTTATCAGTTGATTAAAAGCTTATAGATTTAAATTCTCTTTATTTGTTCAACTTATTTAAGATATCAATAGTTACTAATACCTTAATAGTGCAATCTGAAAGTCGAGAGCCAATTCTAAAGACAAACTTAAAAATAATGCTTGGTTTGATTATATCTATTGTTTTGATTTCAATGCTTTTGTTTAAAAATCTATTTTTTAAATCAACTTATCTACTAAAGAGTTTTGGCGAATTATCTGTTGACCCTGAAATAGCTTTTACAAATAATAAACCAACATTTCTGGAATTTTATGCTGAGTGGTGTGAAGTTTGCAAAGAAATGGCTCCACAAGTTTCTGCTTTTAAAGATGAATATGAAAAAGATATTAATTTTGTTTTCTTAAATGTTGATAATCAAAAATGGGCTAATTACATTCAGAAGTTTTCTGTCAACGGGATTCCTCAAGTTAATCTTTTTGATAAAAAGGGTAATCTAATATCAACCTTTATTGGTAAACAAGATGAAATGAAAATAAGAAAATCTATTAATGATCTAGAGAAAGAAGAGAAACCTTATGAGGAAATTATTAATGCTGAATTTTCACAAATCAAAGATAATAAAAATATTCAATTTACACCTCGAAGTCATGGATAGCTCTTACCAATCAAGAGATTTTGATACAGTCGGGAAACTTTTTTTGAAAATAGACTTGCAATTCTGGGCAATAGATTTATGCTCTTCTTGAGTTCCATGGGCTGATCTTAAATGAATGTAATGTATCCAAGATCTGCATGATCCAGACATATAGATTCTCGTTGGTGTTGCTAATGGTAAAACAAATCTTGCACATTCTTTAGCTATTCCTTCAGAAAGTAATTGTTCATATAATTCTGAAGCAGATTTAAAATGTAAAGAAATTTTTTCATTAAATCGTTTTTTTAATTCATCAGGAAGGTCGGGAATTGAATTTTGTCTATTTTTAAGATCTTGTCTTCTCAATTCTGGCAAGGGAATATTACCTAATTGAGAACTATCTGCGTATCTTTGAGAAAATTCTTGAAAAGTGAATGATCTATGTCTTAGAATTTGAGCTGCAATTCCTCTATTAGTTTCTATTTGTAAGGTCATAAATGACTGTTCAAAGACACTCCAGTGCTCATTTTTAATGCAATAACTCAATAATTTTGAATAATCTTCATTCTTCTGATTGCCTGGATTGCTAACTCTTGCAATGTAAGCCATTGTTTTTTCTGCATCAGGAGTTAGCGAAATTAGTTCAACTTTGCTCATTTTAAATTTTTGCTAGAGTCACTTTCTCTGGTTGATTTTGATATTTACCTTTTCTGTCATCATAGGTTGTAGAACATGGGTCACCTTCAAAAAAAAGTAGTTGGCAGATTCCCTCGTTAGCATAAATTCTACAATCTGCACCAGAACTATTGCTAAATTCTAAAGTTAGGTGACCTTCCCATCCTGCTTCAGCAGGCGTTGTATTAACTATGATTCCTAATCGCGCGTATGTACTTTTACCTATACAAATTACAGTAATATTTTCTGGGACTTTCATTTTTTCTAAGGCCACTCCTAAACCATAGGAATGTGCAGGAAGAATAAAAAAGTCTCCATCTTCATCGTGGTGAAGAATGGTATGTTCTAAATTATTAGGATTAAACTTTTTGGGATTCATCACAGTGCCTGGTATATGTCTAAAAATTAGGAATTCTTTTGATGACAGTCTTAAATCATATCCATAAGAGGAACATCCGTAACTTAAAACTGGCTTTTGTTTATTATCAGGGAAAAGATGTCGAACCAAATTTGATTGAAATGGATTTATCATCCCTTCAGAGGCTTTTTGATTTATCCAGAGATCATTTTTAAGCATTTTTTTATGAACGAAGTTCGGTAATTTGGTTTGCCATTAATAGTAAATCTTTAGGAATATCTGTACCAGTAAGGATTACATCTCCTGATATAAATCGGTTTTCAAGTGTTGAAATCAAATCATCTTTTTCGATAATTTTCATCTTAACTGCAAGAAAAATTTCATCAAGTATGATTTGATCATTTTCACCAGAAAGTAATTCTTTTTTGCAAAAATTCCATAATTCATAAGTAGATTCATGAATAGATTTTTTTAAATTTTCATTTTTTTCTATTTCTTCGGAATGATATTGATCAAAGGAATTTGATGATCTTACCCAAGTTAAATTGCCACATAGTTTTATGGCATTAGTTATCCCTTGCTTAACCCCTCCTTTCATAAATTGTACTAATAGTACTTTCCTTCCAAGAGCAGCATTTCTTAGAGAGTCTCTGATAATAGTTGAATAACTTCCTCTATACGAAGATTGATAGATTTGGATTTGCCCATTATGTTTAAATCTTTTTAAGTTAATTTTATTATTAGAACTTATTTTTACTACATCAGAATTTCTTTTGGAATAACTATTGGATGAACTAATCACCATTATTTTAGATTTCTTTTCTATATACAGTATAAATTGAATTTATTTACACTGCATATAGTGTAATTTTACTTAAAAAAGCGAAGTGAAAGTTTATTCTAGTTAAAAGCAATCTACATACATATAGAAAAGAATTGAAAATTGTTACTGTTGATACAAGATATTTCAGGGTGCCTTCTTAAATTTTTTTAATAGTCAAGATATTTATGATACCTTCTTCTCGAGGATTGAATCGTTTTAATTCGCAACAATCCGGACAAAGTAAAATTAACTCTGTTGGAGAGCGCTTCCCAATCAATAGATCTTTAATGGAAGTAATTAAAGGTCTAGAGGGTGCTAGCACAGAAATGGTTGAGAGATCTAAAACAATATTTTTTCCTGGAGATCCTGCTGAGAGGGTTTATCTTATAAGAAGAGGAGCAGTAAGGTTGTCGAGAGTTTATGAGTCAGGTGAAGAAATAACTGTTGCTCTCTTAAGAGAAAATAGCCTCTTTGGCGTTTTATCTCTTCTAACAGGCCATAGATCTGATCGTTTTTATCATTCCATAGCATTTACAAGAGTTGAAATGATTACAGCTCCTGCGACTTCTGTTTTAAGAGCAATAGAGGAAGATGCATCAGTAGGATTATTATTGCTGCAAGGCCTTTCAAGTAGGATTCTGCAAACAGAAACAATGATAGAGACTCTTACTCATAGAGATATGTCTTCTCGCTTGGTAAGTTTTTTAATGGTTCTTTGTAGAGACTTTGGAGTTGCAGGTGAAAAAGGTATTACAATAGATTTGAGACTTTCACATCAAGCTATTGCAGAAGCTATTGGTTCTACAAGGGTTACGATTACAAGATTATTGGGAGATTTAAAAGATTCCGGTCTCCTGACTATTGAAAGAAAAAAGATAACAGTATTTGACCCAATAGCTCTTGCAAAAAGATTTAATTGATTCATTATTAATTATGATGTATTGAGTGTATGAAATAGTGTGGCCTGGATTTTAATTGTCTTTCTAATAATACTTGGAGGATTAATCGCACCATTTGGAGATCTACTTGGTACAAAGATTGGTAAAGCAAGATTTAGTATTTTAAAATTAAGACCAAAAAAAACTGCCACAATCATAACGATAATAACTGGAAGCTTTATTAGTGCAATATCTATAGGACTTTTGATTTTAGTTAGTGAAGAATTTAGACAAAGACTTTTCGTTGATATTCCTTTTTTACAAAAAACATTAGATGAAAGTAAAAAGGCTCTTCTTCCTTTGCAGGAAGAAAGGAAGAAGCTTGAAGATAAGATTAATAATAAAGAAAAGGAATTAAACAAACTAAAAAGTGATGTTAAAGAATTTAGAAGAGGAAATGTAGTTTTTAAAAGAGGGCAAACTTTATTTATTGCACAACTTACTTCTAATCCAAATATAAAATTGGATCTAAGAAAAATTATTAATAGTGCAGATAGATATGTTCAAAAAATTGTAACCCCTAGTAAAAAAGAAATAAAAAGTATTCTTTTGTGGAGACCTAGTGATATTTCTGAAATTGAAGGGGTAACGGCAAAAGGGGGAAATTGGATCATATTAGTTAAATCAGCAACTAATGTTTTGAAGGGAGATAATTTTGTTTTTGTATACCCAGAATTGCTGCAAAATAAAATTATTGCAAGGAGAGGTGAAGTCATTTTGAACGAAATTATTGAAAAAAAAGATCTTGATTATAAAAATATAAATTCAAAAATTAAAACCTTATTAAGAAAAACTAGCGATAAAATCAAGTTACGAGGATCGATTGTTAACGAAATTACTACGAGAGGTGACTTTATTAAAAAAATTAGAGATTCGGTAAATATAAATCAAAATAATAAATATAGATTACAGGTAATATCTTTAAAAGATAGTAAAACAGCAGACCCAATAATAGTTGATTTGAACATTACTAAATTATAGTCTCATATGCTTAAATTAATCTCTATCGATCCTGGTAAATTTAAATGTGGGTTAGTTTTAGCTGAAATAAGTGAAAAAAAAATTTATGAAGCCATCATTCTTAAAAGTGAATTACTTGAGGATTATGTCAGAAATTTAGATACTGTTGAAAAAATATCAAAAATTATTATTGGTAACGGTACAACAAGTAGAGAGATTAGAAAAAAACTTAATTTTTTTAAAAAAGAAATAATAACTTTTGAAGAAAAAAATACTACTTATAGAGCTAAAGCAAGATATTTCGAACTTTTTCCAATTAATGGTTTCAAGTTTTTAATTCCGAGAGATGTTTTTATTCTTAATAAAAATCTTGATGCAATATCAGCCTTGATAATTTTAGAAGATTATTGCAAGATGAAGTTTACCTTGAATGAAAATATGGATTTTAAAACTTGGCTGAAATAGTGAAATTATACTCATTACCTGCTTCTAATTCATAATCATTTTTCAACAAAAATCTTAATAAGGCATCCTCAATTAATGCCCTACCCAAAGGAGGATTAACTAATAATAAACCTTCATTAAAAGACCATGTAAAAGTCCATTTGAATTGGCTAGCTTTAACAACTCCCTTAATTTGCCTTTTGGAGAAGCAATATTCATTAACACTTAAATTAGCTATAGTCTCTGGTTTAGGCCGCATTTGTTAAATTTGGTCTTTTTCAAAAGAATTTAATTCATTTATAATACTTTCTTCTTTTCTAGTATTTAATTGTTCTAAGGATTTTATTACTCTCTCATATACGTTATCCAAAATTGATTTTTCTTCTAGAGAAATATCCCCTAATACATGGGAAATAGTATTGAAATTATTTTTTCCTTTCATTAACGGTGGGGATCCTATACCAATTCTTATTCTATTAAAATTATTAGTTTGCAATTTTTCAATAATACTTTTAAGCCCATTATGGCCACCTGAGCTTCCTTTTTTTCTAAATCTAATTTTCCCAAGAGGGAGATCTTTATCATCTACAATTATAAAAATCTGATCTAAATTAATTTTGTACCAATCCACTATTGCTCGTACAGCATCACCACTATTATTCATATACGTATTTGGTAAAAATAATCTGTAAGTGTAATTATTTACTTTGAATTCCGAGAAGAAACATTTAATTTTTTCTTTTAACAAAAAATTTGAATTATATTTCTTCGAGAAATTTTCAAGAAGTAAAAAACCAATATTATGTCTGTTTTTTGAATATTTTTTTCCAGGATTTCCTAACCCAATTAAATATATTTCATTCATGATCTATTTTAAAATCTTTTTTATTGAGAATTATAAATAATCTTCCTTAAATTATAAATGATTAAATAGAAACAAAAAATCTAAAAATAGCCTTTAGAAAAAGCAATTTTTAAATGCATTTATTCCTGTTTTTAAAATTTTCTCGTTTTTAGTTTCCGTTCCAATCAACTGAGAAACCTTGTAAAAGTAGTGATTGATTATAAATTTGTAGGAGAATCACTAAAAAAACTAAAAGTAGTATTCCTATGACTGTCATAATAGGAACTGCTCCCCAACCAGGTACAACTTTTCCTTGTCCTGAATTGCCAATTGCTTTTAAAAGACTTCCTAAGGCTGTTTTTTGACCCATGTTAAATTCACAAAATCGAATATTATTTCGCTATTGTATAAGAACTAATACATAAATTGTTTACAAACTTAGCAAAATTGATGCAAACTTTATCATCTACTCCGGATCCAGCAGTTTCTATAGCAGTAACAATTCTGGCAATACTTTTAGCTTTAACAGGTTTTGGACTCTGGACCGCTTTTGGACCAAAAGCAGCTAAGCTTACAGATCCTTGGGATGATCATGATGATTAATAACTATTAAAGTATTTCAAAATTTTCCAAAAATACAAAAAGTAAACTTTTTACCATAGTTTAATTATAAATTTAATAAAATATAATTCTGTCTGCTATTTATTTCAATGCTTGCCTTAAAAATTTCTGTTTACACAATCGTTTTTTTCTTCGTAGGAATTTTTCTTTTCGGATTTTTAGCAAGTGATCCAACAAGAACACCAAATAGAAAAGATTTAGAAAGTCCTCAGGATTAATCTCTTAATAAAATTTATTTACATTGATCTCAGGAATTTCAAAAAAACTAATATTCTCCTTTTTTTTATTTATTAATTTAGTACAGCCCTCAAACTCTGCTGATTTAAAGAAAATTAATAGTAGCGAAGATAATTTATCCCCCGAAATAATTGGGGGAAAAAAATCAAAAATTATAGAGACATCAATATCAAAACAATTTTTTGATAATTTTTTTCAATTTTCAGACAATGATAAATTTTTAAAGAAAGATACGGATCTACTCTCAGCAGAAATTAGTGAGAATAAAAAAGAATTAGTAATCCAGTCTGATAAACAGTCCGAAGTCAATGAAGTTATTTATGCTGAAGGTAACGCAGAGCTAACATACAGAGGAAAAATCTTTAAAGCCGATAATATAATTTTCGATAAATTTAATAAAAAAATTAGTGCTCAAGGGAATATAGAACTAATCCTAGGGGATCAAGTTTTTAAAGTTTCTCAATTAGAGTATAGTTTTATTACTGAAAAGGGTTATTTATTAGATGTTGAGGGATTTATTAATACCAATACGTTAATTGATGACTTATCCTTGAAGTTCAGCTTATTGGATTCTAATAAAATAGAAAGTCTACTTAAGTTAAACAAAAAGGAAGTTTTATATACTCCAAACAAAGTAGAGAATTGGTTATTTTTAACAGATAAAATTACTATAGATGGGGAAAAATGGAAAAGTAAACAGGCATTTCTAAGTAATGATTTACTTGAATTTAAACAAGTGCAAATAGAAATTAATTCATTAGAAATTTATCCATCTAATGAGAAACTAAGATTTAAGTCCTCATTAAATTATTTAACATTTGATGAAAAAGTATCAATTCCTTTTTGGATAGGTGATAGAGCTTTTGATTTAAATAATACCCAAATTGACAATAGATGGAATCTAGGATACGAGAATTTAGATAAGGATGGTTATTTTATTGGCAGGAGATTAAATTCTATAGATATATTTGATGAATTTGTTCTTGATTTAGAACTTCAATTCTTGATTCAACGTGCACTGAAAGGATATACAAAAAGTTTTGTTAAAAAAAATGAATCAATAACTTCAGAGAAGGTGAAGAGAAATGCAAATTTTGAAGATAATTTTGCTTTGAAATCTAAGATAAAAGGCAAAATAGACAATTGGGATTTGGAAATAAATAAGGCTCTTAATTCTTTTGATGTTAATAAATTTTCAGATGCTTTAAGAGTGCATACAAAATTCAGTAAAGCGATTAACGTTTTAGATTCAAAATGGGATATGAGCTTAGATGGAATTTATAGAGAAAGGATATGGAATGGTTCATTAGGTGAATCTGAAATTTACTTACTTTATGGTTCAAAACTGCAAAAAGAAAACATTTGGCTTGTTAATGGCATTAAGAGGACACAATTTTTATCTTTAGGTTTAGCAAATGTAAAAGCAGAGGCATTAAATACAAAAAATTTAGTAACAAATACAAAAGCTAACTTTTTTTACTCTTTCGATCAGAAATTTCCAGTTAGTATTAAAGATCCTAAAAATAAATCTATTGATGTTTCATATAAATATATTCCTGAACCAATTACTAAAGGATTAACCGTTAATAAAAGATTAGAAGCATCATATTCTTACTACGAAAATGGAAATCATCAAGAATATTTGGGTTTAGGTATAGGCCCAGAATTAATATTTGGTAATTTTAAAAATAAATCTTTTGACTATACTCGTATAAATTTTTTCCCTTTCTATAAATTTATGAGTGGGGAAAGTGTTTTTAAATTTGATCATAATTATGAAAAATTTACCTTATTTATTTCTTTTGATCAGCAATTATTTGGACCAGTTATTCTCAAAAGTAGTGGAACTTTAAACTTTACGACTGCTTCAGACGATTATGGCAAATTTATAGACTCTAAAATCTCATTAAATTGGAAAAAAAGATCATATGAATTTGGTATTTTTTATCAACCTCATAATCAATCTGGAGGAATTTCTTTTGATTTATTTGGATTTAAATAGCTATAGCAAATTAGTATTAAATTTTATATAAGGTAATTGGTTAAATTTATTTTCTATTAAATTTTCATTATCAAGCAGCGTTGAAGTAGCATCCCATTCTCCTGATAAGAACATTTTTCTTGAGCTTTCCTTAATTTCAAGATTGAAATTTAAATCTTTTGATTTTGCTAAGGATTTTTTTAGATCAATTTCTAAAAATAAAAATTTATCATCTTTATTTTTTTGAATTTTTTGTATTAATTCCTTCGAAAGCGTAAAACATGGAATGCCAATTGCAATACAATTACTATAAAAAATATCTGCGAAGCTCTCTCCTATTATTGCTCTTATACCCCATCTCATAAGTGCTTGAGGGGCATGTTCTCTGCTAGAACCACATCCAAAATTGCTATTAACAATAAGTATTGTGGCATTTTTGTTTTTCTCTAGATCAAAAGGATGGTGTCCTTTTAAAGTTGATCTATCGTCTTCGAAAACAGATTGACCCAATGAATTAAAGTTTACACACTTTAAAAAACGCGCAGGAATTATTCGATCTGTATCAATATCGTTACCAATCAATGATATACATTGCCCGTTTATTTGTGTGATTTTCCCAATTGGTGGGGTAAACTCTGATTTCATTTATTTAATAGGTCTCGAACATCACTTACTTTCCCATTAATTGCAGCAGCAGCAACCATTGCTGGACTCATGAGTAGTGTTCTCCCGCTAGGAGATCCCTGTCTTCCTTTGAAATTTCTATTACTAGAACTAGCACTAATTTGATTACCTATTAGCTTATCTGAATTCATAGCTAAACACATTGAGCATCCTGGTTCTCTCCATTGAAATCCAGAATCCTTAAATATCTTATCTAGACCTTCTTGTTTCGCTTCATTGGCTACTTTTTCAGAACCTGGGACTACAAATGCTTTTACATTCTTTGATACTTTTTTGTCTTTTAATACTTTAGCTGCGACTCTTAAGTCACTGATTCGCCCATTTGTGCAACTTCCTATGAAACAAACCTCTACCGGAATATCTTTTATTGATTGTCCTGGCTTGAAACTCATATATTCATAAGCCTCTTCAGCAACTAATTTGTCATTTGGGGATAATTCATCTAAAAGAGGGATTTGTTGATTAATGCCTATACTTTGGCCTGGAGTAATCCCCCAGGTAACGGTTGGTTCTATTTTAGAGGCATCTACTTTAATTACATCATCATAAATTGAGTCTTCGTCGCTTTTTAGTGATTTCCACCATGTGAGAGCTTTTCCCCAATTTTCATTTTTTGGTGCGCATAATTTATTTTTCATGTAACTAAAGGTCTTTTCATCAGGGTTTATGTAGCCGCATCTTGCTCCTCCTTCAATAGACATATTGCATATAGTCATTCTTTCTTCCATTGATAATTCATTGATTGCAGGCCCTGCGAACTCATATGCAAACCCCACCCCGGCCTTTACACCGAGTTTATTAATAATATGAAGAACTAAATCCTTAGCATAAACCCCATTAGATAATTGATTTTCGCACCAAATTTGCCTTACCTTTAATTTATTCATTGCGATGGTTTGGGTTGCAAGAACATCTCTTACTTGGCTTGTACCTATCCCAAAAGCAATTGACCCAAAAGCCCCATGAGTTGAAGTATGTGAATCTCCACAAGCGATTGTCATCCCAGGTTGAGTTAGCCCCAATTCTGGAGCTACTACATGTACTATTCCTTGACTTCCACTACCAATATTAAAAAATTTTATTTTATGTTGAAAGCAGTTCTTTTCAAGTGTTTTAATCATTTGCTCTGCAAGATTATCTTTGAAAGGCCTGCTTTGATTATCTGTTGGCACAATGTGATCAACTGTGGCCACAGTTCTACTAGGAAATTTTACTGTTAAACTTTTGTCTTTTAAAGCGCCAAATGCTTGAGGACTTGTTACTTCATGGATTAAGTGAAGACCAATAAAAATTTGATCTGAGCCACCAGGAAGACTGGAAACTTTGTGTAAATTCCAAACTTTATCAAATAAGGTATCTTTACTCAATTTGTAAAAAAGCTACTTACTATTTGATAATAAGATTAATCTGAGGCTGTTCAAACACACATTTACACTTAGTGTTTGAATTTCAATTCTGTTTCTAGTTGAGTTAAATATTTTTTTTAAATTAGTTATATGATTATTCGGTCCTGAAATTGAAATATAGACAAGTCCAACTGGTTTATCTTGACTGCCTCCATTAGGACCAGCTATTCCGCTAATTGCTATTGCCCAATCCGCTCCTAATTTCTCTTTTACATTAATTGCCATGGCCTCACAAACTTCTTCAGAAACAGCTCCATATTTTATAAGCTTTTCTTCAGAAATATTTAATAATGAATTTTTTAGTTCATTACTATAGGAAACAACACTACCTTGAAAAACTCGAGATGAACCTGATATTGATGTTAGAGATGAAGATAGAAGACCTCCTGTACAGGATTCAGCAAAAACAATAGTTTCATTTCTTTTGGCTAATTCTTTTATTAAAACGTTTGGCAGAGTATCGTTATCCTCTCCAAAAATAAACTCTGAAAAATCTTTTTTTAATTTTTCTTTTACAGGCTTAATTATATTTTTTGCTTCTAGGTCATTCTTTGCTCGCGCGGTGATTCTGATTTTAACTTCTCCTAAGTTTGCATATGGAGCAACCGTTGGGTTTTGAAGATTTAATAGATCATTAATTTTTTCAGCAACACTAGACTCTCCAATACCAGCAAATTTAAGAGTATTTGAAAAAAAGGAATAACTATCTGAGAATTTAGTTTTAATGAAATCATACGCAGTTTCTTTCCACATAGTTTTCATTTCACTAGGTACTCCAGGGAAAGTAAGAATAGTAAATCCTTTTATTGGTTCCCATATCATTCCTGGAGCAGTGCCCCTAGGATTATTAATTATTTGAGCATTTTTTGGGAAGAAACATTGTTTCCTTAAGCTGGAGGAATCGTCTTTGAGCTTTGAGTTTGGAAGTTTTTGTTTAATTTCATCCCATAAGTGCGGTCTTTCAAAAAGAGATACATTAAAAGATTTGGCTATTGCTTCAGTAGTTAAGTCATCTGGGGTAGGTCCCAAACCACCCGTTGTAATTAGAAGATTACTTCTTTTCGATATCTCTTGAATTACTTTTATAATTCGATCACAATTATCACCTACAGTTGATTGCCTAAAGTGATTTAAGCCTAATTGAGATAACTGTTCAGAAATCCATTGAGCATTTGTATTTATAATATTTCCTAGGAGTAGCTCTGTTCCAATAGAAAGAATTTCAACTCCCTTGGAGTTAGGACTCATTTAATTGATGCTTCAAGTTTGCCTTCATAAAGAGGAAAACGATTACATAAGTTTAGAACTCTTTCTTTACATTGACTTTCAATAAGTGAATCTTCTGGGTTAAGTAATCTATCAGCAATAATTTCGCCAACTTCAGCAAATGCATTCTCACTAAAGCCTCTAGTAGTTAAAGCAGCAGTTCCCAACCTTAGTCCGCTTGTTACAAAAGGTGATTCAGGGTCAAATGGAACGGTATTTTTATTTGCAGTGATATTCACTTCACTTACAAGCAAGTCAGCAATTTTACCAGTCATATTGATACTTCTTAAATCGAGTAAAACAATATGGTTATCAGTACCGCCACTCACGATATCAATACCTCTATTTATTAAAGTTGAAGCTAGAACTTTTGCATTTTTTATTACTTGTTGGGAATAATTTAGGAAATCTGGCTGCAAGGCTTCTCCAAATGCAACTGCTTTAGCAGCAATTATATGTTCGAGGGGCCCACCCTGAGTTCCAGGGAAAACAGATTTATCAAATTTCTTTCCAAATTCTGCATCTTTACATAAGATAAGTCCCCCTCTAGGCCCTCTTAATGTTTTATGAGTAGTTGTAGTTACTACATCACAATAAGGTATTGGATTTGGGTGAAGTTTACTTGCCACAAGACCAGCAATATGTGCAATATCAGCCATTAAGTAAGCACCAACTTCATCTGCAATATTTCTAAATGATTCAAAATCGATTGTTCTTGGATAAGCAGAATATCCGCATATGATCAATTTTGGTTTTGTTTCAAGAGCTATCTCTCTTATTTCATCAAAATTTAATTCACTAGTTTCTTTATTTACACCATAGTGAACTGCATTGAACCACTTACCACTCATATTTACTGGAGACCCATGAGTTAGGTGTCCACCATGAGATAAATCCATCCCCATTATTGTGTCGCCAGGTTTAAGTAAACTTAGAAAAACAGCAGCATTTGCCTGCGCTCCACTATGGGGTTGAACATTAGCCCAATTTGCATTGAATAATTTTTTCGCTCTCTGAATAGCTAATTCTTCGATTTCATCAACAAATTCACATCCCCCGTAATATCTTTTTTGAGGTAATCCCTCTGCATATTTATTTGTAAGGACGGAACCTTGAGCCTGCATAACGGCAGTTGATGCGAAATTTTCGCTTGCGATTAACTCAAGATGAGTTTCCTGCCTATTTTTTTCAGAGTTGATAAAATTTGATATTACTGGATCACTTTCTTTAAGATTTTGGAGGATATTCATTGAATTTGATAAGTAATACCCATAATATAGACGATATTTTTTAGAAAAATATAAAAAGAATATTTCAGAATTTTAAACGCGCCTGGAGAGATTCGAACTCCCGACACCCTGATCCGTAGTCAGGTGCTCTAATCCACTGAGCTACAGGCGCATAATTATGTAATATCTCTGTTTCAGGGTCTCTTAGTCAACTAGATTTCGGGTAAAATATCTATTATTAACAATCTAAATTATTAATATGCCTATAAAGTGGTACGGAAATGGTGATTTAGAAGATCCTATCTATAAACATTTTTCTCGAATAGTAAATTTTGTTATTCACTGCATGATATTTACTGCGATTGTAAGTGGCACATGGCTTTTAAAAGAGATTAAATATGAAATCGGCTATTTTAATAATTTTGCAATTATCTGGTCAGTTCTTTTGGGTTCCCATTTACTTTTCGTAATTATAAAAAAACCTAAAGATACTTCAAAAAAATCAACTTAAATTAATTTATATTTATGGACTCTCAGATACGTATAAGTGATCTAGAAAATGTTATTTCCGAAAAGATTTTTATTAAAGTAGAAAAGTGGAATTTGTATCTTGGGGACGCTGGCCTAGCTAGGATTCTCGCTATTGAATGTATCAGCAACAAAGATCTAGGCCCACTGGGGGCTGCAAAATTAAGTTTGAAAGCAATAAATGTAAAGGTAGGGGATGGTCTTAAAAGTATTCCACTGATTAATTTAATCACTAACTCACAAATTCAAGAATTAGAGGAGATTTTGGAAAGTTTTTTTAAAAATTAAATCTTTATCTTAAATTTTAATTTATTTACTTTCAAGAATTTTGTAAGTAAAAAATAAATTACAAAAAAAGATAGAGATCCAAATATTAATAATAAAAATTCTCCTAGATTTGAATTGAAGTTTTTCGTAGCTTTGAGAATACTAAAACAAAATGTGCTCCCTATAAGTGCTGATAATGACATGAGGCTAATTTTTTTCAATAAATCGAAGTTAGGCAAATTGATATTTTCATTTCGCAGATTAAAAGAAAGAAAAATACAAACAATAAAGTTTACTATTACTGAAGATAAAATTATTCCCACGACTCCGAAATTATAAGGAGAAAGATTCCCAAAATTCTTAATTGGGGCACCAATTAAAAACCAATCAAAAAAAATATTAAATATTATCCCTGCAAATGAAGATTTAAAAGGGAAATTTGTTTTTTCTATTGAATAGTAAGTTCTTACTAATAAATCTCTATAAAGATAAAAGGGTACGCCAACTGCATAAGCAATTAATATATTCTTAACTTTTAAAGTTGCTGAATAATCAAATGATCCTCTTTGAAAAACTAATTGTACGATTTGATTATTGAATGTTATGAAAAATCCGGTTAAAAAAATAGCTGTCAAAAAACAGTACTCTATCCCAGATATCAATTGTTTTTGGAGGCCTCTTTCGTCTTTTTTACTTCTCAATTTTGAGAATTTTGGAAGTAATGGCAGAATCAAGGAGTTAGATAATATGCCTAAGGGGGCTTGTATAAGAAAGTTTCCGTAAGCTAGTCCAGATGCTGCGCCTTGAAAACTTGAAGCGAAAAACATATCGATAAAAACATTAATTTGACTTAGACCTGATGAGATAGATGCTGGAATAATTAGTTTGAAAATCCTCCTCTCTTCACTTTTAAATAAATTGAAGGTTGACTTTAATCTCAAAAGACCAATTTTATTTATTCCCCAAATTTGAACAACAAACTGAATTAAAGTTCCTGTTAATGTTGCAAATGCCAGTAATCCGTTGTAATTAAAGAATTTAGAAGATGTATTTTCTTGGTTGAAAATCCAACTAAATAAAATAAAAAAAATAATAGTTAAACTAGTTATAGCTGGACTTATACTTGATAAAAAGAATTTTCTTTGGGAATTTAAGGCGCCAAAGCTTAAACCTATGAATCCGGATAAAGGGATGCAAGGTGTTAGTATTTGTAATTGGTAAGTGGCAATAGATTTAGCTTCGTAACTTAAATTGGGGGCTAATAATTCAATTAATAAACTGCAATTCAAATATATCAATATAGCTAAACCAATTAATAATATCGAAAGTTTTATGCTTACTTGAGTTAAAACAATCCCTGCATATTTTTTGTTAAGGGGAGTTAGAACTGCAACGACTGCGTTATGTAAGGGACCATTAATCCCTCCAATGATTATTAGCAAAAAACCTGGAATTATATATGCATAATTAAATGCGTCGTATGTTAACCCAACTCCAAAAGCAGCAGCTATAAATATTTGTCTTATACATCCAGCTAATTTACTAAGACTAGTACCAAATGAAATTGAAAAAACATTATTTTTTAAAAATGCATGCATTTGGATTTGTCTAAATTGGTCAAGAACTTTAAGTTTCAATTATATTTGATTTTTAACTAACGACATATTTATGAATGATCGGATTATTCAATTTGATCCATTAATTGAAGGGGTTTTAATTAAGAGGTATAAAAGGTTTCTCGCAGACATAAAATTAGAGAGTGGAGAGGTAGTAACTGCTCATTGTGCTAATACAGGACCAATGAAAGGACTTTTAAGTGAAGGAGCAAAAGTAAGAATAAGTGTTTCCCCTTCTCCAAAAAGAAAATTACCTTTCACTTGGGAACAGGTATGTGTTTTAGATGCAAAAAATGAGGAGGTTTGGGTGGGAATTAATACCTTATTTGCAAATAAGTTAATCAAAAAGGTTATTGAGAAAAATTTACTAAAACAAATAATAGGAGAAATAGAGACAATTAAATCTGAAGTCCCTTATGGAAAAGATAAAAAAAGCAGAATTGACTTTTTTTTAACTCCAAAATCTTCAAATCCTGATAAACGTAACATTTATATTGAGGTTAAAAATACTACTTGGATTAAAGAAAATGTAGCTCTATTCCCAGATACAGTAACGAAAAGAGGTCAAAAACACCTTATTGAATTAAAGGAATTAATTCCTGAAAGTAAAAGTGTTTTAGTACTTTGTATTACAAGAAAAGATGCTTGTTTTTTTGCTCCTGGAGATGATGCAGATCCCTTGTACGGCAATCTTTTTAGAGAATCATTATGTGCAGGAATGATAACTATTCCATGTTCCTTTGAATTTCATAAAGACCACGTATCATGGAATGGAATTAAACCTTTGAAATATGGCGTAAAACTTGATATTTTGAAATCCAAAAAAAATAATTTTTAAATTTACCAAATAATTTTTTAAGGTGCAAGTATAAAAATGGTATAAACAACTACTAGACACGGATAAGTTTTTTGAATAAATTTAAATTTGAAAGGAAACAGCACAAACTGTTTTTTTGCAGATCTAATTTTTTTTTATGACCACTGCTTTGCAAACGCCTCAAAGGCGCTCTAGGTCCAAACTTCAAGATGCAAGTCTTGTCAATGGACCTATGCTCCTTTTGAGGAGTATTCGAGGATTTAGTTCAAACCGCTCTATGTTGTGGCTTGCAACTGTTCCTTTAGCTTTGTTTGGTTTAGGTATTTTTAATCTTTCAGCTCATGCAGCTGATTTACCTGAGTTGAATGCAGCTTTTCTTGCTAACAATTTATGGCTTTTGATCGCTACTATTCTAGTGATCTTTATGAACGCCGGTTTCGCTATGGTTGAGGCAGGTATGTGCCGTTCTAAGAACGCTGTGAACATCCTTGCTAAAAACCTATTCGTATTTGCTCTAGCTGTAACTTCTTATTGGTTTATCGGCTATTCATTAATGTACGGAGGAAGTGTAGCTGACGGATGGCTGTATTTTGGAGGCTTATTTTTTGATCCAACAGTTACTGCAGATATGGTAACTGATGCTGGATTAGTCCCAACTGTTGATTTCTTGTTCCAGTCTGCATTTGCAGGAACTGCAGCAACTATCGTTTCCGGTCTTGTTGCTGAAAGAGTTAAATTCGGAGAATTTGTTGTTTTTGCGATTGTATTAACAGCATTTATTTATCCAATTGCTGGTAGCTGGAAATGGAATGGTGGCTGGCTTGATTCTTTAGGTTTTGTTGATTTTGCTGGATCTTCAATTGTTCACTCAGTTGGAGCATGGGCAGGTCTTGTTGGAGCAATGCTTCTCGGACCAAGAATTGGCAAATACTCTGATGGAAAACCTCAGGCTATGCCAGGACATAACATGGCTATAGCTACTTTGGGTGCATTAGTTCTATGGATAGGTTGGTATGGATTTAACCCCGGTTCTCAACTTGCTATGGACCAATGGGTTCCATATGTTGCTGTAACAACTACTTTGGCAGCAGCAGCTGGAGCAATTGGAGCAACTATTGTTTCAACATTAACTTCTGGAAAGCCTGACCTTACAATGATTATTAATGGAATCCTTGCTGGATTAGTTAGTATCACTGCTGGTTGTGGCGATATGACACTTGCTGGAGCCTGGTTCGCAGGTCTAGTTGGTGGAATTATCGTTGTATTCTCTGTTGCAGCTCTTGATGCTGCTGAGATCGATGATCCTGTAGGTGCATTCTCTGTTCACGGAGTTTGTGGTGTATGGGGTACCGTAGTAATCGGTCTATGGGGTACAGCTGTACAAGGAGATGGTGCTGGTATGGGTTTGTTTAATGGTGGAGGTATTAGCCTTCTTCTAATTCAAGCTCTTGGTGCTGCAGCTTATGCTATCTGGACTCTAGTTACTTGCTGGATCGCTTGGTCTGTAATTGGAGGATTATTCGGTGGAATCCGAGTATCTGAAGAGGAAGAGACTCAAGGTCTAGATATAGGAGAGCACGGAATGGAAGCATATCCAGACTTCGCATCTGCTAAATAATCTAACTTAGGATTGATTTTAGAAACCTGACTTATGTCAGGTTTCTTTTTTTTTGGGAAAAATTATTGAAAATGTTGTAATATCAAACAATGGATACACAAGCTTTTAGAAGATCTCTTCATCATTCTGATAGATACAACAGAAGAGGTTTCGATTCTCCAACAAAAAGAGCTCAAGCTTTAGAAGACGCTTACCAAAGTGATTTGATAAGTTCTATTAGAGATAACGGTTTTAATTTTACAAAGGGGAGGCTCAACATAAAGTTAGCCCAAGCCTTTGGTTTTTGTTGGGGAGTTGAAAGGGCTGTAGCAATGGCTTATGAGACAAGGAGGCATTATCCTAATGAGAATATTTGGATCACAAACGAAATAATTCATAACCCCTCTGTTAATGATCATTTAAGAAAAATGAATGTAAAATTCATTGCAGCTAAAAATGGAATTAAGGATTTTTCGTTAGTTTCTAATGGGGATGTGGTTATATTGCCTGCTTTCGGAGCTACTGTTCAAGAAATGAAACTTCTACATGAGAAAGGATGCCATATTATAGATACAACTTGCCCTTGGGTTTCAAAAGTTTGGCATACAGTTGAGAAACATAAAAAACATGTTTTCACATCTATAATTCATGGGAAATTCAAACATGAGGAGACTCTTGCTACTAGTTCATTTGCGGGTAAGTATTTAGTTGTACTTGATCTAGATGAAGCAAATTATGTATCTGAATATATTCTGGGCAAAGGCAACAGAAATGAGTTTATGAACAAATTTTCTAAAGCTTGTTCTGATGGATTTGATCCTGATAAAGATTTAGATAGAGTGGGAGTTGCTAATCAGACAACTATGCTTAAGAGTGAGACCGAAGAAATTGGGAAGGTTTTTGAAAGAACAATGTTAAAAAAATTTGGACCAGAAAATCTCAATAGTCACTTTTTAGCGTTTAATACAATTTGTGATGCAACTGAAGAAAGACAAGATGCAATGTTTTCTTTGGTTGATGAAGATCTTGATATTCTTGTAGTTATAGGCGGCTTCAATTCGTCTAATACTACTCATTTACAAGAAATAGCAATTACTAAGAATATTTCTTCTTTTCATATAGATACGCCAGAAAGAATATCAGTTGAAGAAAATTCAATATTACATAAACCACTTGGATCAGATTTGGAACTTAAAAATAATTTTTTGCCTAGTGGGAATATTAATGTTGGAATTACATCAGGGGCATCTACTCCTGATAAGGTTGTTGCTGACGTTATTGAAAAGTTAATTGATATTGCTTCCTGAATTTATTATTTTATTTATTATATTGCTTAGTTTTTTAAATTTATTAATCAGATAATTCCAAAACATCTACTTTATTAACTAGAATAATGAAAAAATAATAAAGTATGGAAGACAAAGCACAAACTAATCCAGCTCAAACTGCCAGTATTAATAGAACAAAAGCTCCTCAAAAAGTCGAAGTTGTAGTTGCTGGTCCATCTTCAGGGTCAGAAGTAAATATCCTTGGAGAATTATCAATTTTTGTTTTAAGAATAGGTTTTTGCGCTTTGATGATTCATCATGGCTTAGAGAAACTTCAGGATCCACAGGGTTTTGCTGAGTTTGTAGTTGGTAAATACTTCCCATTTTTACCAGGTGATCCTGTAATTTGGACTTTTGGAGCTGCAATTACTCAGTTATTGTGCCCAGCAGGATTGGCTTTAGGAATTTTTGCTAGGCTTTCGTCTCTTGGTTTATTCTCCACAATGGCATTTGCGGTATATTTTCATCTCCTAGATACTGGACTAGAAGGTTTTCCACTGGCAGTGGTTGAAGGTCATAATTATGCTTTCGAATTGTCTTTTATATATGGGGCTATTTCTTTATACTTTCTATGCGCAGGTCCTGGTAGGCTCTCTTTATTCAGAAAAACTAATAAAATTACATATTATCCAAAGTCAACATAATTTAATGTAAGAAATGTCTTTTCTTTGTAAATACCATAGAGATTCCCTTAGAATTACACATATCAATACTTTCTTGATCTCTTAGACTTCCTCCAGGTTGGATAATAGCTTTTATTCCATATTCATTTGCAAGTTCTACAGTATCTGCAAATGGGAAAAACCCATCGCTAGCTAAGACAGCATCAGAACATAATTTTCCAGCTGCTTTTAACGCAATATTTGCTGCTCCAACTCTATTCATTTGTCCAGCTCCAATACCGATAGTTTTTTGGTCTTTTGCAATAACAATCGCATTAGATTTCACATGTTTACAAATTTTCCATGCAAAATTTAGATCTAAGTAAATTTGATTACTAGGATTTTTATTAGTTACTGAAATCCAACTTTCAGTTTCTTCTTCACTATCATCAGTATCTTGGACGAGTAATCCTCCCATTATTGATTTAGTAGAAATTTGATTATTTTTTGGCAGTTGATTTTTGGATAACTTTAAAATTCTTAAATTCTTTTTAATTTTTAAGATTTCTAGAGCTTCAGCATCAAAAGATGGAGCTACAACACATTCTAAAAAGATATCTTTGAGGTTCATTGCGGTTTCACTGTCTACATTTGCATTAAAAGCAACTATTCCTCCAAATGCACTTACAGAGTCGCATTCCAAAGCATTCAAAAATGCTTGAGAGACTGAATTACCAAGGGAGGCACCACAAGGATTATTGTGTTTCAGAATGACAGATGCAAACGTGTCTCTTGTAAGTTCATCTTTTTCTGCATAGCCAAATTCTAAAACTGTTGAAAGTGCCGATTCAAGATCCAATAGATTGTTGTAGCTTAATTCTTTACCCTGTAATTGTTCTGCTGAATTCCATCCAATGTTATCTAAACCATACCAAAAAGCTTTTTGATGAGGATTCTCTCCATATCTTAAAGTTTTGATTAGTGGATAAGACTCTATATATTTAGATGATTGTAAACCTCTTTCTTTACTTATCCAACTAGATATTGCAGTGTCATAATCAGCTGTGTGTTGAAAAGCTTCAAGGGCTAATTTTGCTTTATATGATTCCTTTAATTTCCCTTTTTTACTTTCTTCAAGAAATTCTTGATATTGACTAGGATCGACTAAAACGGAAACTTCTTTGTGATTTTTAGCCGCAGAACGAATCATAGATGGCCCTCCGATATCAATATTTTCAATAGCATCTTCCCATGTGGATCCCTGCTCTACGGTTTTCTTAAAAGGATATAAATTGACGATTACCAAGTCAATAAGTTCAAGATCATTATTCTCTACATCTTTTTTATGTTCTTCATCTGTTCTTTTTGCTAATATTCCTCCGTGTATTTTTGGATGTAGAGTTTTTACTCTACCCCCAAGAATTTCTGGGGAATTAGTAAAATCTGCAACTTTAATAACTGGGATTTTTGCCTCTAAGAGATGATTGGCCGTTCCTCCACTTGATAGAATTTTATAATTATATTGTTCTACTAATTCCTTACAAAATTGGATTATATTTTTTTTATCAGAGACACTTACTAAAGCTATTGAAGACATTATGGAAAAGTTTACTTACTTAAGAATATAAACATGAAATATGATATCAATCATGAATTTGTCTCGATTAGCTCTCAAACTGCAACGCATCGAATTATTTTGATTCATGGTTGGGGAGCTGATTCAGATGACCTTTTAATGCTTGGAAAGGAGATTACAGAAAAAATTAATCTTGATTTTGAGTTAATTTCTTTGCGAGCTCCTGGACTACATCCAAGTGGTCAGGGAAGACAGTGGTATGGATTATACCCTCATGATTGGAATGGAGCTAAGGTTGAAGTAAATAAACTTTTAGTTACATTAAAAAAATTTGATACTGATCAGATTCCATTAAGTAAAACAATTTTGTTGGGGTTCTCTCAGGGGGCGGCGATGGCAATTGATGCAGGATTCAATTTAAATTTTGGATTAATTGTTGCTTGTAGTGGTTATCCTCACCCAAATTGGGTCCCTGGAGAGAAATGTCCACCATTCATTATTAGTCATGGTTTATTTGATGATGTGGTGCCTATGGATGCTTCAAAGGTTATTTATGAAAAAGTAAAAAGTAAGTCATCCAAATTTTGTGAATTATTAGAATTCGAGGGATCCCATCAAATAGATCCAAATTTAATAGATTTTATAAGTTCTAATATGAATAATATTTTTTAAACAAAAGCATATTCGTACTCTTCAATCTCTTCCCAATCATCTGCAGTAAGTTCTAAACCTTCAAATATTTTTTCTTCACCAATTCCTTCTACTACCACTTTTAGTGATGGAAACAAAAAATGATTTTCTTCAGCATATTGGGCGCTAAATAACCCTTTTTCACCCCAAAAAAATCTATCGGTGGTGTGTTCATTTCTTCTGACATTGAAAACTGAAGGTGCAGAGAGACCATTTTCAGCTATGAATCTTCTTGCTGCTGTAACTGGTTTATGTTTGCCAGTTTCGATATGATAAATAGGTACATGTGCCATTACTCTTTGGCCAGCCAATCTTCTTCTGCTGATTCTTTTTCTTTTTTTTGACATTGATTGGTACTCCTGAAATTATTAATGAGATTAGTCTTATTAGTTTTTACTAATCTTATATATGTGATTTTAAATTCACTTCAAATTACATAGAGGACCCATCAACCCCTGATGTAGCTTAAAATATGATTAAATACTCATATTTAAGGCTGGCTAAAGTCAGACCTCTTTATATATCTTAATACTTTTTTCATATTTTACAAGCCCTTTTTCAAGTTTTTTTTAAAAAAAATTCCTCAAAATTTCATTAATTATGAACCTTTCAAAAAAATTTGAAGAACTAATTTTAAAACAGCTAGAGAGTTTTGGTTGCTCAATGGGCGTGACTAATTTAGTTATGTATCTTGCTTCAGCTAAGCAGGGAACTAAAGCATCTTTTGAAATGATTGGTCAATGGCCAGAAATTGATAGGTTACTTACTTCAATAGAAGATGATCCCTCACTAAAGGTTTCATCGCCTAATAGAAGATGGTACCCTCTACAAGAAAACGATATTCTACTTGGTGTCCTTAGGGTAGAAACTGATTTGAAAGGGGGTAATTGGCCAATATCTCTTGATTCTAGATTAAAAGCCCTTTCAATATCTTTAGCTAAATGTGTATCTATCGAATTAGAACGTCAAAATAAAAATGAAGAAATCAATTATTTAAAAAATCAGGTGAATGTCATTATCCATCAATTAAGGAATCCATTGGCTGCTATTAGGACATATGCAAAATTACTAATAAAAAGACTTGGTTCAGATAATGACTCTATTGAAATCGTCGAACGGATGATAATAGAGCAAAAACAAATTAATCAATATATGGATTCTTTTGCGCAATTAAATGCGCCTATTCAACTGCCTATAGAAATTGGAGAGGAAAGATTATTATTACCACCAAATTTAGATAATAAAAAGTTAATTACTGTTCAGAGTTTATTGAGGCCAATATTAGAAAGGGGTAAAGCTAATGCGAACTTAGAGAATAGAGATTGGAATGAACCTTCTCTTTGGCCTGATTGGACTATATCGCCATTAAAGGCAAGATATGCTGTAATTGCCGAAATTGTGGCCAATTTATTAGAAAATGCGTTTAAATACGCCCAAAAAGATTCTGAAATTGGACTCGCAATTACGAGTAATGGAATTTGTATATTTGATGATGGTAAAAAAATAACCAAAAATGAAAAAGAGAAAATTTTTGAAAAAGGTTTTAGAGGATCCGCGGCCAAGAAGAAGGACGGTACTGGTGTGGGACTTTTTTTGGCGAGAAAATTAGCAAAACAAATTGGAGGGGAATTGAGATTGCTGGAAAATGACTCAATTAAAAATACTGAGAAATTTGAAAATCTTAAGAAGAAAAATATTTTCTATTTAGAATTACCTATAAAAGAATTGCATGCATAAACAACATTGCAGTTTCAACTAGTACAACACTTGCACCGCAAGCATCTCCATTAAAGCCTCCAATTTTATTACCCAGTATTTTTGGGATAGAATAGCTTAGAAAAATACCAACCAAAATAAGAATTAAAAATTTAATTAATATTGCTTGGGATGTAATTGAAACTAATTGGTATGGAATGAAAATTAAAAGAAAAAAAATAGAGATCAAAGATTCTTTTTTAAAACCATTCCAAAACTTTTTGTGACTAATAGATTTTTTCTTGTAACTTATATATTTAAACTTTTCTATAAAAAATAAGTTTGAAAATCTTCCCCAAAATAAGCATATAGGTAAAACAAGAAAAATTAGGTTTTGAATTTTCAGTATGCAAGCCATTTGAATTAAAGTTATAAAAACTAAAGCTTGAACGCCAAAGGACCCAACTTTACTGTCTTTCATGGCTTTTAAACGTTTCTTTTTACCCGCAAAAATTCCATCAAAAGTATCCATTAAACCATCAATGTGTAGACCACCAGTAATTAAATATCCTGAAGCCAAACAAATTAATGCAGATGCATAAATTGACCAAGAGTTTGTTCTTAAAAAAAGAAAAATATAACTCTGTATTGTTCCAATCAAAAATCCTAAAGGCGGCGCAAATTGTGCAATATTTTTAAATTCGGGATTAATTAAAGGTATCTTTGGAAATGTAGTATAGAAAATCCAAGATCCTGCCAAATTTTTTATTAAAAATTTTTTGATGAGATAAAAATAGATTCAATATTAAATAATAGGGTAGATTAATGAAAAGGTTCAAAAAATTTATAAATTATCGTGTTTGAATTTGAAATTACATCGAATTGCAGAAATACAGCGGCAAGAACTGGTATATTTCATACACCAAATGGTCAGGTAAACACCCCAAAATTTATGCCTGTTGGTACTTTGGCAACGGTTAAAGGAATTTCATCTAAGCAGTTAACCTCTACAGGATCAGAAATGATTCTCTCAAATACCTTTCATCTTCATTTACAACCGGGCGAAAAACTAGTTAAAGAATCTGGCGGAATACATAAGTTCATGAATTGGCCTAATCCTATTCTTACTGATTCAGGAGGATATCAAGTCTTTAGTTTGGCCAAATTAAATAATATTTCTGATAAAGGCGTTGAATTTAAAAATCCAAGAGATGGTAGTCATGTTTTTTTATCACCTGAAAAAGTAATACAGATTCAAATGGATCTTGGATCGGATGTTGCAATGGCTTTTGATCATTGTCCTCCGCATACAGCTAACGAAAATGATATTGAGGATTCTTTAGAAAGAACGCATTCATGGTTGCAAAAATGTGTTGAGACTCATCAGAAATCCAATCAAGCATTATTCGGTATAGTACAGGGTGGAAAGTATCCGAGATTGAGAGAATATAGCGCAAAATATACAAGTTCTTTTGATCTTCCAGGAATAGCAGTGGGAGGTGTAAGTGTTGGCGAGGCAGTAGAAGAAATACATAGTGTAATAAATTACGTCCCGAAATTCTTACCAATAAATAAACCAAGATATTTAATGGGAATTGGCTCTTTAAAAGAAATTTCTTTAGCTGTTGCTAATGGATTCGATATATTTGACTGTGTTTTGCCTACAAGACTAGGCAGACATGGGACTGCATTTTTTAATGATGAAAGATTGAATTTGCGAAATGCTCGATTTAAAAATGACTTTTCTCCGATTGACAAAACTTGTAAATGTGAAACCTGTAAATCCTATTCTCGAGCATATTTGCATCACCTAATTAGAAATGACGAAATATTAGGTCTTAGTCTCATAAGTTTGCATAATATTGCTCACTTAATAAGATTTACCAATGCAATTTCTACCGCAATTAGAGATAATTGTTTTACAAATGATTTCGCTCCTTGGAAAACATCCTCTATTGCTCACCATACGTGGTAACGTCTTATCATAATTAATTAAATTATCAAAAAGGTGCTCATTCTATTTAATACATTCGCTGAATTGCCCGAGGCTTATAAGGCCTTTGCTCCAACTGTTGATGTTCTTCCACTGATTCCTTTATTTTTCTTTTTATTAGTGTTTGTTTGGCAAGCTGCAGTTGGATTTAAATAAAATTCTTAAAGTTTAGATTGTTACTATTAGACGGGATTTTCAAGTAAAATTGCATCTCCAGAATTCTCTACAGCGCTCTCTATAAAATCAGCAATTTTTAATGCTCTTGAGGCTTGTTCACCATCTACCTCAGGTATTTCTTTGCCCTGAACGCACTTAAGAAAATGCTCCAGTTCTGCATAAAGAGGTTCAATGGAGGTTGTACTAACTTCTTCGACATATCCATCATTTCTATAAACTAATTCTCCATGCTCTGCTGTGTATGATTCATGAGACTTTCGATGGATTTGTAAAGAGTGATTTAAGAAATCAGTTTCTACTAGGCCATTTTGGCAGTGAGCACTTAAACTTCTAATTTTTTTGTGACTCATTTTGCTTGCAGTTAGGCTTGCAATAACATTATTTTTAAAAACTAAAGTAGCATTGACATAATCTATTAATCCTTCGCTATTTCTTCCTCCAACTGCTGCTAATTTTTGTATTTTTGAGTTTACAAGCTCCAAAATAAGATCAATGTCATGAATCATTAAATCCATTACTACAGATACATCATTTGCTCTGTCTGCATGAGGACTATGCCTCCTTGCTTCTAAAACAACAATTTCTTCATTATTTACTATTTTATTTAATTCTCTAAAAGCAGGATTAAATCTTTCAATATGCCCAACTTGTAATAGACAGTTACTTGCATTAGCAGCCTGTATTAAAGATTTTGCTTCCAATTCGTTAGCTGCGATTGGTTTTTCAATGAGAACGTTAGCACCTCCCTTGAGACAATCTAGTCCTACTTTTTGATGAAGTAGTGTAGGGACAGCGATACAGATAGCATCAACTTTTGGAATTAGGTCCTTATAATTCTTGAACCATTCACATTGAAATTGCTCAATAGCTAATTTGCCTCTCTCTTCATTTGGATCTGCGACTCCAATGAGATTTGCATCTTTGAGTAAACTTAGTACTCGAGCATGATGCCATCCCATATTTCCTATACCTATGACTCCAACCTTTACGGGTGATGAGGTTGGTTGCATGACTTTAAATCCATATATGTAATTATCATTTTATTATCCTCTATGGGAAGTCACATTTAGCTTTTAGGGAGAATAATTTTAACACGATCAATTTTTGGGCCTGACATTGAAATAACTTCAAATTTAATGTTATTAAAATCCAAAACGTCGCCAATTTTTGGAACCATTTGAAATTTTTCTAGCAGAAATCCAGCAAGAGTATGGTAGTCTGCACCTTCTGGAATAGAACATTCTAACTTTTTATTGATATCTATAATTTCTGATTTTCCAGCTATTGACCATTTTCTAGAGAAATTATCTAACATTTTCATATCTGTATAAATTCTAGAATTGAGCATTTCATCTCCAACTATTTCTCCATTTAGATCCGCCGCAGTTATTAGACCCTCTGTTCCACCGTGTTCATCTACTACTAGTAAGAAAGGATTATATTCTCTTACTATGGGTAATATTTCCGCTAAGGAACTTGTTTCTATTATTTTTGTTACAGGTAAAAGGAAGGGCTCCAATAATGTATCGGCTTCCATTTCACCTTTTGATATTGGCTTAGCTAGATAACGTAAATCTAATACACCTAATACATCATCTAAAGACTCACCAATGACAAAGAAGCGAGCATGACGAGTTTTATCTACTTGTTTCATTAGTTCTGAAAAAGTTATATTTTTTGGCAAAGTTACCATTTCAGATCTTGGAATCATCACTTCTTTAACCTGTGTATCTTTTAAAGCAAAAACCCCTTCAAGAATATTCTTCTCATCTGGTTTTAAACCTGTTACGTTATCTGTTTCTATAAGAGTTTCTAATTCTCCTGCAGATAAACCAGAGTTTAAAGAATCCCATTTGGTATTTAAATTGAACAAGCCTAAACAGGCGCTAGCAAAGAATTCTATTGTTTTCACTATAGGATTCATAGCTTTTCTCACGGCATCGAATATTGTGGTTAACCTTAATGCAGCAGATTCTGGATTGTTAATTACTAAAGCTTTTGGAATGAGTCCAGAAACAAGAGTAACAACTAAAACAACAAATAAAAATAATAGAAGATCATAAAATCTATTTGATAAAATATTGCTTTTCCAATAATCATTAGCAAGGTTATTGCTGAGCCATCCAATTGCAATTAATGAAATTGTTACTCCAAATTGAGAAGCAATTAGTGAAGATCTAAAACGTTTTTGAATTTTTAAAATTGAAAATGCCCCTTTCTTTTTTTCTTCTATTAACCTTAAAACTTTACTTGGCCTTATTAATAAAAAAGAGAGTTCACTCGCTGCGAAAAAAGCTGGTAGAAATAAAAGAAATAAAAGTAGAGTTATTTTCATTCAATGACAAATGAATAATGGGGGTGGCGAGGATCGAACTCGCCTTAGCCAAATTATGAGTTTGGTGCATTCACCAGATTGCTACACCCCCAATGGAATTTATGTAATTTTAATTACATTGAATTTCAATATACAATATAAAAATAATATTTCAAAAAATACCTCATTTGGAAGTTTTTGTGAGATTTCTTTTTTTTCTTCTAATCTTTAAATATAGATTTAACTTTTAATAATGGGAAAATTTTCGGATAAGTATGATTTAAATAAATCAAAATTGTTAAAACAGTTAATTCAAAAATCTTACAAGAAAGGAAACTTCACTTTATCTTCAGGAAAAAAAAGCAGTCATTACTTGAACTGTAAACCAGTGTCATTAAATGGCGAAGGCTTAAACTTAATAAGTGATTTATTTTTAGAGTTAAAGGACTCAAGGTCAAAAGCTGTAGCAGGATTGACATTAGGTGCAGACCCTATAGTAAGTGGATTAATCGTTAAAGCAGCTTCGCAAGGATTAGGACTTAATGGTTTAATAATTCGGAAAGAAATAAAACAATACGGCACTAAAGCTGGAATAGAGGGCCCTACATTAGAAGAAGGAACTTTGGTAACTGTTTTAGAGGATGTAGTAACAACTGCTGGTTCAGTGATAAAAGCAATAAAAAAGTTACGCGAAAATAATTATGTTGTTGAGGAAGTTTTGTCTATAGTTGATAGGCAAGAAGGGGGATTAGAAGCCCTTGAAGATGAAAATGTTAAATTAAAGAGTCTTTTTACAATAAAAGACTTTTTATAATTACTTCAAAATGAAAGATATAAAAAAAAAGTTTTGGCTTGAAAAATTTGATTGTTTTTCTATTACTGGAAAAGATGCTAGAAAATTTTTGAATGGAATAACAACAGGTAATATTCTTGATTCAGAAAATAAAGTTATCAAAACTTGTTGGTTAACTCCAAATGGAGTTCTAAGGTCATTAATTGAAATTATTTTTTTAGAAAGAAACTTTGAAGTAATTATTTTGGCGGGTAACACTAATGAAATAATTAATTACTTTAATCAAATTATTTTTCCAGTGGATGATGTATTTCTAAGTGAACCTTTCTTAATAAATAGAATTCAGGAAATTGATGAATCTAGTTCATGGAGAACTTACCAGCCTATTTTCTTCAAAAAAGAAGATAAAGAATTTGAAATATATAAAAATAAACTAAATTTACTAAATCCCAATGATTTAAAACTTTGGAAGATTAATCAGGCAATACCCTCATTAGGAATGGAAATAAACGGAAAAAATAATCCTCTTGAGCTTGGGTTACAAGATCTTATAGATTTTAATAAAGGTTGTTATTTAGGGCAAGAAACAATGTCAAAAATAAAAAATGTTTCTTCTTTAAAACAGGAAATAAGAACTTGGAGATCATTAGAATCTAATTTGAATTTAGACGTTGAAGATAAAAATTTATATATAAATTCTGCCAAGGATATTTCTGTAGGCAAAATCACTAGTTTTTTTAAATCAGATTCTCAAATAAAAGGTTTAGCAATGATAAAAAGAAAATATTTAGAGGAAGGAAATTATTTTTTTTCGGAAATTTTTGGAAAAATTATTATCAATAAATCTGTAGGATCAATTTTTCTTTAATTGATCTTTGATTAAATATTCTGCAATTTTTAGAGTAGCCAAACAATCATCTTTGTTATATTGGATAATTTTTTTTAAAAATATTTCGTTGTCTGTAATTTGATATTGAATCCACCAATAAAGTGCTTTCGAGCCACTTACATTTTTCTGCACCCATGCGAACCCAAGCCAATTAGAAACAGTTTTTAAGCCATAGTTTTTTATTGGTAATATCCAAGACTTTCTTATTAAGGTATGTAAGTCAATAAATCTTGAGGCAAGTGAATCAATTTCTTCAAAACTAAAATTTAGGTTTTTAGCAATATTAATTATTGCTATTTTTTCAGTTTCTCCGTAATGCAAAACTGGCCATTCCTTGTGTGAAAAAAGTATTTCAATAATTTGCCTGTAAGATTCTCCTTTATTGTTTTTAAGATCTAAGATTGGTTCATAAATAAGATCTTCTTTTTTTATAGACAAATTATTTACTTTTAAAAATCCATATAAAAAATCATGCTTTTCATCTGGATTTGACTCAATATCAAATATATAAAATCCCGAACATATTTTTTCTAATAGATCTTCCTTATTATTTTTATTAGAAATGAAATATGGTTCTCCAGAGATATATGCTTGTGCTTGCTTTACAAATATGCTCGCTTTTTCATACTTTTGGTCGTTGAATTTAGATAATTTCTCTCCAAGTTTTTTTATGTCATATGAAGCTAATGTTTTGGTATTAGATATTCCATTTGTTTTTAGTAATAAGGCAGTTTTGGATCCTATTCCATCTATATCTGTTAGATATCCATTTGCTTTTGCTTCTTTGTCACAAAAATTTTGCCATGAACAAATAGTACATTTTTTTCTATCTTGAGTTATTTCGGGCATAAATCCTTCCAAGCATTCATTCAAACTTAATAAAAGATTTATAGCTTTTCTTTTTAATTTTTTGTTTAAATAAATTTCTTCAACATTAACTTTATTACCAAAACTCGAGATTACTAATCCTTTGTCAATTTTAGATTCTTGAAAAGTGCCAAATATAATAGAACTGAAAGCTAGGTCGAACAAATGTTCTTTAGTTGTTTTGTGGCCTAACTTATAAACAGCAGGTAAATATTTATATGGTCCCCATTTACTTATGCCGCTAGTCTTTAGAAGTAATTGAGGGCGTATCTCTGCATTAGTATTTTGGAAAAAATTCCCTTTTATTTTTAATCCAATCACCCCTTGATAACCATTTTTGCATGCTTTTAATCCTGTATATATTTCACCATTACATAATTTAGAGAAAATTTGAAACTGATTAACTTTGTCTATAGCTTTATGCGTAGACCAAATTTCATTAGATTTTTTACCCTTAAAATCTAGCCATGCTTTTCTTTTACATCTTATAAAACTTTTTAAATGAAGGGAATTCAAATTAATCTTTAAGGCGGTTTTAAATTTTACTTATATAAATTAATATAGATAATTAGAAGAAATAAAGGAACTTTTAAATTTGACAGTTGATAAGTTAGATAAAATAAAATTTGGAACTGATGGTTGGAGAGGAATAATTGGATTTGATTTTAATCTATCAAATCTTTCAAGAGTTGTTGTTGCGGCATGCCAAGAGTTGCATTATCAATACTATAAAGAAGCTAATTCAAAGAAAATTATAATTGGATATGATCGTAGATTTATGGCAAGTGAATTTGCTAAGCAAATAGTTCCTTTTGTAAGAGGATGTGGTTTCGAGCCGATTCTCTCTAATAGTTTTGTTACGACACCCTCTTGTAGTTTTTATGTTAAAGAAGTCAGTTGTTTAGGAGCCTTAGTAATTACAGCAAGTCATAATCCATATAATTGGCTGGGTCTGAAAATAAAGAGCTTTAATGGTTGTTCTGTTGACGAATCTTTTACAACTGAAATTGAAAAAAGATTGATGCTTGGCAATTCAATTGAAAAGAAAGATGGTGTTAATAAATTGGTAGATATTAAGAAGTTTCATTTGGATAGGATCAAATCCCTTTTTGATATTGACTTTATTTCAAATAAATTGAAAAAAATGAAAATGAAAATTTTTGTAGATTCTATGCATGGTTCAGCTGCAAATTGTATTGCTGAGATTTTTGCTTCTAATGATTTAGGAGTTGTTTCAGAGATCAGAAAAAATGCAGATCCTTTTTTTGGAGGAAACCCTCCTGAACCTCTTTTAAATTATGTAGATGATCTAAATCAAGTACTAATTAAAAATTCAAAAAATGAAGTAAAAACTCTAGGAATTATATTTGATGGTGATGGCGACAGAATTGCGGCAATTGATGAAAAAGGAAGATACTCTAGTATGCAAGATTTACTCCCATACTTTATTAGCTATTTGGGCGAAATTAAAAATAATTCTTATCCAGTTTTAAAGACTGTTAGTTGTTCAGATATTATTAAAAATATATCAGAGAGTCAAAATAGAGATGTTTTTGAACTTCCAGTTGGCTTTAAACATATTGCAAAAAAAATGATTAAAGAGAAAATATTTATTGGAGGAGAGGAATCTGGAGGTGTTGGTTTTGGTGATTTCATGCCGGAAAGAGATGCTTTATATGCAGCTATGGTTTTATTAAATGGAATTGCTCAAAAATCTCAATATTTGTATCAATCCTTAGATGAAATACAAAAAGATTTTGGGCCAAGTTTCTATAAAAGAATTGATATTAAATTTCCAAATCAGTCAGAAAAAAATTATGTAAGAGAATTTATCATACATAATATTCCTGATAAGATTAATAATCACAAGTTAAAAAGTATCTCAAAGATTGATGGAATAAAGTTGAGAATTAATAAAAATTTTTGGCTTCTTTTTAGGTTTTCAGGCACTGAACCCCTTTTAAGGTTATATTGTGAAGCACCAAAAGAATCTTATCTAATTGAGGTATTAGAGTGGGGTCAAGAATTTATTAATTTGGCAGGAAAATAAGGATGAAAAATTTATTTTTAGCGAGTAAGAATAAAGGCAAAATTGAAGAATATAAGAAATTGCTTGCTGGAGTTAATTGTAAATTATTACTCCAGCCAGAATCATTAGAAGTTGAAGAGGATGGACTGACATTTAGAGATAATGCAATTAAAAAAGCGAGTGAAGTTTCAAGAAAAACAAAAAATTTTTCAATAGCAGATGATTCAGGAATTTGTATTGAAGCACTAGGTGGTAAGCCTGGCATTTACTCATCTAGATATGCAGAAAATGATCAGAAGAGAATTGAAAGAGTTTTAAGAGAACTTGATGGAGTTCAAAATAGAAGTGCTTTTTTTATTGCTAATATTTGTGTTTGTTCCCCAAATGGTGAGGTCATTATTGAATCGGAGGCCAAATGTCATGGCAATATTATTTTAAACCCCAGAGGAAAAAGTGGTTTTGGGTATGACCCAATTTTTGAGGAGAGTTCTACCAGATTAACTTTCGCAGAAATGAATAATGATATTAAAGACTCTTGTAGTCATAGAGGTAAAGCATTAAAAATAATTATTCCAGATTTAATTGAAATTTTTTCTTAAATTCAATTAACCCAAGATCCATGAAGGCCATGAGGAATTGAAATAGGTAATTCATAAACAGCTAATTCTTTTAAATCTTTTGAGTCTAATATTACTAAATCGCTTCCTCTTCTTTCTCCGTTCCATAGAAGTATAAATAAAAATCCCTCATCTTCTTTTGAAGAGTTTTCTGAAGGAACCATAATTGGTTCACTAACAAACCCACTTGGACCTGCTGACCAAAAAATTTCTTCTTTAGTAGTTAAATTTATTTTTTTTATTGCTTGAAGTGGAGCGTTCCCCAGTTTTTGAGATGTGCTTGCCATCCAACTAAAAGTTGCTTTTAATCCTAAGTTTTTAGGATTAACAACAGCAAATTCACAACATTGTTCACTGAAAGTTTCAAGTTCACAAATTTTTGACTTTAGATCGATAATTGATCTTTTCAGTTTTCCTTCTGGATATTTGTCAAAGTCAATATCCCTAAAATTCTCGTCTGGACCAACTGATGGGAAATCATCATAAAAAATACTATCTAATACGATTTTGGAATCTTTTTCAAATGCGTTTACATGATGAAAAACGAATCCTTCTGGAGCATCTATTGTTAAAGGAGGCTGTCCTCTAAATAATCCACTTTCTCTGGGGATGATAAAAAACTTTGCCTTTTTGTTTGAGTTTGACTTTAGACATTGTGCTGCTCCTCTTTGACCCATTACAAATGGAAGAGGATTGAAATCAATAGCATTCTGTAAAAATATTGCCCAATTAGTTGTAATTGCGAAATCATGAAGGAATGCAAAGCCATTAAAGGTATCTTTTCTGTCGAAAATGAGCTCTCCAGAATTTGTACCAGCATTATCAAATTCCATTAATCTAATGGTACTTTTTGGCCCGGTTTGTACTCCAAAAGTTACTAAAAGTTCTGAAGATGCATTTGAGTTTAGGTCTGTTTTGGGATGAGCACTGAATGCTTCGTTAGGCTTGAGTACTCCTTTTAATGTTGTTAAACCAATAGTTTCAAGACTATCAGGATCCAATGCATGTGGACCTGCTGCTTCCCATAATGCGAGAATTTCATCTCCTAATTTAATGACATGTGTATTAGCGATATTCTTGAATTTAAGATCTAATGCATTATTTAAAATTCCTCCATTTTTTTGTGTTCCAAAAACACCTCTATAAATAAATTTATCTATTTTTTCTTCTTCCAAATAACCTTTAGTTTTAACAAATCTATTTGTTAATAATGGCTGACCATTTTCGAATTGTATGGATGTTATCATCCCATCACCATCAAATGGATGATGAACCCATTGTCCACCTCTCTCTAATATTCCTGGTCCATTTCTTAATAGTGTTCCATTTAAATTTTTAATATTGTTACCTTTGCTAATTTTTAGAGGCTCTTTAGTTAACTCCTTTTCTACATTTTGATAAGCACTTGACCAATCTTCTTTTTTAAAAATATTGAGTTTATCAATTTTTTTATCTTGTAAATTAGTCACAACAAAATAATCACTTTATCTATCTTCGCCAAAAATCAACTGAATTGTGGCTGATTCGAAAAAAATTCCTATTTTATTGTTTTTCTAACATTCCTTTACTGCTTGGAATTGAATCAGATCTTCTTGGATCTATCTCGGTAGCCATTCTCATTGCTCTTGAAAAAGCTTTAAAGCACGCCTCAACTATGTGATGTGAATTACTTCCTCGTATTTGATTAATATGCAGAGTAATACCGCTGTTATTTACAAAGGCAATAAAAAACTCTCTTACTAGTTCAGTATCATAATTTCCTATTCTAGGGGCTTTTAATTGAAGATCATAAGATAGATGCGGTCTACCAGAGCAGTCTAAAGTGACTTGAACTAATGCTTCATCTAATGGGGCAAAGAAATGTCCAAATCTGCTTATTCCTTTTCTTTCTCCCAAGGCTTTTGAAAATGCTTTGCCTAATGCGATTCCTACATCTTCATTTGTATGATGATCATCAATATGGGTATCTCCAATTGCTTTTATTTTTAAATCGAACAAACCATGACTGGATATTTGATGAAGCATATGATCTAAGAAGGGTATTCCGGTATCAATCTCAGAAATCCCATTTCCATCTAAGTTTACAAATACAGAAATATCTGTTTCATTCGTTTTTCTTTTTATTTCAGATTGCCTTAGAGATGACATTTTTATGCAAAAAACTTAGTTTACATTCCATTGATGCAGTAACCAGCATCAACATAAATTGTTTGGCCTGAAATGCCGCTAGAGAGATCACTTAATAAAAAAGCAGCTGTATTACCTACTTCTGTTTGGGTGACTGTTCTGCGTAAAGGAGCCTTTTCTTCAACATTGTGAATCATATCTAAAATGCCACCTATAGCAGAACTCGCAAGTGTTCTTATAGGCCCAGCACTTATTGCGTTAACTCTGACTTGTTTTTCGGGACCAAGTTCTGCAGAAAGATATCTTACTGAAGCTTCTAAAGCTGCTTTAGCAACTCCCATCACGTTATAGTTAGGAATCGCTCTTTCTGAGCCTAAATAAGTTAATGAGACAACTCCAGCACCATCACTAAAAAGTGGTTTTGCTGCTTTACATAAAGGTGCTAACGAATACGCACTTATATTAAGAGCCCTATCAAAACCCTCTGAAGTGGTAGCACTATAATCTCCAATCAATTCATCGCGCCCTGCAAATGCTAGGCAGTGAACTAATCCGTCAATTTGCCCCCAATTTTCTTTAATATTTTTAAAGATTTCTTCAATTTGAGCTGGATTTTGAACATCAAGAGGCAAAAATAACGATGGGTTTAAAGGTTCAGTTAGTTCTCTAACTTTAGACTCGAATCTTCCCTTATCATCAGGCAAATATGTGATTCCAAGCTCTGCGCCAGCTTTTGAAAGTTGTTGAGCGATACCCCATGCTATTGAACGATTGTTGGCAATTCCCGTAACAAGAATTTTTTTGCCAGTTAGATTTAGAAGCATTTTGTTTATTATTTCTATTATTCTCCTATATAAAAGTACCTATCTTTACGGATTACTGCAAAATATACAATAATTTTCAAATATCAAAGAATTTTTAACTTGAGCATGGTAAGAACAAATTCTATGGTTTTGGCATTAGGTTTTCAATTACCTAATTTCGAAATATTAAATGCTAATTCTTCAAAAAATGAATATTTTAATTCTCATAATCTAGATAATCGGCATTTACTTTTAATGTTTATTTGTGCCCATTGCTCATTTGTTAAATATATTGAGAATCAAATTTTCACCTTAAGTAAAGAAATTGAAAATACAGTTCAAACAGTAGCGATTTCTAGTAATGATATTGTCACTCATCCTTCAGATTCTCCTAAAAATTTGAGATTACAAGCACAAACACAGGGATGGAGTTTTCCTTATCTATATGATGAAAATCAAAATTTTGCTAAGAAATTAAAAGCGGCTTGCACCCCAGATTTTTATCTTTTTTCAAATGAAGGAGATGGTGTTTTTTTATTGTATTATCATGGCCAATTAGATGATAGTAGACCAGGTAATAATATCCCTCTATCTGGAAAAGATTTGCGCTCTGCTGTAAAAGATTTGAATCAAGATAATTCTTATCCTTTAAATCAGATACCTTCTTTAGATTGCAATATAAAATGGACTCCTGGTGAAGAACCAAGTTGGTTTAAATGAATTAAAAATTTTTTTTACCCATAGAAATATGGTTTAGGGTTAATATATTTACTATGCAGATACCTCCATTTACTTTAGATAGGCAGTTCCAAGAAATTGGCTCTGAAATTGAGAGTGAGGTTTCTAAAGTTTTAAAAGGGGGGCAGTATATTGGAGGACAAGAAATTGCCAGATTTGAGGAGAGTTTTTCTAATCTGATTGGCGTTGAAAATACTATTGGATGTAATAGTGGAACTGATGCTCTAGTATTAGCTTTGCGCGCATTAGATATTGGTGAAGGTGATGAAGTTATTACCTCATCTTTTAGCTTTTTTGCTACTGCAGAGGCTATTAGTGCAGTTGGTGCTAATCCTGTTTTGGTAGATATAGATCCAGAAACTTATCTCATTAATACTGAACTAATAGAACAAGAAATAAATTCTAATACCAAGGCAATTATGCCAGTTCATCTATTTGGTAATGCAGTGAATATGACCTTGATAAAATATTTGGCAAAGAAATATGACTTAAAAGTAATCGAAGATTGTGCTCAGGCAACATGCACAATGTGGGAAACTTCCAAAGTTGGTAGTATCGGTGATATAGGCTGTTTTAGCTTTTTCCCTACTAAAAATTTAGGAGCTGCTGGAGATGGTGGAGCAGTAACAACTTCAGATCAGAAGATTACAAAAAAAATTAGAGAATTGGCTGTTCATGGTAGCCCAATAAGATATCATCATACCCAAATAGGATATAACAGCAGACTCGATACCATTCAAGCTGCCATATTAAACATTAAAATTAAATATATTTCTAAGTGGATTAATAATCGCCAAAAAATTGCTAATAATTACCTTGATTTATTAGAAAAAAATCCATTTGTTAGTTTTCCAAAAATTAGCTCTGATTCAATTTCCCATTCTTGGAATCAATTTGTAATCAAATTAAGAAACGATAAATATTCTTTAAATGAAGATTTTTCAAATTTATTTGATACTGATTGCAAAAAATACTTTTCCTTAAGGAATTTGGTAAAACAACAACTTTTTGAAAAAGGTATTAATTCAATTATTTATTATCCAATTCCAATACATGCCCAAATAGCTTACAAAAATAATAATTTTTCTAGAACAAAACTTATTAATACAGAGAGAATTTGTACAGAAGTTCTTAGTCTTCCAATGTTTCCTGAAATTTCTTACGAAGAGCAAGTTTATGTAGCAGAAAATTTAAACAAAGTTTTAAAGAATTGTATAGAGGAAATTCAAATTTCAGCATAAAGTGATTTAAATAATCTTTGTTGTATGTTGTGATTGACAATTGGGCTTGGATAATTATTTTTTTCTAAATTAGATATCTCCCCATTTAATAATTCTGAATTTGACACTTTAGATAATTCAGGAATCCAATATTTTATATATTCGCAAATAGGATCAAATTTTTTTGCTTGGGTATATGGATTAAAAATTCTAAGTGGTTTTGGATCCATACCGCTACTGGCGCTCCACTGCCATCCCCCGTTATTTGCAGCTAAGTCTCCATCAACCAAAGTCTCCATAAATTTTTTCTCGCCCATTTGCCAATTGCATATTAGATCTTTTACCAGAAATGAAGCGACTATCATCCTACATCTGTTATGCATCCAGCCAGTACTATTTAGTTGACGCATTGCCGCATCAACTATAGGAACTCCAGTCTCTCCGTTGCTCCAATGCTGAAACCATACATTATTGTTTTGCCATGGAAAGTTATCCCATTTTTTTCTATAAGGACCTTTCTCTAGCTCTGGGAAATGAAATAAGCAATGTTGATAAAATTCGCGCCAAACAAGTTCTTTTTGCCAAGTTTCAATTGATAGATAATTTCTTTGATTTGCAAAATCTGAATTTACATTTAATGTGGCGTTCCAAATTTTTCTAATGCTAATGGTGCCGAATCTGAGAGATGCACTTAGAAAAGATGTCCCATTATGGGAAGGAAAATCTCGAGCGGAATTATAAGAATATATTTTTTTTTCATTAATGAAGTTTTCTAATAATGTTTCTGCAGCATTCTCTCCAGGTCTACATGGACAAATATTAGAACCAGGAAATTTGATATTTTTGATAAATTTCTCCAGAACCGAATCAGATGAATTTATTGTCTTATTTCCTTTGAGTTTATTATCTATATCTTTAAACTGGAAAACAGCTTTATATTGGTCATATGGACCTAATAAATTCATTTTTGATTTAAGGTTTTTATAAAAAGGCCCATAAACTGAATAAGGTTTATTATTTCCGGAAAATATTTTTAAAGGTTCTACTAATAAGTTATCCCAAGTTTCAATAACTTGAATATTTTGTTCTTCTAA
>CACAVZ010000007.1 GCA_902536065.1 uncultured Synechococcaceae cyanobacterium | reverse complement strand
CCATATGCTCTTACATTCTTTTCTTTAATTTTGGGGTTCTCTTATTTTTATGCATCTCTTACAATTAACCCAGTTGATGTGGCTTCAAATTTAAAGAAAGGAGGAGTTGCAATCCCAGGAGTTAGACCAGGATCTAATACAGCAAACTACCTATCAGGTATACAAAATAGGCTGACATTTTTAGGAGGATTATTTCTTGGATCAGTAGCTATAATTCCTGCTGCAGTTGAGAGAGCTACAAATGTCCAAACTTTTCAAGGATTAGGAGCAACTTCATTACTTATTCTTGTTGGGGTCGCTATTGATACTGCTAAGCAAATTCAAACTTATGTTATTTCGCAGAGGTATGAGGGTCTAATTAATAATTAATGAAAAAACATTTACTATTTTTGGGAGCGCCTGGGGCAGGAAAAGGAACTCAAGCAGACTTACTAAGTCAAACTAATTCTTATTTGCATCTCTCTACAGGTGAATTATTAAGAAAAGAAATTGAAATGGATACTATCCTTGGCAAACAGGTAAAGGATATTATTAATCGTGGCGAACTTGTCAAAGATGAACTTGTATTAGAGATAGTAAGGCAAAATTTAGATAAGGATAATAAAGGTTGGATTCTAGATGGCTTCCCAAGAAATTTATCTCAAGCAAATTCATTGAATGAAGTCTTAATTGAAATAAATCAACCTTTAGATGCAGTTTTTTACTTAGATATTCCAGAAGAAGTTTTAATTAAGCGTTTGCTTTTAAGAGGAAGAAAGGATGATACTGAGGAGACAATTAAAACGAGAGTTGATATTTATAAAAAAACTACAGAACCATTGATTCAATATTTCAAAGATCTGTCATTGCTAGAGTATATTGATGCTGATAGAGATTTAAAAACTATTTCTTCTGATATCAAACGAAAAATGGCTTGATGATGATGTAGAATATAATATTAACGTTTTATTTGCAAAACCCCTATGAAGGTCAGATCCTCAGTCAAAAAAATTAGCCCTGACGATCAGATCGTGAGGAGAAGAGGTAAAATCTATGTTATTAACAAGAAAAGACCTCGCAATAAACAGCGTCAGGGTTAAACAAAAACCCTTTAATTTCAAACTTTTACTTACTCAAAAAACGTGGCCAGGATTGCAGGAATTGACATACCTCGCGAAAAGCGAGTTGAGATAGCACTAACATACGTTTATGGAATTGGTTTAACAAGATCAAAACTAATTCTTGCAAATACGGGTGTAAACCCAGATATTCGTGTTAAAGATCTTTCAGATTCTGATGTGCAAAAACTTAGAGGTGCTACAGAGGAATTCACTTTAGAAGGGGATTTGAGAAGAAAAGAGGGAATGGCCTTAAAACGTTTACAAGATATAGGGTGTGTTAGAGGAAGAAGGCACAGAATGAGTCTTCCAGTCAGGGGTCAAAGAACTAGAACTAACGCTAGAACAAGACGTGGTTCAAGAAAAACAGTTGCTGGAAGAAAAAAATAATTAATTAAATCTTTTAACAAATTCCAGTATTAAATCTAAACATTATGGCAGCTCCAGTAAAAAAAACCGGATCAAAGAAATCCAAACGTAATGTACCCAATGGTGTGGTACATATTCAAAGCACATTCAATAATACTATCGTTTCAATTACTGACACTTCTGGACATGTAATTTCTTGGTCTTCTGCGGGGGCAAGCGGATTTAAAGGTGCCCGCAAAGGAACTCCATTTGCTGCTCAAACAGCAGCTGAAGCTGCAGCAAGGAGAGCACTTGATCAAGGTATGAGACAAATAGAAGTATTAGTAAGAGGCCCAGGCTCAGGTAGGGAAACGGCCATAAGAGCTTTACAAGTGGCCGGTTTAGAAATAACTCTAATAAGAGATGTAACTCCTTTACCTCATAATGGATGTAGAAGACCTAAACGACGACGCGTTTAGTTTTCAACTATCCCCCCCAAAAAACATTAACCTTATTTTTTTCCGTGTTGCAATACCAGATTGACAGAATCGACCATCAAATAGCAGATGATCGCTCCCAAACAGGAACTTTTTTAATTGGTCCTCTAGAAAGGGGACAAGCTACAACTCTGGGTAATTCACTCAGAAGAGTCCTCATGGGAGGACTTGAAGGAAGTGCTGTAACTGCAGTGAGAATTGCAGGAATCAACCATGAATATGCAACAATTCCTGGAGTTAGAGAAGATGTTTTAGATATTCTTCTCAACTGTAAGCAATTATCAATAAATAGTTCTAACCCGGAACTTGAAATCGGCAGGTTAGTTGCAAGTGGTCCAATGGAGGTGAAGGCGAATGATATACAATTCTCATCTCAAGTTGAAATTGTTGATGGTGAAAAACCTATTGCAACTATTCAAGATGGCCATAACTTAGAATTGGAAATCCATGTTGAAAGAGGTGTGGGATATAGACCCGTCGATCGTAAGAATGAAGAAACAACTGCTATTGATTTACTTCAAATAGATGCAGTTTTTATGCCAGTGAAGAGAGTTAATTTTACGGTTGATGAAACTGCTGTTGCAGAAGGTGGAACAGGTAGAGAAAGATTGAAAATGGAAGTTGTTACAGATGGTTCTACAAGTCCTGATGATGCCATTGCTGAAGCAGCAAACCAGTTAATTGAACTCTTTCAACCCCTCGCTACAGTAACAATGGTTGAGGAAATTCCTGAAGAACCTGAACCATCTCCTGAAGCACAAATTCCTCTTGAAGAACTAAATTTGTCCGTTAGAGCATATAATTGTTTAAAAAGAGCACAAGTTAACTCGGTTTCAGATTTAATGGGCTTCAGCTACGAAGATCTTCTTGAAATTAAGAACTTTGGCTCTAAATCTGCAGATGAGGTCATTGAAGCTCTTGAGCGCATCGGCATTTCCATTCCACAAAGTAGAACATCTGTTTAACAATTTTTAAGATTATGAGACACCAACTTAGAATTCCATTGTTAAGTAAACCGGCAGACCAGAGGAAAGCACTTCTAAGAGGTTTAACTACACAATTAATCAGGGAAGGAAGAGTAACTACAACAAAAGCTAGGGCAAAAGCTCTAAGAAATGAAGCTGAAAGAATGATTTCACTCGCTAAAGAGGGAAGTTTGTCATCTAGGAGAAGGGCTATTGGATATATCTATGATAAGAAATTAGTTCATTCATTATTCGAAAAAGCAAAGGAAAGATATGGAGATAGAAAAGGGGGGTATACAAGAATAGTCAGAACCGTGTCAAGAAAAGGTGATAACGCTCAAATGGCTATAATCGAACTTGTTTAAGTTAGTTAATAAAGGGGTTTTAAGTAAAAAATAACTTTTGAAAAGGGTAGCGTTACTAGTCCAATATGATGGGTTTCATTATTCAGGTTGGCAAAAACAAAGAAATGCAATTACAGTTCAAGAAATCTTAGATAGAGCTCTCTTTAAGATTACAAATCATATTGTAAAGACTTTTGCAGCAGGTAGGACTGATGCTGGTGTTCATGCATCAGGTCAAGTAGTACACTTCGATACTGATTGTGTTATCCCAGGAAATAGTTTTTCTGATATCTTAAATATTCTTTTACCTTCCACAATTAGGATCTTGGAATCAGTTGAAGTTAATTTTAGTTGGCATGCATGCTATTCAGCAATGTATAGACATTATCGATATGTCATAAATAACAGTAAATTTCCTAACTTGTTCATCAATAATTGGTCATGGCATAGATATCAAAAAGTATTAGATGAAGTTTTAATGTTAAATGCATCCAAGAAACTGGAAGGAGAGCATGATTTTTTTGCTTTCCAGAAAAGTGGAAGTAACAGGACAAACTCTATTACAAAAATAAAAAATATAGATATAAAAAGAGTAGAAGACTTGATTTTAGTTGATATTAAAGCTACTGGTTTTCTATATGGAATGGTCCGTTTAATTGTTGGACAACTAGTGCTAGTGGGAGAAAAAAAAATATCTCCTGAAATTTTTACAGATAGATGGGTAAACAAAAAGAAAAATGATGTTAAAGAATCTGCCCCAGCTAAGGGGTTATGTTTTGTAAATTCTGTTTACAGAGAAAATGTGTTTAAAAAGTTTAATAATAATGATTTTTTTCCTATATTTTTGATTAAGGGTTTTTCTTAAATAAAGTTTAATTAAGCGAATATTTTGTGAAAATCATTGAAAAATGTTGTTCATTATTCATCTAATAAGGTAGAATTTAAGACTAAATTTAATTTATTTAAATAAATTTGGTAAATGAATAAAACAATTACTCCTTCGATAGAAACCATTGAAAGAAATTGGTTTTTAGTTGATGCAAAAGATAAGACACTTGGTAGAGTTGCTACAGAAATTGCAACTGTATTAAGAGGAAAGAATAAACCAACATTCACTCCTCATTTAGATACTGGAGATTTTGTCATTGTAGTAAATGCGGAAAAAGTAGAGGTAACAGGCAAAAAAGCATCACAAAAGTTATATAGAAGACATTCTGGCAGACCAGGAGGAATGAAAACTGAAAAATTTGAGTCTCTGCAAGAGAGAATTCCTGAAAGAATTATCGAGCAAGCTGTTAAAGGTATGCTTCCACATAACTCCTTAGGAAGACAGCAATTTAAAAAACTTAAAGTTTATAAAGGTTCTGATCATCCTCATGCTGCTCAGAATCCTGTATTATTAAATAGTTAACTAATCAAAATGAATAGTCAAATAAAAAACAAAGCTGTGTATTGGGGAACTGGAAGAAGAAAAACTTCTGTTGCTAGAGTTCGTTTGATTCCAGGAAACGGGCTAATAAAAATTAATGGTCGTTCTGGAGATGATTACTTAAACTTTAATCCTCTGCACTTAAATTCAATAAAAGCACCTTTACAGACATTAGGCCTTGAAAATTCTTATGATATCTTAGTAAATGTTTTTGGTGGTGGATTAACAGGTCAAGCAGACGCTATCAAGCAAGGAGCAGCAAGAGCACTTTGCGAATTATCTCCTGACAATAGGAAACCGCTCAAAACTGAAGGACATCTAAGTAGAGATCCAAGAGCTAAAGAAAGAAGAAAATATGGACTTAAAAAAGCAAGAAAAGCTCCTCAATTCTCTAAACGTTAAAGGAATTTAAAATCATGCCAAAATCAGAAATACACCCAAAATGGTATCCAGATGCAAAAGTTATTTGTAACGGTGAAGTCGTAATGACTACTGGTTCAACACAGCCGGAGCTACATGTCGATGTATGGAGTGGTAATCATCCTTTCTTTACTGGAACTCAGAAAATTCTTGATACAGAGGGTAGAGTCGATAGGTTTATGAAAAAATATGGAATGGGTTCAGCTAATTCAGATTCAGATTCATCAAAAGAGCAAAAAGAAGAAAAAAATTCTAAAAAATAAAATTTTCAAAAATTAAGCACAATTTCATTTGGAATACTCAACATTAATTACAAGGTTGAAAACTGCTGCAGAAAGTTTTGAAAATTTGGAAGTTCAGCTAGCAGATCCTGATATAGCTAATGATCCTAAAAAATTAGAATCAATAGCAAGAGAAAGGTCAAAGTTGGAACCTTTGGTAATGGACTTTAATAAATTACTTAATACTGATAAGGAAATTGCAGATTCAAAGAATTTACTGAAAGAGAATAGAAATGATAAAGAGATGGAAGCTTTAATTAATGAAGAGATAACAAACCTTGAGGAATGTAAGAACGAACTTATTCAAAAAACCACAATCGCTTTATTACCAAAAGATCCAAGAGATGAAAGAAGTGTAATGTTAGAAATCAGAGCCGGTGCTGGAGGTAACGAGGCTTGTATATGGGCGGGCGATCTAGCAAGAATGTATGAAAGATATGGGCAAAAAATTGGATGGTCCGTAAAACCTGTTAGTGCCTCTGAGTCAGATATGGGCGGATTCAAAGAGTTAGTTATATCCGTTAAGGGAGATTCTGTATATAGTCAACTTAAATTTGAGGCTGGTGTACATAGAGTTCAAAGAGTTCCAGCTACTGAATCTCAAGGTAGAGTTCATACCTCTACTGCTACAGTTGCAGTCATGCCTGAGGCTGATCCTGTTGAGGTTAAAATTGATCCGACCGATTTAGAGGTTGGTACGGCAAGGTCAGGAGGTGCAGGGGGACAGAATGTTAATAAGGTAGAGACTGCTATTGATCTTCTCCATAAGCCCACAGGAATAAGAGTTTTTTGTACTCAAGAAAGATCACAATTGCAAAATCGTGAACGAGCAATGGAAATCTTAAGAGCCAAATTATATGAAATTCAATTAAAAGAAGCTAATGCCAAAGAGAGATCACAAAGGCTTTCGCAGGTTGGAACAGGTGATAGGAGTGAAAAAATTAGAACATATAATTTTAAAGATAATAGGACAACTGATCATAGATTAGGCTTAAATTTTTCTCTTGAACCAATTCTTGCTGGTCAATTGGATGAAGTAATTGATGCATGCATAGCACAAGAACAAAAGAGAATGATGGAAGATTTTAATGATGAGATGAGTTAATTTTCTAAATTCTAGATTGCAACCCCTATTACGTATTTACTCCATTCTTTATGCTTACCAGAGTCAATTTGTCTTGTAGCCTCAAAATTTAGATTACTTAGTGGACGGTAAGGCCTTCGTTTTAAAGGCATATTTGCCTCTTCTGGAGTACGGTTGCCTTTTTGTACATTACATCTAAGACATGCTGTAGTAACATTTTCCCAGTTATCAGTTCCACCTCTACTTCTAGGTAAAACATGATCTATTGATAAGTCACTACCTCTATAATTACAGTATTGGCAAGCATTATTATCTCTTAGAAGAATGTTTTTTCTTGTTAAAGAAACCTCTCTAAAAGGTACCTTTACGTAGTAACGAAGTCTTATAACTGTAGGCAATTTTCTTCCGCAATGTATTGAATATGTTTTATCTTCTTCCAAGCTTTCTGCCTTACCTTTGATCATCAAAATAACAGCTCTTCGCCAAGAAGTGATGTTTAAAGGTTCATAAGATGCATTTAACACTAGAGTCTGACTCATGCCAAAATACAATTTACATGTCATGCTAACTGTATATTCCAATAAGCGCATATAATTGCGCAAATTAAATGCAAATTCGGCAAACAAATCAGCGATTTAATTTTGATAAATATCCTAATTTTGATAAAGATATAGATCCGAAACAAAGAGCGTGGATTGAAGTCAATGGTAAAGCAATAGAAAAAAATGTAAGGCAGTTAATATCTAAATTAAGTGAAGGTTGTCAATTTATGGCAGTTGTTAAAGCTGATGGATATGGACATGATTCTAGAGTAGTATCAGAATATGCAATCAAAGGTGGAGCTTCGCAATTAGGAGTTGCCACTTTAAGAGAAGGGATTAAGCTTCGTTCCTCAGGAGTTAAAAAACCAATACTTGTTTTAGGTAATCAATATACAAAAAAAGATCTAATAATAGCATTTAAAAATGATCTTATGCCAACTATCAGTAGTCTTAGAGAGTGTTTAATTTGTAACAATATTGGTAAGCAGTTTGAGTTGAAATTTTCTTTACATCTTAAAGTTGATACTGGAATGTCAAGATTAGGATTTGAATCTGAAAAATTTATTCAGGAATTTGAAAAAATAAAATCTTTTGAAAACATTTCAATAGAGGGTATTTACAGCCATTTAGCATCTGCAGATGAAGATAACTCATTAGATCCTAAAAGCGTTACTCAATTACAAAGACTTAAGTTTAAGGAATTATTAAAGCAAATTAACGTTGGTAAAAATCAAAATATCAAAATTCATTTGGCAAATTCTGCAGGCATGCTTCTCAATAAAGATTTTCATTTCCATATGGTAAGGGTTGGACTTTCTATGTATGGATATAGTCCTTTAGCAAAAATAGATAAAAATTTATGTCTTAGACCAGCTTTATTTTTAAAGGCCAAAGTAGCTTTTATAAGAGTTATTGATCAAGGAGTAAGAGTAAGTTATGGAGGAAAATTTGTAAGTAGTAGAAAAACTAAGTTAGCTGTAGTAAGTATTGGTTATGCAGATGGAGTCCCGAGAAATCTCTCAGGTAAGATAAAAGTTATCTTTAAAAATAAACTTTATCCCCAAGTAGGATCGATAACTATGGATCAAATGATGGTGGATATTACAGGTTCAGATGAAATTAAAGTTGGTAGTACATTGGTATTGCTAGGATCTGATGGAGATAAAATAATCTCTCCTATTGATTGGGCAAAGGAATCTAATACTATTCCTTGGGAAATTCTTTGTTCTTTCAAAAATAGATTGCCGAGAGTTCAAGTTGATTAGACATTTCGATTAAATAAATAATTTTGAATGTTTGCAAAAAAATTGATAATGTATAAGAACTGGAGAGGTGGCTGAGTGGTTGAAAGCGGCTCCCTGCTAAGGAGTTACAGGAGGTAACTTTTGTCGAGGGTTCGAATCCCTCCCTCTCCGTAGTTTGTTCAGGAAATTTTTTAATTAATATTTGTTTTAAAATAAATTAAGATTAACATTTTCAAGGTCATAAATAGAATTTAAAATCAAGTCAGCACCTGCATTTCTAAGATTTGTTTCGTAAGAATTACGTTCTTTTAATCGAGAATTTAAATGTAAATGAGGGGGGGCTATTCCGATACTTATGAATTTTTGAGATGGTATTTCCTTTCTAGCGTTTATAACTGTATTTATATCTGCAATAGTATCTCCTACATACGCAATGGGAATTGTTGATTCGCCAAGTTTATTTCCAATAAGCTTTTTAGATAAGTTAATAAAACCTTTTGGATCAGGTTTGTCAGGGGCATCTCCCATAGATATTAATGGTGGTGACTTTAGCCCAAGTCTTTTTTCTAAAACAAATTTTGCAGAAGCAGACTCTGCACCACTAACAAAACCCCAGATAATTCCATTGCTTTGAATTAAATCAAAAAACTTTTTATCAACTAATAACTCCTCATTAGTTATGTATCCGGACCAATATTTACAATCTTGATTTGGATCTCCGCCAAAATAAAACTCTTCAAAACATTTTACTATTTCTTCTCTTGGAGGAATTTCTAGGTTTAAGTTCCTTTTTTTTACACATCTTTTTATAAGTTCTAAACTTAAATCCCAGTCATTATTCCAGATCCCTTCATTTTTTGCATTATCAATATCTATATAACTTGGCTCCCAACCAGAAAATTTGTAGACTGTTTTTTTTAATGAAAGTCTGTAACTATTTTCTACACTACGGATTACCCCATCTATATCAAACAAAATTAAACCAATATTTTTCAATTAATTTTCTTAATCATTATTAAAGATTAGTATTCTTATAGAGAAAAAGCAAAGAAAAAATTTTAATTATTGAATTATGGATTATCTTAACTTAATTTTTAAAATATCCTCTGGGAGTAAGAAATATTTCATCAACTAAGGTTGTTTGAGAATTGCCAATAATAATGATTGATAACATGTCAATCTCTTTGAAAGGAATGGTGTTTAAAGTAAAAAATTTTTTTGATTGATTTTCTCTACCTACTTGTCTAGCTATTAAAACTGGAGTATCTCCAGGCCTAGATTTTAAACATGTATCTATTACACTTTTTAGTTGCCAATTCCTTTCAATGGATTGAGGATTAAATAAAGCTATTACAAAGTCACCCACAAGAGCTCCTTCAATTCTTTTTTCTATTAAAGACCATGGAGTTAATTTATCGCTTAAGCTTACTGAGCAAAAGTCATTCATTAGTGGTGCTCCACTAATCGCAGCTGCTAATTGAACACTACTTATACCTGGATGTACTTCAAAGTAAGGTCTATATTCTTTTTTGATTTTTTGAAGTAATTCTAAAAGTAAACCTGCCATTCCATAAAATCCAGATTCACCTGAAGAAATTAAAGCCACTTTTATTCCTTCCTCAGCTAGTTTAATTGCTTTACTGCATCTCTCTTTTTCTTCAGTAAGTTTACTTTCAATTAAAACTTGATCATTACTTTTTAAGGGTTTTATTAAATCTAAATACATTTTGTATCCAATCCAAACAGTACATCTTGAGAGTGCTTTTCTTGCATTATTGGTTAGAAAGGAGATATCACCAGGCCCACTTCCAATAATATGGATTTCGCCATGAGTGGGATTATATTGATTTTTTGATTCTGCTATAGCGATAGTTAATGCCCCAGATTGATTTTTAAAAATTCTTTTTTCTTCTAATAATTTTGATTCTTCTCCTGCTGCGAGTAAGCAAGAGGCTTCTGCTACGGAAGGTGTGCCAATTTCATTTTGCACAACATTTGATGGATTTGGAACAATTATTTTTGAAAGATCTTCTTTACTAAAAAACTTTAAAGGCAAGTTTTTTTCTTTAGCAAGTTCTAAAATTCCTTTCTCATTTTTTTTAATATCAATAGTTGCAAATCCCGCAATTGATTGCAGTGATAAATTTTCTGCCTCAAAAAAATTATTTAAAGAATTTTTTATTAATTCTTTGCTTGTATTTCTTTCACATCCAATACCAACCCATAATACGGGCGGGTGCCAAGTTGTTGCATTATTTTCGAATATACTCACATAAAATGTTGAATCTGGTTTTTCAGTTTCTTTTTCATTGATTTGATTAATAATCTCCCCTGATTCTGAGGTTTTCCATAAGCTATTACCAGATAATTGTTTGCAAAATATTTCTTCGTTTTTAGCTTGTTTAATTACTAGTTTTGACCAATCGTTTATTTTGCCAGATCTTTTCCACCCCCATTGATTTCCAAATGCATCAAGATTTAAGAGGCTTTGATCATTGGAATTATTAGTTTCTATAATCTCGCCACCAAGTAAATTAGCAATTTGACATGAAATATTTTGCGTATTTGACTGATGTAAGCCAATTAATGGAACTATTTTGGAACATTTGTTATCTATAACTATTACTCCTGGATCTTGATCTTTAGAGGTTAAAAATGGATTTATTATGCGTATTGATGCAGCAATTGAGCCTATAAAAATTATTAAATCTATCTCTGGCCATTTTTTTAGTAATATTTCTCTAGGTTTTTGTACTTGAATAAGTTCATTTTCCTTTCCATCCTCTTTTGAAGAACCCGCAATATATATTTCATTGACAAATTCGGTTTTTTTAAGCCTTTTTAAAATTTCTTTTGAATTATTAGATAGACCTATCGCAATGCCTTTCAAATTAGAAACTATTGATAGTAACTTTGAAATTATATCCTGTCGCTGGATTTAAAAAATTTTCCTTGAAATATAAAAAAAAATTTAAGAAATTTATATAAATTTTGAGTAAAAATACCCATAATTTAGTCATAGACTAGAATTTAACAAAATATTCATATAGTAACAATCATTAGAACATTTGTTACGTTAATGCATAACGAAAGAATCTTTGCCTTATTATTTTTGAAAACGAATATCTAAAGTTCCGAAGGATTCGTTTTCTTGAACATTATCATTGAGAATATGTTCAAGATCCGATCAATCGGCTTTAGTGTCAATTATTTTCGAGGTGCTAGATGACCATCAGCCCACCAGAAAGTGGAGAAAAAAACAAAAAAGTTTTGGAAGATCCTGTCAAGGCCGATCCGAGACCTATTGATTTTGCCAAATTAGATAAGCCAGGATTCTGGTCAAGTAAATTATCTAAAGGTCCGAAAACTACAACTTGGATCTGGAATTTGCACGCTGATGCACATGATTTCGATGTGCATACAGGCGATGCTGAAGAAGCAACAAGAAAAATCTTTTCAGCTCATTTTGGACATCTTGCCGTCATTTTTATATGGATGAGTGCTGCATTTTTCCATGGAGCAAGATTTTCTAATTACTCAGGTTGGTTAGCTGATCCAACTCATGTCAAACCAGGTGCTCAGCAAGTATGGGCAATAGTTGGTCAAGAAATGCTTAATGCTGACCTTGGTGCTAACTACAATGGTATTCAAATTAGTTCAGGAATATTCCACATGTGGCGAGCATGGGGAATCACTAATGAGAGTGAACTTATGGCTTTAGCAATAGGTGCTGTAGTAATGGCGGCACTTATGCTTCATGCTGGAATTTTTCATTATCACAAAGCAGCTCCAAAAATGGAGTGGTTTCAAGATATTGAGTCTATGCTTAACCACCACATAGCTGGTTTAGTAGGTTTGGGATCTTTAGCATGGGCTGGCCATTGTATTCATATCGGAGCTCCTACAGCAGCTCTCTTAGATGCAATTGATGCAGGCTCTCCTTTAGTTATTAATGGAAAAGAAATAGCAACTATTGCAGATATGCCTATGCCGCATCAACTCTGCGATCCACAAATTATCGGTCAGATATTTCCAGGATTAGCAAGTGGTACAGGCAATTTCTTCAGTTTAAATTGGTTAGCTTTTTCAGACTTCCTAACTTTCAAAGGTGGACTTAACCCTGTGACAGGAAGCTTGTGGATGACTGATGTTTCACATCATCATTTAGCTTTTGGTGTAATAGCGATAATCGGTGGTCATATGTACAGAACCAACTACGGTATTGGTCATAGTATGAAAGAAATATTAGATTCACAACAAGGAGACCCAATATTATTCCCTGCGCCTAAAGGTCATCAAGGTCTTTTTGAGTTCATGGCAGAAAGTAGACATGCTCAGCTATCAGTAAACCTAGCGATGCTTGGATCAATAAGCATACTTGTATCTCATCACATGTATGCGATGCCTCCATATCCTTATATAGCTACTGACTATATGACAGTTCTTGGATTATTTACCCATCACATGTGGATAGGTGGATTATTCATAGTAGGAGCAGGTGCGCATGCTGGAATTGCAATGGTTAGAGATTACGATCCAGCAAAACATATTGATAATGTATTAGACAGAATACTTAAGGCAAGAGATGCTTTAATCAGTCACTTGAACTGGGTTTGTATGTGGTTAGGATTCCATAGTTTTGGACTCTATATTCATAACGATACTATGAGAGCTTTGGGTAGACCCCAAGATATGTTTAGTGATTCTGCTATCCAACTTCAGCCAATCTTTGCTCAATGGGTACAGAGTATTCAAGCATCTGCTGTTGGGACTTCCCTTTTAGCAGGTACTGCAGAAGCTTTACCTCACAAAGCTTTAAGTGAAGTGTTTAATGGAAGTTTAGTAGAAGTTGGTGGAAAAGTAGCTATAGCTCCAATTCCACTAGGTACAGCTGATTTAATGATTCATCATATTCATGCTTTCCAAATCCATGTAACTGTTTTGATACTTCTTAAAGGAGTTCTTTATGCAAGAAGTTCAAGGTTGATTCCTGACAAAGCTTCTCTAGGATTTAGATTCCCTTGTGATGGACCTGGAAGAGGTGGTACATGTCAAGTTTCTTCATGGGATCACGTTTTCTTGGCTCTCTTCTGGATGTATAACTGTTTATCAATAGTTATTTTCCACTTCTCTTGGAAAATGCAGAGTGATGTTTGGGGGCTCACTGGTGGTAATTTCGCACAAAGTTCAATTACTATCAATGGTTGGTTAAGAGATTTCCTCTGGGCTCAAGCTTCTCAAGTATTAACAAGCTATGGTCAATCAATAAGCATGTACGGTTTGATGTTCTTAGGAGCTCACTTTATATGGGCGTTCAGTTTAATGTTCCTCTTCAGTGGAAGAGGATATTGGCAAGAATTGTTCGAATCAATTGTATGGGCACACAATAAATTAAAGGTTGCACCAACCATTCAACCTCGAGCTCTATCTATTACTCAGGGTCGTGCAGTAGGTGTTACACACTTCCTTGTAGGTGGTATTGCTACCACATGGGCCTTCTTCCATGCTCGCCTTTTCGGGCTGGGCTAATAACCTGAACTTCACCTTTTTAATTCAATGGCAACAAAATTTCCATCATTTAACCAGGGTCTAGCTCAGGACCCCACAACCCGACGAATATGGTACGGAATAGCTACCGCTCATGACTTTGAGAGTCATGATGGTATGACCGAAGAAAAACTTTATCAGAAGCTATTCTCTACACATTTTGGACATCTAGCAATAATCGCTCTCTGGGTGGCTGGTAACTTATTTCATATTGCTTGGCAGGGTAACTTTGAGCAATTTGTACTTGATCCAACTCATGTCCGCCCTATAGCTCATGCTATTTGGGATCCGCATTTTGGATCTGGCATCACAGAAGCAATGACACAAGCTGGAGCAAGCGGTCCAGTAAACATTGCTTACTCAGGTCTCTACCATTGGTGGTACACAATTGGAATGAGAACTAACGAGCAACTCTTCCAAGCATCAATATTTATGAGTATTCTTGCTTGTTGGACTTTATTTGCAGGTTGGTTACATTTACAACCAAAATTCAGACCTTCTCTGGCCTGGTTTAAAAATGCAGAGTCAAGATTAAATCATCACTTAGCTGTTTTATTTGGTTTTAGTAGTATCGCTTGGACAGGTCATTTAGTTCATGTTGCAATACCTGAATCAAGAGGACAGCATGTAGGTTGGGATAACTGGTTAACAGTACTTCCACACCCTGCAGGATTAGCTCCTTTCTTTACTTTAAACTGGGGAGCATATGCACAAAATCCTGATTCTTTAGATCAAGTATTTGGAACAGCTGAAGGAGCTGGAACAGCAATCTTTACTTTTTTGGGAGGTCTTCATCCTCAAAGTGAAGCATTATGGCTTACTGATATTGCTCATCACCATATTGCAATTGGAACAGTTTTTGTAATTGCCGGCCATATGTATAGAAATACTTTTGGCATAGGGCATAGCCTCAAAGAAATTACAGAAGCTCATAATACTAGACACCCAAATGATCCTCATAAAGGTAGTTTCGGAATTAATCATGATGGTATATATGAAACTGTAAATAACTCATTACATTTTCAACTTGGACTAGCATTAGCATCACTTGGAGTCGCAACTTCTCTTGTAGCGCAACATATGGGAGCACTTCCTTCTTATGCTTTTATCGCTAGGGACTACACTACACAATCTGCCTTATATAGTCATCATCAGTACATAGCAATGTTCTTGATGGTTGGTGCTTTTGCACATGGTGCTATTTTCTTTGTAAGGGATTACGATCCTGAATTAAATAAAGATAATGTATTAGCGAGAGTTCTTGGAACAAAGGAAGCTTTAATAAGTCATCTTAGTTGGGTAACAATGTTGCTTGGATTCCATACTCTTGGAATTTATGTCCATAATGATGTTGTTGTAGCTTTTGGTAATCCTGAAAAGCAAATTCTTATTGAGCCAGTATTTGCTCAATTTGTTCAAGCCGCTCAAGGTAAGATGATGTATGGTTTTAACGCTTTATTATCTGATCCTACAAGTTCAGCAACTATTGCTGCTAATTCATTGCCAGGTAATCATTACTGGATGGATCTTATCAATAGACAAGATGCATTAAGTGCTTTTTTACCTATCGGACCTGCAGATTTCTTAGTTCACCATGCTATTGCTTTAGGTCTTCATACAACTGCTTTAATCCTTATCAAAGGTGCACTTGATGCTAGGGGAACAAAATTAATTCCTGATAAAAAAGACTTAGGCTATGCATTCCCTTGTGATGGACCTGGTCGTGGAGGTACTTGTGATAGTTCATCATGGGACGCTATGTATCTAGCTATGTTCTGGGCATTAAATCTAATAGCATGGGTAACCTTCTACTGGCATTGGAAACACCTAGCTATATGGCAAGGTAATGTAGCTCAATTTAATGAATCAGGAACTTACCTAATGGGATGGTTCAGAGATTATCTTTGGTTAAACTCTGCCCAACTTATTAACGGATATAATCCATTTGGAGTAAATTCTTTATCTCCTTGGGCTTGGATGTTCTTATTTGGTCACTTAGTTTGGGCGACTGGTTTCATGTTCCTAATATCATGGCGCGGTTACTGGCAAGAATTAATAGAAACATTAGTTTGGGCACATCAGCGTACTCCAATTGCTAATCTTGTAGGTTGGCGAGATAAGCCAGTTGCACTTTCAATTGTTCAAGCAAGATTAGTGGGTTTAGCACATTTCACGATTGGAAACATCCTTACATTTGGTGCATTTGTTATTGCATCAACTTCAGGTAAGTTTGGCTAAATTTCCTTATAAATAAATTAAATCACCACGAAAGTGGTGATTTTTTTTGGCTTTTTTTAATGTTCTAAATTAAGTTAAAATTTACATAATTATTATCAAATAAAAATGTCAGATATAAAACAATTAATTTCTATTATCATCCCTGTTTTCAATGAAAGTGAGAGTATTGGTTTTTTATTGGATGAAGTTGTAAATGTAATGTCATTTCATAAATTAAATTTTGAATTGATTGTTGTAAATGATGGTTCTAAAGACAATACTCTTCAAGTATTAAAAAAACTAATTCTCAAAATTAAAGAATTGTCAGTAATTTCTCTTCGCAAAAATTATGGGCAAACAGCAGCAATGTCAGCTGGCTTTGATAATTCTAAAGGCGATATTGTCATTACTTTGGATGGTGATTTACAGAATGATCCAAATGATATTCCTATATTAATTTCAGAAATTAATAAAGGATATGATTTGATTTGTGGATGGAGGTTTGATAGAAAAGATAAATTAATTAATAGAAAAATACCATCAAAAATAGCAAATAAATTAATAGCTCATGTAACAGATTTAAAGTTGCATGATTATGGATGCTCCTTAAAAGCATTTAAGAAAGAAATAATAGATGATATTAAGTTATATGGTGAACTACACAGGTTTCTTCCCGTTTTAGCAAATATTGAAGGTGCAAGAATCAAAGAAATTAAAGTCAATCATAGAAGCAGGCAATATGGATCTAGTAAATATGGAATCGATAGAACTTTTAGAGTTTTAATGGATTTACTAACTGTTTGGTTTATGACTAAATTTTTAACTAGACCAATGTATGGATTTGGTTTTGTGGGAATTATTAGTATTTTGATTAGCCTAGCAATGAGTTCTTATTTGATAGTTTTAAAAATATTGGGTGAGGATATTGGAAATCGTCCGTTGCTGATGTTTGCATTAATATTAGGAATTACTGGTGTTCAATTATTTAGCTTTGGATTGTTGAGTGAACTTTTAATTAGGACATATCATGAAAGCCAAAGTCGTCCAATTTACAGAATTAGATCAATAAACAGTGCTAAGCAAAATTGATTGTTTACTTGAACTGTCTTATTAATAAAGCTGAAATTTCAACGACTTCAGGAGAAATATCTCTTAAGCCTTTTCGTAAAATTGGTAATGTTGATTTATCAGCCAATTCTTCCGCAATTTTTAATTCCTTTAATTTATTTTCTGTATCGCCCTGAAAAAGACTAATCATTTTATTTTTTTGAGAATTTTTATAAAATATTGAGTACTTTTTTACTTCGTGATTGTATAAATAACTATTTTTTTTAGAAAGAAATTTATTATTACTTTTTTTATTTTTCTTTAATTTAATAAAATTTAAATTGCTTTGATTTATTAACTTTTTAAAGCTTCTTTTTTTAAAAACTAGAAGTAATATTCCTATAAAAATAATAAGTAAAATTGCGAAAAATTTTAACATGTAAAAAGTTAATAATTTTTATATCATCCGGTAATAAAATTAACATTATTTCGCCGATCAATACTAAAGTGTTTAAAGATGTTTAAAGAACTATGCCATCTGATTTACCAAGTCTTTTACCCTCAATTTTTGTTCCATTAATTGGTATAGCAATGCCTGCTGTTTTTATCGTATTGATTGGAAGATTAATTACAGCAACTGAATAAATTATCAAACACTAAACTATTAAAAAAATGAGCGACTTTCAAAAATCATTCTCTGAATCAACAAGTTCTATTAAGTTTGAGGAGAAATACATAGATACTTCTGTACAACCAAATGATATTGGCGTAGCAGAACAATGGGCAGTAAAAACAGTTGCTGATCCTTTTGTTGGTAATTTAGCTACTCCAGTTAATAGTGGTTATTTTACAAAAGCTTTTATAAATAATTTACCTTTTTACAGAGAAGGTATTTCCCCTAATTTTAGAGGTTTAGAAACTGGGGCAGCTTTTGGATATCTTCTATACGGACCTTTTACAATGACTGGCCCATTAAGAAATTCTGAATTTGCTCTAACAGCTGGACTTCTCGCTACTATTGGAGCTGTTCATATTTTGACAGCACTTTTTGTGCTATACAATGCACCTGGTAAAGCACCTAATGTTCAACCTCCAGATGCGACTGTTAATAATCCTCCAAAGGACTTATTTACAAGAGCTGGTTGGGCTGATTTTACAAGTGGATTTTGGTTAGGAGGATGCGGAGGAGCTGTTTTTGCTTGGCTACTTGTTGGAACATTACACTTAGATACAATAATGCCAATTATTAAAAATATTTGGACTGCTGGTTAATTCCTAAATCAAAGAATAAGTAATAAATATTTAAAATTTAATTTTAAAATAAAAGGTAAGCTCTACTACTAGCGTATTGTTCTGTCCCATCTATAGTTTCTAACAACTCTTCCTGCCGAAATAAGTTTAGATTTATAATGCAATGAGATTTTATCATTAGACTTTTTTAGGGTGTCTAATCCTATTCCATTTCTGCCAAAATCCATTCCAGAGCTATGGTAATAGAATCCGTCTCCTTTGTAGATTCCAATATGATCACATTTTTCTTCATTTCCAAAAAATAAAAGATCGCCAGGTAGTAGATCCGCATACGATTCTTTGTAATAAAAAAGGTGCTTACAAAAACTTTTTATTTGAAAAGAGTCTCGAGGTATAAAAATTTGATGTTTTAAAAAAGCAGTCTGAATTAATCCAGAACAATCAAAATTGGGTCCTAATGTACCTCCCCAAAGATATTCATTATTTAACTCAGATTGATCCTTGATCCATTTTAAAATTGAGTTAACTTTATCTTTTATAAAGAAGTGTTCATTTTCTAAACTGTTATTTTTTTTGAATTCGTATTTTTCAATAATCAATCCATCTAAATTTATCCAACAGACGTAACCATCTTCATATAGTTGAACTAGTATTCTTGAAAATCTATGGTTGTTTTGATAAATATTTGGATAAATAAGCCTGAAAATTCTATTTTTAAAAATTTCTGTAACTAATTTATCTTCTGTTTCATTTTGATATCCCGAAATATTAACTTTTAATTGCCACCAAATAGTTTTTGAAAAATTAGTTTGTTTAAATAGTGAGATAGGATTTTTATAAATTTCCATTCAATGTCCTTTTACTATTTAAATCAGGAGATGGGTCTAGCCTTAAATGATATTTTAAGGAGAGTATGCTCTCATGATAAAGATTTTTCAAGAGAAGATATTTCGATAACTTGGATTAATTATAAAAGTGAAAATAAAAGTGTATTTAAAGGTTTTGGAACTGGCATTAATAACAAAAAAATGGTTTACCCTGCCAGCATAGTCAAGTTAGTTTATGGCCTTGCTGCATTTTATTGGATTAAAAAAGGAAGTTTACTATTATCAGATGAAATTATTGATGCTGTAGGGAAAATGTTGTCTTTCTCTAGTAATAATGCAACAAGCTTTTTAATTGATTTACTTACTGGAACAACAAGTGGACCTCGTATTGAAGGCGAATTATGGGAAAATTGGAAATACCAAAGAAGTATAATAAATGATTGGCTACATGATTTAAATTGGGAAGAATTGGTTGGTATCAATTGCTGTCAGAAGACTTGGGATGATGCACCATTTGGTCGTGAGAAAGAATTTTATGGATATGATAATAAAAATAGAAACGCTATGAACTCTGATTCGGCTGCAAGGGTTTTGGAGGAAATTATGATTCATATTGATTATCAAGAAAATAATTTAAATTTGCGAAGTTTCTTAAAAAGAAATTTAAATAAAGTTGCTCTTAAAAAGGATTCTCTTAATCAAATAGATGGTTTTTTGGGTGAAGGATTACCAGAAAGCATTAATCTTTGGAGTAAAGCAGGCTTAATGTCTGAAGTTAGACATGATTCTGCTTGGTGGATTAATAATCAATCTCTACAAACTTTATTAGTAGTTTTTTGTAATGGAGAAAAATATTCCAAAGATTCTTCCCTTTTACCGTTTATAGCAAAAGAAGTATACGATTTTAATAAGAGATATACTATTGAGGACTAAAGTGAATCTTCTAAGAAATTAGAATCTAATTTGTCAGTATAGGCTTCATAAGGCAACATCATTACTTCTTCAAAATCTAAATCATTCATGATCCATTCTCTATATTCAGCTAATAAACTTTTTCTATCTTCATTATCTAATTCATAAATACGCAACGCTGTATCTTTAAAATTTTCTTTAATTAAATTTTCAATTTCTTTCCTGTTCATTTTATGTTAGTTCTCCTTCCAAAATTACTCTTCTTATTGTTGACAACGCAATTCCTGTTTGTGATCTGATTGATCGATAAGAATATCCTTCATTACGCAATCTGATTACTAAAGATTCTTTTAGAGGACTTATTTTGGGCCTTCCTCCCAAATTATTTCCAGATAATTTTCTGCGTAATAGTTGTTCTTTTTTTCTTTCACCTAAACTTTTGTCTTCTAAATTATCTAATTCATATAAAATATTAAAAATTGAAGAATTTGCATTAGAAGATTCATTAGCAGCAAAAAAACCAGTCAAAGTTCGCAATTGAATATCCTGATTAATAAGTTTATTTATTGTTATCAAACATTCTTTTTTATTTTTAAATGCTCGATCAAGCTGAGTTATTATTAATTGATCGCCTTTTGATAAGGAATTTATAGCTTTATTGAGTTGGGGTTTGATTTCTTCATCTAAACTTATAAATTCAGAGAACACTAAACTGCAACCTTCTTCCTTCAAAATTTTTATTTGCTCTTCTAAATATTCATATTCGTTATGAGTAGCTCTAGCATAACCTATTGCTTTAGAGTTTTTACTTTTTTCCGATAATAAAATACGTTTTCTTTTAAATTTAAAAGTCAATGTTTTATTACATATATTTTTTACTGTATCAAAAAATAATTAAAAAAACACTTTTTAGTACAAAATAAATCAACAAAAACAAGCTTTTTAGTCATATTTTTAAAATTACTATGTTCTGATATCTGTATTAAAAATAACGTTATGAAATCTGATTCAATTTTAGTTAATGAAACAAAAAAGTTGTGTAACGAGTAAATTTAATTAAAAATTTTCTAAATTACTGATGGATTAGTTGAATTCATTTACTTATTTACTTCTGTTGAATGAGCTTCGTCTTTGAAATTATAAATAGTTAATTCATCTTGTTTTTAGTAAAATAAAAACAGGTCAAGAAGATTTAATGTGACTAATAATCCTAATAGTTTAATTTCAAAACCTGAATGGTTAAGGGTCAAAGCTCCACAAGTTGAGCGAATTGGTAATACTGCAAATTTATTAAACGATTTAAATCTCAATACCGTATGTCAAGAAGCAAGCTGTCCAAATATCGGCGAATGTTTTGCTAGTGGAACTGCAACTTTCCTCATAATGGGTCCTGGTTGCACTAGGGCATGTCCATATTGCGATATTGATTTTGATAGATCTAAGAGAGACTTAGACCCAACTGAACCATATCGTTTAGCCGAAGCTGTTTTTAGAATGAAGCTTAAGCATGTTGTAATCACATCAGTTAATAGAGACGATCTTGAGGATGGTGGCGCATCTCAATTTTTTCAATGTGTTCATCAAATAAGAGAAAAATCTCCTGAAACTACTATTGAGCTTCTAATACCTGATCTTTGTGGCAACTGGAAAGCGCTTGAAAAAGTTCTTGATTCAAATCCAAATGTTTTAAACCACAATATTGAGACTGTGTCTTCGCTATATAAAAAAGTAAGACCTCAAGGCAAATATGAAAGAACTCTTGAGTTGCTTAAAAGAACCAGAGACTACTCTCCCAAAATTTATACAAAGTCAGGCTTCATGCTTGGTTTAGGGGAAAAAGACGAGGAGGTCTTAAGTCTGCTTAAGGATTTAAAAAGTAATTTCGTTGATATTGTTACTATTGGCCAATATTTATCTCCTGGCCCTAATCATTTACCTGTTAAAAGATTTGTAAGTCCTTCAAAATTTAACTACTTTAAAATGTTTGGGGAAAAAGATTTAAACTTCATGCAAGTAGTTAGTTCTCCTTTAACTCGTAGTAGCTATCATGCTGAAGAGATTCAAAAACTTATGAAAAAGTATCCAAGATAGTTATATTCATTTAATTGGATCTACCCACTCATTTAATTTCCATTCAACTAGATCATTTTTAATCATTGGATCATTCTTAATTATTTCTAGTGCATTTCTATAATTATTCATCTCAAGAATAAGTAATCCGCCGTCACCTGGCCTATTTAACTCATCTACCAAAAAGCCACTTTTTATATTAATTCCCTTTTTTTTTAATTTATTTACCCAATCAATATGTTCGTTAATTATTTTTCGTTTTAAATCATTATTAATTAAGTATTCTTTTTTTATAATTTCAGTTTTTACAAAGAATGGCATTTACATTTTTTTTATACCAAGCATCTCTTCTTCGCTTGGGGGAACAATCAATTTGAAAGTACTTTTAAATTGAGACCAATTTTCAATTATTTTGGCAGCCTTTAAGCTATTTGTTTTTGCTTGATATTCTCTAATAATGTCCAATAAGATATTTTCCTGTTTTGATGAAGTTAATTGATGAATGCTTACTATTTCTTTATTTACTTTATTAATTAAATCATTATTTTCATCGATTATAAAAGCTATTCCACCAGTCATGCCCGCACCAATATTCCTTCCTGTGGAACCTAGAATCACAACTTTCCCACCAGTCATGTATTCACAACAATGATCACCTGCTCCTTCAGTTACCGCTGTAGCACCACTATTTCTAACCGCAAATCTTTCTCCCGATTTTCCTAATGCAAATAATTTTCCACCTGTTGCTCCATACAGACAAGTATTTCCTAGGATGACTTGTTCGGAGGAGATTTCATTTATTTTTGGTGGAATTATTGTGAGTATTCCTCCATTCATTCCTTTACAAACATAATCATTAGCTTCTCCGATTAATTGAACATTCATTCCACTCAATAAAAAGGCACCAAAGCTTTGTCCTGCATATCCCTTGAAATTTAAGTTGAGTTCGCCTTTGAAGCCGGTGTTGCCGTGAAGTTCAGCGATTTCGCCTGATATTTTCGCACAAACACTTCTATCTGTATTTTTTATCTCAATTTCTTTGGTTAATATTTCGTGATTTTTAATTGAATCTATAAATTTAGTATCAGACAAAAACTCGTCTTCTAATACAGAACCATTACTATGGGCAGTTTTTATGTGTTTTAACCATGATCTATCAGGGGTTGAATCTTCATTCACTAAAGAAGAAAGATCAATATTAGAAGTTTTTGGAAGATCGATATTTCTTGCAAAAAGAAATTCTTGATTACCAATCAGTTCTTCCATATTAGAGACACCGATACTACTCATTATCTGTCTTACTTCTTCAGCAATATACAAGAAAAAATTGACGACATTTTCTGGAATACCTTTAAATCTTTTTCTTAATTCTTCTTTTTGAGTGGCAACTCCAACAGGACACTTGTTTGTATGACAAACCCGAGCCATTATGCATCCTTCAGCAATCATCGCTACAGATCCAAAACCGTATTCTTCAGCACCTAGTAAAGCTGCAATAACTACATCCCAGCCTGTTTTAAGACCTCCATCAGTTCTCAAAATTACTCTTTCGCGTAAGTTATTTTCTAAGAGAGATTTATGAACCTCAGCAACACCAAGTTCCCATGGTAAACCTGCATGTTTAATAGAACTCAGGGGTGAAGCACCTGTACCTCCGTCATGGCCTGATATTTGAATTACATCTGCATTAGCTTTGCTTACTCCAGCAGCAATTGTGCCTATACCAATTTCAGAAACAAGTTTAACGCTTACTTTCGCTTTTGGATGAACTTGGTGTAAGTCGTGGATAAGTTGAGCTAAATCTTCAATTGAATAAATATCATGATGCGGGGGAGGAGATATTAAAGCTACTCCAGGTTTGCTATTTCTTAGTTTTGCAATGTAAGAATCAACTTTTGGACCAGGTAATTGTCCTCCCTCTCCGGGTTTTGCGCCTTGAGCCATTTTAATTTCGAGTTGTTTACCACTTCTTAGATATTCAGGTGTAACTCCAAATCTTCCTGATGCTATTTGTTTAATAGCGGAGCATGCAGTATCTCCATTCTTTAAGCCTTTAATAAATGGTAACGTCGCTGACTGAGTATTTTCATCGATATCATTTAAAACATTGAAACGAGCTGGATCTTCTCCCCCTTCTCCACTATTACTTTTTCCACCAATTCTATTCATAGCAACTGCTAAAACTTCATGCGCTTCTCTGGATAAAGCACCTAAACTCATTCCTCCAGTGCAGAACCTATTGCAAATTGATTCAACACTTTCAACTTCCTTTAATGGAATGCTTTTTCTTTTTGAATTAATTGTTAGTAAATCTCTAAGAGATGTTGTCGGTCTATTACTAATAAGTTTTTTGTAAGTTTCAAAATGATCGTATCCTGGCCCTTGTTTAACAGCTGAGTGTAAAACTTTTGACATCTCCGGGTTATTGGAATGATATTCTCCATTATTTCTAAATTGTACAAATCCTAAAAATTCTAATTTCTTTAAATCAATCTCTGGATAGGCTTTCGTATGTATTGAAAGTGTTTCATTAGTTAATTCTTTTAATGTTATGCCAGCGATACGACTTGTTGTACCATCAAAAGCAATTTTTATTAAGTCAGATCCAAGGCCTACAGCTTCAAAAATTTGTGCACCATGGTAACTAGATAAAAGTGAAATGCCTATTTTTGAGAGAATTTTTCTTAGCCCGTCTTCTAAAGCTTTTTTAATATTTTTTTGAACATCAACTATTGTTAATGGATTTATTTTTTTGCTATCAATGAGTTTTTGTGTTTTTGGATGTTTTAACCAGTGTCTACCTGCTTCGAAGGTCAACCAAGGGCAAACTGCACTTGCTCCATATCCAATTAAACAAGCTAAGTGATGTGTGCTCCAACATTGACCGGTCTCAATTATTAGAGAAGCTTTTAGCCTGATTTCTTTTTTAAGAAGATAATGATGAATTGCTCCAACAGCAAGTAAAGGAGGTATGAAAGTCTTTTTAGGATTAATTCCCTTATCAGAAATGATAATTAAAGAGCAACCCTCTTTTATAGACAGCTCACTCTGTTTACAGATTAGTTCTAATTGGTTCTCTAAGCCTTGAATACCTTCCTCTAAATCAAACAAACTTGAAATTGTCTGAGATTTAATTTTTGATTTTTTGATGGAAATTAGTTCTTCCTCATTTAGAATCGGACTTTGTAAATGAATAAAAGGTTTAGCATCTTTAATTTCAAATGGTGTACATCTTTCTCCTAGATGCATCTCTAAACTCATTACAAGTTTTTCTCTCAGAGGGTCAATAGGAGGATTAGTAACTTGCGCAAATCTTTGCTTAAAGTAGTCGTATAAAATATGTGGCTTAGATGAAAGAACTGCTAATGGGATGTCGTCGCCCATGCAATAAGTAGGCTCTTTAGCTAATAAAGCCATTGAATCTAAAATAAGATCATTATCCTCAGCTGAAAACCCGTATGCAGTTTGTTGTTGTAACAACTCAAGGTCTTTTAGTTTGCAGTCTTTAACCCATTCATTATTTTCAATTTTTATAGTTCTATTACTAAGAAGATCTTTATAATCATGCCTTTGAGCTGCCTCAGATTTTACTTCCCAATTTCTTAGGATTCTATGCTGATGAAAATCAACTGCCAACATTTGTCCCGGTCCTAATCGACCTTTTTCTATTATTCTTTCTTCTTCAAGATCTACTACTCCTGTTTCAGAACCCATTATTACAAAACCATCGTCTGTGATTGAATATCTTGCTGGTCTTAGGCCATTTCTATCAAGCGTTGCTCCGACAAAATTTCCATCAGCAAATACAAGGAGTGCTGGACCATCCCAAGCTTCTTGTAGGCTTGCAGAATATTCATAAAAAGCTTTTATGTACTCTCTCTCCTCAAGTTCTGGTTGATCTCTAAATGCTTCAGGAACAAGTTTTAATAATGAGTCAGTAATGGGCTGGCCTGAACGAATATTGATTTCAAGGGTTGCATCAAGATTTGATGAATCACTTTTGTTTACATCTACAATGGGCTTAATTTCATTAGATAACTCTCCCCAAAAATCATCTATATGTGTTTCTGAAGCTTTAGCCCAATTAATATTGCCTAAGAGAGTATTTATTTCGCCATTATGACCTAAAAATCTCATGGGCTGAGCTAGTGGCCATTTTGGAAGTGTATTAGTACTAAATCTACGATGATATACAGAAAATGAAACTTTAAAACTCTCTTCTTTTAAATCTTGATAAAACTCGGATAATATTTCTGAGCGAACCATACCTTTATAAACAACAGTTTGAGAACTTAGTGAAGCAAAATAAAATTCACAATCGCCAACATCGTTTTTGAAAGTTTCTCTTATTTTTTTCTCAATTCTTTTCCTTAATTGAAATAAAAGCCTTTCAACATCCTTATGATCTTTTTTAGCTACATATAAAATCCACTGACAGATGAATGGAGAATTTGCTTTAGCTAAAGGACCTAAGATTTCATTATTAACAGGTACTGTTCTCCAAGATGTTTTGTTGACTTTTAATTTTTCTGCTTCTTCATCACATATTGATTTACATATTTCAATTTTTTCTTTTTTATTAGGCATAAAAACCATGCCTAAACCTCTATTAAATTCAAGAGTATTTTTTTGATTAATTTTATCTTCTAAATATCCCCACGGAATTGAACATAAAATTCCTGCTCCATCTCCTGAGTCACTATCTCCTCCACAACCCCCTCTATGTTCCATGCAGTTGAGGCCCTTTAGAGATTGTTTAAGGATCCAGTTGCTTTCTATACCTTCAACATTTGCTATGAAACCAACTCCACACGCATCTTTCTCCCCAATTATTCCATTTGGAGAATAACTATCTTGATATGGGCCAACGATTCTTTTGATACTCTCTCCCATGGATTATTTAATGCTATTTAGTAATTAATGTATTTCTATTATAAAAATAAATATGAAAATAAATCTAAAGATAATGAATATTTACCAAATAATTTTAATTTGACAAATTTAAAAAAAAATATAATTAAAAACTTTTAGTAAGTGCTCTTAAAAGGTTATGATGGTTAAATGTTTATTTTTATCTAAGTTTTAATAGATGCCCACCATCTCACAATTAGTAGGTTCAGAAAGAAAGCGTCTGACAAAGAAAACAAAATCTCCTGCATTAAAAGCTTGCCCTGAGAGAAGAGGGGTATGTACAAGAGTCTATACATCAACACCAAAGAAGCCTAATTCAGCCTTGAGAAAAGTTGCGAGGGTTAGATTAACTTCTGGTTTCGAAGTAACGGCTTATATCCCTGGAATCGGACATAATTTACAAGAACACTCTGTAGTACTACTTAGGGGTGGAAGAGTTAAGGATTTACCAGGAGTTAGATATCATATAATTAGAGGAACTTTAGATACAGCTGGAGTCAAAGACAGACGTCAATCCAGATCTAAGTATGGAGCAAAAGCTCCAAAAGATTAATTTGTAAACAGTACCTTTTTTAAAACATGTCACGTCGTAATGCTGCAGTAAAAAGACCAGTTCTTCCAGATCCTCAATTTAATAGTCGTCTTGCTTCAATGATGATTTCTCGATTGATGAAACATGGTAAAAAATCCACTGCTCAAAGAATATTATCTGATGCTTTTTCTTTAATAAGTGAGAGAACTGGCGGTAATGCTGTTGAATTATTTGAAACAGCTGTTAAAAATGCTACCCCCCTTGTCGAGGTAAGAGCCAGAAGAGTCGGTGGTGCAACTTATCAAGTACCTATGGAAGTTCGTCAAGAGAGGGGTACAGCAATGGCATTAAGGTGGCTTGTTACATTTTCACGTGCGAGAAATGGCAAAAGTATGTCCCAAAAACTTGCTGGTGAGTTAATGGATGCAGCAAATGAAACAGGTAGTGCGGTTAAAAAAAGAGAAGACACTCATAAAATGGCTGAAGCTAATAAGGCTTTTGCACATTACAGATATTAATTTCGTCAAAATGGTACTCAAGTAGTTTATTATTATAAAAGTTTACTTTTAGTGTGAACTATACTTATCAAAAATTATTTCATTTGGAGCTTTAAAATTGGCACGCGACTTTCCCCTAGAACGAGTAAGGAACATAGGTATAGCCGCTCATATTGATGCAGGTAAGACAACAACTACTGAAAGAATTTTGTTTTATTCAGGTGTAGTTCATAAGATAGGAGAGGTTCATGATGGTGCTGCAGTAACAGATTGGATGGCTCAAGAAAGAGAAAGAGGAATTACTATTACTGCTGCTGCAATTTCTACTAGTTGGCAAGATCATAGGATTAATATTATTGATACGCCTGGACACGTTGACTTTACTATTGAAGTCGAAAGATCAATGCGTGTGTTGGATGGAGTCATAGCTGTATTTTGTGCAGTTGGTGGAGTGCAGCCTCAATCCGAAACGGTTTGGCGTCAAGCAGATAGATATTCTGTTCCAAGAATGGTTTTTGTTAATAAAATGGACAGAACTGGTGCGGATTTTTTAAAGGTTAATAAGCAAATTAAAGAAAGATTAAAGGCAAATGCACTTCCAATCCAGTTACCTATTGGGGCTGAAGGTGATCTAACAGGAATTATTGATTTAGTAGCCAACAAAGCCTACCTTTACAAAAATGATTTAGGTACTGATATTGAAGAGGCACCAATTCCATCTGACATGGAGGAGGAAGCTGCTGATTGGAGACTTAAGTTAATGGAAAGTGTTGCAGAAAATGATGAAGAGTTAATAGAAATATTTCTTGAAACTGGAGAATTATCTGAAGAACAACTCAAAAAAGGTATTAGGGAAGGTGTTTTAAAACATGGATTGGTTCCAGTATTATGTGGTTCAGCTTTTAAAAATAAAGGCGTACAACTTGTATTAGACGCTGTAGTTGATTACTTGCCAGCTCCAGTTGACGTAAAACCAATACAAGGTGTTTTGCCAAGTGGCAAAGAAGACGTTAGACCTTCAGATGATAATGCTCCTTTCAGTGCATTAGCGTTCAAAGTGATGTCAGATCCCTACGGAAAATTAACTTTTGTAAGAATGTATTCAGGTGTTCTTTCAAAGGGTAGCTATGTAATGAATTCTACTAAGGATGCTAAAGAGAGAATTTCTAGATTAGTGATTCTTAAGGCTGATGAAAGAGAGGAGGTTGATGAATTGAGAGCTGGGGATTTAGGTGCTGTATTAGGTCTTAAGAACACAACAACTGGTGACACTTTGTGTAACACAGAAGATCCAATAGTTTTGGAGACATTGTTTATCCCTGAACCAGTTATATCAGTAGCTGTTGAGCCGAAAACTAAAGGGGATATGGAAAAACTATCAAAAGCATTAACTGCTTTGTCGGAAGAGGATCCAACCTTTAGGGTAAGTACAGATCCTGAGACAAACCAAACTGTAATTGCAGGTATGGGTGAGTTGCACTTAGAAATTCTTGTTGACAGGATGCTAAGGGAATTTAAAGTTGAAGCTAATATTGGAGCCCCTCAGGTTTCATATAGAGAAACCATTAGGTCTAGTTCTAAAGGTGAAGGTAAATATGCAAGGCAGACTGGAGGAAAAGGTCAATATGGTCATGTAATAATTGAAATGGAACCTGCAGAAGTTGGTAAAGGTTTTGAATTTGTCAACAAAATTGTTGGTGGAGCTGTACCAAAAGAGTATATTGGCCCAGCATCTAATGGGATGAAAGAAACCTGTGAATCTGGTGTTCTTGCCGGTTATCCACTCATTGATGTAAAAGTAACACTAGTCGATGGTTCATTCCACGATGTAGACTCATCTGAAATGGCCTTCAAAATTGCAGGTTCCATGGCTTTTAAAGACGGGGTTAAAAAATGCAATCCTGTCCTATTAGAGCCTATGATGAAAGTTGAGGTCGAAAGTCCTGACGACTTTCTTGGATCTGTAATTGGTGATCTCTCTTCCAGAAGAGGTCAAGTAGAAGGACAATCTGTTGATGATGGATTGTCTAAGGTACAGGCCAAAGTGCCCTTAGCCGAAATGTTCGGTTATGCCACCCAACTCCGATCAATGACTCAAGGTCGGGGTATATTTTCAATGGAGTTCGCAAACTATGAGGAAGTTCCTCGTAATGTTGCTGAAGCTATCATTTCCAAGAATCAGGGCAACTCCTGATCTCTAAACTAAAACACTTAAACCCTCGATTCTTTAATTCACAATGGCTCGCGAGAAGTTCGAAAGAAACAAACCACATGTCAACATAGGTACTATTGGCCATGTTGATCATGGAAAAACAACACTTACTGCTGCTATTACAAATGTATTAGCAAAAAAAGGTCAAGCTCAAGCTCAAGACTATGGAGACATAGATGGTGCTCCTGAGGAAAGAGAGCGTGGCATAACTATTAATACTGCACACGTCGAATATGAAACAGAAGGCAGACATTATGCTCATGTTGATTGCCCAGGGCATGCTGATTATGTAAAAAACATGATTACTGGTGCCGCCCAAATGGACGGAGCTATTCTAGTTTGCGCAGCTACAGACGGTCCTATGGCGCAAACAAAAGAGCATATTCTTCTAGCAAAACAGGTTGGAGTACCTGCTCTTGTAGTTGCTCTAAATAAGTGCGATATGGTAGATGATGAAGAAATTATTGAACTTGTTGAAATGGAGATTAGAGAATTATTAGATAGTTATGACTTCCCAGGAGACGATATCCCTATAGTTCAAGTTTCAGGTTTAAAAGCTCTTGAAGGTGATTCTACTTGGGAATCAAAAATTGAAGAATTAATGAAAGCAGTTGATGCTAGCATTCCTGAGCCAGAAAGAGAAGTTGATAAACCTTTTTTAATGGCAGTTGAAGATGTTTTCTCAATTACTGGTAGAGGAACAGTAGCTACTGGAAGAATTGAGAGAGGTAAAGTTAAGGTTGGAGAAGAAGTTGAAATAGTTGGAATCAGAGATACTAGATTAACAACTGTTACTGGCGTTGAAATGTTCCGTAAGCTTCTTGATGAAGGTATGGCGGGAGATAATGTGGGTTTACTTTTACGTGGTGTTCAGAAAGAAGATATTGAGAGAGGAATGGTACTTGTTAAGAAAGGATCCATTACTCCTCATACTAAGTTTGAAGGAGAAGTTTACGTTCTTAAAAAAGAGGAGGGCGGAAGGCATACTCCTTTCTTCGCAGGATATAGACCTCAGTTTTATATCAGGACAACTGATGTGACAGGTCAAATTACAGCATTTACCTCTGATGATGGATCTAATGTTGAAATGGTTATGCCTGGAGACAGAATCAAGATGACTGGCGAATTAATCTGTCCAGTTGCTATCGAACAAGGTATGCGATTCGCAATTCGTGAAGGTGGACGTACTATTGGTGCTGGAGTTGTTTCTAAAATTCTCAAATAATCTTTGAATTTTAAGATTTCAACCTCAATAACTTATTATTAATAGTTGTATTAGGGTTGTTTTTAAAAATGACCCTACTTTACAAGTTAAATTGAAATTATGACTGCAACAATTGCACAACAAAAAATAAGAATAAGACTAAAAGCATTCGATAGAAGGATGTTGGATTTATCTTGTGATAAGATAATCCAGACTGCAGATACTACTTCAGCTTCAGCAATAGGTCCAATACCTTTGCCAACAAAAAGGAAAATTTATTGTGTCTTAAGGTCACCTCATGTTGACAAAGATTCAAGGGAGCATTTCGAAACAAGAACTCATAGAAGAATAATTGATATTTATAGCCCTTCAGCAAAAACTATAGATGCTTTAATGAAATTGGATCTACCAAGTGGTGTAGATATAGAAGTTAAACTTTAATAAATCCCGAAAACGACATAAATTGATTAATATTAATAAATATTAGTGAGGTTTATATGGGAGAGCTCTCAGTAAGGGAATTACCTTTATTTCCTTTGCCAGAAGTAGTCCTTTTCCCACAAGAGGTATTGCCTTTACATATTTTTGAATCAAGATACAAAATCATGCTTCAATCCGTACTAGAAGCTGATTCTATGTTTGGAGTAATAAAATGGGATCCTAGTTCTAAGAGTATGGCGAAAGTTGGCTGCTGCGCCCAAATAATAAAACATCAAACTGCAGAAGATGGTAGAAGTAATATTATTACTCTTGGACAGCAAAGATTTCAGGTCTTAGAAATCATTCGTTCAACTCCATTTTATTCAGCGATGGTAAGTTGGATTAATGATGATAATGTTGATGACCTTCAAAATTTGGATTCTCAAAGAGATTTAGTCATAGAAGCACTTAAGGATGTTATTAATTTAACGAGTAAATTGACTAATACCAAGAAAAACTTTCCCGATAAATTACCTAATAATCCTATGGATTTATCATTTTGGATAGGGGCTCATTTAGGTGGCGCTGTGTCGGATGAACAGCAAAGACTTCTAGAAGAAAAAAATACTTTTACTCGTTTGCTAAGAGAATATGAAATGCTTGATAATACTAGAAAACAACTTGCAGCAAGAACAGCATTGAAAGAAAGTTTTCCTGATACAAAAGAAAATTAAATGCTTGAATTACTCTTACCTTTTTTTTTGATAGTTTTATGCCTTTTTGCTTTATTTATAGTTTGGAGAATTAACGCTCGAAAATATATTTCTTCAGGGACAGTTGCATCTGCATATGATGCTTGGACTAATGATAAATTACTGGAGAGATTGTGGGGAGAGCATATACATTTAGGCTTTTATCCCTCAGGAGGAAAGAATATTGACTTTAGGAAGGCTAAGGTCAATTTTGTACATGAATTAGTTAAGTGGAGTGGCTTAGATAAATTGCCAAAAGGTTCCAGAATTCTTGATGTAGGTTGCGGAATAGGTGGTAGTTCTAGGATCCTTGCAGAATATTATGGGTTTAATGTTACTGGAATTACAATAAGTCCTGCTCAAGTAAATAGAGCGAGAGAACTTACTCCTTTTGGAATGAATTGCAACTTCCAAGTTATGGATGCATTGGATTTAAAATTTGAAGATGGATCATTTGATGCTGTTTGGAGTGTTGAGGCGGGTGCACACATGAGTGATAAAACTAAGTTTGCAGATGAAATTATGAGAACTTTGCGGCCTGGAGGATTTTTAGCTTTAGCTGATTGGAATTCAAGAGATCTTAGAGCTTACCCCCCATCTTTTTTTGAGAAGCTGGTTCTAAAACAATTACTTGAACAGTGGGTTCATCCTAATTTCATCAGCATCAATGAATTTGGTAAAATTCTTGGAAATACGAAATATAGTGCAGGCAAAGTTATCTTTGAAAATTGGAATTTTTATACCAATCCTTCATGGTATGACTCTATTATTGAGGGTATTAGAAGGCCTTCTGCAATTCTGTCACTTGGTCCTTTAGCGATTGTTAAGTCAATCAGAGAAATCCCAACAATACTTCTTATGAATTGGGCATTTAGAAAAGGTTTAATGGAGTTTGGAGTTTATAAATGTAGAGGTTGAATTAATCTAATTCAATATTATCAGAAAAATAATTACCAAAATCTACAAAGTTTTTACAAAGGGGTTTAAGATGATTTTTTAAATTAATAAATTTTTCAATACTATCGTCATAACTTATTTCTAAATCAATATATATTATGTATTCGCCTAACTCTCTTTTAGATGGTCTTGACTCTATTTTACTCATATTAAATCCAAATTCTGCGATATAATTTAACGCCTGAAGTAAAGCTCCAGGCTTGTTTGAGATTAATGAAAAAGCAAAACTGGCTATATTAGCTAAATCAGAATTTGATTCTTTGCTTAACAAGACAAATCTAGTGCAATTACCTGGTAAATCATTGATAGGGAAGGCTAATTCTTTAAGTCCTTCAATTTGAATTAATGATTTTGAACCAATAGCTGCTCTAAATTTACTCCCTTTAACCATATTGACAGCTTCCGATGTTGAATTAGTTGGGAGAGGTATCGCATTTGGAAGATTTTCAGATAGCCATTCTGAACATTGAGCTAATGCTTGAGGATGGGACAACACTTCTGAAATGATTGAGAGTTCTCCATCACTAATTAACGCATGTTTTATCGGTAAAACGATTGCTTTATTGATAAATATGTCAGGAAATTTCCAAAGGGCATCAAGGGTGGCTGTAACTCCACCTTCTACAGAATTTTCAATAGGAACTACTGCAGCATCACAATTGTTGTAGGCTAGTGATTTAATAACCGAATATAACCCATTACATGGTACAAATATAGGTGACTGAAAATTGGCAAGCTTTGTTAGTATATTAGCTGCTTTTTCTGCGTATGTTCCTTTAGGACCTAAATATGCAACTTGTTTGCTCATGATTAATTGTAAGAAAAAAAGAGATCAATTAGGCATCGGAGGGATATAGAAAATGCTATTGTCTTTTGATGCTAAACAGAAACTAAAGCTTTCTGTAACACGAAATAAAGAATATCTTTCTAAATATCTGTTAGAAGAAGAAAGAGTTGTTGGAGCAATGCTGGATTCCAAAAAATTAGTACCGGAAGGCGAAGGTAGATATAAGTATACAGTAACAAGTTTTAAGGTTTTTCAATTAGATATTAACCCTGTTGTTTCAATTGCGGTAGATAACAAAGATGGAATTCTAAGAATGAGTGCTCTTGAAAGTAAATTAGATGGTCTGGGGATAATAGATGATTTTAATCTTATTTTAAAAGCGAATTTAGAAGCAACTGAAATTGGATTAGAAGGAGAGGCGCTTTTAGGTGTATCTGTGAGCCAACCTCCTTTATTGAAACTGGTACCAAAGACTATTTTGGAAACAACTGGCCATTCGGTTTTAAATGGCATTTTATTGGGCATCAAGTCGAGAGTTCAGAAACAATTAGTTAATGATTTTTTAGATTGGTGTGAATTAAATAAGGTTTGATTTTTTTAAAAAACTTTTCCTATGAAGATTAGTTATTCCTTTTTCTTTAATATTTGAAAAATGCTCTTTGGTACCGTAACCTTTATTCTTAAATATCAAGTATCCAGAGTATTTTTTTTCTAATCTTTCCATTAGATTGTCGCGAGAAATTTTGGCAACTATGCTTGCTGAGGCTACTGCTGTAAATTTCGAGTCTGCTGATATTATATTTTTCTGAATTCCTTTCCATGGCCTTAATAATAAAGGGCCATCAATAATTAGTTCGGATGGTTTATTTCTCAGTTTTTTCAAAGCTCTTATCATTGAAAGTTCTGTCGCTCGTCTAATTCCGAGCTTATCAATTTCTCTGACAGAGGATTGGCCAATTCCTAAATCTGAAGAAAGTAATAAAATTTTCGGCAAAAGTAATTTTCTTTTTTTGGGAGTTAATTTTTTACTATCCATCACACCAAATTCTTTTAAGGAAAATTTATTTTTTTCTGTTAATACGACAACCGCTGAGAAAACAGGACCAAAAACTGCTCCTCTTCCAACTTCATCCACTCCAGCTTCCGCTAATTTATCCGACAGATGCTGAAGATCGTCTTCTTTTTTTTCTTGCATTGTTAATATCATCTGTGAGTTCAATTTCATCATTTTTTTCTAAAGATACAACTTCTTTATTCTCATTAGTTTTTTTTGTTGATTTATCTTTGGAATTTGCATTTGTTGAGCTACTAACCTCAATCTCTTCTGATTCTTTGGATTTTGAGATTCTTTTTACTTGTTTTGCTTTTGTTTTATTATTATCTGAAGTTTTTTCTTTTTCCTTACTATTTTCAGTTAAAAGCGCAAAATTATTGCTGGTAAGATATTCCTTACCTAACTTTATCAGTGGATTAATACCTAATTGACTGAAAACAATTTTTTCATCATTGGTTAGATCTACAGTAATTATATTTTTTTCTTTTGAATTTGATGTGTTCAATTCAGCATTATCATTTTCTTTTTTATTAGAGAAATCTTCCTTATTTAAAATTTTTGAGTTAAGGGATTCCTTTTCAATAATTTTTTCCTGTTTATCATTTGATTGAGAAGAGTCTGTTTCTGAAGGCTTTATATTATTTGATTTACTTTGATTTTCTTGAATATTTTTAATTTCTAGATTAGAAATCTCGTCATTTAATTGATTTTCTAAATGTCCTGAAACATTGGACGTAGACGATTTTTTACCGAATAATTCATATATATTTTGACCTTGTCTTTTTCTGGTTAACTCAACTAAACCTAATTCAGTAAGCTGAGCTATCTGAGGCCTAGCTGAATCATCTTTAATTGCTGAAGTAAAATGCTCAAGCAATTGGAATTGATCTCTTCTAGATTCCATATCAATAAAATCTACTACGATAACTCCACCAATATTTCTCAATTTCATTTGTTTTGAGATTTCAACTGCTGCTTCGCAATTTGTCCACAATACCGTTTGCCTTGAGTTGGCGGATCTTGTAAATGATCCAGAGTTTACATCAATTACTGTTAGAGCTTCGGTAGGTTCAATAATTATATAACCACCGGAAGGAAGATCTACTCTTGGTTGAAGAGCTTTTTGAATTGTTTTCTTAATCTTGTACTTATCAAGTATATGTTCGTTTAAATCATTATCATGAAATTCAATATTTGCATTAGATTCATAATTTATTAAAAAATCTTTTGCCTTTTCAACTGAGAATTTACTATCTATAATTATGCTTTGAGTTGATACTTTAATATGATCTCTTAATATCTTAAAAGAAAAATCATCATCTCTTTTTACTAAATTTGGTGGATTAGAAGTTTCAGAAACTTTTAAAATATTTTCCCATTGTTGAATTAAATTTTCTAAATCTTCAATAAGTAGTTCCTCTTTTATTTTTTCTGCCTCTGTTCTAAAAAGTAAACCTGTGCTGGGGGGTTTTATTAAAACACCAAGAGCTTTAAGCCGACTTCTTTCTGTTTCTGTATTTATTTTTCTAGAAATATTCACGCCTTGACCATATGGCTGCAATATTATGTACTTTCCTGGAATTGAGATACTTCCGGTTAGTCGAGGTCCTTTAGATCCTGTGGGCTCCTTAATCACCTGCACTAAAACTTTTTGTTTTGGTTCTAATAATTCAGTAATTCCTAATATTCCTTTTTTTAATCTTAATGGTCCAAGATCTGATACATGGATGAATCCATTTTTATCACTTTCACCAATATTTATAAATGCAGCATCAATGCCTGGCAGAACATTTTCGACTGTTCCTAAAAAAATATCGCCAATTTGATATTGACCTTGTGCGACGATTAATTCGTCAACTCGATCATCTGTGAGTAGCGCTGCAATACGAGCCTGCTCAGCGATGATGATTTGCTGAGACATATTTTTTATTATGAATGGTTTGTATTTTTTTTGAAAATCATCTGGAGTAAAGATTTAAATTTTCTATCTTTTAAGAAAGCAATTTTTTATAATCAGTATTATCTACTTTTGAAATTAAAATTGATAGCGATTTTGATCGGCTATTTATAAAGCTTTAGACGACTTTCAAACTATTTGAAATTGAATTAATAGCTATGATTATCCCTTGATTTAACCATAACTAAGGTAATCTTAACATCCAACCAGCACTAAAGCACGTTGATCATCTATCCTTATATTGGTTAATTTTTTTTTAAAGTGGTTCAAGTAAACGAAAATTATTTAAAACTCAAAGCCGGCTATTTATTTCCTGAAATTGCCAAAAGAGTAAAAAAATATTCTGCGTCAAATAATAGTTTAAACATAATTAAGCTTGGCATAGGAGATGTGACAGAACCATTACCAAAAGCCTGCAGAGATGCTATGAGTAAAGCTTTAAATGATATGGGAACAACTGAAGGTTTTAGGGGGTATGGACCTGAACAAGGTTATTCATGGCTAAGAGAAAAGATATCTAAGCATGATTTTATTTCAAGAGGTTGTAAAATTTTACCTGAAGAAATCTTTGTTTCAGATGGTTCGAAATGCGACAGTAGTAATATTTTAGATATTCTTGGCAAAGATAACTCAATTGCTGTAACTGATCCTGTTTATCCTGTTTATGTGGATAGTAACGTTATGACGGGAAGAACTGGAGATTCTCTCGAAAATGGTACTTATGGAGGACTAACATATCTTGCTATAAACGAGGAAAATGACTTTTTGCCAGAATTACCTAAAAATAAAGTTGATATTTTATATCTTTGTTTTCCAAATAATCCCACAGGAGCAACAATCACTAAGAAAGACTTAAAAAAGTGGGTTGACTATGCTCTTCAAAATAAATCTTTAATACTTTTTGATGCAGCTTATGAAGCATTTATTCAAGATAAGAATATTCCCCATTCAATATATGAAATTGAGGGAGCTAAGGATTGCGCTATAGAATTTAGATCTTTTTCTAAAAATGCTGGATTCACTGGAGTGAGGTGTGCCTATACAGTAATACCTAAAAATATCTTAGGGTACGGCTCAAACAATGAGGAAATAGAATTATGGCCTCTTTGGAATAGGAGGCAATCAACTAAATTTAACGGAGTAAGTTACATCGTTCAGAGAGGAGCAGAAGCCGTTTATTCTTTAGAAGGAAAGAAAGAGGTGAGTAATTTAATTGAGTTTTATATGACAAATGCAAAAATTATGAAAAATAAACTCAAGGATGCGGGATATAAAGTTTATGGTGGTGATAATGCTCCGTATATTTGGATTAAAGTTCCCGATCAAATGACATCTTGGGACTTTTTTGATTTCCTTCTTCAAAAAGTTAGTGTCGTTGGTACACCGGGGAGCGGGTTTGGACTTTCTGGAGAGGGTTATTTTCGCTTATCAGCATTTAACTCAAGATCAAATGTTATTGATGCAATGGAACGAATAATTAATATATAATTAGTTTTATAATCTAAAAAATTTAATGCAATTTATAAAGCTAGAACAAAGTGTAAGTAATAATTCAGCCGTGATTGAAAAGAAACCTGCTGAATTAAAAAATAAATCTCCCAAGTATAAAGTTTTACTGCATAATGATCCAGTTAATTCTATGGAGTATGTCACTGTTTCACTACGAGAAGTTGTTCCGCAATTAAGTGAGCAAGATGCTATTTCTATAATGCTAGAAGCTCATAATACGGGAGTAGGTTTGGTAATTATATGTGATCTTGAGCCAGCAGAATTCTATTCAGAATCATTAAAATCTAAAGGAATTTCTAGTTCGATTGAAAAAGAAGATTAAAAAGGGTTAATACCTTATTTCGAGTGAGTTAATTTCCTTTCCGATAGGGGACGAACTTTTAAGGATTCTTCTAAGGAAGACTTGCCATATTCTCTTTCAAGAATATTCATAACTGTTTTACCAAATTCATCATCTTTATTGTCAAAAGCTTCTAAACAAACTTGACCAAGTTTTTTCCCTAAAGAGCCGGGATTCCATAAAAGCTTTCTTGCTGTCCAAGGCATCATGCTCATCGGATTATAATTTGGCTTCAAAATTTTATGATCTAAAGCATACTTTTCAAGTAGAGTGTGAGGTTGCAATCCTATGAAGAATATAGCCGGGTCAACTAAGCCTTTCCCAAAAATATTTTCTAGTTCTCTATGATAAGCTACGGTTTGTCTTATTGTGCTTGGCGTTTCATCAAATACATTGAATGAATAATTGACTGAAACATGATTCTTAAAACCTGATTTGACAAGCAATCTGCAATTGTTTAGAACCGTCTTAAGGTCATATGCTAACCTCATTTTTCTAACAAGCTCTTGAGATCCTGAAGTGATACCTATTTCAAAATAACTCATACCTGTATCCACCATTAGTTGAGCAAGATCAGCGTCAATATTATCCGCTCTAATATATGCTGCCCAATTTATGTCGTTCCAGCCTTGATCTTTGATAGCTTGCAATAGTTTCTTTGCATCTTCGATGTGTTTTTTTGCTGGTATAAACTGAGCATCTGTGAACCAAAACCCCCTCACTCCAAGATCATATAATTGCTTCATTTCTTTGATTACTTCGGTAACAGGGTTAACGCGAACCTGTTTGCCCTCTACAACTGTATAAACACAGAAGCAACAATTATGGGGACAACCTCTTTTTGTTTGTACTCCTACATAGTATTCTCCACCATCTATATACCAATTAAATTCTGGCCAAATTGATTTAATGTATTTATAGTTGCAGGCAGTTTTAATAATGCCTAAGGGTTGTTCATGTATTAATTTATTTCGAGGTTTCTGTCCAGCGAGATAACATCTTTCTTCTTCTATAGATTCTTTTCTAATAATTTTCTCTATGAGATTTTCTCCTTCTCCAACAGAAATAACAGTTCCTTTTGGGAGTAAGTTTCCTAATTGCTCATAGAAAACACTAACAGCACCCCCTCCTAAAATTACTTGTGCATGTTTGTTGTATTTTTGGGCTCTTTTAAGTCCCATTTTGACTAAAGAAGTATTTCTATAAATTTCTCCATAATGAGATGCAATTAATTTTAATCCTCCCCAAGAACCCCTGATTTTTTTAAAGATATTTTTTGAATAGAATACCTCAAAAGAGTTTTGTAAAGGATTTCCACTTCTGCCATCAACAGGTGCATAAATTTGTATATCTCTCCATGAAAAAATAATTAGATGTGGTCTAAATTGATCAATTTTTCTTAATAAAAATTTGGAAACTTTATTAGATGGAATTATTGCTAAATCAATAAATTGCTGCTCAATGTTTGGGAAGCATTTATGAATATGGTCAGCTAAATAAATAGGACCTATTGGAAATATCGGATTACATGGAAGCCTAACAGTAAGAATTTTACTGTATTGCTTTATTACTGAATTTTTTTTATTTAATTTTTTGAACTCTAAATTAAGATTCATACAATTAAATTCTAATGAATTTATATTCATTAAGAATCTAACTATTTTATTATTGTTTTGGCGAAATTAAAAATTTTTTAAAATACTAATGAAAATTTGATTTAATTTAAACCTTCAAAATCAAATATAAATATTACATCTGATAGGTGTTTCTTTACTAATCCATCTCTGCAAAATATCACACTCTTAATTTTAGGTTTAACCATTAAAAATAATTTTTTGAGTTGTATTTTTTATCTGCTTTTGAGATGCCGATAATTGGAATTGAACCAATGACCTACTGTTTACGAGACAGTTGCTCTACCGCTGAGCTATACCGGCAATATGAAAAATCTAGTTTTTAATATAAAATTAAATTCTATATTTGAATGAATTTATGTCAAAAATAGAACCCGAATTAAAAAAGAAATTATTAGTTGAATCCCAAGCTCCTTTCAAGGGCTTAAGAAGAATTTTATGGATAGCATTTAGTGGTTCGGCATTTTTGGGACTTATAATTATGATTTCCAAAATTTTAAGCGGAAGTGAATTACAGCTAGATAATCTTTTAATACAAGTTGGTGCTTGCATACTTTTTCCTTTTTTATTATTCCTTGATAGAAATAAAGATTAATTAGTAAATAGTGAATTATTGAGTTAATGTTCTCTTTTTAGGAACAAATTTGAAAGCTTCGATTATGTCTCCTTCAATCCATGAAGAGAATTTGTCACAGCCAACTCCACATTCAAATCCTGTATTTACTTCTTTTACATCATCTTTAGATCTTTTCAGAGAATCTAAATTACCCTCAAAAATTACTTTTTCTGATCTGGTAACTCTTAAAGAACAATTCCGCTGTAATTTGCCAGCTTGTATATAACAGCCTGCAATAGCTCCTTTTCCAACTGAGAAGGTTGCTCGAACTTCCGCTTTACCTAATGATTCTTCGACAAGATCAGGTTCAAGAAGGCCTTCCATAGCTAACTGAATATCTTCTAAAAGTTTATAAATTACTTCATACTCTCTTATATCAACATCATTTGCATCAGCAGCCCGCTTTGCACCTGAAGCTAGAGATGTGTTAAATCCAATAATTACCGAACCTGATGCAGCTGCGAGATCTATATCTGTCTCAGTTATCTCTCCTGGAGCAGACAATAGAACTCTTACTTGAACTTCATTTTTTGGAAGCTGCTCTAGTGACCCCAATATAGCTTCAACACTACCTTGAACATCAGCTTTAAGAATCAAGTTTAACTCTTTTAATTCTCCATCATTTGCTTGAGTTGATAGAGAAGATAAGCTAACTCTCCGAGAAGCCATTTGCTGAGCTAATTTTGTGGCTCTAGCGTCTGTTGCTCTATCACCGACTATAGCTCGAGCTGTCTTTTCATCATCATATACTTCAAATTCATCGCCAGCTGTTGGGACTTCACTAAATCCTAGTGCTTCTACTGGGAATGATGGTCCAGCTTCTTTGATTCTATTGCCGTGTTCATCAACCATTGCTCTAATTTTACCTAGGACTGATCCGGCAGCTAAAACGTCTCCTGATTTTAAAGTTCCATTTTGTACTAACAATGTCGCTACTGGACCTTTGGCTTTATCTAGGTGAGCTTCAATGACTGTCCCTTTAGCTGATCTATCAGGGTTGGCTTGAAGATCTTCCACTTCTGAAACTAATAAAATCATTTCCAGCAATTTATCAATATTTTGTTTTTTGATCGCACTTACTGGAACCATTACAGTATCTCCTCCCCAATCTTCAGCAATTAAATCTTTTTCTGAAAGTTCCTGCTTGACTCTTTCGGGAGAAGCCCCTTCCTTATCAATTTTGTTAATAGCAACAACAATTGGTACTTTTGCAGCTCTTGCATGACTAATTGCCTCGAGTGTTTGAGGCCTGCAACCATCATCTGCTGCAACTACAAGTACTGCTACATCAGTGACTTTTGTACCCCTTGCTCTCATTGCTGTAAAAGCTTCATGTCCAGGAGTATCAAGAAAAGTTAATTTCCTTTTTTTTGATTCATGTTCAAATTCAACTTGATAAGCGCCTATGTGTTGAGTTATCCCTCCTGCTTCTCCAGAGGCTACTCTCGACTCTCTGATGGAATCTAAAAGACTTGTTTTGCCATGGTCTACATGCCCCATTACTGTAATTACAGGTGGTCTTTTAATTAAATTATCAATATCATCAGATTCAATCATATCAACTGTTTTCTCAGCAGCTTCTTGGATATCATCTTGCAAAACAGGTACTCCAAATTCTTCTGCTACTGTTTCAATAGTTGCTAAGTCAAGTGATTGAGTTACGGTTGCGTTTATTCCTTTAAAGAAAAGAGATTTGATTATTTCAGAACTTTCGAGACTTAATTTATCAGCTAATTCTTGAACAGTTAAATTGTCTTCAGGAACTATTATCATCTCTGGTCTAAGTTGTTTGGCTTCTTTGGCAGCTTTTAATTCCATAGCTCTTCTTTTCTGCCTTTGCCTGGTAGTTTCTTTTTTCTTCTTCTTGGCTTGTTTTATAGATTTTTGAGATTTATCATTATTAGATTTTTCTTTTTTTGGACGTGCCAAACTAGCTGATAATATTGAAATTTTTTCACCTGAGTATCCACTAGTTTCAGATGTTAATGAATCATCGTTCTCACCGATAATATGAACCTTCTGTCTTTGTTTCTGAGGATTTTTATTTCTTAATGCTTCTAGTTTTGCACTGTCATCCCAATCTGATCTTCCTTGTCTTTTTGAACTATTTGAAAAAGTTCTTTGAGGAGATTTTTTGGAACTCGGAGCAGCATTAGGACGAACATTAGGAGACTTGACTTTCTGATTTGGTGATTCAGTGCTTTGTTTTTCTGTAGTCTTTGTAATTAATTTGTCTTTCTCAGATTTATTAGTTTTTTGAAGTTGCAAAAGTTCATTGGGAGATACTGGTTTTCTAACGCCAGGAGGTTTTTGGTTATTAAATTTAGAACCATGTCTATTAAATTCTCCTTGTCTAATGGGACTTCCTTGTTTGTAATTTCCATTACGGCTATTCGGAATTCCAGGTCTATTGGAATTTACTTGTCTTTTATAGGAGCCAGGGTTGCTTTGATTTGCTGGCTTATTTCTTAATCCAGGCCTATTGGGCATGCCAAGTCTACCTGAATTTGTTGGTTTCTCTCTTAACCCAGGCCTACTAGGCATGCCAGATTTATTAGGGTTGGTTTGATTGTAAGAAATATTTTGCTTATTAGGATTTATCTTTTGATCATTTCTTCTTATTGGAGCCCCTACCAGCTCAGGGGGATTTATTTTGTCACTAAAATTTTTTGTTTTAGATTTATTTCTATTTTGATCAGATTTGTTTGATTGTTTTTTGTTCCCTGAGTTGTAGAAGTTCGTTTTAGATTCATTAGATTTAACATTATTAGTTAAATTTTTAGGCTTCTCGATTAGTTGAATAGGAGGTTTTGCAGGAGTTTTGATAGGTGGAGTTATCTTATTACGGAAAGTTTTTGTATCTTGGCTCAAATAATGAGACTGTTTATTCTTTAAATTTTCATTCCTCAGATTTGCTTGAGATTGTGAACTGATAACAATATTTGGTTTGTTGGGATTTGCAGTTGGATTTGAAATGGTTTTACGATTTTCAGGCTTATTTAAAGGTTTAATCAATAATGGCTTTTTATTTGAATTATCTTTGATAAGTTTCTCGCCTTTAGATGCGTCAGGAGATTTATTATTATTTTGTTGATAAGTCTCTTTTTTAATTATAGGTTTATTAATAGAAAGTATTTTTTTATCTGAATTTTTTTTGCCAATAAGATTTTTAATTTTTTTTGCATCCTCTGCACTAATAGAACTACTGTGGCTTTTTACCGAAATTGAAAGTTTCTGAGCAGCATCCAATATATCTTTATTTTCCAGATTTAGGTCTCTGGAAAGTTCGTAAATCCTGATTTTATCGCTGAGAGTCATTAAATAGTCTGATTTTACTCTTTTAATTTGAAAGAGAATTTATTTTTATTATATTCTCTTATTGGGATTGTCATTAAAGCTTGCAATTTCTTTTTCAAAAAAGTCAATAAAATCAGCTTCTAATGATGTTTTTAAAGCTTTTTGAATCTTCTTTTTGATCTTGGAATCTGTATAACATTTTTTTGATTTGCAAATGTAAGCTGAACGCCCCATTCCTTTTTGAAAAATAATACCTTGCTTGTAATCTTTGGTAATCTTGAAAAGATTATTCCTGTCATAAGTTTTTCTACATGAAATACATATACGCATAACAGGAGTTTGTTGTTTCACCGTTTTCTCTCCTCTTTTGTCAATATTTCATTGTCTTGAAAAGTATCTTGTTGAACATTCTCTAAAGTTGGCTCCTCCTCGTATTGTTCTTCTTCATAGTCTTGGTCATCTTCAGGAAGGGGATAAAGCTCTCTTAATCTAGCGTCTTCTGCAGCTCTTTCAGCTTGTTCTGCTTCTAATCTTAAAACGGCTTCTCTCTGGAGATTCTCTTCATCTTCCCTTTGAATGATTAATTCAGAGACTGCTGCATCTTCTGCTTCCTGATCATATTCATGTGAGTTTTTAACATCAATCTTCCAACCAGTTAATCTTGCAGCGAGTCTCACATTTTGACCTTCTCTACCAATTGCGAGGCTCAATTGATCAGGCGGAACCAATACGTGCGCGTGTTGTCCTTCAGGATCAACTAATCTTACTAGATCTACTTTTGCAGGACTTAAAGAGTTTAAAATATACTGGATTGGATCAGATGACCACTTAATAACATCAATTTTTTCTCCTCTTAATTCATTAACAACCTGTTGAATTCTTGCTCCTCGAGCACCAATGCAAGCACCAACGGGATCAACTTCTTTTTCAACACTATCAACAGCTACTTTAGTTCTTGGACCAACAGCCCTTGAAGGAGGATTTGCTTCTCTTGATACAGCAACAATTTTTACCGTGCCCTCTTGAATTTCAGGGACTTCGTTTTCAAATAAATAAACGACCAAACCAGCATTTGCTCTACTTACAAAAAGTTGTGGTCCTTTTCTAGCTATTTCGCTAACTTCTTTCAAAAATACTTTAAAAGTTGCATTAGCTCTATAGTTATCATTTGGCAATTGATCCCTTTTTGGAAGTTCTGCTTCTACCTCAGGTCTGCCGATACCCGAACTAACTCCCATGATTACAGATTGTCTTTCAAATCTTATAACCCTAGCTGTTAAAACAGGATCCTCCAAATCTGCAAATTCTTCTTGGATCATTCTGCGTTGTTGATCTCTTAATTTTTGGGCTAAAACTTGCTTCGTTGTTGAAGCCGCCATTCTCCCAAAATCTTCTTTTTCTGGAGTGACGTCTAAAACAACTGTGTCACCAATTTGTGCATCATCAGCAACTTGTTTCACTTCCAATAAGGAGATCTGATGATCTTCACTTTCAACTTCTTCAACAATTATTTTACTTGCCAGTATTCTGTATCCTTCTTCTTCTAGATCCAATCCAACATCAAAATTACTAAAGTATTCTTCATCAAATGGATCTTCGTTAATCCCAATATAAAAAGTTCTTCTATATTTTTCATAACCTTTTAATAAAGCTTCGCGCAAAGCAACTTCCACGATATTAGGAGGTAACTTTTTTTCCTCGCTAATGTCTTCAATGAGATTGTTTAAACCGGGGAGAATAACTAATGCCATCTATGATGGAAAAATTGAATAATGTTTGAGAAATAATTAATCTTTTAATGTACAAAGATTAATCTTAAGAACTTCATCAATAGGTATTTTTTTAATTTTACCTTTAATGTTAATGGCTAAATAATCTTTAGTCTTTTCATAAAGTAAACCATTCAGAAATTCTTTTTTTGAATTCTTTTGGTTTAGCTCAACATTAACGGGAAAACCCTTAAAAGTTTTGAAGTCTCTCTCTGAGGTTAATTCATCACTGACCCCTTGACTACTAATTTCTAAAACATATGAACAATTTAAAAGATTTGATTTTTCTATTTCGTCAGATACTGGGGTATTAAATTTTGCACAATCTTCTATCGTAATATCATCTCCATTGGTTTTTTTAATAATTATTTCAATAACTATTGGATTTTTATTCGTTCGTAAATTTAAACTGCAAATTTCGAAATCCCATTCATTAGCAACTTTTTTTAATAGAATTTCAAGACAATATTTGTTCTCTTTATACAAATTTGTTATCAAAAGTTATTTAAGTTCATTTTTACATGAAAAAGTTTTTAAATAAAAAAATTTAAAAATTTGTATTTTATGGATGTAAACAAAAAAACAACAAATATAAATTTCTTCAATTAGATTTAGCAAGTTAGCAACAAATCATTAAATAAAATGAAATTCCTCAAGATTAAATTTTTCAATTTAATCCAAATATTTTTTATTTTTTGTTTTTGTTTATTAAATTTATTTCAAAAATCTGAAGTTTTAGCAGTAACTTCTCCCGAAAACCATAATTTTGTATCATCTGCAGTCAAAAATGTTGGCCCTGCGGTTGTGAAAATTGATACTGAGAGATTATTAGAAAGGCAACAATTTGATCCAACTTTGCTGGATCCTTTATTAAGGGATTTACTCGGAGAACCTGGAACCATGCCTGATAGAGAGAGGGGCCAAGGTTCTGGAGTAATTATTAATAAAAATGGTTTGGTTCTTACAAATGCTCATGTTGTAGAAAGAGTTGATAAAGTTTCTGTAACTATGGCAGATGGAACTATTTCCGATGGTCAAGTTTTGGGAACAGATGCAGTAACTGACCTCGCTTTAGTAAAAATTGATGAATCTACTTACTCTAGTTATGCACCACTTGGGAATTCTGAGGATCTTGAAGTTGGAGATTGGGCGATAGCTTTGGGTACTCCTTATGGTTTAGAAAAAACAGTTACTTTAGGCATAGTGAGTAGCTTACATAGGGATATTAATAGTCTAGGATTTTCGGATAAAAGGCTTGATCTTATTCAGACTGATGCGGCAATAAATCCAGGAAATTCAGGAGGACCGCTTATTAATTCAAATGGCGAGGTCATAGGAATCAATACTTTAGTGAGAAGTGGTCCTGGGGCTGGTCTGGGTTTCGCAATCCCAATTAATTTAGCAAAAAATGTTTCAGATCAACTTCTTAAAAATGGAGAAGTTATTCATCCATATTTAGGGGTCCAATTGATTTCACTAAATCCAAAAATTGCTAAAGAACATAATCAAGATCCAAATTCATTAGTTCAATTACCCGAAAGAAAAGGAGCTTTAATTCAATCAGTAATACCTAATAGTCCTGCTGAAAAAGCTGGCTTAAGAAGAGGTGACCTAGTAATAGCAGCAGAAAATATTTCTATAGAAGAACCCAAAACTCTGCTTGATGAAGTTGAAAAAGCACAAATAGGGGAAGTATTTCTTTTAAATGTTTTAAGAGATAATAAAGAGATACAGATAAATATAAAACCAGAACCTCTTCCGGGTTTGACATAAAGCACCCATTGAAATTTAATAATCTATAAACTTAGAAAAAGATTTTGGATTCACAGACTCAAATGAAACAAATAGTTGCTGATGCAGCAATTAAGGAAGTTAAAAATGACATGGTACTTGGATTAGGATCTGGATCTACAGCTGCGCTTATGATTAAAAGCCTCGCCGATGAAATTCGCTCTGGAAAATTACAAAATATAAAAGGTGTTCCAACTTCGTTTCAGTCTGAAGTTTTAGCGCTCGAACTCAATATCCCCCTTATTGATTTGGCTTCTGTATCTCAAATAGATTTAGCAATTGATGGAGCAGATGAAGTCGATCCAGGTTTTCAACTAATAAAAGGAGGAGGAGCATGCCATGTTAGAGAAAAGTTAGTTGCATCTAAAGCTAATAATTTGTTAATCGTTATAGATGAAACTAAACTGGTTCAAAATTTGAATCAATCTTTCCCTTTACCTGTAGAAGTTCTTCCAAATTCCTGGAAGCAAGTTCAAGATATAATTTCAGAAATGAATGGTAATTCAACATTAAGAATGGCAACAAAAAAAGCTGGTCCAGTTGTTACTGATCAGGGCAACTTGATTTTGGATGTATTTTTTAATAATGGGATTAAGAATCCTAAAGACATAGAAATGAGAATTAATAATATTCCAGGAGTATTAGAAAACGGTTTATTTGTTGACCTCGCTGACAAAGTATTGGTTGGTAAAATTGAAAATGATATACCAGTTGTTTATTCTCCCCAAAAGTTGACTAATCTTTGAATCTCAATTTTACTGAATTTGCATGACTGTGTAACCCCTCACTATCAGCAAGATTGACAATATCAAGACTGTTAACTTTTAAACTTTTTTCATTAAACTCTATTATTGAAGTATTTTTCATAAAAGTTTCTACACCCAAAGAACCACTAAATCTGGAATTTCCTGATGTAGGTAATGTATGATTAGGTCCAGCCAGGTAATCTCCTACTGCTTCGGGTGTCCATTTCCCTAAAAATATTGCTCCTGCATTCTCAATACCTTCAAGAATTTTTTTTGGATCAAAGGTTAATATTTCTAGGTGCTCTGGAGCAAAGTTATTGCTCAGTTCTATACATGATTCATAATTTTCGCATATAACAATTAAACCCCAATTTTTAATTGATTGTATACAAATTTCTTTTCTAGGATGATTATTTATTGTTTTATAAATTTCTTCTAAAACTTCTTTAGCTTGGCTCTTTGATGTTGTTAAGAGTATTGAAGAAGCTAAAGGATCATGTTCTGCTTGGGCAAGCAAATCAGATGCTATATGAGTGCTTTGAGCTGTGTCATCAGCTATTATTAATATTTCACTTGGCCCAGCTAAGGAATCAATTCCTGTTGAGCCATATATTAGTTTTTTTGCAGTAGTTACATAGATATTCCCTGGACCAGAAATAACATCAACTTTATTGATTTGATTTGTGCCAAATGCTAAAGCGCCAATTGCTTGAGCCCCACCTATTCTGAATACTTTATCGATCCCTGATAAGTGAGCTGCAGCTAAAACAGTTTTATTAATTCTTCCATCTGTATTCCCAGGAGATACCATTATAATTTCCTCAACTCCTGCCACTTTTGCTGGTATGGCATTCATTAATACAGTACTTGGATATGCGGCTCTACCTCCAGGGATATAAATTCCTGCATTTTTGACTGGTCTCCATCTCCTTTGGACTTTATCACCATGCTCACCTTCTATAGTGAAAGATGATGGAATTTCTTTCTCATGGAATTTTTTAATTCTATTGTGGGCTACCTCAAGAGAGCGTTTCAAACTACTATCAATTTCATCCCATGCTTTCTTTAAGTCATTAGCGCAAACTTGCATAGGGCTAGGATTGAAACCATCAAACTTTTTTGTATATTTTTCAACAGCTTTATCGCCATAGGTTTTAACCTCTTTAAGAATTTTTTCGACAGTCGCATTAATTTTGTTATTGTTCTCTAAAGTAGTTCGAGTAGAAATCCTTTTTAACTCTTTAATTGCTCCTTTTTTATTATTTATGATCTTCATATTCTTAATTTTTTAAATTGAAAGTCACAAGACCTAAATTTATTCGCCTTTATAAATTATATATTATTGATAAGTAGTCGATTAATTTGTTATGATAATGATCTAATAATTAAATTTTCCTCTGTGGCAAATAACAAATCAGCAAAAAAGAGAATACTAATTGCAGAAAGAAATCGTTTAATTAATAAATCATACAAATCTACAGTCAGAACTTTGACAAAAAAGACACTAGAAAATTGTGAAATATATAAAAAAGAACCTAATGAAGATAATAAAAATTTAATTAAAGCTAGTCTTAATAAAGCTTTTAGCATAATTGATAAAGCAGTTAAAAATAATGTTCTACACAAGAATAATGGGGCGAATAAAAAATCAAAAATTAATAAATTTGTAAAAACTATTCTCTCTTCAAACTAAGAAGTCGGATCTTAATTATGAGCGATGTTGAACTCATAGACTCCCACTGTCATTTGATATTTGAAAATTTTGAGAAAGATCTTAATGATGTTGTTTCAAGATTGCGCACAAGTGGTGTAAAAAAACTGGTTCATGCTTGTTGTGAAATAAAAGAAATCCCAAAATTAAAAAAAATATCTCATGAATTTGATGAAATTTATTATTCAGTAGGTTTGCATCCTCTAGAAGCAAATAAATGGAATATAAACTCTAAATCTATTTTAAGAAGCTCAGCACAAGAAGATATAAGAGTCGTAGCTATTGGAGAACTAGGCTTAGATTTCTTTAAATGTGAAAATAAGAATCAGCAAATTGATGCTCTTCTACCACAAATGGAGCTAGCCTTTGAACTTGATTTGCCTGTAATTATCCATTGCAGAGACGCTGCAAATGAAATGATCGAGATATGTGATGGCCTCTCTAAAGATGGTAAATGTCCTAAAGGTGTTCTACATTGTTGGACGGGAACCCCAAAAGAAATGAAGCAATTCTTGGATCTTGGTTTTTATATCAGTTTTAGTGGAATAGTGACTTTCCCAAAAGCATATGATATTCATGAGTGTGCCAAAATAGTCCCTAAAGATAAATATTTAATTGAAACTGACTCACCCTTTTTAGCACCTGTTCCTCATAGGGGTAAAAGAAATGAACCTGCATTTGTTGAAAATGTGGCTAATTTTATGGCTCAGTTAAGATCTACGAATTTAACTACAATTGCCAAAGAGTCTTCCAAGAATGCTGAAGAATTGTTTAAGTTTGACTTGTTAAGTTGACACAAAAACTGCTAATATTAGGAATTACTGGAAATTTTCTTAATTTTTTAGTTTTAACCACCTAATGTAACGGTTTTATGTCCGTTAAGTTCAGTTTTTTAGTTTTTATTAAATTAATTTTTTGTTGAAATCTTGATTTAATCATTGCTTTTAAATTGAAAGGAAAGTTAAACAACTAAATATTTAGTTGATTTAAAGTAAATATTAAATCTCACAAATCGCAGGTTTTCTTGGATGAGCAGTAGCGCTTTACAGGTAGCAAAAACAGCTACTTATCTACCAGATTTAGTTGAAGTACAAAGAGCAAGCTTTAAATGGTTTTTGGAAAAGGGTTTAATAGAGGAATTACAAAACTTTTCTCCCATATCTGATTACACAGGTAAGTTAGAATTACATTTTATTGGAGAAGAGTACAGGTTAAAAAGGCCTAGACATGATGTTGAGGAGGCAAAAAGAAGAGATGCAACATTTGCCTCCCAAATGTATGTAACTTGTAGATTAATCAATAAAGAGACAGGGGAAATAAAAGAACAAGAAGTATTTATTGGGGAACTACCATTAATGACAGAAAGAGGAACTTTCATTATTAATGGTGCTGAAAGAGTAATTGTTAATCAAATTGTTCGAAGTCCAGGAGTTTATTTCAAAGATGAACAGGATAAAAATGGTAGAAGAACTTACAACGCAAGTGTTATCCCTAATAGAGGTGCATGGTTAAAATTTGAGACTGATAAAAATAACTTACTTTTTGTAAGAGTTGATAAGACCAGAAAAATTAATGCCCATGTCCTTATGAGAGCTATGGGCCTTTCTGATAATGATGTAGTCGATAAACTTAGACATCCTGAATTTTACCAAAATTCAATTGATTCAGCTAATGATGATGGTATAACTTCAGAAGATCAGGCTTTACTTGAACTGTACAAGAAACTACGCCCCGGAGAACCACCCTCTGTTTCTGGTGGACAACAACTCTTACATAGTAGATTTTTTGATCCCAAAAGATATGATTTAGGTCGAGTTGGTAGATATAAAATAAATAAAAAATTGAGGCTTACAGTACCAGATGACGTGAGAACACTTACTCATGAAGATGTTCTTTCTACCATTGATTACTTAATCAACCTAGAATTGGATGTTGGTGGTGCAAGCTTGGATGATATTGATCACCTTGGTAATCGAAGAGTCAGATCTGTTGGAGAGCTTCTTCAAAATCAAGTCAGAGTTGGACTTAACCGTTTGGAGAGAATTATTAAGGAAAGGATGACTGTTGGAGAAACAGATTCTCTTACTCCTGCTCAACTAGTCAATCCTAAACCTTTAGTTGCTGCCATAAAGGAGTTTTTTGGCTCAAGTCAATTAAGTCAATTTATGGATCAAACTAATCCTTTAGCTGAATTAACCCACAAGAGAAGAATCTCAGCCTTGGGACCTGGAGGCTTAACGCGAGAAAGAGCAGGCTTTGCAGTAAGAGATATTCATCCATCTCATTATGGAAGATTGTGTCCCATTGAGACTCCTGAAGGTCCTAATGCAGGACTTATAAATTCTTTGGCTACTCATGCTAGGGTGAATGAGTATGGTTTTATTGAAACTCCTTTTTGGAGGGTTAATAACGGTAGGGTTTGTAAAGAAGGAAATCCTGTTTATCTATCCGCTGATTTAGAAGATGAGTGTAGGGTAGCTCCAGGAGATGTGGCAACTGACAAAGATGGAAATATACTCGCAAATCTTATTCCCGTAAGATATAGACAAGATTTTGAAAAAGTACCTCCCCACCAAGTTGATTATGTCCAACTTTCCCCAGTTCAAGTAATTTCAGTTGCGACCTCACTAATCCCTTTTTTGGAACATGATGATGCCAATAGGGCTCTAATGGGATCTAATATGCAACGCCAAGCTGTCCCGTTGCTTAGACCAGAACGTCCATTAGTTGGTACAGGTTTAGAATCTCAAGTTGCTAGAGACTCTGGAATGGTTCCGATAACAAAGGTCAATGGAACAGTATCATATGTGGATGCTAATGAGATTATTGTTAAAGATGAAGAAGGTAATGAACATTTTCATTATCTTCAAAAATATCAAAGATCAAATCAAGATACTTGCTTAAACCAAAGACCCATTGTAAAAATTGGAGATCAAGTAATTTCTGGGCAAGTTTTAGCAGATGGGTCGGCATGTGAAGGAGGAGAAATCGCACTTGGTCAGAATGTCTTAATTGCATACATGCCATGGGAGGGCTACAACTACGAAGATGCAATTCTTGTAAGCGAAAGGATGGTAACTGATGATCTATATACATCAGTACATATCGAAAAATACGAAATTGAGGCGAGACAAACAAAGCTAGGGCCCGAAGAAATAACTAGAGAGATTCCTAACATTTCTGAAGAAAGCTTAAATAATCTTGATGAGATGGGAATAATTAGAATTGGAGCTTTTGTCGAAAGTGGAGATATTCTTGTAGGAAAAGTTACTCCAAAAGGGGAATCCGACCAGCCACCTGAAGAAAAACTTCTAAGAGCGATTTTCGGTGAAAAAGCTAGAGACGTTAGGGATAACTCCTTGAGGGTTCCTAAAACAGAAAAGGGAAGAGTTTTGGACGTACGTATTTACACAAGAGAACAAGGTGATGAGTTACCTCCTGGAGCCAACATGGTTGTTAGAGTTTATGTAGCTCAAAGAAGGAAAATCCAAGTTGGCGACAAAATGGCAGGAAGGCATGGTAATAAAGGAATTATAAGCAGAATTTTACCTAGAGAAGACATGCCGTATTTACCTGATGGAACCCCTGTAGACATAGTACTTAACCCTCTGGGAGTCCCAAGCAGGATGAACGTAGGTCAAGTTTTTGAATTATTAATGGGCTGGGCAGCTTCAAACTTAAATTGTAGAGTTAAAGTTGTTCCATTCGATGAAATGTATGGTGCTGAAAAATCTCATCAAACTGTTCAAGCATTTTTAGAAGAGGCTTCAAAACAGCCAGGTAAAGCATGGGTTTACAATCCTAAGGACCCTGGAAAGTTATTACTCAAAGATGGTAGAACAGGGGAACCCTTTGATCAGCCAGTTGCGGTTGGATACTCTCATTTCCTTAAGTTAGTACATCTGGTTGATGATAAAATTCATGCTAGATCTACAGGACCTTACTCACTAGTTACACAACAACCTTTGGGTGGTAAAGCTCAGCAAGGTGGACAAAGGCTCGGAGAAATGGAGGTATGGGCGCTTGAAGCTTATGGAGCAGCATATACTCTTCAGGAACTATTAACAGTTAAATCTGATGATATGCAAGGAAGGAATGAAGCTTTAAACGCAATAGTAAAAGGAAAACCTATCCCAAGGCCTGGAACTCCTGAGTCATTTAAAGTTCTTATGAGAGAATTACAATCACTTGGTCTTGATATTGGAGTTTATACAGATGAAGGAAAAGAAGTAGATTTAATGCAAGATATTAATCCTAGAAGAAATACTCCATCTAGACCGACTTACGAATCACTTGGCACCTCAGAATATGAGGAAGATTAAATACTCATTTAAAAAACCTTAATTAAAATTTTCCAAAAATGACTAACAGCAACTTAAGAACTGAAAATCACTTTGATTACGTAAAAATTTCGATAGCTTCTCCGCAAAGAATTATGGATTGGGGACAGAGAACATTACCCAATGGGCAAGTGGTAGGTGAAGTTACGAAACCAGAGACTATTAACTACAGGACACTTAAACCAGAGATGGATGGATTGTTTTGTGAAAAGATTTTTGGGCCCTCTAAAGATTGGGAGTGCCATTGTGGTAAGTACAAAAGAGTTAGACATAGAGGCATTGTTTGTGAGAGATGTGGAGTTGAGGTGACTGAAAGTAGAGTTAGAAGGCATAGAATGGGATATATAAAGCTTGCTGCGCCAGTCTCACATGTTTGGTATTTAAAAGGAATTCCAAGTTATGTCGCAATTCTTTTGGATATACCACTTAGAGATGTAGAACAAATAGTTTATTTTAATTGCTACGTTGTTTTAGATCCAGGAGATCATAAAGAACTCAAATATAAGCAGTTACTCACCGAGGATGAATGGCTAGAAATCGAAGATGAAATCTATGCAGAAGATTCAATAATTGAAAATGAGCCTTTTGTTGGAATTGGTGCAGAGGCTCTTAAGCAATTACTTGAAGATCTTGATTTAAATCAGGTTGCTGAAGAACTTAGAGAAGAGATTACAAATAGTAAGGGTCAGAAAAGGGCAAAACTTATTAAAAGAATTAGAGTTATTGATAATTTTATTGCAACTAATGCAAAACCAGAATGGATGGTATTAGATGCTATTCCTGTGATACCTCCAGATCTTAGACCAATGGTTCAACTTGATGGAGGGAGATTTGCAACTTCTGATTTAAACGATCTTTATAGAAGGGTTATAAATAGAAATAATAGACTTGCTAGGCTTCAAGAAATTTTAGCTCCAGAAATAATAGTGAGAAATGAAAAAAGAATGCTTCAGGAAGCAGTTGATGCTCTTATAGATAATGGAAGGAGGGGAAGGACAGTTGTTGGGGCAAACAATAGAGCTCTTAAGTCCCTTAGTGACATTATTGAAGGGAAACAAGGAAGATTTAGGCAGAATCTTCTCGGTAAGCGTGTTGACTATTCAGGAAGATCTGTAATTGTTGTTGGCCCTAAATTAAAAATGCATCAGTGTGGTCTGCCGAAGGAAATGGCTATTGAGCTCTTCCAGCCATTTGTAATTCATAGATTAATACGCCAAAATATTGTGAATAATATTAAAGCCGCAAAAAAATTAATACAAAAAGCTGATGATGAAGTTATGCAAGTGCTTCAGGAGGTTATTGAAGGTCATCCAATTCTTTTAAATAGAGCACCGACACTGCATCGGTTAGGAATTCAAGCTTTTGAACCAAAATTAGTTGGAGGTAGAGCAATACAACTTCACCCATTGGTTTGTCCTGCATTTAATGCTGACTTTGATGGGGATCAAATGGCAGTTCATGTCCCTTTAGCTTTAGAAGCTCAAACTGAAGCAAGAATGCTCATGTTGGCAAGTAATAATATTCTTTCTCCTGCTACGGGGGAACCAATTGTTACTCCATCACAAGATATGGTGTTGGGATCTTATTATCTGACGGCGCTTCAACCGAATTATCAAAAACCAAATTTTGGAGATAATAAAACTACTTTTGCATCACTAGAAGATGTAATTTTTGCTTATGAAGATAAAAGACTTAGTTTACATGAATGGGTATGGGTTAGATTTAATGGAGAAGTGGAAGATGAAGACGAAATGAGTACCCCACAAAAAACTAAAGACTTAGAAGATGGCTCAAGATTAGAAATCTGGAATTTAAGAAGAGACAGATTTGATTCTGAGAATAATTTAATAAGCAGATTTGTTTTGACAACTGTTGGGAGAGTAGTAATGAACTATACCATCATTGATTCTGTATCTAAAACTTAATCTTTAAAAAAACCAATTTTCATTTATTAAAAAATCATGACATCATCTAAACCTAAAAAAAATTCAAGAGTACGTAAAACGACTAAAAACTCAAAAAAGAATAATCCAGTTATTATGCCTACTCTAGCTAAAACTCAGCCATCATTCAAGAATAAAGTAGTTGACAAGAAAGCTTTGAAAAATTTGGTCTCTTGGGCCTACAAAACTCATGGTACTGCTGTTACTTCAGCCATGGCTGATAATTTAAAGGACTTAGGATTTAAATATGCTACTCAAGCCGCTGTTTCTATTTCTGTAGATGACTTAAAAGTCCCTGAAGCTAAACAAGATTTGATTGGACAAGCTGAAGAGCAAATATCCGCTACAGAAGAATGTTATAGACTTGGCGAAATTACGGAAGTTGAAAGACATACAAAAGTTATTGATACTTGGACTGAAACAAATGAGAGATTAGTAGATGCTGTAAAAAATAATTTCAATGAAAATGACCCTTTAAATTCAGTTTGGATGATGGCTAATTCAGGAGCAAGAGGTAATATGTCTCAGGTAAGACAACTTGTTGGAATGAGAGGATTAATGGCTAATCCCCAAGGAGAAATTATTGACCTGCCAATAAGAACAAACTTTAGAGAAGGACTTACTGTTACTGAATATGTAATCTCTTCTTATGGAGCAAGGAAAGGTTTGGTAGATACTGCCTTAAGAACTGCTGATTCAGGTTATTTGACTAGAAGATTAGTTGATGTCGCTCAGGATGTAATTGTTAGAGAAGAAGATTGTGGAACAGAACGTTCAATAATTGTTGAGGCCGAAGATGGTAAGTTTGGAGCGAGGCTTCTTGGAAGACTCACTGCTGTGGATATTTTAGATTCTGAAGATAACCTAATTATCCCTCAAAATACTGCAATAGACCCTTCATTATCTGCAAAGCTCGAGCAAGCATCTATCTCAAAAGTTAATATAAGATCCCCTCTAACATGTGAGGCTAATAGATCAGTTTGTAGGAGATGTTATGGATGGGCTTTAGCTCACAATCACTTGGTTGACTTAGGTGAAGCAGTTGGAATCATTGCAGCTCAGTCTATTGGAGAGCCAGGGACTCAATTGACAATGAGAACTTTCCATACTGGAGGTGTATCAACTGCTGAAAGTGGAGTAGTAAGATCAAAGATTGCTGGTAAGGTTGAATTCAGTTCAAGAGCCAAGGTTAGGGGGTATAGAACTCCACATGGAGTAGAAGCTAAACAAGCTGAAGTTGATTTTATTTTAAAAATAGTTCCTAAAGGAAACAATTCTAACAAAGCTCAAAATATTGAAGTTTCAAGTGGATCGCTTTTATTCGTAGATGATGGCGAAGAAGTAAATTCTGATATTACAATTGCTCAAATCACTGCTGGATCTGTGAAAAAGAGTGTTGAAAAAGCTACTAAAGATGTTATTTGCGATTTAGCAGGTCAAGTAAGGTATGACAAGGTTATCCAACCAAAGGAGGTTACAGATAGGCAGGGAAATATTACTCTAAAAGCTCAAAGACTAGGTAGATTGTGGGTTTTGGCTGGAGATGTTTATAACTTACCACCTAATGCTAGACCAGTCATATCATCAGGAATGTCAGTAGATGAATCAACTGTCTTAGCAGAGGCAAGTCAATCAAGTGAATTTGGAGGACAAGTCAGATTGAGAGATTCAGTAGGAGATTCAAGAGAAGTCCAGATTGTCACTACTTCAATGTCTTTGAGCAATTTTCAATTAATTGAAGAAGCAACTCATTCGGGCCAAACATATCATTTAGAATCTACCGAAGGAACTTCTTACCGTCTGAACGTTGCTCCTGGGAGTAAAATCAGCAATGGTGAAGTCATAGCAGAGCTAGCTGATGAAAGATTTCGCACAAAAACTGGTGGTCTAGTGAAATATGCACCGGGATTAGGAGTCAAAAAAGCAAGATCATCTAAAAATGGTTTTGAAGTTAGTCAAGGTGGAACTTTGCTTTGGATTCCTCAAGAGACACATGAAATAAATAAAGATATATCCCTTCTCATGATTGAAGATATGAAATGGATTGAAGCAGGAACTGAAGTTGTAAAAGATATTTTTAGTCAAACATCAGGAATTGTTACGGTTACTCAAAAAAATGATATTCTTCGTGAAATAACTGTAAGAAATGGAACCTTTCATGAGTGTGACGATGAAGAAGTTTTGAATAGATTTACGGAAGAAGGTAATTTAGTAAATCCTGGCGAAAAGATTTTAGAAGGTATTGATAATAAAGAAATTCTATTCGTTCAGAAATTAGAGACCTCAAAATGTAAAGGCTTGTTATTAAGAACTGTAGAAGAATTTACTATACCTGATCAAGCAGAATTACCTCAATTGGCACATGTTAAACAAGAACAAGGACCACATTTAGGCTTAAAAGCTATTCAAAGACTGACTTATAAAGATGGTGAATTGATAAAGTCAGTTGAAGGAGTTGAATTACTTAGAACACATTTAAGTATTGAAAGCTTTAATGCTACTCCTCAAATGACCATTGATGTTGAGTCAATTGAAGATGAAAATGATTCATCAATCAATAGATTAAATTTAGTGATATTGGAATCTATTCTTGTAAGAAGAGATACTATGTCTGACTCTAGTCATGGCTCAACTCATACAGAGCTACAAGTCAAAAATAATCAAATTGTTAAAGCAGGAGATGTAATAGCTACTACTCAAATTCTTTGTAAAGAGCAAGGAATGGTTCAATTACCTAATATTGTAGAAGATGAGCCCATAAGAAGGTTAATTGTTGAAAGAGAGGAAGATAAAATACAAATAAAAATTAGTAGTAAAGCATTAGTGAAAGTTGGTGATCGTGTAGTTGATGGCGATCAAATTAGTGAATCTGAAAAATCCACTTCTTGTGGAGAAATTGAAGAAATTTCCAGTAGTTCAGTAACCCTAAGACTTGGCAGGCCCTATATGGTTTCTCCTGATTCAGTTTTACATGTCAAAGACGGAGATTTAGTACTGAGAGGAGATGGTTTAGCGTTACTTGTTTTTGAAAGGCAGAAAACTGGAGATATTGTTCAAGGATTGCCACGAATCGAAGAGTTGTTAGAGGCTAGGAGACCAAGAGATTCAGCAATTTTATGCAAGAAATCTGGAATCGTTCAGCTTAGAGAAGTCAATGATGAAGAATCAGTTACTTTATCAGTTATTGAAAAGGATGATTTCGTAAACGAATATCAACTACTAATTGGAAAAAATATAATGGTTAGTGATGGACAAGAAGTTGCTGGTGGGGAGATTTTGACTGATGGCCCAATAAATCCTCATGAATTGTTAGATTGTTACTTTAATGATTTAAAGGATCAAAAACCTTTATTAGATGCAGCTAGAGAATCTATATCAAAACTACAGAGAAGTATGGTAAATGAAGTCCAAAATGTCTACAAATCCCAAGGTGTTTCAATCGATGATAAACATATTGAGGTTATTGTGAGGCAAATGACAAGTAAAGTCCGTATAGAAGATGCTGGAGATACTACTCTTTTACCGGGCGAGCTTATTGAATTGAGGCAAGTTGAAGATACAAACCAAGCAATGGCAATTACAGGTGGAGCACCTGCAGAGTTTACTCCGGTTTTGTTGGGTATAACCAAAGCTTCTCTAAATACAGATAGCTTTATATCAGCAGCTTCTTTCCAAGAAACTACAAGGGTTCTAACAGAAGCGGCAATCGAAGGTAAATCTGATTGGTTAAGAGGTTTAAAAGAAAATGTGATTATCGGTAGATTAATACCTGCGGGTACTGGTTTTAGCGGATTCGTAGAGGAATTAGCTTCAGAAGCCGGTCCTCATCCAGATATTCTCGCGGAAGAATCTGGAGGATACAGAAGAGCACAGAACTTAAGACCAGATTATACAGTTGATATGCCACAAACTCCTGCTGTTAGCTCTACTGCAATACTTGATGATCCAAGCGATGAAGATTTAGAGACTACTCGAAACCGTCATGGAATAGATCCTTCTTCTAGTAATTTTGCTGCATTTGCAAGACCAAGTGCTGAAAATCAATTTTCCGAAGATCAATTACCAGATCCTGCTGCATTAGAGGGATTACAAGAGGAAGGCCTTTTGTCTGATGAATAAATATTATCTATTATCATTTCTAGTAACTAGAATAAATTTTAATTTTTTAAGTGATGATTAAGCCAGAGATTGTTCCCAAAAGAAAATTAC
>CACAVZ010000006.1 GCA_902536065.1 uncultured Synechococcaceae cyanobacterium | reverse complement strand
ACTAATATTAATGGTAGATCTATAGGTAAGATACAGATTTTTAATGATTACAGTTTGGTAGATTTACCAAGAGATCTGCATAGAGAAACTAAAAATAAATTAAAAAAAATTAAAGTCAGAAACTAGGTAGAGAGAATGAAAGCTAGCGAATATAGATTATTTATTTTTATTCAACTCTTTTAATGGTTATTATCTAGCTCAAACTAAACAAAATTCAATCATAAAATTATTTTGTCTTCAGAGTGTCAAAGAGGAGATGTTGAAAGCAGAAATAGTATATAGTGCGGAAATTGCGAAAAAAACTTGTGATTGTTACTACGAAGAATTTACACAAACTGCAAGTCATCAAGATGCAAAAACAAAATGTAAATTAGAAACTAAAGAAAATTTAAATCATAATAGAAAAATTTAATTGTTATTTATGAGGTCTAAGAACAACCAAAATCCAATAATTAGACTTTATTTAAATCTGATTGAAGAAAGAAGGTTACTATTTTTTGCTTTTCTTAGTTCCATAATTAATAAAATATTAGATTTAGCTCCCCCTGTAATAATTGGTCTTGCAGTTGATATCGTTGTTAAAGAACAGAATTCATGGATTGCTGGTTTTGGGATAAAAGAAGTTCCAGCACAATTGATTTTTCTTGCATTTGCTTCAGGAATAGTTTGGTCTGGAGAATCCTCCTTTGAATATTTATATTCGATTTTATGGAGAAATTTGGCTCAGCTATCGCAACATAAATTAAGAATAAAAGCTTATGAGCATATCCAGGAATTAGATATGAATTTTTTTGAAAATGATAATACTGGAAGGCTATTATCTATTTTGAATGATGATATAAATCAACTAGAGAGATTTCTAGACCAAGGGGCTAATCAAATTATTCAGTTATTTATAACTGTTTTAATAATTGGGGGTACAATGATTTTTGTCGCTCCAAAAATTGCTTTATTTGCTTTCTTCCCTATCCCAATAATATTTTTTGGATCAATTAAATTTCAAAGAAAGCTTGCTCCAAAATACAGAGATGTTAGAAATAAAGCTGGACTGTTGGCATCAAGACTTAATAATAATTTAAGTGGAATTCTAACCATAAAAAGTTTTACTAAAGAAAAATGGGAACTAAATAGACTAAATAAAGAAAGTCTCGATTATCAAAGAAGTAATAAGGCTGCAATAAAATTATCTTCTGCTTTTATCCCTCTTATAAGATTTGCAATCTTATTTGCTTTTATAGCTATTCTATTAATTGGAGGTTTCCAAACTTGGAATAATACACTTGATGTGGGAACTTATAGTTTTTTAGTGTTTATTACACAAAGACTATTATGGCCTTTAACTACTTTGGGGCATGTTTTAGATGATTTTCAGAGATCTATGGCTTCAATAGACAGAGTAATTGATCTCATAGATACGCCTATAAAAATAAAAGATGGAAAAATAAAAATTGAACCTAAAGATATCAAAGGAGAAATTATTTTTAATAATGTAAACTTTAATTATCCTGGACGAGATTTAACTTTAAAAAACATAAATTTCAAAATTGAAAATAACTCAACATTAGGGATTGTTGGTTTAACAGGTTCCGGGAAAAGTACAATAATAAAATTACTTCTTAGGATTTATGATAGTAAAAATGGGTCAATAACCTTGGATGGGGTTTCTGTTAAAGAAATAAATTTGAGGGATTTAAGAAAGTGTATATCCTTAGTAAGTCAAGAAACTTATTTATTTCATGGCAGTGTACAAGAAAATATTGCTTATGGCTCAATCAACCCAAGTCTTAAAGATATCATTAAAGCTTCAAAGATTGCGGAAGCTCATAAATTTATTGAACAATTACCAGATGGTTATAAAACTATAGTGGGGGAAAGGGGCCAAAGACTCTCAGGCGGTCAACGTCAAAGAATTGCTTTGGCGAGAGCTGTTTTAAAGGATGCTCCAATATTAATATTAGATGAAGCTACAGCCTCAGTTGATAATGAAACAGAGGCTTTAATTCAAAAATCATTATCTAAAATCACCAAAGAAAGAACAACAATAGTAATAGCTCATAGATTAAGCACCATAAAAAATGCGGATAATATTGTTGTTATTGATAAAGGTAAAATAGTTGAAAGCGGAAAACATGAAAATCTATTAGATCAGAATAAAATATATGCTGATTTATGGAACGTTCAAGTAGGAATTTAGTATGAAATTTTTAAACTATATTAAAAAGTTAAATGATTCAATTACATTGCTAAACATACCGTCAACTTTATTCCATCTCTCTTCATTTGTTCCCACAGCGAAAGTGTAAAGTGTGCCTCTATCAATTACGACAGTAGCTAATTCGTGTCTGGCCTGTTCATTTAAATTTAATTCATATTCTAAATCATAGAAAATATGATTGGATGCCTCCCTCTTATTGGCATTTATGAGTTTTACCTCTCTACCAGAACCTTCGGGAGCAATTACTTTATCAATTAATGTTTGACCTACTTCACTTGGGCTTCCTAATTGCTCTAATTGAATCTCTTTATTTACATCAGAAATAACTAAACTTAAGGTCTCATTACTGTTTATTAGGTCATGATAAATAATTTCAGGACCTCCATCGACTTTTACTCTAGTCCATCCTGTTGGATACAAAAAGGCATATCTTCCATCTGGACTTTGATAAGCTTCTAATCCCGCATTTAGTCCGCCACTACAAGCACTCAGTGTTAAGCACAAAAAAATCAAAAATAAATATTTGAAAGGGTTAAATTTAATATTTTTCATTTTATTTGAAATTACTAACTTAAAACATAATAAGACATTAAAAGCAAACAATTATGGCATTTCAGAATTTTGCGTCTAAATTATGCCTAGAAATAATTTAATTTTGATTACTTATACCAAACCGCTTTCAAAATTAATTGGTCATTTTGAAACAACCTGAAAATACAATAAGAGATTTTTCAAAAGCCTTGTTAGAAGCACATAGTAATGTTGGTCGTTGCAAAAAATGTTTTAATCTGACTTCAGAAGATGAATGTGAAATTTGTAAAAATACTGAAAGAAATCAAAAACTAATCTGCGTAGTAGCAGAAACTAAAGATTTGCTTGCTTTGGAGCGCGCTAGAGAATTTAAAGGTGTTTACCATGTTATTGGTGGTTTAATTTCCCCAATGGATTCTGTTGGCCCCGAACTCTTGGAAATAAGAAGCTTGGTAGAAAGAGTTAGTAAATCTGAAATAGATGAGATCATATTGGCATTGACCCCCAGTGTTGAGGGAGATACAACAAGTCTTTATATTGGGAAATTGTTGGCTCCTTTTACTAAAGTTACGAGGATTGCATATGGCCTCCCAATGGGCAGTGAACTTGAATATGTGGATGAAGTTACTCTTGCAAGGGCGTTAGAAGGAAGAACAAAAATAAATTAGATAATGAGAGAAAATAATCTAATCAAGAAAGAAAAAATTTTAAGACTTCCCTCTTGGATTAAATTTCCTATTAGTAAAGCTTCAGAATTCGAAAGAATACAAACACTTATCAAAAAATCCAATATTCATACTATTTGTGAAGAAGCAAGATGTCCAAATAGAGCAGAATGTTATGCCTCAGGAACAGCTACTTTCTTGCTGGGTGGATCGATATGTTCTCGTTCATGTGCTTTTTGTCAGGTAAATAAAGGTAGACCTAGTTCTATCAATATCAATGAATGCACTCAAGTAGCTGAAGCAGTGAAAGTACTAAATTTGAAATATGTTGTTTTAACATCTGTAGCTAGAGACGATCTCCCTGATCATGGTGCAAATTTATTTATATCTACAATTGATGAGATTAGAAAACTTGATTCAACAATTAAAATAGAGGTTTTAACTCCTGATTTATGGGGTGGGGGCAAAAATTTTGATGAAACTAATAACCTTCAGACTCAGAGATTGAAGATGATTTTAGAAAAAGATCCAATATGCTTTAATCATAATCTTGAAACTGTTGAAAGACTGCAAAAAGAAGTTAGGAGGGGTGCAAATTACAAAAAATCACTTACTTTGCTAAAAAAGTCAAAAGATATTGCTCCTCATATTCAAACTAAATCAGGCATTATGTTAGGTCTTGGGGAAACATTGGATGAAATAAAAAATACAATTTATGATCTTAAAAAAATAGATTGTGATCAAATAACAATTGGCCAATATTTAAGGCCCTCATTCAATCATTTGGCAGTTAAGAAATATTGGGATCCATCAGAGTTTGAATATTTATATCGCTTCTCTAAGGATTTAGGATTCAAAAAAGTATCTTCTGGCCCTTTAGTTAGAAGTAGTTATCATGCGGGTTAACTTTCTTCAATTAAAGAAAGTTTTTTTTCAAGTTTTTTCAATATGGAAATACTTTCCCCGTTCATAAGTGTACCTGCACCCCCCCAAACCAATCTTAATAATAGATCTACTGGGCTTGAACCAACTTCTTTTACGATTTTGAATCCTATTAACTTGAAATATCTTACAAGTTTTTTACTATATCCTTCACTATCGAAAATAGCTAAAAGTCTTACTTTGTTGCTTGATTTTTTTTCAATTGCCCAAGCCATAGTTGTTGCCCATATTAATTCCGAAACAAAAGCAGGAGCTTTACTAAGGATTCTTAAAGTATCAAGCTGAATACCTTGTTTATTTAAATAAGTCCAACCTTTCATTTCGGCCCAAATCTTAATTATGTTATCTTTCTGTTCTGCTATAACGATTCTAAAGAAACATAATCCGAGAGTTTCTCTAACTTGAATTTTAATTAATAATCCAATGATACCTGCTAATTTTTCTAATTCTTCAACTTTCATGATTTTGAAAATTAGTCCTTATGAATTTTATGATTTTCCACTTTTAATCTATCTATTTGTTTTTGTCTTTCTTCAAACCTTTTTCTATCATCATCACTGAATTGGTCTACGCAGAAGTGACATTGGATACCCTTTCTATATTCTTTCCTTTCTTGATCCTGAATTGAAACTGGCATCCCACATGCATGACAAATTGAGTAGGAGCCTTTTTCTAATTCTTGATCTAAAGCAACTCTTTTATCAAAAACATAACATTCACCTTCAAATAAGTTTTCTTGTTTTTGTATATCATCAAGGTATTGAAGGATACCACCTTGTAGATGATAAATATTTTTATAACCTTTCTTTTTCAGCAAACTAGTAGCTTTTTCACATCTTATTCCTCCGGTACAAAACATTGCAATATTTTTAGACTTTTTATTTTCTAAATGGGTATCTAAATGATCATCTACCCACTTGGGGAATTCGCTAAAATTTCTTGTATTTGGGTTTATAGAGTTCTGAAATGTACCTAATGAAACCTCATAGTGATTTCTAGTATCAATGACTATTGTATTTTGATTTTTAATAAACTTATTCCAATCAGCAGAGTCAATATAGGTTCCGTTATTTTCTGAAGGATTTATTTCTGGGACGCCCATGGTAACTATTTCTTTCTTGATTTTTATTTTTAATTTTTTGAAGACTTTCATTTTTGAGAAATTTACTTTAATATTCAAATTTCTATTATCTGCATATTTATTAAGTAGATTGATAACAATATCAATAACATTCTTCTCAGCACAAATAGTTCCATTAATACCCTCACTTGCAAAAATTAATAAGCCCGAAAGATCGTTCTCATTTTCGATTTCTAATAATTTATTTTTAAGATCAAGAATTAAGTTTTCTTGAAATGGGAAGAAAGAGTAAAGAGAAACTATTTTATAATTTTTTCCTTTCATAAAGAAGATAATGTTTTTTCACAAGTTTCAAAATCCTTGTTAAAGGATACTCCAACCTCTTTAAGAAGTTTTCTGTCTGATTGAAAAGATGGATTTGAAGTTGTGAGTAATTCATCTCCATAAAAAATCGAATTTGCCCCACATTGAAAACATAATATTTGGGCTTCTTTTGTAAGCTTTTCTCTACCTGCACTTAGCCTTATTTTACTTTTAGGCATAAGGATTCTTGCTGTAGCTATCATCCTTATCATTTCAATAGAATCAATTTCTTGATTATCTTCTAAACCAGTGCCTTCAATGGCTACTAATGAATTTATAGGAACACTTTCAGGGTGTGGATTCATGTTTGAAAGCACTTCCAAAAGAGATGCTCTATCGCCATTAGTTTCACCCAAACCTATAATTCCTCCGCAACAAACGTTTATTCCTGCATTTCTCACTCTTTTGATAGTATCTAGCCTATCTTGATAAGTTCTAGTCGTAATAATATTTTTATAATACTCAGGACTAGTATCAAGATTATGGTTATATGCGGTCAAACCTGCATCAGCAAGTCTGGAAGCTTGTTCTTCCGTAAGCATTCCAGCAGTTACGCATGCTTCCATTCCTAAATCTCTTACACCGCTAACCATTTCTAACATTGCATTAAAAGACTTCCCGTCTCTAATTTCTCTCCATGCCCAACCCATACAAAACCTGTCGGCACCTTCATTTTTTGCTATTTGAGCTCTTTTTAAAACCTCTTCAACTTGAAATTGTGGATGACTTTTGATTTCGCTAGCACTATATATTGATTGGCTACAATATGAACAGTTTTCCTCGCATCCGCCTGTTTTTACGCTGAACAAAGATGCTAATTGAATGTTGTATTTGTTGAATTTCCTGTGAACGATTTGAGATTCCCACATTAAATCAATCAGAGGCATATTAAGTATTTCCAATATCTCTTTTCTATTCCAATCAAATCTAATTTGGCCACATAATTGATTATTCGATCTCGTCATTTTTTGTTTGTAAGAACATTAAGAATCTTCAAAAGATTCTTTTGATAATGATTCTATACCTCCAAAACGTCTATTCCTTGATTGGTAATCAATTATTGCTTTTAGAAATTCAAATTCATTGAAATCTGGCCATAGAACATCAGATATGTAAATTTCTGAATAAGCTAATTGCCATAATAGAAAATTACTTATCCTTTTTTCTCCACTAGTTCGAATTAATAATTCTGGATCCTTAAGTCCTTGAGTTAATAGCTCCGAATTGAATAAATCTTCATCAACTTCGCTTGGCTTTATTTCTCCAGCAAAAGATTTATATGCTAATTCTTTAGCAACTTTTACTATTTCTTGTCGGCCTCCGTAATTTAGACAAATATTTAATAAAAAACTATTATTGTCTTTAGTAAGGGATTCTGAACTACCGATAATTGCTTTTAAGGTTTCAGGGAAAGGCGTTAAATTGCCAATAAATTTTATTTTGATTGATTCTTGATGGATCTTTTTAATTTCGTTACTTAATACTTCACTAAAAAGATTAATAAGGAAATCAACTTCTTTAGATGGTCTGGTCCAATTTTCAGTTGAAAAAGCATAAACAGTAAGTACTTTACAACCTAAATTTTTTGATGCTTCAATAATTTCTTTTAATACATCCACCCCTTTTTTATGACCAAATGATCTAGGCAAGCCTTTTTTAGTAGCCCATCTCCCATTACCATCCATAATTATTGCTATGTGTTCTGGTACTTTTTCCTTATTTATTCTTTTTAATAAGTTAGTATTTTTTTTGTCAATTACTTTTTCCAAACTCATTATTCAATCCTTTATGTTAGTAAAGCTTTCTGATTTTTTGAACTCATTTTCGTTGATAATTTTATCATTTGGGTTTGTCTTTTGGGATAGAGAAGTTTTACTTATTGATGATTTACTTGTTGTCATAGAGTTTTGATTCCCGATCAAATTTGCAAGAAGTTCTTGTAACCTGCTGCTAGTGATTGGTCTCTCAAGTTTGCCTTGGTTAGCTAATGATAACGTTCCTGTTTCTTCAGAAACAACAATACAAATACACCTGTCAAATCTTTCTGTAATTCCCAATGCAGCTAAATGTCTTGTGCCATATCTACTAATTCCTTGCCTTGAGAGAGGAAGTATTACACCAGCAGAAATTATTTTGTTGCCTTTTACAAGAACTGCTCCATCATGCAAAGGTGTATCTGTTGCAAAAAGATTAATTAAAAGGTCAGTTGACAACTGTGCCTCAATATTTGTACCTGAATATAAAAAATCTTCTGGTCTCAAATCACTACCCAAATCGACAACAATTAAAGCTCCTCTTCTGTTTTGGGAGAGTTTACCTGCAGTATCAACTAACTGAGTAATAGAACTTGATGTTGCTCTAAATTCTTTCTGAGGATTTCCCAGTAATACGGCTAGCCTTCCAGTGCCCAATAATTCCATCAACCTTCTTAATTCTCCTTGCCAAAGTATCGCTAAAGAGAGAGAGCAAGCAAGCACTAATGCATCAATTAATTTTGAAGTTAATGGAAGGTAGGCATATCTTTGGATAAACCAAGCTGATGAAACTAAAAATAAATATCCTCTTAAGAGCCACAATGTCCTCTGTTCTTTTACTCTAGAAAATAATAAGAGACCAAAACCAAGAGCAAATGCAATATCTAAAAAAAGCTTTAAATTTATAATCCCCCAGAAATTCACATTAATAACAAAGTTATTTGTAATGTACCTAATTTTGCTTGATAAAGCGATCAGGCAAAACATCATACTTTAAAAGATCCAATGGAGTTTCTCTCTTTTGAATAATCTCTGCTTCTCCATTGCAAACTAAAAGTGCAGCAGGCCTTGGGATTCTATTGTAGTTAGAACTCATCGAATTATTGTATGCTCCAGTACCAAAAACACATATAAGATCTCCTGTTTTGCAATCTGCTAGTTCTATCTCCTTAAACAAAACATCACCTGATTCACAGTGTTTTCCGGCAATAGTAAATTTATTTTTGGAGTTATTATTAAGGGGGTTACCTACCAGGCATGCAGAATAATTTGATTGATATGTTATTGGCCTTGGATTGTCACTCATTCCACCATCAACAGATAAATATGTTCTGACCCCAGGAATTTCTTTAAAGGCACCAATTTTGTAAATTGTTATCCCAGCTGTAGATACAATTGATCGTCCAGGCTCACACATTAATGTAGGTAAATCTAAGTTGTGTTTTTTACAAGCTTTAACGACCGAGGTGGAAATTGTTTTTACCCATTCCTCAATTGAGGGGGGATCGTCATTTGCTGTGTACTTAATACCTAAACCTCCACCAACATTTAGTTTTTGAATATTGTGGCCGAATTTTCTAGCGTCTAAAATAACATTTACCATTATTTCCCCCAGATCCTTATGAGGCTCTAGTTCAAAAATTTGGGAACCAATATGAGCGTGTAAACCTTTTAATTTAAGATGCTTAGTTTTACTAATTCTGGCAAAAAGTAGATTTAAATATTCAATTCCAAAACCAAACTTACTATCGAATGATCCTGTCCTTATGTATTCATGGGTGTGGCACTCTATCCCAGGAGTAAAGCGAATCATGATTTCTAGGTCACGATGAAATGTATTGGAGATTTCCTCCAATCTTTCAAGGTCATAATCATTATCAACAATTACTTTAATATTATTCCTAACTGCAAACTCTATTTCTTTATCTGATTTATTATTTCCATGAAAAACAATTTTTTCATTTGGGACCCCACCTTTTAAAGCAGTTAAAAGTTCTCCCTCTGAAACCGCATCAAGCCCCAATCCTTCAGAGGCAATGAGGTTACTCATAAAAATAGAACTATTCGCCTTTGATGCATATATTGGTAAAGAATCTCCTGGGTAATGTTTTTCAAGTGCTTTTTTGTATCCTCTACAAGAGTTCCTTAAAGTAACTTCATCTAAAATATAGAGTGGAGAATCATATTTTTTTACTAATTCTTCAATAGAACACCCGCCAATTGATAATTTCCCGTCACTTCCAATGGATGTAGTAATAGGTACAATGTTTTTATTAGGACTTTCTAGGTCAATCTTTTGTTTTAAAAAGGATTGTTTTTCTTCCATGGGATAATTCTAAATAGAGCTTTTCTAAAATTTGTCAAATTAAGTTAATGACTTTAATTTCTTGTTTTTTAAGTATTTACTTACTATAAAATGATATCTATTAAACATATAAATGAGAAAGATATTGATTTATGTTATAAATTAGACTCAAAAACGCTCATGTTGTGGAGCAAGAAGCAATGGGCTAACGAATTTAAGAAAGAAGGTATAAAAGTTTTAGGGCTTTTTCACACTAATTTTTTAATAGGATTGTGTGTTTTTCATGTAGTGCTTGATGAAGCTCAAATAAATTTTTTTGTAGTAGAAAAGAAATATAGGAAAAAAGGTTTTGGATCTTACCTAATGAGTTATCTTATAAAACAATGTGAAAAATATGATATACGTAAATTATTTTTAGAGGTGTCCAATACCAATTTTACAGCTGACAAATTTTATAACCGCTTTAATTTTTCTACTGTGGGAATAAGAAGAAATTTTTATAAGGACGGTTCAGATGCACTCTTAAAAGAAAAAAAATTAACAACTAAATAATTCAAAAATTTAATTGTTCGGATAACCAGAATGCTTGAAATTACTTAAATTTATTGCTATATCACTAAAAAAGTTACATTTAATTCAATAAAATATAATTTTGGGTATTCACAAAAGCTCATTCTGAACACAAAATTGGCATATAACTGGTAGGTTATTAATATGAATTCGATCTTCTAATGTTTGAGAGATTTACAGAAAAGGCTATAAAAGTCATTATGCTTGCCCAAGAGGAGGCTCGAAGACTTGGTCATAATTTCGTTGGGACAGAACAAATTCTATTAGGTTTAATTGGTGAAGGTACAGGCGTTGCTGCAAAGGTTCTTAAATCACTGGGTGTTAATTTAAAAGACTCTAGAATTGAGGTAGAAAAGATAATAGGCAGAGGTTCTGGTTTTGTAGCTGTAGAAATTCCTTTTACTCCCAGAGCGAAAAGAGTCTTAGAACTTTCATTAGAAGAAGCTCGCCAATTGGGTCATAACTATATAGGAACTGAACATCTTTTACTTGGTTTAATTAGAGAAGGGGAAGGTGTAGCTGCTAGGGTCTTAGAAAATCTTAGTATTGACCTTACCAAAGTAAGAACTCAAGTTATAAGAATGCTAGGCGAAACTGCCGACGTAGGGAGCGGAGGTAATTCAAATAAGGGAAATTTAAAAACTGCTACACTCGATGAATTTGGAACAAATTTAACAAAGTTAGCTAGTGAATCAAAGCTCGATCCAGTAGTTGGTCGTTATGAAGAAATTGATCGAGTAGTTCAGATATTAGGTAGGAGGACTAAGAATAATCCCGTTCTTATTGGAGAGCCTGGAGTAGGTAAAACAGCTATTGCTGAAGGATTGGCTCAAAGAATACAGCTTGGAGATATACCAGACATACTTGAAGACAAAAGAGTTTTAACTCTTGATATAGGTCTATTAGTTGCAGGAACAAAATATAGAGGTGAATTCGAAGAAAGATTAAAAAAAATAATGGAAGAAATAAAATCCGCAGGAAATGTAATACTTGTTATAGATGAGGTGCATACTTTAATTGGTGCTGGCGCTGCTGAAGGAGCTATAGACGCCGCAAATATTCTTAAGCCAGCATTAGCACGGGGGGAACTTCAATGTATTGGGGCCACAACACTAGACGAATATAGAAAACATATAGAAAGAGATGCTGCTTTAGAGAGAAGATTCCAACCAGTCATGGTTGGTGAACCATCCATTGAAGATACTATCGAAATATTAAAGGGTCTTAGAGAACGTTACGAACAACACCATCGTCTTAAAATTACTGATGATGCCTTGGAGGCTGCAGCTCACTTAGGTGATCGTTACATATCTGATAGATTTTTACCTGATAAAGCTATAGATCTTATTGATGAAGCAGGTAGTAGAGTGCGTTTAATTAACTCTAAACTTCCACCTGAAGCTAAACAAATAGATAAAGAACTAAGACAAATTCAAAAACAAAAAGAAGAATCTGTAAGAGACCAAAATTTTGATCAAGCGGGTCAATTAAGAGAAAAAGAAATGGAATTATCCGCAAAAATTAAAGAGGTACTTGAAAATAAAAAAGAATCTAACACTGAGGGCGAATCTAGCATTGATACAAATTCAGAAAAAAATGATTCAAAATTTTTACAAAATCCTATGGTAAGTGAAGAAGATGTAGCGCATATTGTCGCTTCTTGGACAGGAGTACCTGTTCAGAAATTAACTGAGACTGAATCAGTTAAGCTTCTCAATATGGAGGAAACACTTCACCAGAGGTTAATTGGACAAGATGAAGCTGTAAAAGCAGTTTCTAGAGCTATTAGAAGGGCAAGAGTTGGTTTGAAGAACCCTAATAGGCCAATTGCAAGTTTTATCTTTTCAGGTCCTACTGGTGTAGGTAAAACTGAATTGACCAAATCTTTAGCTTCATATTTCTTTGGTAGCGAGGAAGCAATGATTAGATTAGATATGTCAGAATTTATGGAAAGACATACAGTTAGTAAACTTATAGGTTCTCCTCCGGGATATGTTGGTTTCAACGAAGGTGGTCAACTCACTGAAGCAGTAAGAAGAAGACCTTATACTGTTGTTTTATTTGATGAAGTAGAAAAAGCTCATCCAGACGTTTTTAATCTATTATTGCAACTTCTTGAGGACGGTAGATTAACAGATTCCAAAGGTAGAACCGTTGACTTTAAAAATACTTTGCTAATAATGACTTCTAATATTGGTTCTAAGGTTATTGAGAAAGGTGGAGGGGGATTGGGATTTGAGTTTTCAGGTGATTCTATTGAAGATAGCCAATATAACAGGATTAAATCACTAGTTAATGAAGAACTTAAACAATATTTCAGACCTGAATTTCTAAATAGACTCGATGAAATTATTGTATTTAGACAACTATCTAAAAATGAGGTTAAAGAAATTGCTAAAATAATGCTACAAGAAGTTTTTGCGAGATTGCAAGATAAAGGTATCAAATTAAGCGTGACTGAAGCTTTCAAGGATAGACTAGTCGAAGAAGGTTATAACCCCTCTTATGGAGCTAGACCATTAAGAAGAGCTGTCATGCGTTTATTAGAGGATAGTTTGGCAGAAGAAGTCCTTTCTGGAAGAATAAAAGAAGGAGACAAGGCTTTAGTTGATATAGATGAAAACAAGAAAGTGACAATTAATATCTCTTCTGAAGAATCTCAGCAGGAGTTAGCAGGTGCTAACTTCTAGTAACTAACAAAAATGCAGTCAATTTCTCCGGAAATTATATTTAGGGGGAACGATGCTTGGGAAAAAGCTTTACCTTATATTACTAATTTTTCTAAAAGCCCATTAATTTTAGGTAGAAGCGCCCATACTAATGAAATCAAAAATAAAATCTTTAGAGATTTAAAAAATCAAGATCTTCATGTAAATTTAGCTAATTTAGAATTTGATTGCTGCTATGAAGATATTTCAAAAGTTAAGAATTTTATCCTAAATAATAATCATGATGCTGTTATTGCAGCAGGAGGAGGTAAAGTTCTTGATTCCGGTAAATTTATAGCAGATATCCTTAATATTCCATGTATTACAGTTCCTCTCAGCGCATCTACATGCGCGGGTTGGACGGCTTTATCAAATATTTATACGAAAAAAGGTCAATTCATAAACGATGTTGCATTAAGATCCTGTCCAAAAGTCCTAGTATTCGATCATAGATTTATTTCAACAGCCCCTTCAAGAACACTTGCAAGTGGAATAGCAGATGCTTTGGCAAAATGGTATGAATCTTCAATAACAAGTTCAACTATAGAAGATGGTCTTGTTCAACAAGCTATTCAGATATCAAGAGTTTTAAGAGATCAATTACTTATTGATGGAGGAAAAGCCTTTAAGGATAAAGTTAAAAATAATTCTTCATGGCGAAATACTATAGAAGCATGTGGACTTACAGCAGGATTAGTAGGAGGCATCGGTGGAGAAAAGTGTAGGACAGCCGCAGCACATGCTATTCATAATGCAATTACTCAGATAATTACCCCAAATAAATTCTTACATGGTGAGATTGTTGGAGTTGGATTGTTATTGCAATTAAGACTTGAAGAAATGAAAAATAATAATAAATTGGCAGATCAATCAATTAAACAATTATTAGTACTTATGAAACAATTGGATTTGCCAACTACTATTTCCGAATTAGGCATTAACGTTTTTGAAAATAATAATTTAGAAAAAATAGCTGATTTTACTTGTAGAGATAAATCTGAAATTCACTTCTTGCCTTTTAAAATTAGTCAACCAGATATAATAGAAGTCATTTCAAATTTTGAACAACAAAAAATCAAAATATAATTATTTTTTGACTAAATCCAATTTCGAACAATTAAGTGATTTAAATATTGAATTTTTTGAGAGCGCCAAATCCTCTCTACTTGATCCAATTGGTCTTTATTTAGCAAATGATGTTAAATGGATCAAACTCAATGAGAACTGGAACTCTTTGAAATTCCCTGTAGTTATAGGAGGAAAAGGTCAACCGATACTTCTCCTACATGGCTTTGACAGTAGTTTTTTAGAGTTTAGGAGAATATATCAATCATTAAAAAGAAATTTCCAAGTTATAGCTCCTGATTTGTTAGGGTTTGGTTTTAGTCCTAGATGCGCAACTAATGAATATAATCCCTCCAAAATAAGTTCATATTTAATCGATCTCCTCAAGACCTTAAGAATAAAAAAGAATATTAAAATCATTGGTGCCTCTATGGGAGGTTCAGTAGCTTTAAAACTTGCTTTTGAAATCTCTGACTCTATTGATAAGATTATTCTTTTATCACCCGCTGGATTGTTCGGAGAACCTAAGAGCATCCCTTTCCCTTTTAACCAAATTGGGGCCTCATTTCTTGGATTGCGTCAGGTTAGAAAAAGTCTTTGCAGGCAAGCATTCGCGTTTCCTGACAAATGTGTTGGTGAAATGGAAGAGCAAATTGCTTCGATTCATTTAGGTTGCCAAGGATGGAGGAATTCACTTGCATCATTTGCAAAAAGTGGAGGGTTTGCCGGGACATATAAATATATCCAAAATGTACCAACTAAAGCAGTATGTGGAGAAAATGATCGTATTTTGGGAAAAAAAGAGATTAAAAATATAAGAAAAATTGATAAATTAAATTTTGTTGGGTTGCAAAATTGCGGTCATCTACCTCATGTAGATTTACCATCATTATCGAGTAAAATAATTCAAGATTACTTTTTGGAATAAAAATCTCATAATTAATTTAGATATTTGAGAATTATAAAAATGTAATACAAAACAGATGGAGTAAAAATGTAGCTGTCAATTCTGTCAAGAATGCCTCCATGTCCTGGCAAAAAAGTACCGGAATCTTTTATTTTTGCATCTCTCTTCATCATTGATTCTATTAAATCGCCTACTAATGCCATAAGAGAAATCAAAATTCCATATAAAATTCCAGCTAATAATGGATTTTCCCAATTCAGTGAGAATGCGAAAAATATTGCTAATAAAATTGAACAGGATATTCCTCCAATTAAACCTTCTATTGTTTTGCCAGGCGATATTGGAGAAAGAGATTTTTTACCAAATGACTTCCCAATGAAATAAGAACCAATATCACTAGCCACAATTAAAAAACAAGAAGTTAAAGTTAAATGAAGACCTGAAGTATTAGATAAGTTTTCAAACGAAATAAAACCTTGATTTGAACTTATTATCACTGACTCTAATCCCCTTAACTTAATCCAATAACTAGGCAAAAAACCTAAATAGAATAATCCAAAAATAGAAGCTGCAATATCTGAAATTGTTCCGGGTTTTGGTTGTAATAGTAACCAAGTGCATATTGCAACTGAACAGATAGGCAAAATTGAATTTGATATTTCTCCTTCAAGTAAACCTATGGTTTCTAAATAAGTGGAAACTATAATAACGAAAGATGAAAATAATGTGGTTTTTGTAGCTGGTTTTATTCCTTTAAATTCTGCCATTCTAAAAAATTCCAATAATGCTAAATAAGTAAGCAAAGCTATTGCGAATGTAAAAAACCATCCCCCTAACAAAACAACAATTAAACCAAATATTCCTATAAGTAATCCGCTTCTAAATCTCATATTAAATTTCTATGGTTGAATTACTCTTATATTAAAATTTATCAGATCTTTGTTACACAAACTCTGATTATTTATCCAATTAAATCTATCTAGGTCAATTTTTTCTCCAGGAACTAGTAGAGGTATTCCAGGAGGATAGGGGCAAATAATATCTCCAGATATTTTATTTAATGATTGAGAGAATGGAATACTCTTAGTCTTACTTCTCCAAGCAATTCCAATTTCAATTTCGGGTGATTCAACCAATTTAAAGGGTGATTGGAGTACATTTAAACTTTTTAATTTTTTAGAATTTAATAGTAATTTTTTCCACAAATTTTCAAATAAATTTGGAAAATTTTTCTGATTCGCAAATCCTAAGCAAAAAGTTAAAGTCATCATTTCTGGTAATTCAGCAATAAGACCATTTTTATAAAAAAATTTATCTGCTGTAAAACCATCAATTCCAACCATAGAGGTATTTAATATTATTTTTAAGGGGTCTTGGGTTTCTATGAGAGGAATATTCTTCTGGATTAATTTTTTGTAAATACTTTTTGCCTCTAAAATTCTTTTTTGGTATTTTGATAAACTTTTTTTATTAAGCCAGTCTTTAATAGACTCTTCACAAGAAGAAAGTAATAGGGAACTTGGACTAGTAGTTTGCAACAAGTTAATACTATGGATTAAATTTTCCTCATTTACTAGATTCCCCTTATACCAAAGTGCAGCCGTTTGAGTTAAACCATTTAGCGATTTATGCAATGAATGAACGACTAAGTCAGCGTTTGATACTAAAGCGGATTTTGGTAGGTTAAGTTTTTCACAAAAAAGGAAATAAGAACCATGAGCTTCATCAACCAAAACAGGTAAATTTTTTTGATGACAAAGATCTATCAAAGGCTCTAAATCTGTTGCATAACCTTGATAAGAGGGACTTACAAGAATTACCCCTGCAATTTTTTTTTCATTAAAATTTATTTTTTTAAATACGTTTTCTAACCATATCTTTGTTGTTGGATTGTAATGACCAGTTATTGATGAAAAATCTAGATCAAAGAATATTGGATGTATGTTCTGCATGGCACAGACTTTTATAACACTTATATGAACATTTCTTGGCATCAATATTGTTTCGCCAGGTTTTGCCATTGCAATTACAGCTGATTGTATTAATCCAGAGGCTCCATTAACTCCAAAAAAGCATCTTTTCGCCCCAAATCTCTTAGAGAATTCTCTTTGAGTTTTATCAATTACTCCGCTTTGGGATAAAGGCGAGCCTATTTCTGGTAGTTCAGGTAAGTCCCAATACCCAGGTTTTTTTTTTAATAATTCCACTAGTTTCTTGGGTAAAGCTGCCCCTCTGTTATGAGCGGGAAAGAAAAGTGACTTTAAAAACTTCTTAGTTAGAAAAGATGAAATGCTCATAAAGTATTATTGACATATATAGAATGAATCAAAAGGAATCCTTCTTTGATATTTTTTAACTTTAATGAAAAGGTCTTATTCGCAATACTCAGCAAAAAGTGACTTGATTTGGTTGATTTTGAGACCATGGATTTTCATCCCGAGAGTTTTATATATCCTTTTAACTTTTATTTTTCTTTTTTTAAGAATACTTTTTCAAGGTAACAGTAAAAATAAAAAAGTACAAAAAAATCTCTCAAAATATCTTTTTAATGTAATAACAGATTTAGGACCATGTTTTATAAAGTTAGGACAGGCGCTTTCAACTAGACCGGACCTTGTTAGACAAGATTGGCTGACAGAACTTACCAACCTACAGGATAACCTCCCAGCATTTGATCATAAAATTTCTTTAAAAATTATTGAAGAGGAACTTGGCGCGCCTCCTAATGAATTATTTGATGAGTTCCCTGAGAGTCCTATTGCCTCAGCAAGCTTAGGACAAGTTTATAAAGCAAAAACAAAAAATAATACTTTTGTGGCTGTAAAAGTACAAAGGCCAAATTTATACTTTCTTATAAGAAGAGATGTTGTGATACTAAGGTTTTTAGCAATTTTTTTCTCACCCTTCCTACCATTAAATATTGGTGTTGGAATTGGAGAAATAATAGATGAATTTGGTAAGGCACTATTTGATGAAATTGACTATGAAAAAGAGGGTGAAAATGCTTTAAAGTTTGCACATTTATTCAAAGATAACCCAAATGTTTTTATTCCTAAATTGGAAAAAAAGTTTTCATCAAAGAGAATTATTACAACCTCTTGGATTGATGGATTTAAATTAAGAGATAGGGCTTTATTGGAGGAAAACGACTTAATACCTTCCTCTTTTATAAAAACTTGTGTTATTAGTGGTCTTCAGCAATTATTTGAATATGGATATTTTCATGCTGACCCTCATCCTGGAAATATGTTTGCTCTTAAAGGAGGTAATACAGATAATGGAAATTTAGCTTATGTTGATTTTGGAATGATGGATGAAATTTCAAATTCAGATAGGCTCACTCTCATTAAGGCCATTGTTCACATAATAAATGATGAATATTATCTTCTTGCAAAAGATTTTCAGAAATTAGGTTTTTTAACCAAAGAACAAGATCTTCAGAAACTTGTTGGACCATTAAAAGAAGTTTTAGGAGGTTCTCTAAGTGCTGAGGTTGGCAATTTTAATCTTAAAAATGTAACTGATAAATTTTCAAAACTAATGTACTCTTATCCATTTAGAGTTCCCAGTAGGTTTGCTTTGATAATAAGAGCTGTCGTTAGTCAAGAAGGTTTGGCATTAAGACTAGATCCTGAATTTAAAATTTTAAAAATCGCATATCCTTACATAGCTAAGAAACTACTTACTGATAATTCTGATGAGATTTTAGAAATTCTATTAGAAGTTGTTTTTGATAATAAAGGCAGAATTCAAATTGAAAAAGTTGAAAGTTTACTAAATATTTTATTTAAAGATTCTGAAAATATAAATTCAGACCTAATACCAGTTGCCAATGCTGGATTGAAATTATTTTTAAGTAAAAAAGGATCCGAAGTCAGGAAGAATCTTATTTTAAGCCTTATTAAAGATGATAAACTTGAATTAACTGATGCAAAAAAACTCTTAAGTTTAATTAGTAATACATTTAGTCCTATGAATATTGCAAAAAGCGCAGTTCAAAATATTATTTCTCCAGCGTAGTTTTCATGTTTGCACCTTTTAAATTTACTTATGATTTTTAAATGATTAAAATTTAAGAAAATGATTATTTTTAAAATTGAGAAGTCAAACAATTTATTAATTGGAAATACTGAATGAATATTTTTAATAATCTTTTTTTACTAAAAAAAAATTCTGTGATTGATAATGAAGTAAATCATGAATTAGTTGATCAGTATGGAGAAATCGCAAACTTAGTAAAAGGTGCGAGAATCCAAAAAAATATGACAATTCAAGAATTGTCACGAATTTCAAAAATACCTGAACAAACGATAATTTCCATAGAAAACAATAACAAAAATTTTAGACCAAAGTATCCATTTATAAGATCAATATTACTCAAATTAGAAGAATGTCTAGAATTAAAAAAAAATTCATTAGAACAATTAGCAATTAGACAGGGAGAAACTTCTAAGAAAGAAAAAAATGATTTTATCGTAAACAAATTCGATCTTATAAATACTTGGCAGGGAAGCCTTCTATATTTTTTTATATTAATCTCAACTCTTTTTGTATTAAAAAGATATTTTATTTTAAATATAAATGTTATTGAGATTCAAAATATTGAAAATAAAATCATTGATAAATAAACTTCTATAAGTCTTTATTTTCTGGTTCTCCCAAAATTATTTCCAAGCTCCCCAAATCTCCTAACATTGTCTTCTACTTCTCCTAAAGGTAGATTTAACTTCCATTTCCAGTTGTTCTTTGTAGTGCCAGGAATGTTTAATCTGCTTGTGTCATCTAAAGATAAAATATCTTGGATTGGGGCAATAAAGAGATTTGCATTTGTATTCATGCCTATTCTCATTAAATTCCATGAAGGATTTTCATCTAATTTATATTCATCTATTATTCGTTTTTTGGCGTCGCTTTCTAAAGATTCCCACCATGAAATAGAAGTAGAGTTGTCATGGGTACCTGTATAAACCACCCAATTTTCTCCTTCAATATTCTTGGGTAAATATGGGTTATCTTCATTTCCATCAAAAGCGAACTGCAATATTTTCATTCCTGGAAGTTTAAAATTTTCCCTTAATTTTTCTACATCAGGTGTTATTACTCCAAGATCCTCCGCAATTATAGGTAGGAAGTCAGTTCCTAAATCAATTTTTATTTTTTTTAAAAGTGTTCTTCCTGGAGAATTTATCCATCTACCAGAAATTGCTGTTTTAGAATTGCCATTAACTCTCCAATAACCAGCTAAACCCCTGAAATGATCAAATCTCAACAAGTCTACAAGTTCAAATTGTCTTTTAAATCTTTTTCTCCACCAATCGAAATTAGTCCTCTTATGTTTTGACCAAAAGTAAGTTGGAGTTCCCCATAATTGTCCTGTTGAAGAAAAATAATCAGGTGGGACACCACTTTGAAAAATTAAATCTCCATTTTTAAAAATTGAAAATAGTGATTTATTACTCCAAACTTCTGCACTATCCCTTGATACATAAAAGGGCAAATCACCTATTAGTTTCACATTCCTCGATTTTGCAAAGTTTTTAATTGCGCTCCATTGTTCATCTAAATGCCATTGAATTAACTTTTTTGTAAGGACCTCAGCTCTTTTCCCCTTAATCCATGATTTTAAAAAGTTTTTGTTTTTATTTTTGAATTCTTTGGGCCATTGCCACCAAGGTATCATTTTAAATTCCTCCCTGACAACATCAAATATTGCGTAATCTTCAACCCAAGAATTTTTACTGAGCCATCTACAAAAATCATTCTTTCTCGCTTCAGATTGGGAACTCCAACCTTGAATAAGAAGAGCACCTAATTTTTTTGTTAAATCATTTGCAATATTAAAATCAAAAAAATTCTTATACTCATTTGTGGGGCCCAATTCTTCTTTATTAGAAATAAAAATAAAACCTTTATCGATTAAATCGTCTATATCAAGAAACCATGGATTCAGTGCAAAACTAGATGGTGAACTATAAGGTGATCCTGAAGAATCGGTAGGGTTCAGAGGTAAAAATTGCCAGTATTCAATCTTATGCTTGTGGAGCATTTTTATCCATTCTTTTGCACCTCTACCAAAAGTTCCACAAACTCTTCCACCAGGAATACATGAAGGGTGCATAAGTACTCCTAGTGATTTTTTTGTAAAAGTTTTTTGCATAGGCATGTTTTTTTATTATATTTTTTTTTCCTTACAACTAACTTGTTATTCATTCTATAAATTCAACGATATACAAATTTTTTTTAATTGACAAATATTATTCCAAGTATTTTGAGATTAAATTTAAAATAATTTATGATTTTTAATTGGCTTTATTTGATATTTTGTCCTAAGGAATATAACTTTTGAAAAGATCTAGTCATTAATCTTTTGCTAAATTCACATAAACGACTACGATAAGGATATAGTTTTTATAGTACTAATTTCGTGACAAGTTTTATCACGGCAGTGCAGAATAAAGAATCGAATTTTAATCTAAATAAAAGTAGATTAAGGCTAGTTAGTGGAACGACCAATCCTAAACTGGCAGAAGAAATTGCATCATATTTAGGGATTGAAAATGTGCCTTTAGTATCAAAAAGATTTGCTGATGGAGAACTTTATGTTCAGATTCAACAATCTATTAGAGGTTGCGATGTATTCCTCATACAACCTACAAGCGCTCCTGTAAACGATAGTTTAATGGAACTCATGATAATGGTTGATGCTTGTAAGAGGGCATCTGCAAGACAAATAACGGCAGTAATCCCTTATTTTGGATACGCAAGAGCAGATAGAAAGACTTCAGGTAGAGAGTCTATAACTGCAAAACTCACTGCCAATTTACTAGAGAAATCTGGAGTCGATAGAGTTCTTGCAATGGATTTACATTCAGCTCAAATTCAAGGTTATTTTGATATCCCATGCGACCATATTTATGGTTCACCTGTATTAATAGATTATTTAGAAACTTTAAATTTAGAGGAAGTTGTAGTTGTTTCTCCTGATGTAGGTGGAGTTGCAAGAGCAAGAGCATTCGCAAAATTAATGAGAGATGCTCCTTTGGCTATAATTGATAAAAGGAGATCGGCTCATAATATCGCTGAAAGTCTAACAGTTATTGGTGAAGTTAAAGGTAAAACAGCAATCCTAATAGACGATATGATAGATACTGGAGGTACAATTTGTTCAGGAGCTAATTTATTAAAAAAAGAGGGAGCTAAAAGAATATTCGCATGTGCTTCACATGCTGTATTCTCTCCTCCATCTTGTGAAAGATTAAGTGCAAAGGATTTATTCGAACAAGTTATTGTGACTAACAGCATACCAGTTAATATTAGAGATAATTTTCCACAGTTAAAAGTTCTTTCAGTCGCAAATATGCTGGGTGAAGCTATTTGGAGAATTCACGAAGAAAGTTCAGTTAGTTCAATGTTTAGGTAAAAAATAAAATTATTTTTTGTTTTTCTTTATAAGTTTTTTTAAACCTTTTTCATAATCATTTTTAATTTCTTTTGGAATGCTCTCTGGGCAAATATTTAGTGCACTTCCAACAATTTGAAATGTTCCCGCATTATATAATTTTTTTTCGTCAAGTTTTTCACTCCCTAAATCTTCGATAATACCTCCATGCTTGCCAATTATTACATTCGCAAAAGTAGCACTTGCAACGCCAAGACCTTTGTTAAAATCGACTCCTGCTTTTGAGGCTATACAAAGGTAAGATGCCCCCATTTGTCTATATAAGAAAAGATCTGTTTCGGAGGCAGCAACTAAATTTTTTTCGGCTTTAATTTGTTTATTTATTGTATTAGTCTCGAAGAGTAAAAAGGATAAAAAAAAGCTTATTCCAAACATTTTAAGAATTCTTTTTGAATGTAAATTAATAACCATTATCTAATTTAATCTTCTATAAGATAACATTTTGAGTTTTAATATTTATTTGGATAAGTACTTACTTAATAATTTTTATTTCGTGGTGGTTTTCTACTATTGTGAGTTTATTTTTGTTCCATGAATATATAACTCTGAATCTATAGTTATCTGAATCTACTAGTCTTGTATGTTCAATAATATACCAATCTTTATAAGAAGATTCAAAAATCATTTCGTGTTCATCAACTTGCTTTATATTTGATATTCCTTCTTCATTACTTAAATAGAAATTCCCCCTTATAAGTTGGTGCCCTCTTAAGAATGCATTCATTTCTCCTCTTTCTTTATATTGAGGATTTTCCTCAAAAAAATTATATTTTTTTTCTGGATACCAAGTGAACTTATAGTGCGATTCCCATTCGGATTTATTTTCAATAGCTTCTATATTTATATTCATGCATAAATTATATGTTTTTTGTACTTCATCAAGAAAATATGTTCTATTTGATTTCCAAAGTCCAATATTTCTTGTAAACCATCTTTTTAAATTACTATTAAAAAAAATTTCTGGAGAATTATTTTCACCAAAATTCAGATTTTTATTTTGATTAATAACAACCATTTATAAATAAGTCATATTTATTTCATAGCTTATCTGTAGAATAAAAAAAAATATCTTAATGTGTTTATAAGGATTAACAGCTTTTCAACACTTCTGAGGTAATCATTTGAATGATAAAAGGGAGCTAAAATTAATACTCATAGCAGCTAGAAATCAACTTTCTAGTAATGATATTAAGTCCTTGATTGCTTATTTAGAATCAGATGATTGTGAATTTGAGATATCTCTTCAGATTTCTGAGCCTACGGAACAGCCGGAATTACTTGAATTACATAGATTAGTTGCTATCCCTGCGCTTATAAAGGTTTCCCCAGCTCCAAAGCAAATATTTGCAGGAAGTAATATTTTCTCTCAGCTGCAGAAATGGCTGCCAAGATGGACACAGGAAGGTCTAACAAAGAATCTAGGGATTAATTTGCAACCATCTAAAATTGATTCAATAACAACTCAAAAAGAATTTCTTCTAGAAGATGAACTTCTTGTTTTAAGACAAGAAAATGAGACATTAACAAAAAGGATAGAATCTCAGGAAAGATTATTGAGAATGGTTGCACATGAATTAAGAACGCCACTAACTGCAGCCACTTTGGCTGTTCAAAGTCAAAAACTTGGACAAATAGATATTTCAAAATTGCAAGAGGTAATTAAAAGACGATTAGAAGAGATCGAACTTTTATCTCAGGATCTTCTAGAGGTTGGAACAACCAAATGGGAAGCGTTATTTAATCCTCAGAAAATTGATTTAGGTAATATTAGCGCTGAAGTAATACTTGAGTTAGAAAAATTCTGGAGATTAAGGAATATTGAGATTGATACTGATATCCCATCTGATTTGCCGAGTGTATTCGCAGATCAAAGAAGAATGAGGCAAGTATTTTTAAATTTAATTGAAAATGCTATTAAATTTTCTAAAGACTCTGGGTCAATAAAAATAACAATGATTCATAAAACTAATCAATGGGTAGAAATAACAATTTGTGACAAAGGTGCAGGAATTCCTTTGAGTGAGCAAAAAAGAATTTTTTTGGATAGAGTTAGGCTCCCACAGACTTCTGAAGGAACTTCAGGATTTGGGATTGGGTTGTCTGTATGTAGGAGGATAGTCCAAGTTCATGGAGGAAGAATATGGGTTGTATCTGAAATTGGTGTCGGTTCTTGCTTCCATTTTACTGTTCCTGTGTGGCAAGGACAAAACAAAGAGCAACAATACTTGACGAAAGGCTAGCCTTACTCTTAATTTTTAATAAGCTGTTATTCAGAACTTGGCCCCATCGTCTAGAGGCCTAGGACACCTCCCTTTCACGGAGGCGACAGGGGTTCGAATCCCCTTGGGGCTATTATTTAAAATCTAAATTAATTTTATTGAGGATTTTGCTTGCTTATCTACAGCAAGTAAATTTTCTGAGAGATCTTTTTTGAGTCTTTTCTCTATCATTCCTATAGGCATCCACTGACAGCCTTGAACGGTAAGATCATAAATTAATGAATTTTTTGAGGTATTTTTAATATTCTTAATTTTCCAACTACCTTCAAATTTCCTGAAATCTCCTTCAATCAAATTAAATTTTAAAAGGCCAAGATCTTTATCTTCGAATAAATCGATAGTTACTTCAGCTGAAAATTTTATGCCGAGAAAATCCTGAGCTCCAACTTGTTTAAGCTGAACATTATTGTTCTTTTGATATATTTTTTTGCTTGAAAGTAAATTTGGTATATAAAGATTTAGTCGATCATAATCTGTTAAGACATTCCACAAAGAATCAAAACTCGCAGAGGTTGTAAGTTGAGCTGCAAGTCTTCTTGTTCCGCCAGAAAGCTTTTCCATCGTTTGCTCAATTGTCCTGTAATCATCGCAATTAGAATGATCTACAGATTCTTGAGGATTATTCATAAATGAATTTTTTAATTAGTTAAAAAATTATTTCTGTGTAACTATACAGATAAAAACAACAAATACTGAAAAATGAAAATATTTTCATTAAATTATTCCGATCTCAAAACGTAACCATTTTTGTAAAATCACTACAAATTAAACTACAAATTGATAATCTTTTATAAAAGAAAACTTAAAAATGTATTCACAAGCAAAAGTAATCGCAGGCGGATTAGCTCATATACCAGTAGTTATAGCTGTTTTTTATTTTATACTCACAACTTTCAATAAAAGAGCTTTAAAATTTGTTGAAGAAACAAAAACAAAGAAACCTGAGGCAAAAGTTGTGGAATCCAAAAAAGTAGAAGTTACAAAAACAGAAGCACCAAAATCAGAATCTCCAAAAGTAATTAAGAAAAAACATGCAGATGTTCCAGTAAATATTTATAGGCCTAAAACACCATATGAAGGAACAGTAATTGAAAATTACAGTCTTCTTAAAGAAGGAGCAATTGGTAGAGTAAATCACATAACTTTCGACCTAAAAGACAGTGATCCATTCTTAAATTATGTTGAAGGTCAAAGTATTGGTATTATGCCAGCTGGGGAAGATGCTAATGGTAAGCCTCATAAATTAAGACTCTACTCAATAGCAAGCACTAGACATGGGGATGATTTTAAAGGTAATACTGTTTCTCTTTGTGTAAGACAGCTTCAGTACGAAAAAGATGGCGAAACCATCAATGGTGTTTGCTCCACTTACTTATGCGATATTAAGCCTGGAGATAAAGTAAAAATTACTGGTCCCGTAGGTAAAGAGATGCTACTCCCAGATGAAGAGGATGCAAATATCGTTATGTTGGCAACTGGAACTGGAATAGCACCTATGAGAGCTTATTTAAGAAGAATGTTTGAGGCAAGTGAAAAAGAAAAAAATAATTGGAACTTTAAGGGTAAAGCTTGGTTATTTATGGGTGCTCCAAAATCAGCTAATTTATTATATGAGGAAGACCTTCAGAGATATCTTGCCAATAATCCCGATAACTTTAAATATACTAAAGCTATTAGTCGGGAGCAGCAAAATACTAAAGGTGGAAGAATGTACATTCAAGATAGAGTTTTAGAATCAGCAAACGAGCTTTTCAATATGATTGAAGATGAGAAGACGCATATATATCTTTGTGGTTTAAAGGGCATGGAACCTGGAATAGATGAAGCAATGACAAAAGCGGCAGAAGAAAAAGGCTTGAATTGGTCAGAATTAAGACCTCAACTTAAAAAAGCAGGAAGATGGCACGTTGAAACATACTGAATCTTTGATATCTAGATTTAAGTTTCTCATACTTAATACTTTTTGGTTTAGACACAATATGTAGCTAATTCTCGAAAAAAAGAGGATTTTAAAAATAGAATACTAAAAATATGCCTTCAACTTTAGGTAATCCTTTAAGATTAGGTTTGCGGCAGGAAAGAGTCATATCTCCTCAATGCTTAGTAATATTTGGTGCTAGCGGAGACCTTACTCATAGAAAATTAATACCAGCCTTATTTGAACTCTATTTGCAAAGAAGAATTCCTAGTGAATTTGGAATAGTTGGTTGTGCTAGAAGACCTTGGACTGATCATGAGTTTAGAGAAAAGATGAAAGTAAAGTTATCTAATCAAATAACTGGTAAAGAAAAGGAGTGGGAAAAATTTTCTAATTATCTTTTCTATGAACCAGTTGACTTACAACAAAGTGATCATGTTGTAGCGCTTTCTAAAAGGTTAAATGAGATTGATAAAACACAAGCTACTCATGGGAATAGAACATTTTATTTGTCAGTTTCCCCCAATTTCTATGCAAGTGGATGTAAAGCTCTTAAAGCAGCTGGCCTTTTAGATGACCCCAAGAAAAGTCGTTTAGTTATAGAAAAGCCTTTTGGAAGAGATTATTCAAGCGCAAAAAAATTGAATAAGATCGTTCAAAGTTGTGCCGAAGAAAGTCAGATTTATAGGATTGATCATTATTTAGGTAAAGAGACAGTTCAAAACATTCTCGTTTTGAGGTTTGCTAACACTATTTTTGAACCAATCTGGAACAGGAATTATATATCAAGTATTCAAATTACTTCATCTGAAACAGTAGGTGTTGAAGATAGAGCGGGTTATTACGAAAGCTCTGGAGCTTTAAGAGATATGCTACAAAATCATATGACTCAAATGCTTGCTGTTACTGCTATGGAACCTCCTGGAAAATTTGAACCAGAAGCAATAAGAAATGAAAAAGCCAAGGTTCTTCAAGCTTCAAAACTTGCTGACGAAATTGAACCCTGGAATTCTTGTATAAGAGGTCAATATGGAGAAGGAGGAAATATCTCAAATCGTCTCAAAGGATATAGGCAGGAAGATGGTGTTAATTGTAATAGCACAACAGAAACTTATATCGCAACAAAAGTTTTCGTTGATAACTGGCGTTGGCAAGGGGTTCCTTTTTATTTGAGAACAGGTAAAAGACTTCCTAAAAGACTTGGAGAAATAGTCTTGACTTTTAAAGACGTTCCTGTTCATTTATTTGAATCAACAATAATAAATCCTGCCTCAAATCAACTTATCCTTAGAATTCAGCCAAATGAGGGTGCTACTTTCAAATTTGAGGTAAAATCTCCTGGTTCTGGAATGAAATCCAGACCTGTTGAGATGGAATTTTCTTATGATGAATCATTTGGAGAACCCTCAGATGAAGGCTATGTAAGATTATTGGCTGATGCGATGCTTTCTGACCCAACCTTATTTACTCGAAGTGATGAAGTAGAGGCAGCCTGGAAACTTTATACTCCTTTAATAGAATTGATGGATAATTCTCCTTGGAAGTTACCTATCTATAATTATGAATCTATGACTTGGGGACCTCCTGAGTCTGATCAATTACTTTCAAAAGATAATATTTTCTGGCGCAGACCTTAAAATGAAACCTCAACTTACACTTCAAAGCCCATTGGAGCTGCCTTATCAGGAAATTTCTAATTACCTTAATAAATTATGGATTTCAGGAGATAAAGATAATACTGGAGCTAATACTTTTACATTAATGGTCTGGCAGCCTGCTTGGCTAGAACAATGTTTGGTTCAAAAAGGATTAGTAAATGGACCAATTACTGGAAATTTAAGTTCAGATAAAATTGAAGTTGCTAAAAAATTTATATTAGATCAAGGACTTCCTATTTCTACTTCTCTCAATAGTGAAGAATTACTGAATATCTTGAAGGAGAATTTATCTAATATAGATTTTGAAGACTTTAGAGGACAATTTTTTGAATCATCAATAAGTACATTGAATCCAAGAAGATTAATAACTCTAGCGCCAACATTAAATAAAAATTCAGATTTAAAAACTTTTGTGTCTGCTTACTGCCCATTAAGTGACACTTCAGCTATGCAACCTATATGTGGAGATTTGGTTGTTCTTAGGGGAGACTCAGTTTCAATATCCCAAAAAGGATTAAAAATAATTGATGAATTATCTATTGACGAATTACCTTCTTGGTTGTGGTGGAATGGAAGCTTGGATGAATCTCCTGAAATTTTCGAATATTTTATTAATTATGGTCTAAGGTTAATAATTGATTCTGCTCTTGGATCGCCCAACAGATGTTTAAAAGTTTTAGATCATTTAAATAATTCAAATAAAGCTATTAATGATTTGAATTGGGTTAGGTTGAAAAATTGGAGGGAATCATTGGCAATGATTTTTGATCCGCCTTCGAGGAGACCAATTTTAGATCATATTACTGATATTGATATTGATATCGCAGGAGATCATATTATTCAAGCGTTGTTTTTGATCTCATGGATTAGCGATAAACTTGGTTGGTCTTTTTTAAGAGTTGAAAGAGATACAGAAGTAACAAAAATAGAGTTTGAAAGAATTAATGGTGAAATAATTTCTGCATCAATTAATCCCTTATCTTTGGGAAATCCAAGTATTCATTTAGGACAAGTTGTTGGTTTGAGATTGATTTCAAAAATTAGTGAGGTTCAAAAAAATAATACTTGTGTAATACTTGGCTGTGAATCAGTGGAATGTATGAGACTTGAAGCAGGGGGAATGGCTAATATGGAATTAATAGAACAAGTTGTTCCCAACTCTTTCTCTACATCAGAGTACGATGTTAGTAAATTATTGGGAAGTAGTAGAGGTAATACAAGTCCTCTGTTTGAAAATTCTATTAAAATAGCACTTCAAATATTTAATGGTTTTAATAACTAATAAATGCCTTGTGTAATATCTTCTCCTTCAACTGATAGTGGGAAAACTACATTATCGCTTTTGATATCTTGTTGGGCGTTCTCAAAAGGTATAAAGATACAAACTTTCAAGGTTGGCCCAGATTATCTTGATCAACAACAACTAAGTTCAATTGGTCAACCTATTTGTAGGAACTTAGATATTTTCTTAAGTGGTGAGGAATGGGTTCAAGAAAGTTTTTTTAAACATTCTTTGAAATATGAATTTTCATTAATTGAAGGAGCAATGGGTCTATTTGATGGATTAGGGTCAACAACTTATTCAAGCACAGCAAATATTTCTAAACTTCTAAATGCTCCAGTTATATTTATTATTAATGCTAGAGGTCAAGTAGCTTCTCTTTTAGCAACTTTTCGAGGTTTTAGAGATCTCGATACTGAGTTGTCAATAACAGGAATTATATTTAATAATGTTAATTCAGATAGACATAAAAAATTAATCGAAGAAGTTTTTAAAAATGAAGATGTAGAAATTCTTGGTTTCTTGCCATCTGATTCAAAAATAACTTTAAAGAAAGCTAATTTAGGTTTGATATCTCCATTTGATAATGGTAAAGAAATTGATGTTGAATATTTTGCGAATTTCGCCGAAAGAAATCTTGATGTATTTTCTCTTATTAAATTCTTGAAATCTCCTCAAAAGAAAATATTCAATTCTTTAAGTTTTGGAGATTTAAAAATAGATAAAAGTAAACCTATTGCAATTGCAGAAGATAAAATCTTTCATTTTCAATATCCTGAAACTAAGGAGTTTTTGAGTGAAATAGGCATACCATTGATTTCATGGAGTATTTATGATGATGAAGAAATACCCAATGAGGCTTCTTCCTTAATTATTCCTGGGGGGTTCCCTGAAAAATATGCTGACCATATAAGTAACTCTATGAAAAGCTTAAATTCGTTAAGGAGATTTCGCAAAAATGGATTTATTTATGCAGAGTGCGGAGGGATGATGATTTTAGGAGACTTTATTGAAGATGAAAATGGAAATAATCATAAAATGAGTGGCATCATTCCTTTTAAATCAAAAAAAAGTAAACTTTCTGTAGGTTATAGATACATTGAGGGTTTAAAAGATACTCCTATCATTAGACAAAGTCAATTAATTAAGGGACATGAATTTCATTATTGGGAAATTGAAAATAATTTATCTGAACTCGATTTAAGAGAAGCTGAACATCAAAAGAAACTTTCTTCCCCATGGCAAATTAAATCTTGGGATACTGATTACAAAAATGAGGGCTTTTTTGATGAAAAAATACATGCAAGTTGGATTCATTTACATTTGCCTAGTTCACCAGAACTCGCAAAAAACTTTATAAATGCTACCCAAATTAGTTTTTAAAAGGATTGTTAATTTATTATCAAATCAAAAATATCGAGAGGAGAACCTAAAAAAAATATCCCAGGTAAAGTAATTAATGGCCCCAAAAAACTCCCAACCATAACCTCAATTTTTGTATGGCCCAGGGTTTCTTTTAAAAGTAATTCAGATTGAGGGTCTAATTTTTTTGATAGTTTATTGATTTCTGCAGCTTGAATACCAGCTGATTTTCGAACACCACTAGCGTCATACATAACTATTAGTGCTACAGCAAGTGATAATGCGAATATTGAGCTATCAAATCCCAATTCATAACCTATCCCAGATGTAGCACCAGTTATTAGGGCGGAATGACTAGAGGGCATTCCGCCCGTCTCGAATATAATTCCAAATCTTATCTCTCCAGTTGAAAGGAAATTAAATATGATTTTAAAAAACTGAGCTAGTAAACAGGATAATAAGCTCCAGAAAAGAACTGAATTATTGAAAAGGGCAAAAGACTCAAACATATATTAATACTATTTATCGGTCTCTATTTGTAATAAAGTCAGCTAATGATATTAAATACTTTGCATCTTCCCCCCAAGGTTCAATTGCTTTTTTTGCTTTCTCAACTAAATCAAATGCTCTTTTCTTTGACTCCTCCATTCCAAGTAATTTAGGGTAAGTAGTCTTATCAGCTAAAAGATCTTTGCCGGCAGTTTTACCAAGCTTTTCACTGCTGGAAGTTAAATCAAGAATATCATCTATTATTTGGAAGGCTAAACCAATTCCCTCTGCATATGTTGTTAAAGCTTGTAATAGTTTTTCGTTAGCACCTGCGATCATAGCACCTGTTCTTACACAAGCTTTTAATAAAGCCCCAGTCTTATGAAGATGAATATATTCTAGAGTTTCAAGGTCAACTTCTTTACCTTCGCACTCTAAATCAACAACTTGTCCCCCTACTAGGCCTGGCGCTCCTGCAACTAGGGATAATTCTCCAATAACATTTAATAATCTAGTTGTGTCGACTCCAGGACTTCTTAAAGAGACCATTTCAAAGGCCCTAGTTAGTAGAGCATCGCCTGCGAGAATTGCTATTGCATCTCCATATACTTTATGATTTGTAGGTCTACCTCTCCTCAAGTCATCATTATCCATAGCAGGCAGATCATCATGAATTAAGGACATTGTATGAATCATTTCTATCGCTACTGCAGTAGGAACAGCAAGAGAGGGTTCTCCTCCAGCCAATGAGCAAGATGCTAAACATAAAATTGGACGTATTCTTTTCCCTCCAGCTAAAAGGGAATATCTCATTGATTCTCTCAATATTTCTGGATTCTCCGGGCCCAATGAAAAATCAAGTGCTTCTTCTACAACCTTTTTTGTTTTTTTAAGATATTTTTCAAAATCAGAAATACCATTTATAACTTCAGTCATTTTATAGCCTTAGTAAGAAATTTTTTCATCTTGGAGTTTATGGCAAAAGGTCATTAAGAGTTGATGATAAACCAAATTGTTTTTGCCAGCTAAAAATAGTATTTACAAGTAACATTGTTACCGTCATTGGTCCAACACCTCCTGGTACAGGTGTGTAAGCAAATACTTTAGAAATGATATCTTCTAATAATACATCGCCACATAATCTGGTTTGATTTTTTTCGGAACTTTTTAATCTATGTATTCCAACATCAATAATTACTGCCCCTTCTTTTACAAAACTCGAATCTATAAGATTAGGTTTTCCTGCAGCTGCAATTAGTATATCGGCTTCTCTACAAACTTTATTTAAATTTACTGTTTTTGAATGAGTCATGGTTACCGTCCCATTTAGATTCAATAACATAAGCGATAGAGGTTTCCCAACAAGCAAACTTCTCCCGATAACAACAATTCTCTTACCTTCAATTGTAATTTTATTGGATCTTAATAAATTAATAATTCCTGCTGGTGTACATGATCTCATAGCAGGCTCATTTTTCACTAATTTGCCAATATTTTTTTCATTTAATCCATCTACATCTTTGCTTGGATTGATACAACTTATAAGTCGTTGCTCATCAAACTTCTTTGGGATGGGAAGCTGAAGCAACATCCCATCAATATCATTATCCAAGTTAAGTTTGTTTATTAATTCTTCAACTTCTTTTTGCTCTACATTATCTTTTAGATGAAAGATAATGCTCTTTATTCCAACCCTTGAACATGCTTTTTCCTTGTTATTAACGTAAACACCACTCGCAGGGTCTTCACCTATTCTTATCACAGCTAAACCGGGAGCTCTCTTTGTGATTTTTTTATTGCTAGAAATATAGTCATTTAAGCGTTCCTCAATTTCAAGAGATAATTTTTTACCGTCTAATTTTAATGACATTTAGAAAAACATCTCCTTTTTACACCTAGCATGCCTATAATTTCTAAATTAATCAAATCGATTTAAACTATATTCTGTGCAAAACATAAAAACTATTTTGAAAAAATTGTTTCACCTATGGAAGAGAAGTCAAGTTCCAATAAAACAACTCAATAGAATTTCAAAAATTGATAGTCTCATAATTTTTTTAATATGTATTTTAATTTCAATAATTTCCTCTTATAAATTACTACTTGTTTCTCCTTTAAATAGCTCTGATATATTTTCTTGGCTTTTGACTTTCAATGAAGCGCTTATTAGTTCAGCAATTCTAATATTAATTTCAAGAAAAGAAAATCCTACAATTTCTTCAATACAAATTATCTTGATCATAACTCTTCTTTTGGCTGTACAGTCTTCGAAATTAGTCTTGACTTCAACCATAAGTCCTTTATATGTCATTATTCCACCAGCTTTAATAATATCCCAAGGAATGGGAAGCATAACTGCTTTATCTTGGGTATCCATAGCTAGCCTTATTTGGCCGGAACCAGCAGTTAATATCAATAACAATTTATTTTTTATTTTATTAGTTTGTGCGTCAGTAGTATCTCTTCTTGGAGGAAGAATAAGAAGTAGGGCTCAGCTACTTCAACTATCAATTTTTGTTCCCATCGGATCGTTTTTGAGTCAATGGATATTGATAGGAAAAAATAAATTACCTCTTGTTAATAATCAAGAATTTGTTTTTGCAAACGGCAATATTTTTTCAGATTCCTTTTTATTGGCAATAGTTATGCTTTTTACTATTTTGTTTATTCCGATTTTTGAATCAATTTTTGGACTTTTGACCAAAGCAAGATTACTTGAACTGGCTGATAAAGAGAAACCTCTCATTAGAAGGTTGTCCCTTGAAGCCCCAGGTACTTTTGAACATACCTTACTTATATGTGGTTTGGCAGAAGAAGCAACAAGAAATATTGGCGGTGATATTGATCTAATTAAAACTGGAGCTTTATATCATGATGTTGGTAAATTACATGCTCCTAATTGGTTTATTGAAAATCAAGATGGGTCAAAAAATCCACATGACGAAATAGATGATCCTATTAGAAGTGTTGAGGTATTACAGGCTCATGTTGATGAAGGATTAAAGTATGCAAGGAAAAATAGACTCCCTAAGCCAATAGCGAATTTTATCCCGGAACATCAAGGTACTTTAAAAATGGGATATTTTTTTCACAAGGCTCAAGAAAAAAATATCAAGATTAACGAAAATGATTTTAGATACAATGGTCCTATTCCGCAGTCAAAAGAAACGGCTATTTTAATGCTTGCTGATGGATGTGAAGCAGCATTAAGAGCTATGAATATTAATGCATCTGATAAAGAAGCTTTAGAAACAATATCTAAAATTATCTACTCACGTCAAAAAGATGGCCAATTAGATGATAGTAATTTATCCAAGGGTGAAATTTTTTTAATAAAAAGGGCATTCTTGAGTGTATGGAAAAGAATTAGACATAGAAGAATCCAGTATCCAACCAGCAAGAATAATACTTTTTCTTAATTTTCAATTTATAGCCTAATGCTTCTTCTGTGTTTGGGATTACACCAGTATAAAAGGGCTAAAGTACTAAATAACGTTGTTAGAAGAGTAAAGCCACCAATTCCAAAAAAGTCTCCAAGAGCTATGAGCCTTATCACTGAATAAGGACCCATACCTGAAATTACCATTGAAAGAGATACTAGAGTTAAGGTTACTCCCCACTTTCTCTCTGCTAGAAGAGCTGCTGAAGAAACTATTCCAACGATCGCCGCAGGCCAACCAAGGCTTATGGCAAGAGTTATATTCGCAACTTTTAGTGGAGGACCATAACTGATTATTAGGGCGATTATTGGGAGTGCAATTATGTTACCAATTAACCCAACCCATGAAAGTGCCCAATATCCTAATATTCGTTCTCTCATTATTTACTGCTTTAACTATATAGTTCAATCTACAATATTATAAGACTATTTTTATTGGTGCTTAATAATCCTAAGAAATAATTTAGTTAGCAGGATTAGATAGAAATGTTTTTTCGGAATTTTCTAAATTATCAAATTGTGGGTGAATTGAATTTTTTTTCTCAGAAAATACAAGCCTATTTAAAGCATTAACGTAAGCATTGGCAGCCGCAACTACAACATCCGTATCAGCAGAATGTCCAGAATATATTTTATTATTCCTTCTTATTCTTATTGTCACTTCTCCCAAAGCATCGATACCTTCTGTTACCGATTTTACAGAAAATTCAATTAATTCATTAGGAACTTTAGCTAAATTATTTAAAGCCTCGCATACAGCATCAACAGGTCCAGTCCCTATTGATACAGCAGTATCTTCAGTATTATCTTCAGTATTTAGAAGCGTAATGGTGGCGGTAGGTTTAGATGCGTTACCACAACTTACTTGTACAAGGCTTAATTGAAATTTAGCTTCTGGAAGTTGTACTTGTTCACTAACAATTGCTTCTAAGTCTCTATCAGTTATCTCTCTTTTCCTATCTGCTAAATCTTTAAAACGAGCAAAAGCATCATTTAAGTCTTCCCTGCTCAAGTCATATCCCATCTCTTCTAGTCTTGCTCTTACAGCACTTCTTCCACTAAGTTTACCCAAAGAAATTTTATTGTCGCTCAAACCAACAGTTTTTGCATCGATAATTTCATAAGTGAGTCTATTTTTTAAGACACCATCCTGATGAATGCCAGACTCATGAGCAAAAGCGTTAGCTCCAACAATTGCTTTATTAGGTTGAACGGTCATTCCAGTTAGGTTTGAAACAAGCCTAGAGGTTTTTGTTATTTCTTCTGTTCTTATAGCTGTAAGGGGAGTTGGTGAATCTGGATTTCTTTTGAAAAAACTATTAAAAAAACTTTTCCTGACGTGTAATGCCATTACTAATTCTTCAAGAGAAGCATTCCCCGCTCTTTCACCAATTCCATTTATTGTGCATTCTAGTTGTCTCGCTCCATTTTTAACTGCCTCAAGAAAATTTGCCACTGCTAAACCTAAATCATTATGGCCATGAACCGAGATTACTGCTTCATCAATATTTGGAACATTTTTATTTATGTCTGCAATTAATTTGCCAAATTCACTAGGAGTTGTAAACCCAACGGTATCAGGGATATTTATTGTTGTCGCCCCTGCTGAAATTGCTAGTTGAATCACTTCGTATAAAAAATCAGGATCACTCCTTGATGCATCTTCACAAGAAAATTCAATATCCTCTACCATTGATTTTGCATAATGAACCATTTCCGGAACTATTTGGAGAACATCTTTTCTTGATTTTTTTAGTTTGTGCTTAAGGTGTATATCACTTGTGGCAATAAAAGTATGTATTCTTTTCTTTGGGGCTGGACTTACAGCTTCATAACAAGCTTTTATATCACCTTTGGAAGCTCTAGCTAAACCGCATATTATAGGACCATTCTCTTTCCCTACAGCATTGGCAATCTTATTAACAGCTTTAAAATCTCCGGGACTTGCGAATGGAAATCCAGCCTCAATAACATCTACTCCTAATCTCGCTAATTGATGAGCTATTGCAAGCTTTTCTTCAAGATTTAAACTTGCACCAGGGGATTGCTCTCCATCTCGAAGAGTTGTATCAAAGATCAAAATTCTTCCTGGATCTTTGGACATTAGCAAGAATTACTTAAACTTATATTAAGCTAATTAAAAAAATTTGACTAGATTTTGTTCAATAAAATCTTGTTGCAGGCTTATTACTTAACAATATTGGTTAAATTTCTGAAAAAAAAATAAAATAGTTTGATTATTAAAGTATTGTTTTAAGATTAAAGCTTCCTTTTTATAAAAGTTTATTTTGATTTTTATAGAATTGATGACATAAATTATAAAAAAATGAATGGGCAAAGCTACAAAAAAAATGTTTTAGGCCATCTCGCAATAGTTTTACATGCTCATCTCCCTTATGTTAGAAAAAATGAAAAAAACTCGTTAGAAGAGGATTGGTTATTTCAGGCAATATTGGAATGTTATATACCTCTACTCCAAGCAATAGAATCTTCCAAGAATGAACATCCTTCAAATACAAAACTTACTATTAGTTTGTCTCCGACATTACTATCACTTCTAAATAATAAAAAAGTTCAAGAAACTTTCCCAAATTGGATTAAAACAAGAAATGATTTCTTAAAAGAATTGCCACGAGAAGAAAAAAATGCTTCTGCATTTTTAGTGGAAAATCTCAATGAAAAATACTTATATTGGCAAAAATGTTCTGGAAATTTAATTGAGAAGTTCAGAGTTTTAAATAATTCTGGAAATTTGGATATTCTTACTTGTGCTGCTACTCATGGTTATTTGCCAATTCTAAGAGAGAATCCTGAAACTGTTAAAGGACAAATAAATACAGCCATTAGGAGCCATGAAAATATTTTTGGAACAAAGCCTTTAGGGATTTGGTTGCCAGAATGTGCATATTATGAAAATTTAGATGAGATACTATTTAGCTCTGGAATTAGATATGCAATTTTAGACGGTCATGGGATTCTAAATTCCATCCCAAGACCTAGGTATGGTGTATACGCACCAATTTGCTCAAAAAAAGGGGTGGCATTCTTTGGAAGAGATAGTGAGTCAACCTTGCCCGTTTGGTCAGCTAAGGATGGATTCCCAGGTGACAAAGTTTATAGGGAATTTCATAAGGACTTAGGGTGGGAATTGCCCACTACTAAACTTCAAAAGAAAGGCATTTCAACTAAAAGACCATTGGGTTTAAAGTTTTATAAGATTACAGATGAAGATGTACCACTAGAGAAAAAGGAGTTTTACTTAGAAAATGAAGCCAAAAAAAAGGCTGCAGAACATGCTGATGCTTACCTTTTAGCGAGATCCAAACAATTAGAAAAATTAAGTTTATCCTCAACTTTTAATCCCTTATTGGTAGCTCCATTTGATGCAGAGTTATTTGGGCATTGGTGGTATGAGGGACCTTTTTTTATTGAAAACATCTTAAAGAATTCTAGTAAATATTCAATTAAGCTCACAAATTTAAAAGAATTCTTACTTCAGAAGCCAAATCTTCAGATTTGTGATCCATCGCCATCGAGCTGGGGGCAAGGTGGTTACCATAATTACTGGATTAATGATACTAATGCATGGATTGTTCCAGAAATCACTAAAGCAGGCTCAACTTTCGTTGATTTATGCTCAAAAAGGTTTGAAAATAAATTATCTCAAAGACTTTTCAATCAAGCAGCAAGAGAATTACTTCTTTCTGAATCATCTGATTGGAGTTTTATCTTGAGAGCTGGAACTACAACTGAGCTTGCAAAAGAGAGGATAGAAAGACACTTGTTCAGGTTTTGGAAACTAGTTGAAATGATTAAAAATCAATCCAATATCAATTTAAAATTTCTGAAAGATATTGAGGAAGAAGATAATATTTTCCCTAATATTAATATCGATGATTGGCGAAAAGAAAACTAATTTAACTTAAGCATTCCTAATTTTACTCTTAGAGGTGAATTTATAAACATTTTGCTCATTACGTAAATTAGTTTTGGAAATGGAAGTGTATTGGTAAGAAAACCTACCCATTCTTTGGTAGATAATCTAAAGAAATTTGAGAAAAAGCTTCTTAGTCTACTTTCATCGAAACTCATTAATCTTCTAAGACCATATTGGTAAAGTTTGTGTCTTTGTCTTAATTCATTAGGCCATAAGATATCCCAACCTTTTGTTGCGAGTTCTTGCGAACTTAGATGAGGTTCTTTTAAAAAGATTGCTAATTTTTCTGCAAGGAGAGGAGCCCTTCTTAACAAAGATCCGATCATATATCCTGATGCAGGATGCACCATGCTCGCGGCGCCTCCAAAACCAAGCACAAATTGATTTTTAAATGGGAGTGGTAAATTCATTGGGAAAAGACAATTCTCTTCATGGAAAATTTCACTTACTTTAATACCCTTGTTATTTAGTCTTTTCAGAAGTCTTTTTTTTAGATTTTCTTGCGATAGTGCTGGATAACTAGCTAATGAAGTTTCTTCGACAAAAAAAGTTTCATCTCCTAGATCCATTGCATAAAGAAAGGAAGGAGAGGATAGCTTCTCTTCTTCGTTTAAGTGATTTGGACGAAAATCCATTAAAACAAACTGTTCTTTATTAACAGGTGGTGAAGAGAATTTTCCAACAATTCCATACGCAGCTTGCTGAGCAACTTTATTTTGAATCGGTCTTTTTACAAAATTACTTTTATGACCACTTGCATCAATAACTAACCTTGCCTTTATTCTTAGACCCGAAAAACAAATCACTTCTGATAGTTTATTTTTCTCTGAAATATCTTTAGCCGTTTCGTTTAGCCATTCAATCCCTTTACATTTTTTCAAAAGTTCATTTTGAAAGGCTTCTTGGTTTATTAATCCATAATCGTAGTTATGTTTTGTTGGTATATTGCCTTGTTTATTTTCTCCATTTCCAAAAAAACTAACTGTCTTACACCATCGGTGAGATAACAAAGACTCCAATCCTAATTCTTCTAATTCAGATGCCCATATCCCATATGTATTTTCCCATTTTTCTTTTGGAGATTTTGTTGATATCCCTTTTATGCTTAAATCCTGCCTTGCTAATTCAGAAGCTAAACATAATGCTGCAGGTCCAGAACCTAAAATTAGAATGTCAAGAGTTTCCATGTTTTTTAATCATCTTCTACTGAGACATGCTGTTCTATAGCCTCCTCTTGCTCACGAGGAACTAATACAACTTCTGATAAATGATCACCTTCATCCAACCTTTGTAATTTCACTCCGGTGGCGGCTCTAGATTGCTGAGAAATTTTATCTGCGTTTGTTCTAACTATTACCCCTTTTTCGGTTACAAAAAGTAATTCTTCTCCTTTACCAAGGACTTTTAAACAAACTAGTACATCATCTTTAATTCTGAATTTTATTGCTCTCAAACCCATCCCAGCTCTCTTTTGTAATCTAAATTGAGATACAGGAACTCTTTTCCCTAGTCCAAATGCACTTGCTATTAGTACCCAGGGACCATCCGAAGATTCAGCCTCAAAATCATCTTCAATTTCTTTATTGTGCTCAACTTTAGCCAATTGATCTACTAAATCAGATGTTAAAACATCCATTGAAACAAGATTGTCTCCTTCTCTCAAGTGCATAGATTTAACACCTCTTGCGGTCCTGCCGAGTGGCCTTAATTCATTGATATCGAGTCTGAAATGAATTGCCATTCCTGTTCTTGATCCAATTAAAACACTATCTCCTTCTTTTGATAATCTGACCCATGTTAGAGCGTCTCCATCCTCAAGATTAATTGCTATTAGTCCATTTGATCGAATTTTTGAGAAAGCTGAAAGTGCGGTTCTTTTTATAAAGCCAGCCTTAGTAAGCATTAATAAATAAGAATCGTTATCAAAAGAATCTACAGCAACTAGTGATGTTATTTTTTCTTCTCTTGGGATTGGAAGTAGTTGAACAGATGGCGTACCTTTTGCTGTTCTGCTACTCATAGGAACTCGATAGGCTGGGAGAGCATAAGCAACTCCTCTATCACTAAAAAGTAAAAGAGTATCATGATCGTTACAGCTTATAAATAGTTTCACGTCATCATCTTCTTTACTCTTTGTGCCAGCTTTACCCCTTGAACCGCGACTAGTAGATTCAAACTCATTTATAGGCATCCTTTTTAAATAACCAGCTTCAGTTAACAGAACTACTGACCTCTCATTGGCTATGAGATCAATATCATCTAGTCCACCCCCTAAATCCAATATTTCTGTTTTTCTGGGAGAAGAGAATCTTTCATCGATTTTATTAAGTTCTTCAAGAATAATTTCAAGAATTTTTTCTTTACTATTTAAAATTTGCTGATATTGACTTATTTTTTGTGTTAATTCATCATGTTCTGCTTTGATTTTATCTGCCTCAAGGGCTGTTAATCTTCTTAACTGCATTTGTAAAATGGCTTCTGCCTGTGTGGGAGATAATTCATGATCCATTTGTAATTTTTCTCGAGCCGAAATTGTATCTTTTGCTGATCTAATTAGATTGATGATTTCATCCATAGCACCTAAGGCTAATAAAAGGCCTTTTATAATGTGATCTCTTTCTTCTGCCTTTTTTAATAAAAATCCTGTTCTTCGCCTTATTGTCTCTACCCTAAAATCTAGAAATACATCTAACATTTTTCTTAGCGAGAGAGTTGTGGGTTCTCCTTTCACTAAGGCTAGAATGTTTGCACTAAAGTTATTTTGAAGGGGGGTTAATTTAAATAAGTTATTTAAAACTACTTGTGGATAGGCATCTCTTTTTAACTCAATAACAATTCTCATTCCATCTCGATCACTTTCATCTCTTATATCAGAAATTCCTTCTAATTTTTTTTCATTAACCATATCAGCAATTCTCTCTATCAAGGCGGCTTTATTAGTTTGAAATGGGAGTTCTGTAATTATTACTGCATCTTTTTCTGCCCTGCCAAGTGATTTAATTTGCTCAATATTTGCTACACCTCTCATCGTTATTGACCCTCTTCCTGTCTTAAAAGTTTCTCTGATTCCATTTCTACCTAAAATTTGCCCACCAGTGGGAAAATCAGGACCTTTAATTAGTTCAAAAAGTTCTCTTTCTTCAATTGAAGAGTTTTTGATTATTGATCTAAGACCATTAATTAATTCTCCTAAGTTATGGGGTGGAATATTGGTTGCCATCCCGACTGCTATTCCAGATGAACCATTTAAAAGTAGTTGAGGAATCCTTGCAGGTAAAACTGTTGGCTCTTGTTGAGAGCCGTCAAAGTTATCAGCGAAATCTACAGTTTCAGATTCAATATCTTCTAGTAAACTTTCATCTGTAAGAGACTGGAGACGTGATTCTGTATATCTCATTGCAGCAGGAGGATCGTTATCAACAGAACCGAAGTTTCCATGACCATCTATTAGGGGCATCCTCATAGAGAAATCCTGAGCCATCCTCACCAAAGCATCATATACAGCAGTGTCACCATGGGGGTGGTATTTACCAAGAACTTCTCCAACAACCCTTGCACATTTTCTGTAGGGTCTACCGCTAGTTAAACCAAGTTCATACATTGCATACAGAATTCTCCTATGAACGGGCTTTAAACCATCCCTTGCATCGGGAAGCGCACGACCAACTATTACGCTCATTGCATACTCGAGATAAGATCGAGACATCTCATTTCTCAGGTCTGTCTGAATAATTCGATCTTTATCTTCACTTAATCCAGAGTTTCCGGAATCTACAATATCGGACATACAATAAATCTTTCTTTAATAATAATCCCTGATTGTCATAATGAATAAAAAAAAAGATATATTTAATTCTCAAATACTCACATTTACACACAAATTAAAAAAAAAACTATTGTTTTTGAATAATCCTTGGCTTATTGCCCCTTTAGTTGTTAATTTAATCAGAATAAATGAAAAATTCCGTGAATATTGAACTTGGTTTAAATAAAAAAGTCAGAAGGGCTTATGGTATTGATGAAATAGCTTTAGTCCCTGGGGAAAAAACACTTGATTATGATTTGACTGATCCTTCTTGGGTTATAGGTAATTTAAAAAGAGAAGTACCAATTGTAGCTAGTGCTATGGACAGTGTGGTTGATGTTCACACAGCTGTAGAACTCACAAAATTAGGTTCGCTAGGTGTTATTAATATGGAGGGTATACAAACGCGATATGAAAACCCTGATGACATATTAAATCAAATAGCTTCAGTTGGAAAAAATGATTTTGTTCCGTTAATGCAAAAAATATATAGTGAACCCGTTAAGGAGCAATTGATTTTACAGAGAATTAATGAGGTTAAGGAAAGAGGCGGTATTGCTGCTTTTAGTGGAACTCCTCAAGCTGCTATTAAATTTCAAGAAACACTAAATAATTCTAAATTAGATTTATTTTTCCTTCAAGGAACAGTAGTTTCAACTGTGCACATTGGTATGGAAGGTAAGAAAACCTTGAATATTAAAGATCTCTGTCAATCTATGAAAGTACCAGTTGTAGCTGGTAATTGTGTCACTTATCAAGTTGCCAAATTACTCATGAAGTCTGGTGTAGCAGGGCTAATGGTTGGTATAGGCCCTGGAGCGGCATGTACTTCTAGAGGGGTATTAGGGATTGGAATCCCTCAAGCTACAGCAATTTCCGATTGTAGTTCGGCAAGAGATGATTTTTTTAAAGAAAGTGGTCGTTATATTCCTATTATTGGTGATGGGGGAATTGTTACCGGAGGAGATATTTGTAAATGTTTAGCATGTGGTGCAGATGCCGTAATGATTGGCTCGCCAATAGCTAAATCCTCAAATGCGCCTGGTAAAGGATTTCATTGGGGGATGGCTACTCCAAGCCCTATTTTGCCAAGGGGTACAAGAATTGAAGTTGGGTCTACAGGATCTTTAGAAAGGATAATTAGGGGTCCTGCCTTGCTTGATGATGGAACACACAATTTATTAGGTGCTATTAGAACATCAATGAGTACTCTTGGAGCTAAAAATATTAAAGAAATGCAAAACGTTGAAATAGTTATTGCACCCTCTCTTCTTACGGAAGGTAAAGTTTATCAAAAAGCTCAGCAGCTCGGAATGGGTAAGTAGTTTTTTAAAAGCAGAATTATAAAACCTAGATGATTTGAGGATTAAATTGAACAAATTTCGCATTAGGAGTTATTATTAAATAATGGGGGCAACCCCATACTCCTCACACACTAAATCGCCCGATTAATCGGGCTTTTTTAGATATTTTGTTACTTATATTATTTTATCTGTAATGAAATCATCACTTAAAAGAATTGCCTGCTAAATTTTCTAAAAGGAATACTTAAATTTATGTCATCAGCTCCAGCCGTAACTGATTCTTCATTTGATAAAGATGTACTACAAAGTGATCTACCAGTATTGGTTGATTTTTGGGCACCATGGTGCGGTCCATGCAGGATGGTAGCACCAGTTGTAGAGGAAATCTCGAAAGACTTTGAAGGAAAAATTAAAGTTTTTAAATTGAATACAGATGAGAACCCAAATGTTGCAAGTCAATATGGAATTAGGAGTATTCCAACATTAATGATCTTTAAAGGAGGTCAAAAGGTTGATACTGTAGTTGGAGCAGTACCAAAAGCAACTCTTTCGAGTACTTTGACTAAGCATTTATAAAAATAAAAACTTTGCATAAAATTGGACTTATAGACTATGGGATGGGCAATATTCATTCTGTAACAAAATCTCTAGAGGGTCTAGGTGAAGAAATAATATTAATAAAAAATCTTAATGAATCAAAAGCTTGTAAGGCAATAATACTTCCTGGGGTAGGAGCTTTTGATCCTGCAATGAATAATCTTTTAAATACTGATTTGATAAATGATTTGAAAAATTGGATTAATAGCGGGAAGTCTTTTTTAGGTATTTGTTTAGGTCTTCAACTCCTTTTTGAATCTAGTGATGAAGGAAAAGTTCAAGGACTAGGTATCTTAAAGGGGAAAATACAAAAAATACCTAATATAGTTAATCAAAGGATTCCCCACATGGGTTGGTGTGAACTATTACCCACTAAGCAAAATACTTTGTTAAAGCTAGGGGAACTTAATAATTGGGTCTATTTTGTACATTCCTATCATGCAATTCCAGATGACTTCAACATTATTGCAGCTCAGGTTAGTTATGGTTCTGAAAAATTAACAGCGATGATTGAAAATGATAATTTATTGGCATGTCAATTTCATCCAGAAAAATCTGGTAAAACTGGTGAAAAACTTTTAAGAAGATGGCTTAGTAATATTCAATAGCTGTTAATTACAGATGAAAACAAATTTAAGATTAATAAGTGGTCAAAAACTCCAAAGTCCAAACAATATTTATACGAGACCTACAACTTTAAGAGTTAGGGAGGCTATATTTAATATATTGAACAAAAGAGTTGAAAATAGTAACTGGTTAGATTTGTTTAGTGGAACTGGCTCCATTTCTTGTGAAGCATATAATCATGGTGCAAAAAAAATAATTGCAATTGAAAAAAACAAAAACAACTCAAAAATTTGCTTGAAAAATCTACTTTCGCTGCAAGATATCGACAATAGAAAAAATGATATTGATGTTATTTGTAAAGATGCTTTAATTTGGACAAGACCAAATTTTAAGAGAGATTCTTCATCTGAGATTTTAAATTTAAACAAATTAAAATTTGATTTTGTTTATCTAGACCCTCCATATGAAGCAAATTTCTATGAAGTAGTTTTAAATCAAATTTTTGATTGTAATTTTTTAAAAAATGATTCAATAGTGATATGTGAACACTCTCCAAACTTACATATTAAAAAAAACAATTTATGGGAGACTATTGATGTCAGAAATTATGGACAGTCAAGATTAACATTTTTAATCAATGTCCAACATTCCTGAACCTCTTCTGTATTGATTCCAAGCACTTACAAATAATCCAAGAAGAGTTATCGGTACTAATCCTAAAACTATTCCGCAGAGAAGAGGCTCGATCATTTTTTGCTTTTTTTGAATTTCTTATTCACAATTGTTACATAGAGAATATTTTTTGTGTCAACATCTTCATCATCTGCAGCAGAAAGAGTCCTAAAAAAAGAATTCTTAAAAAAGTTTTTTATTTTTTTTATGTTTGTATTTATATGTTTTTCAGTGTTTTTCTTAAATCATCATGAAAATAATAAATATATTTTTGAAACTCTTGAGCTTAATGGATCTGCTAAGGAAGGAGATTCTCTTTTTAAGGTTAATTGTGTGGGTTGTCACGGAATTACAGCGAGAGGATTAGTTGGACCAGACTTACACTCAATAACTAAACGTTTGAATGATAAAGAGATAATAGAACAAGTTACAGGTGGTCTTACTCCGCCTATGCCAAGTTTTGAAATTGATCCGGTAAATATGTCTAATTTATTAAAATATCTACATAGTCTTGAATGATTTTGGAGAAAAATTTTTCTAATTTAAAGGTCATATTAGTTGAACCAAAAGGTCCTTTAAATGTTGGGAGTATTGCAAGATTATGCTCCAACTTTGATGTTGAAGAGTTAAGAATTGTTTCTCCAAAATGTGATATTTTCTGTTTAGAAGCAAGAAAAATGGCCCTTAAAGGTCAAAAATATCTTGATCATTGCAAAATTTTTGATGATCTTGAAGATGCAATTTGTGATTGTGATTTAGTTATCGCCTCTTCTGGAAAGATTAATGTAAGTAAAGATTCATTTTTAGAATCTTTTGAAAATATATTTTCTTGGATTTTATCTTTCAAAAAGATAAATAATTTAGCAATTATATTCGGGAGAGAAGATAGAGGTTTAACTAATAATGAATTACTTCTGGCAAATAAGATTTTTAATATACCTACTTCTACAAATAATCCCTCTTTAAATCTTTCTCACGCAGTTTCTATAGTTTTGTATGAATTAAGTAATTTCAGTGAAAGAACTTCAGATCGAGATTTATTAGCTTTTAATCTTGCATCATCAAAACAAATACATGATTCATTTGTGGAGATAGAGGTAATGCTTCTGAAAGTCGGATATTTACTAAAACATACTTCTAGGGCAAAAATAAGTAAATTCAAGAATTTTATTTTAAGAGCAAATACATCAAAGCATGAAATCAATGTTTTAAGAGGAATTGTCCATCAAATAAACTGGTTTTTGAACAATTCAAAAAGAAATTAGAAACATATAAATTAAATTAAATTTCTATTCTCTTTAGTTTTAATTCAAAAGGGATATTTACTAAAAACATTTTCTGAAGTAGCATCTATTGATTATTTGTTTATTAAAGAAAACTAAAATTGTGACTACAACAAAGAAAAGAAGAGTTTTCCCTTTTACAGCTGTGATTGGTCAAGAAGAAATGAAATTAGCTCTTTTGTTAAATGTTATTGATCCAAGAATTGGAGGAGTGATGATAATGGGTGATAGAGGAACTGGAAAATCAACTACAATAAGAGCTTTAGCTGATTTATTGCCTGCAATAGATGTTGTTAAAGACGATCCATATAATAGTTCTTTAATTGACCCAGATTTGCAGAGTAAAGAAGTGTTGGAAAAAGTTGTTCAAGGCGAAAATCTAGAGAGTATTAAAAAACAAGTGCCAATGGTTGATTTGCCTTTAGGAGCTACTGAAGACAGGCTTTGTGGAACTATTGATATAGAGAAGGCTTTGAGCGAAGGTGTGAAAGCGTTCGAACCTGGTTTGTTGGCAAAAGCAAATAGAGGTTTACTATATGTTGATGAAGTCAATTTGCTTGATGATCATTTAGTTGATGTACTTTTAGATTCAGCTGCTTCTGGATGGAATACTGTTGAAAGGGAGGGAGTATCTGTTCGACATCCTGCGAGGTTTGTCCTCATTGGTTCCGGAAATCCAGAGGAAGGGGAATTAAGACCTCAGCTACTAGACAGGTTTGGCATGAGTGTTGAGGTTAAAACAGTTAGAGATGCTGAATTAAGAGTTCAAGTAGTAGATCAAAGAACTTCTTTTGATGATAATCCTGATGAGTTTGCGATGAGTGTTGAAAAACAACAGGATGAACTTCAACAAAAGGTTATTAAAGCTCAAGAAATTTTAAATTCTGTTCAGATGGACGATGACCTTAGATTGAATATTTCTGCAATTTGCGGAGAACTTGATGTTGATGGTTTGCGTGGAGATATTGTTACAAATCGATCGGCAAGAGCAATCGCAGCCTTTGAGGGCAGAACTGAAGTTCAAGAAGATGACATAGCAAGGGTTATTTCTTGTTCTTTAAGGCATAGATTAAGAAAAGATCCTTTAGAACAAGTTGATTCAGGCGAAAGGGTTATTCAAGCTTTTTGTAAAGTATTTGATTTAGATGAAAAAGAAAATCTTACAAAATTTCAATTATCTGCAGAAGCTTAACTCCAGTGAGAATAATTGGGATTGACCCTGGATTAGCAAGAGTTGGTTATGGAATTATTGAAGTTGAAAATCAAAAAAAGATATTGCTAGATTGTGGAGTTATTGAGACAGGTAAAGATAAAAAGGAAGGAGATAGACTTTGTGAAATATTAAAAGATCTTAATGAATTATTAAATCATTGGAAACCAAATATAGCGGCTGTAGAAAAATTTTTCTTTTATAGATCAAGTACTACTATTAGTGTGGTACAGGCTAGAGGCGTGATTATGATGGCATTGGCTTCTAAAAATATTAATGTTAGTGAATATTCGCCTGCTCAGATAAAGTTAACGATTGCTGGGTCTGGAAAAGCATCTAAAAAAGAAGTTCTTAATGCGGTTATGTATGACTTAGAACTTAACAAACCCCCAAAGCCAGATGACTCAGCAGATGCTTTGGCCATAGCACTCACAAAACTAAATGAGGAAGGATTCAACTGAAGATTGAATATGACTATCTTTGAAAAAAAGAAATTGGAGAGGGACAAGTTCAGAAAACTCAGAGATAAGATCTCCTTTGATCAAAGGAAAAAAGTAGAAAAAAATGTAAAAATTTTTGTTGATTCATTTGTTAAAGGAAATAAATGTATTGATTACATAGCAATATATTGGCCTTTAAAAAATGAAGTAGATATAAGAAGTCTTAGGGAAAAATTTTCTTTAGCTTTGCCCAAATGTAAAGATAAAAAAGAATTATTATTTTTTCCATGGGATGAAAAACCTCTTATAAAAGACACTGAGGGGATACCAAGTCCAAATAACTCTTTTTTATTAAGTCATAAGCAGGTGAATATGATACTTCTTCCATGCCTTTCTGTGGATGAAAATTTAATAAGATTAGGCTATGGAGGAGGTTATTTCGATAAATTAAGGAAAGACGAAAAATGGAGGAATATTCCATGCATTGGGGTTTTAACTTCTAATTGTGTAAGTACTATTCCATTAACTAGAGCTGAATGGGATATTCCCTTGTCAGGCTATATCACAGAAAAAGAAATATTTGTATAATAAGAGATCTAATTGTGATTTATTAATAGTTTTAAAAAAATGGAAAATCTAGAAAAGTACAATAATTTATCAAAATTAGTAGAAAAGTTGAAGAAATCAGAGGATCCAAAAAGAAAATATGAATACATTTTGTGGTTAGGCAAAAAATTGAAAGAACCAGATAGTGAAATCCTTGTTGAAGAAAATAAAGTTAAGGGATGCGTTTCAGAAGTCTTTGTTAAGGCAAATAATAAAGGCGGTAAATTATTTTGGGAAGGATATTCTGATGCCCTAATAACCAAAGGTTTATTAGCATTTTTAATTACTGGGTTAAATGAATTAACACCAAATGAGGTTATTAAAATAGATAAGAAATTTATTGAAGATACTGGTTTAAGATCAAGTTTAACTCCTTCTCGGTCAAATGGTTTTTTAAACATTTTGTTGAAAATGAAGTCACAAGCAAACGAATTTTTGTAGGCCTAATAATATAAAATTAAACTCAAGGTTAAAAGAAATAAAAAATGAGAAAATGCAAAATTGGGATTGTAGGTTTTGGAACTGTAGGTTCAGGGATTTATAAAATATTAACTTCTAAAGTTGATTCACATCCAATTCTAAAAGAAATAGAAATTGCAAAAATAGCAGTTAAAGATCTTTATAAAAAAAGGGATATTGAACTAGATAATAATTTATTAACTGATGATCCGTTTAAATTAATTAATGACCCCTCTATAGATGTAATTGTTGAAGTTATGGGTGGGGTTGATTTGGCAAAAGATATTATTCTGCAATCATTAAAATTAGGTAAATCTGTTGTTACAGCAAATAAAGCAGTCATCGCAAGATATGGAGAAGAAATATATGAAACTGCATCTAAAGAGGGAGTTTATATATTATCAGAGGCGGCAGTTTGCGGGGGTATTCCTATAATTGAACCCTTAAAAAGATCATTAAAAAGTAACAGTATAAAAAAAATGGTTGGGATAATAAATGGCACAACAAATTTTATTCTTTCAAAGATGACAAATGAAAAAGCTGATTACAAGGAGACCTTAAAATTGGCCCAAAGCCTTGGGTATGCAGAATTTGATCCAACTGCAGATGTTGAAGGTCATGATGCGGCTGATAAGATTTTAATTCTTAGTGAACTTGCATTTGGAGGAAAAATCAAAAGAGAGGAGATTCATTCTGAGGGCATTAGTAAAATCAATTTAAAGGATATCGAATATGCCAATAAATTAGGGTTTGAAATAAAACTTTTAGCGCTCTCCGAAAGGGGACAAGTTAATTGTAATGATTCACTCGCTTTGAATATTTGGGTAGGCCCTTCTTTGATTTCAAAATCTCATCCTTTGGCAACAGTTAAGGGAGTTAATAATGCCCTATTGATAGAGGCTGATCCTCTTGGAGAGATAATGTTATATGGTCCAGGTGCAGGGAGTGGCCCAACTGCTGCATCAGTTGTATCAGATATATTAAATCTGCATGCCACCTTAGTAAAAAATAATAATTCAATCGATCCATTATTATCTTTTTATTTCTGGAGAAACTGCCACATCATACAATCTTCTCAAATTAATAAAAAAAATTACCTTAGAATTATTTGTCTGGATAGTCCAGGTGTCATAGGAAAGATTGGAGATATTTTTGGAAAGAATAATGTATCAATCGAATCAATTGTTCAGCTTGATACAAGTGAGGACAAAGCTGAAATTGTCGTTATTACTCATGAGGTTAATAATGGAGATTTTGAGAAATCGAAAGATGAAATAAATTCGCTTAATGAAGTCAAAATTATTGCAAGTCAATTAAGTTGTATTTAAAAAAATAGTTTGCAAATTTCTTTATAGCTTGTTAAACCAAAGAAAGTAAGTGTTTGGCTTTAGCACCTTAATGATTCATTCAAAACTATTAGATAATAGTGAAAAAAATAATTTAATTTTTTCTGAAAACCTTTATAAAGGTGCTTGTGTAAAAATTAAAAACAGCAATAAGACTTTTCAAGTAATTGGTTTAAATATAGGTAAAGAAATTTGTTGGGTGAGAGAGTGGCCTTTCGCCTGTAATTCTAAAAAAACATTTGCTTTAGAAATAAGTCAAATAACCTTACAAATTTTTTGCTCAAATAATTCTTCAGAAAAATTAAGTAATTATGAAATATAAAAAAAAAGTTGTTTTATCAATATTTATTATTTTAATTTCCTTTTTACAGAATTCTTGCGTCTCAAAAAAAATATCTAAAAAAATCACAGTAGCAAGTTCTGGAAAAATTGAATCTTTAGATCCAGCCAGAGCAAATACTCTCAAAGCAATTCAATTAATCAGTTCTCTAGGAGACACATTATATGAATTAAATTCTGATGGAGAATTAATCCCTGAATTGGCCTCGGGGATGCCAATTATTTCAAAGGATAGAATCCAAATAACTATTAATTTAAGAAAGAATGTTTTTTTTCACGATGGAACTGCATTTAACTCAAATGCTATAAAGTTCACCTTTGATAGATTCAAAAGAATTGGAACAATGAACTATATTTTAGGAAATAAAATTAAATCAATAGAAACGCCAAATGAATATTCAGTCATAATAAATTTAAATAAGCCATCAAGTTCTTTAAATGGTTTACTTACATCAGTAAATTTAACTCCAATATCTCCTACATTTTATAAAGAATATACTGATAAGTTTCTAAATGAAAAATTTGTTGGCACTGGCAAGTACTTGCTGACCAGTTTTTCAAATGAAGTTCAATCAATTGATCCAAATTTAAATTATTGGGGCGAAAAACCCTTAAATAATGGCATTAATTTTGTGGGATATTCAAATTCATCTTCTCTTTTTGGGGCTTTAAAAAGTAAACAAATTGACGTGCTTTTATCAAATTCAATTGATGATAGTCAGAGAAACAGTCTGAAGAATTTTAGTGAGAATAAAAAGATTAAAGAAGGTAATAGCCCTTTCAATGAATTAAGTTTTATAAGCCTTAAAACTAGTGCTTATCCCTTAAGTAATCTTAATTTAAGAAAGGCTTTAGCAAAAAGTCTTAATAGAAAATTAATTAGTGAAAAAGTAAGTTATGGATTAAGGAAGCCATCTAGATCAATTATTCCTCCAATATTAAAAAAAGAAAATCAAGAACTTTGGCCTAAATATGATTATTTAGAGGCTAGAAGGCTATTGCAAAAAGAAAATTATTGTAATGGAAATATTCTCAAAATACCTCTTACTTATAGATCGAATGTACCAGCTGACAAGCTTATTGCCCTCACATGGCAGGAAGAAATAAAAAATTCTTTGAAAGATTGTATTGATATTGAACTCAATGGGGTTGAATCTACAACAGTTTATAAGAATCTAAGTTTAGGAATTTATACAGCAGTTATTTTAGATTGGACTGGAGCTTATTCAGATCCAGAAGCCTATCTCACCCCTCTTTTAAGTTGTAATGAAATAGTTAATAACATATGTAAAAAAGGAGAATCAGTTTATAGCGGTAGTTTTTGGGGATCTAATAAAGTTGAAGACTTATTTCTTGAGAGTGAAAAAATTAGTGGAATTAAAAGATTAGAAAAACTTGTTGAAATTGAAAAAATAGCAGCAAATTCAATCCCTTATATTCCTATTTGGGTGTCCTCTCAAAAAGCATGGTCTCAAAATAAAATATCAAAACCAATTTTTAATGGTGCAGGAATAATTTCGTTAAGTGATCTTAAGTTAATTGATGAGTAGAAATTTTAATAAACTATTAAATTATTCATTAATAAAAATTTCATTAATACCAATAATGTTATGGATAATTTCTACATTAGTATTTATTTTATTGAGAGTTGCTCCCGGGGATCCTGTAGATGCCATACTTGGATCTGGGGCTGATGAGGTTTCAAGGGAATTTCTTAGAAATAAATTGGGGCTAAATGAATCCTTAATTAATCAATATTTTTCATATATTAAAGATATATTGAACTTTGATTTTGGCCAATCTCTTAGTACCCAAGAGTCGGTCCTAAAGATTATTCTTAAGTCATTGCCTGCAAGTCTAGAGCTTGGATTCTTTTCAATATTAAGTGCAATACTAATAGGATTCCCTTTAGGGTTAATAGGCTTGAAAAATAGAGGTGGGAAGACTGACTATATTGCGAGAATATTTGGAATTGCTACATATGCAATCCCTCCTTTTTGGGGTGCGATGTTAGCGCAATTATTATTTTCTGTATTGTTAAATATTTCACCAATTGGGGGTAGATTTCCAATATTTCAAAAACAACCTCAAATTACAGGTTTTCTAGTTTTAGATAGTATTCTTTCAAATAATATTATTGCTTTGAAAGATAGTCTTTATCATCTTGCACTTCCTTCGATTACCCTTGGCTTTTTATTAAGTGGTATATTCAGCCGCTCATTAAGAGTGAATTTGGATAAGACGTTAAAAAGTGATTATGTAAATGCTGCTATATGTAGAGGTATATCAAGAAAAAAAATATTTTTAAACCATGCATTGCCTAATGCTCTATTGCCAATTGTCACTATTTCTGGCTTGACTATGGCCTCATTAGCAGGAGGTACTCTATTGTTTGAAGTAACTTTTTCATGGCCAGGTATTGCTTTAAGATTACATGAAGCTATTTCTCAAAGAGACTATACTTTGGTTCAAGGAATTGTAATTTTTACCTCTATGCTCATAGTCTCTTTAAATCTCTTTGTGGATATTTTAATCGCATATTTAGATCCAAGAATAGAGTACTAATTTTTGGAAATATCTTTTATTGTTTCAAGATCTAAAAGATGGAAATCAAGTCCTAAATCTCTTTGATTTTTAACTACCTTAGGGATCTTTTGGTCTTTAATATTTTTTAAAAATTCAACTATAAATTTCTTAGATAAATCTTGTACTAATATTGGCTCTGCACCAATAAAAGATTCACTTATTTTGAAGACGTCATTATTTTCTTCATAGCTTTTATTAATTCTTATTGGAGAAAAATGACTTGCTCCTTCAATAATTAGAAATCTATTTGATGGATTATTTAAAGCAGAAAAAACTCTAAATTGTTCATTGATTAATGGTGTAATAAGGTCATACGTACCACCTATTAGAAGAGTTGGCGTTTTAATACCTGTACTATTTTCTTTTGACCATACTAAACTGCCAAATGAATTAAATCCTATAATCGCACTGGCCTTATTATTGTTATTTTTCTTAGGGAATGGTATTTCGCTTAACTGACATTGAAGTAATTTAGATAAATTTGTTACCGCAAAGTCTTTTAATGCCGAATCACATTTGTCTTCTAGTTGATCAGTAGGTTTATTGCCTTCATATAATAGTGCTATTAAAGCACCAAGTGAATGTCCCATTAAAATATAAGAATCATTAGGTAAACCAAATTCTCCATTTTCATGAGCATTTAATACAGCATCTAAATCTTTAAATCTATATAAGAAAAAGTCTACACTTCCTGGTATTGTTTCCTTACCTTCTAGTACTTTTATTAATGATTCTAAATTACTCCCTCTATGATCTATGAATAATATTGGCCAACCACTTTTAGCTAATTCGTTGCCTATCCATTTGAAATTATTAATTTCGCCTCCAAGTCCTGGCATAAAAATTACCAGTTCTTTATCTTCATTTATTTTATTGTTTTTCCATATTTCAATTTCAAAAGGTTTAACTCGGTGAGGGGCATAAATTTTTTTTTCAATTTTTATTAGATCTTGAGTTGATTCTTTTTCAGTATTTTTAAAGGAATTATGGTTCGTTTTTTCAAGTTTATTTAATTTGGATAAAAGTTCTTGTTGCATTGATAATTCATTTTTCCAAGATGAAATTATTAAAATTAAATTATCAATATCTAATGAAATTTCTTCTGATGGTAATGCCTTTATGATTTCTAAAGTTGAAACTTCTTTTTTTTGATCTAATAAATTTTCTATAGTGTTATATATTTCCGTTCCATTATTGTCATTTGGAACTTTAATGCTTTTGCTAAATTCTGTAAGAATTTTACGTCCTATCCAACTTCTTAATATTTCTCTATTTAATCCCTCTTCTTTGAAAACTGGAAATTCTAAAAATTTTGATAATTCAAAAACTCTTATAAATCCATTTTTTTTTAACCAATCTAATAATTCTGTTGAATCATCTTTGTATTTTTCTAATTTTGATAATTGTTCTATAGTAAGAGGGATTTCCATCTCTTCAAATTTAATATTTATCTTTTCAGCGGCCTTTAAACCATTATTAAAAAATAAACCACAAAAACTAAAAAAAATTATAAAAATGTATTTCACTAGTGATTAGTCCAAATAGTTTACAAATTAGCAAAAATTGGTGGATTCAATTTCCATATCATTTGAGGTTAATAACCAAGATAAGATTTTTCGCTGCATTTGGAGCAGGAGGTGTTATTTATTTAACATCACTTATTTTTAATAACCTAGGATTATCGGCAACAGATATTGGTTTGGGGTTTACCATTTCAGCAATAATTGGAACTCTAACAAGACTCTTTACAGGTAATTATCTTAATAAAAGAGGGAAAATACAATTTCCAATAATTTCTTCTTCAATACTAAGTATTGCCGCTAGCTTTTGTCTCATTTTTTCTAGAGATACTTTTTTGTACTTAATTGGACAATCACTTGTTGGGGCTGCTGCCGGAATATATTGGCCTGCTGCCGAGTTTGGGGTACCCTATTTTTGCCATCCTATTGAAACACGAAAAGCGTATGCTCTTGTTAGAAGTTCGGAGGCTTTAGGGATATTTCTAGGGGTATTCTTAGGGGGCTATATGACGAATTTTTTGTATTCTAAATCAATTTTTATTAATGATATTTTTTGCATGATAGTTATCATAAATTTAATATTTAGAAATAGTTCTTCTATTAAAAGTAACTTAGAAAATTTCCAAAAAAAATTATTAGATCCAATTAATCAGGGACAATTGAAATGGAATAAAAATTCAATAATAATAATTTTATCTATTTTATTGATAACTACCTCTTTAGCTCTGATTCAAGTAACTTTGCCTCTGGATCTTGTTAAAGGTGGAGTATATCGCAATGCATTAAGCAAAGAAATTATTAGTCTTATAATTTCTATTCAGTTAATTTTATTGTTGTTTTTACAATGGCCTGTCGGTTCTTGGATATCTAAGAAAGGAAGATTATATGGCTTGAAATTTAGTTTAATAAATTTCTCTTTCGCTTCATTCTTATTATTTATTTCTAGTTATCTAAATATCCCAGCTTTTTATTTGATTTCTTTTTCATTGATATTAGTAAGTTTAGGGACTGCTTCATTTCTTCCAACATCAACAGATGTCGTTTTCAGAATAGCTCCTTCAAACAAAAAAGGTTTCGCACTTGCTCTATTATCACAATGTTTCGCTATGGGTTATTTTTTTGGACCATTTATTTCTGGACGAATATTAGATATATTTGGTTATGCTTCAATAATCTGGCTTTCCATTTCATGTTGTTGCTTTATTGCATTTGCAATTCTATTTAAGAGATTATTTTAATTAATCCTTTCTAATTCAATAATTCTTCTCTCTCTTAGAAATAAGAAAAAAGGTGCGGAAAATGCGAAGGCTATAAGAAAAGTTCCAATGTATACAACCCACATATTCTTCATGTTTAGTTTTTTTGATTCATTTACTATCCATATAAAGATAGCGCTTGCACCTACTAATAAGTCTCTAGAAATTGACTGAGCTGCAGGGTTTGCATTCGCTAAAGAAATGAAGTTATTTATATCAAAGCTGTTTCCATATTCCTTAGCAAATTCGAAATTTGCCATCATTGGCAGTACAGCACCCAAAATTGATAGAAAAAGGTAAAGATAAGATAGTATCTGTTTATTATCTTTTAAAATGTTAAATGAATTCACTTGTCAAAAATATTTCTTCTAATAATAGTATTTAAAAGCTTATGATTGTTGAAAAGAATAATAAAGTTGAAGACTATAAATTTAAAAAAGGAAATTTAAGTTTTGCTGTTGTTGGTCATATTGAGTGGATAAATTTCTTAAAGGTTGATCAATTACCAAAACCCGGAGTCATTTCTCATTCTGAAAAGTCCCTTGAGTATCCAGCTGGTGGTGGCTCCATTATCGCAAAAATACTTTCTGATTTAACTTTAAACCAAATTCAATTTTTTACCTCATTAGGTAATGATGAATATGGAGATAAGTGTTTCAAGATTCTCTCAAATATGGGAATTAAGATGCATGTGGCTTGGCGTGATAAACCAACTAGAAGAGGATTCAGTTTAATTGACTCTCAAGGTGAAAGAGCAATAACAGTTGTTGGTGAAAGGTTAGCTCCAACTCATAAAGACAAGTTGGAATGGAACATTTTAAAAAATATGGACGGAATTTTTATTACGGCATCTGATTCAGAGATTTTTAAAATGGCTAGATCAGCTTCAATACTGTGTACGACACCAAGGGTAGGATTAGATACTATTAATAAATCAAATGTTCTTTTAGATGGTTTAATAGGCAGTAATCTTGATCCCGGGGAAGTTTTTTCTTTTTCTGATTTATCTTTAAAACCAAAATATACTATTAAAACAGAGGGAGAGAAGGGAGGCATACTATTCCCTGGAGGAAGATATAAGGCTCTTAAAAACAAAAAATTAAAGGTTGATTCTTATGGATGTGGCGATTCTTTTGCTGCGGGTATTCTTTATGGAATGGCATCAAAATGGGATATAGATAAAAGTTTAAATCTTGCTAAAGTAATTGGAAGAGACGCCAGTGAATTTTTCGGCCCATATGCAAATACTTACTAAAAATAATTGATTTAAGACTTATATGAGTAATTTAGATAACAAAAATAAAAATCTACTTGTAGAAAACATTATTCTTTTCTTTTTATTTTCTGTTTTTTTAGTTTTAAAATCTTTAAAAACTTTATCTAAAATTTTTACGTACGGAATCATAAAAAAAGAGATATTAACTACTAAAAGTGACTTAGGTGTAGATATTAAAATAAAAATTAAGTAATGAAAATATTTTTAGTTTTTCTAATTTTAGGAGTTATTTTTTTGGGCCTCAAAAAAATTAATCCTAAAAAACCAAAGAATCTAAAATTAGATAAATTTAAAAATAAACTGCAGAGCACTCAAACAAATATTGACAGAATTTTTTTAAGAGAGGAAGAAAAAACCTTTTCAAATCCTGATATAAATATTTATATTGGTATTTATGATAACGAAGAAAATATCAATAGAAAATCCAATATACATAGAGCAAGACTTTCAAAATTTAAGAAATCCAAATTAAATGGTGAGATGATATTTCAAGACGAAGAACAAAGGATTTATAAATTTAATAATGGTAAGAAAGTTTACTTATAATTTTAATGCTAACTACACTCAAGACTTTCTCTAGTTGAAACGCCTGTTCTTGGATTTATTCCATCTGCAATTTCACAAAGATTTCTTTGGTCTTCGCTGTCAAGAATAGCGTAAGAAAAATCTGCTCCTTCTATTTGAGCTCCTGCAAAACTGCTGCCTGATGCGATCATATTTATTAAAACAGCATTTCTAAGATCTGTTTTTTGGAAATTAACTCGATCAGAAAGAGTATCGGTTAGGTCGATTCCATTTAAATTAGAACCTTTTAAATCCGATAGGGTTAGAGTAGTTCCATGTAAATCAACATCACTAAAATCTGCATCTCTTGCAACAGCTCCAGCTATAGATGACAAATGAAGATCCTCTCCATGGAAATCAAATCCTGTAATATTAGCTCTAACATAACTTGGAACTTCATCTCCCTCGCCCTTAACAGCTACATTTGCTCCAGCAAAAACTGGAGAGGATAAAACTAAGAAAGAAAAAGTTATACATAAAAAATATTTTAAAAGACTAAAAAATTTCATACCCAAAAATTCCAATATTTTTATTTTATAACAATTAGATAATTTTTTAAATTGATGTGTAAATTTGGAACTCCTTTTTAAGATTATTTAACACTATAAATTTTAAATCTAGGTTCTAGATTGGTTATACAATCAAGAAGTTTTTTGTTATGTTTGCTATTCGTAACCTTGAATTCAGATTCAACTGTTCCACCTTCATCTCTTATGGCTTGATTTAAAACTATGGAACCGTTTTCGTCAGAAACTGATCTATGAAATGTTCCTCTAGGTATTCTTAGAATATATCCGCAAGATTCTAATCTAACTTTATAAAAAGGGTAATCCCAGCCAAAATTGACAAGAAAAAATGTTCTGCCCCCAGAGATAGCCAGTAGATTATCTTCTTGATTGTGATGTATGTAAAATTGCCAATTATTAAATTCTTCATCATTTGGCGGACTAACTGCAGGACCACTATGAATAACTAGATCTCTATAGTTTGATTTATTAACACTAATATCAAAAAATCTTACATCTTTTGTATCGCGAAATTTTTCATAACTTATCAATTCAAACATTTTCGATTTGTTTGATTTGATAACTGGAATTTCTAAACTTGAATTCAATTTTCTTTATAGATTAAACAAATGAAAACAGATATATATATCTAAGAACGTATCAATTAACACTAAAAAAGAAACATATTATTAATTAAGTTAATTGGTATTTTAAAAGATAAAAATTTAGTGTTTATTTAATTTCAAGAGGTTTGATTTCCCAGGATAAAGTATTTTCTAAATTATTTTTTCCTATAAAATTTCCTGTAATTACAGAGGTTAAATTAGATTTTGAAGAGGATACCAATGTTAAATATCTATCATCTATTAATCCTTTTCCGCTTGGATCAAAACCTCTCCAACCAGCACCTGGAATATATAATTCAGCCCAAGCGTGTAAATCCAACTCAGAGGGTAAGGGATCTTCAAAATGATAACCACTTACAAACCTACTTGGGATACCTATAGACCTGCAGGCTTCAACCATTAGCATTGCTAGATCTCTGCATGAACCTAAACGTTCTCTGAGCGTTCTGCTGGCCGGCCATGCTGGACCAGTATGTCTTTTGGTATATTTAACCCGATCTTGAATAATCTCAATTAGTTGGTAGGTAAATGATAATGCGTTATTAATGCTTCCTGCTAAGGCTTCTTGGGCAAGTTCTACTGCAGACGGATCGTGTTGTCCATTCGGCATCCATCCCTCTAATGCTCCCTGTAAATCTCTGTTAATAATGCTTCTACAAAAAGGTAATGATAAATCTCTATTTTTAACTCCATCAATAATGTTTGGATGTTTAATAGTTTCAACTTCGCTGATTGATTCAATAATTAAATTATCAGTTAATCCATTGAATCTGATTCTATTAATCTCTTCTCCGCTGGCAGCAAGTAAAGGATAAATAATTTCTGGTTCTGGGGTTATTTTTAATTCAAAATTCTTTAGTTTTTGGAAGCCATTTGACCTTGGCTTTATACATAATCTATGCTCGCCTAATTGAACAGGATCTTCGTATTTATATTCAAGTTTGTGAATGTATTTAATTCTCATTAATAAACTTATTAATTAATAAAATATTTTTCTTGAATGAGATCATTTAATTTATTTAAATCCATTTGCAATGAATCGATTGCCTCATGTAAACCATCATTGATTATATCTTCAATTCTGATATAACTCCACTTTGCTTTAAGCAAACCTCTCATGCATTCTAATTCTGAAGGATTTTCAGGAGATGGAGAGTCATCTATCGTTTTAAGAGTATTGCTTATCCCATCAAGACAGTATCTTACTGATCTCGGAAAGATTGGATCAAGTAAAAGAAATCTCGCAACTGAATTAGGCTTTATAGAATTTTGCACTGCTTTCCTAAACATTTGATAAGCTCCAGCTGAACGTAAAAGTGCGATCCATTGCAGCTCATCAAGAACTCCTCCAAGCTCATCTAAGCTGGGTAATAGTAAATAATATTTAACATCTAAAATTCTTGATGTTTTGTCAGCTCTTTCGATTAATCTTCCAAGAATGCTAAATCTCCACGCAAGATCTTTGCTCAGAGTCGCATCTGTAATTCCATAAAAAAGCTGACATTCTCTCCTTATTTCGCTTAATTGTTCTTGTCTTGGTTTATTCCATATTGCTTCTCCTTCTTGCATATTCCAATATAAAATATTAATTTGTTCCCACATTTCTGTAGTCATGACATCTCTGATTTGTCGTGCATTTTCTCTTGCCATTTGAATGCAAGAAATTATACTATTTGGGTTTAAACGATCTCTTATTAAAAAATTAATAACGTCATCAGGTTTTTTCTCCGGGAATCTTTTATCAAAAGATTCTCTGTCACTTGAAGCTTCAATTAATGGCAGCCAAGGTTCTGCACTTCCTGGAGGGCAATCTAATGACATTGCTTCACTTACTTCCACGAAACGAGATATATTTTCCGCGCGTTCTAAATAACGATTGATCCAATAAAGAGATTCTGCTACACGACTTAAAAGCATATTATTTACCGACAACCCATGTATCTTTGCATCCACCACCTTGAGAAGAATTGACGACTAATGATCCTTTTTTTAATGCTACCCTCGTAAGCCCACCAGGGCTAACCCATGAATCTTTTCCTCTCAAGATATATGGCCTTAAATCAACGTGACATGGATATAGTTCTCCATCACATAACGATGGCACAGTAGATAATTCTAACGTTGGTTGTGCTATGAAATTTCTAGGATTTTTTTTAATTTTATTAGCGAATTCTTCTATTTCCCTGGTTGTTGAGTGAGGTCCAATTAACATTCCATAACCCCCGGCTTCTGCAACAGACTTAACAACAAGTTTTGATAAATTTTGTAGAACATATTCTCGATCCTTTTGGTAATGACAAATATAGGTTTCTACATTTTTAATAATAATTTCTTCATCGAGATAATATTTAATCATTTTTGGAACAAAAGAATAAATCATTTTGTCATCTGCTATTCCAGTCCCAGGTGCATTTGCTAAAGCAACATGACCTGCCTTGAAAACATCAAGTAATCCGCTAACACCAAGGCAGGAATCTTTTCTGAAATTGAGAGGATCTAAGAAATCATCATCAATTCGTCTATAAATGACATCTACTCTTTTTAATCCAGAGGTGGTTTTTAAATACACATAATCATCATTACAAACTAAGTCATGACCCTGAACTAGTTGGATGCCCATTTCTTGAGCTAAATAACTATGTTCAAAATAAGCACTATTAAAAATTCCTGGAGTTAGTAGAACTATCTTGGGAGTATCTGTCCAAACAGCGAGGTCTTGAAGCGTTTTTAAAAGATATGATGGATATTCATCAATTGGTTTTACTATTCTGCCAGAGAAAAGATTAGGAAATATATTCTTCATAACTAATCTATTTTCTAAAAAATAAGCAACCCCAGAAGGGCATCTTAAATTATCTTCTAAAACATGCCAATCTCCTTTTCTATCCCTTATTAAATCAAGTCCTGAAATTTGACACCATTTATTAAGTGGAGGTTTGAAACCTATCATCTGAGGTCTCCAACCTTCTGAACTCTCTATTAATTCTCTTGGAATTATTCCATCATTTATTATTTTTTGAGAATTATAAATATCATCTAGGAATAAATCTATTGCCTCAAGCCTTTGTTTTAGGCCTTTTTCTAACGTTACCCAATCATCTTTACTAATTATTCTGGGAAGTGGATCAAAAGGTAATATTCTCTCAGTACCTTTTAACCCAGTATCGTTTAATCTAAAAGTTGCTCCATGTCTTAGTAATAATTTTTTTGCGGCAGAGTGATTCCTGTTTAATTCTTCAAGTCCCATATTATCTAAAGATGAAAGAAGTGGAATCAATATTTCTCTAGCAGTGTTAACATTATCCTTAAAGTATTCATCAAAACTATTTTTAGGCTGATAACTTGAAAACATATATTTCATCGTTTAGTAACTTTTACTTTAGCTTTATATCTTTATTCGTATTTATGGCTACAAAAAATAATATCTCTTGAGTCGATCTGTATCATTATTTTGATCATTGAAGTATATTTCTTAAAAATCTAAAAAACATGAGTTCTAGTAATTGGCAATTTGTTTTTTTTAGATATTTTGCAAGCTTTCTTTTTATCCTCTCTCATAGTTTGCTAGTTCTTGATCATCTACCAGTAGGGGCAGCACTTCACGGACTTGGGGAAGTTTTTATTGCGCCTTGGGCTTTTAGGGAAAGAGCATGGGATCTTGTTGTTATTGCAGTTTTATTTTTCTTCTTCGATATCTGGGGACTTATAAACACTCCTTGGAATTAACTGATATTATTTATTTACTAATTCTGGGAAAATCATAATAAAAATGAATTCTTATTTTAATCAAATTTATAAAATAATTTTTCTTTTATTACTTACAAATAGCTCCAGTTTATATGCACATAATTCATTTAATGGTGGTTGCGAAGAACATTGTGGGCAAAAAGTTAAAGTAATAAGTAAAATAAACGAATTAAAAAATATTGATGATCAAATAAATATTGAAAGTAAAAATTCTTGCTTAAATAAATCACTTTGTAGAGGTTGACCTCTTGAGACTTTTTTAATTGTTTTATAAAGTTTGTTCTTTGATAATTATCATTAAATTACCATTTGCTTGATAATTTTTATTAGGAGGATTTATTTGATTTTTAATTAAAAAAATAAAAGTATAAATCAACGGTAGAAGTAATGATGAAGCAGCAACTAAAGCGATTATCTGCTTTAACCTAATATATGGTTTTTTTACGAGATCCTCTCCGCATAATCCACAAATCAAATTACCTTCTAAGGATTGTTTTTGAAATTGATATTTAGGATTGCAATATGGGCAATAATATCGAACCATTTTTAAATTTTATTGTTTTTATCATTATCTATAAAACTAGAAGAAAGTCATCTTATAAAAAAAAGAGGGCTAATTTAAGCCCTCTTTTATCTCTTACTTATATTTTTTACTGAAGTTATTAACGCACCTAAATCATGGATCCTTGTCGCTAACTTCTTTTAAGCTAATTCTCACCAAAATTAACTAATTGTCTTTAACTGGGGCAAAAACTCTAGAATTAAGCTTGTTTCTTAAAGGGCACCTAAACGATGCAGAAGAAGGAAGCTTAGACATTAATAAAAAATAATTGGAGCAGTTAATTAAATTAGTTCGGGTTATTCCGAAATTTCAGGCAGGCTATCGATCATTTTGAAAGACCTCCTAGAACTCAACAATATAAAATTAGGAAAATATTTCTCTAAAGACAATCCGTTTTTATACGCATTGCTTTTTAATTAAAAATGTCCGAGAGTAGTAATCATTCGCGTTAATTTTTTTGAGATATTTTTAGTAAGTTTTGCTTATTTCCTTTGATATTTAATTCGATTATCTTGATTTTAAATAATTGAGGTACTCTTTTATGAATCATTCGAAAGAAGTTATTAAAGCTGATCAATCTAATCCTATAGACGAATATTTTCAATGTCTCTCATATTGCGATATTCACCCAAAAGGGATAGATAATGACTGTGAAGTCATCTGTATGGAAAGACATTTAAAAGCTAACTATTGGTAGTTTGAATTATTTTATTTTCCTGCTTAAATTCCTTCAAAAAGAATTAGTACGAACTTTAAATTTCCAAACATTTACTACACCTTTTGCGTTAACTGCAGCTAGTGCACAATCATCAGGTCTCCACGAAAGTGCACCCACTAAATCGCCTGCGAATGCAGCCCCAACTGGGTCACCATTACCGTCTTTTTTTAGAAAACTTGCGACAACAGAACCATCTCTAGATCCGGAAGCTACAAGCATGCCTTTATTTGAAAAGGCTAGGCTAGAAATAGGTTCGGTATGGTGCCATAGCTCTCCAGGCATAGTCCCCTCGGGACCGTCACCTATAAAGCTCCACACTGTAATTCTTTCACTGCCACTAGTTGCCAGTAATTTTCCACTATCGTCAAAAGAAAGGTGACTGGGTTTTCCTGGGTATCCTGTCATTTCAGCATCCATTCCGGTTGATCTTCTCCAAAAATGAACTGAATTGTCTTGACTCCCGCAAGCGACTATATCACCATCAGGACTTAATTCCATAGAGACTAATGATCCTTGCCACTCGAGCTTTTGATTCGTTTTATTATTTACTATGTCAAAGAATGTTACTCTCCCGTAGCAGGCTGTAGCTAGCTCATTATTATTTGACCATTTAATTGCACTCACTGTGCTTGGATGATCATCTGATACCCATTTTTCTTCCCCAATTTCATTAAAAACATATACTTTTTTTGAAGAAGCTGCTGCAAGAAATAAGCCATCATTTGACCACTTAAGATGCTCTACCCAAGCCTTGCCAAGATCGAGAGTTTTAATTACTTTACCTTCGTGACAATTATATATTTGAATATTTCCATCTTGACCGGAAGTTGCAAAAATCTCTCCTTCTGGATGAATGGACATTGCTAATAGACCAGCAGAGTGTGTATTTTCTTTTTTCCAAATAATTTTCCCAGTATCTCCTTCAAAGGCAAAAATACCTCCTGCTACATCCCCAACAATGAATAACTTTCCTTTAGTAGCCCAACCACAAACTATGGCATAATCATTAACTTCAGCTGTCCATCCCTCGTGGAACATGCCTCTTGGGCTAAATGATTCTATATCAGGCATTTTTCAAAACCTTCTTTCATCTCTTTCTCGTCCAAATTTCTACCTATAAAAACAAGTTGGTTTCTACGAGGTTCGTTACCCCATTCCTTATCAGGTTGCGCTGTAAATAACATATGTACCCCTTGGAAAACTATTCTCTGTGGGTTGCCTGAGTAGCTAATGAAACCTTTAGTTCTAAATATATCCACCCCTTTTTCAGAAAGAAGTCTGCCCAACCAAGTATTAAGTTTTTCTGGATCAACATCTCCAAATCGTTCAATTGCAATGGACGTTACTTCATCATCGTGCTCGTGCTCGGCTTGCCAGAATCTTTCAATATTAAATGGGATCTCTTTTGAATTATTGTCTTCACTTTTAATGATTTTCATATTGAATTCTTCAGCAGTGTGCTGTGTATATAAACCTATCTTTGATCCCTTTTCGATATCTAATATAAATGATTTATTTCCTTTATCCTCCAATTTAAGGTTTATATGTTCTCCAAATGGAATGATATTACCAGGTTCTAAGCTTTTAGCTTTTTCTGCATAAAGTCTTACGCAGGATTCAGCACCATCTTTAAGTTCTTCTTCACTCTCACTTTGATTAGCGAAAGCTACTAATGACATTTCTGGATCGGGACCTTCTTCTAGCATTAATTCATATTTACCTGCAGCAAGGTCGTAAACACCTGTCCATTCAAAAGGATATTCTGGTTCAAGAAATGTTGGTCTGCGTTTAAGGATTTGATCGAGATCAAATGCACTTAGATTTAGGACTGTTTCGATTGGTACTTGGGCATTCTCGGCTCTAATGATTCGAGTCATTCGGTTCATATCTCTCAATCTCGATTCAAGAGTATCTAGTGCATCATCAGAGACTAAATCAGTTTTATTAAGGACAAGAACATCTGCAAACGCAACTTGTTCTGAACTTTCATCACTTCTTCCTAGCTGCTGATCAATATGAGCAGCATCAACTAAAGTTACAATTCCATCAAGAGTAAATTCAGAACTAATTTCTTCATCCATGAAAAATGTCTGCGCGACTGGCCCAGGATCTGCTAATCCGGTCGTTTCTACTAAAACATAGTCAAACTTATCTCTTCTTTTCATAAGGTTGCCAAGGACTCTTATCAAATCACCGCGAACAGTACAACAAATGCACCCGTTTGACATCTCAAACACTTCTTCATCGGCATTAATTACGAGCCCTTGATCTATCCCTACTTCACCGTATTCATTCTCAATTACTGCTATTCTTTTCCCGTGCTCTTCACTTAGTATTCTATTAAGTAAAGTAGTTTTCCCTGAACCTAGAAATCCAGTGAGAATAGTAACTGGAACTTTATCTTTGATGCTCATTTACTGATTTTTACCAAATAAACAATAGTTTAATAATAGTAATAATAAGAAATGAAAACCGTTTTTATTAGAAAAATTTAATCTGAAAGTTTATACCATTCAGACTCAAGATTGGAGCCAGATTCTTTATCACAGCTTCCACCTAATGAATCAACAATTGTACAAGTGTTGTGAACGGCTACTGAAACCGTATTACCATCCATCATCAATCCATCAACGAATATTTGATTAGAAGCTAAAGGAACTGAACTTTGTCTACTTAAGTTCCTTAATAACTTAGATGCTGGAATTTGTTCAGGAAATATCGCCTGAACTTTCTCTTCATCTAACATTTTTAAAGTAGAACTTATGTTGTCTGGCCTTAAGCTTGAGGAGTCTCCAAGAAAGTCAAGTAAACTAATGGTTTCAAAACCAAATGCATCCCCGTAGTATTCCATTGCTTTGTGTTTAGAGACAATTACTCTGTTTTCCTCAGGAATAGAGCTTACTTGTGCGACGATCCAACTATCTAAGCCCTCTAAGAGAGAATCAGCTTTTTCGAATCTTTCATTAATTAGTTTTCTGTCACCTCTATTAAAAACTGAAATATCTTTCTTTAAACTTTTGCTTATAAGATCTCCCATTTTTATGATGTTATGTGGATCATGCCATACATGTGGATCTAGACCTCCATGGTCATGATGGTGATGCCCCTCTCCTTCGTCTGGAACTTGTGCTATTGGTTCTACATCACTATTTGAAACGTCTTTAAAAAAGTGTTGAGTTGCTTCAAACTCAAAAGGCATGTGTTCAGTAAAAAATATATATTCACCATCTTCTTTGATATCCACGTTAAAAACAGTACTTTCTTTTCTTTGATCAAAGTTAAGAACAAAAGCTTTATTACTTGCTATCAAAGTTCCATCATTTTTTCTGCTTATTGAGTCTTTAGATCCTAATAATTCTTTGGCTAAATCTTCAGACCCTTCTATGTCATTAGATTTGAGAATCACCATCTTCATTGCAGGATCTGCATATTCGCCATCGACTTTTTCAAATGACCATTTGTATGAACCCTTAGAAAGCTGGAATTTACCTGCCCATTCGAAAGCACCCTCAGCATGATCATCATGACCTCCATGATCAGAATGATCATCTACCTTAGCTGAATGTTCAGCATGATCGTCATGTCCGCCATGGTCTGAGTGGTCATCGTGACCTTCATGATCAGAATGATCATCTACGTCTATTGCACTAACACCTACAACAATAGTATTCTTTTTACTTTCCCAATTTCTCATACTTGGAGTCATTTCTTTGCCAAGAGTGAATACTTTGTCTGCGCTATTTAGTAATTGAGCTTGTCTTGGATTGATCTTTAAGTCATGAACATCCTGTTTTCTATCTACTAAGCATGTAACTTCGTCAGATGGTAACGCAATAGATTTAACTAAATCACAAACTAGTGGTTCTACTGCTACGTATGACTTCCCTTTAGCAATTACATCCTGCCCAAAACCAGAAAATATAATCGTTCCAGCGATTACGGAATTTTTAATAATTGACTTACTTAAACATGTTTTATTTGATAAAAGTCTTTTAAAAATTGACATAAAAAAATTATTAAATACTTAAAAATGATAATCATTTTCATTACACCTGACAAGAAAAGGTATCAAATGTTATGAAAATAATACGCAGCTTGTATTATTGGTAAGCTTGTAAAGTGACTTTTTTCATGAAGATTAATTAATGGCTACTTTAGTCGCTGAAAATTTAACATTTGCATACACAGAAAAAAGTAAGCCAGCTTTAAATAAGGTATCTGTTGAGATTAAACCTGGAACTCTAACAGCGCTAGTAGGTCCAAATGGTGCCGGAAAATCAACTCTTTTGAGGATATTGCAAGGACAAAATACTCCAGATAAAGGCGAAATAAAAATTGATGGTGAAAATTTATATAGATCTAGAGCTCTAGTGGCACTTATGCCTCAAAGAAGTTCTATGAATTGGAAGTTTCCCATTACAGTTGAAAAATTGGTATCTCTTGGTCAAATAAAGTATTCAAAATCAAGAAGTAATAACCCCTTTCAAATCAAGGCTCTTCTAGAATATCCTAATTCTTGGATTAATAAATGTTGTGAATTAGAAGCGACAATGCAAAGAGTAGGAATTGCTAATTTGGCTAATAGAAGACTTGATTCTCTTTCAGGAGGACAGCAACAAAGAGCTCTATTAGCAAAAACTCTTATGTCCCCTGCAAAAATATTTCTTCTGGATGAACCTTGTGCGGCATTGGACCCCCCCGCAAAAGAGGACTTCCTGAAAATTGTTCGTCAACTCGCAGATGCGGGACTTTCTTTGCTAGTAAGTAGCCATGATTGGGGCGAGTCTCTAAATAACTACGATCAAGTAATCGTTCTTGATAAAAGTGTTTTAGCAGTTGGTAGTCCTGATCAAATAAAAGATAAATTAGATGCGATAAACATAAGCTCTATAAAGAAAAATAATTTCTGTGATTAGAAAATGTTCCTTATTAATTTTGAGCTTGATAACAGTTTTGGCAAAGGCCGAAATATTCGAGTGTATGAAACAAAAGTTGAAACTTTCTTGGATTTTTTTTAGGGGCATGAATATCTTTAACAGGACAACCTTCCATTTTCGACGTCTCTCCGCATTGAACGCAGGTCAAATGATGAATGTCTCTATCTACGGGAGTATAAAGAACCTCTCCTGTTGGGAGATGTCTAGAACGAATTAAACCATGCTTTATAAGAACTTGAAGATTCCTGTAAACAGTTGTCAGTCCCATAGCTTTTCCGCTTTCAATCAATTGTCTATGCAACTCTTGACCGCTCAGTTCATCCTCGCATTTATTAAGTTCTTCAAGAAGTTGTTCTTGTCTTTTGGTAATGTCAGACTTAGTTACCATTGTTTCCAAAATCTTTTTTTGCCTCGTATTTTTGATCATACCGAATCTTTCGAATAATGTCTTTTATTAATAACAACTGGTGGTTGGTTCCATTAATAATAACTATATTTTCTGGGATCTTATGCCCAGCGATGGGAACTGTATTAATCACCCATAAGAGATTATTACAAGTTAATTTAATCTCTCATTGCGTGTTGCCTGGACTTGCTCTCGCATTAGCGCTTGGAATTCACCCTTCAATTGGTGGTGTTATAAGTGGTCTTTTAGGCTCTGTAATTGCGGAAAGTTTAACCAATAGAAAAAGTGAAAATTATGAAGCAGTTATGAATACTATTCTCGCTGGAATGCTTGGATTTGGGGTCCTTATAATCCCTTTACTCGGAATAAGGATTGATTTGGAGGCAGTATTATTTGGCGATTTATTGACAGCAAATTTTGGGGATTTACTTAGAACAATAATTGCTTTTTTAGTATTTATACTTTTAATGACTTTTGGATATGAAAAGGTTGTTTATGTGGGATTGGATCCAGAAGGTGCATCCGCTAGTGGTATAAATGTTTCTTTATTAAATCTTGCTTTGAGTTTTACGACGGCATTAGTAATTGTTAGTTCAATGTCAGCGGTGGGAGTAATTCTTGTAATTGCTCTTCTTTCTACGCCAACTTTGTTAGGGCTAAATAAGGCTCATAGTTTAAGAATTGCAATGATGAGGTCTTCATTTTTTGGATTATGCATCTCACTTCTGGGATTTATTCTCTCTATAGTCTTTAATCTTTCGCCTGGACCTGCAATTAGTGTTATTTGTGTTGCATCTCTTTTGATTCCTAAGCTTCGCAAATAATTAAATCTTAAATGTCCAATCAGAGTTTAATGCTTGAGCTTCTGGATTATTTTTTAAAGCTACTTCCATAGCCTCTTTTTTATTATTAGCTATAACAACTTCATCAAATTCCTTTCCATTTTTTTTGAGACTTACTTTGAAACGCATAAAAATTTTTATTTAATTAAAAGTTAACTACTAAGCAACTAGATTTAAATACTTTTAAAAGTTAATTGATGAAATAGAAACTTTAGTTATTTTGAAGTTTTTCTACTACAGATTCTTTCTCAATTTTAGCTACATCCTGTAATCCATTAGCATCAAACCAAGGAGCGTTTTCCCAATTAAATCCTTCCCCAAACGTATTATCGGGTGCAGCTACGTACCAGTGACATGATGTATCGGGAACATCTACAGCACATTTTGACCAGTCAGCTTCCCACTGTGGAACTTGTACCCACATCACAGATGCTAATAAAAAAGAAAAAATAAAATTCATAATTATCGATTAGCAAAATTTTGAAAGATTTTTTTCACATTCTTTCTTTCTTTTCTTCCAGCAATTCTCAAGTATTTGATATTTATGTTTATTTTTGAATTGACTTATATGGATATTATTCTGATTAAGAATAGAGGTATTTTTGATTTTCATGACTCGAGCTGTCAATGTAGTAGATATTTAAGACACTTTATAGATTTTTTGAAGTGAATTTATACTTAATTTTTGTATTACTTTTGTGAAGGTAAGTATTTTTCGGGATTATTTTCAATATAAGTAAGCGAATATTTAACAACACTCACTATTACTGAAAAAAGAGCAATTGCCGAAATAATAAAAAAGATTTTTTTGTAAATGCTTTTCATGAATTTTTTATGTTTTTGATTATTTTTTTCATCAACGCCCAATTTTTCTGAAAGATTTAAATAATTAGTAATTTATACTGTAGCCCTCTAAATAATATAAGGAGTAGATTAAACATGTCAGAAACTCCTCACACACTTTTTTCTGATAACTTTAAAAGTACTCGAACGCAATGCTTGAGTACTTTTTTGTATTTTCTGCGATGTGACAGTTGAGATAGAGGTCTAATAGGTGTTACATATTTTGAATTTTGGTGTGATATTAATAAGGTGTGTAGGAGGATTGATTTTTTCAGTGGAAACAAGGAAACACTTGATTTAAATCAATTTTTAAAGGTCCCTTATTAAAGGGATCTTTTTTTTGGGAATTATTAGAAATACATATTAAATTCTGAATATAAAACATATATGCCTTCTTACATTATTATGTCTTCATTACAAATTAGTAATTTAATTCGTTAGATTATGAGTTGTTAAATTCCTCTGTTAATGCAATTACTTTTTTTAGCATTTTTAATTTGTTCAAGCTTTATATTCCCCTCTTCATGTTTTGCCTCACATATAGAACTAAAACCTTGTGTAGAGATTGCTCATTGTGTACGAGAAGAATGGGAGGTAAATAATATTGAGAAACCTTTTGAAGTGATTAAAACATTTATCGAAAACACTCCAAGAACTGAAATTGTAGAAATTGATGGCGATTATCTTCATGCAGAGGCAACCAGTAAATGGATGAAGTATGTAGACGACTTAGAAGTATCCTTTTTACCTGAATCAAACATCTTATCAATAAGATCAGAATCAAGAGTTGGAGAAAGTGATTTGGGAGTGAATCAAAAAAGAGTTGATTTACTAAAATCCAAAATGTTTTAGGATAAAAAGTTTAAAAATAATTTGTTTTTATTTTTTTTTGTATAACTTTTCCTTTTTAAAAAAAAATTAGCAGAAAAAAAGTGATAATTATCATCATGTCTTGATAATGGCAAATTTATTAGATTTTCTCCAAAAAGATGATCATAAATTTTATATGTTTATTATTATTTAGTTTTGTTTTTTTCTGGTTTTACATAAACATTAAAAAAAATGGACTTGAATGGATAATCAAAGGTCTTTTACAAATTGGAATATTAGTATTATTCATTGGAGGGTTTTTCAAAATATTTTTCACCTTACCCCCTAATTTATTTATAAAAATATTTTTTCTTATTATTTATGCATGGTGCACTGTTGGAATAAATGTAAATTTCATGATCCCTTTGATTAGTTTGATTGACCAAAAAATATTGAAAAAATAAGACTAAAATATGACTTAATTCCTAATGCAAAAATAAATCTATTAACTTTATCTGCAATATTAAAATTTAAAAGATTTATTTTTTTCCTTTTGAAAGTCTTTTTCTTGTATACCTAGTCTTTAATGCCAAGTCTGTAATTATATATATTCCAAATAAAAGAATGATTATTCCAATAAAGTATTTCATTATATTTTTGAAATTACTATGTTTGAGATTTATTCATGATGCCAACTAATTTTAATATCTATTTCTTGAGATAAATTTCTTGTAACTGGACATTCTTTGGAAGCTTTTTTCAAAAAATCAATAGTTTCATTAGAAGTGCTCTCTGGTATAAAAATATCTATTATTAGTTCTTTTATCTTCCTCTCGCTATTTTGTGTCATTACTTTTTCAATATTTAAATATATACCTTTCAAATCAAATCCTTTCGATTTGGATTTGATTGCCATGATGGTTAGCAGGCAAGTACCTAAAGATGTCGCTAATAAATCAGTTGGGGAAAAACTTTCACCTTTACCGCAGTGATCTAAAGGTGCATCAGTTCTAATAAGACTTCCAGATTGTAGATGAATAGCCTCGCAGTTTAAATTTCCTAAATAAGAACATTTAACTTTAGTCATTTTAAGAAAATAAATTAGGAAAATATTATTAATAAAAAATTATGGAACATAACAAGATTATTGATGTGAAATTTTTATTTGCATATTAGTTGAGTATTAAGGAAATTCATCATTCAAGTTTTGAAATCAGTTTTTATATCCATATTCCTCTAAGCAATACTCAATTAATTCAATTGATTTATTAAGAGGTCTTTTATTTTTATTTTCTAGATCGAAACATTCATTTAAAACACGTATAGATTCATTTAAAAATGATTCTTCTTTATTTTTTATATCTTTAACTTGATTTATATAAATTAATTTTTTAATCCCAATTAGGCAAAATATGATTATTGATATTGTAAAAATTGCTATTTTGAATTTATTCATATAATTAGTTATTACAAATATTTTAATTTATTTAATATCTAAAAATTTTACATAGCTTATAGAACTAAGTAATTACATATGTAGCTGCTGTTATTGCTATGGCAGTAATTGAAATGAAGATGTATGGAACAACCTTTAAAGGTATATATAGATTATTTTTAGACATAACCAGAACATTTATAAAAATAATTACATTCCTTTTAAACTTTATAAGTCTTCAAATATACAAATTAATTTTCTTTGCATAAATTTAATCCTTTTAAAGATTAACAAATTTATATTCATTGAATTTTCATTAAATAAAGTATCTCTAAATCTTGTCTTGAGTCCGATATTTTTCTTTTTAAAAAGATTAATTCTTCTTGGCTCATTTTTGATTCTCTTATCATCAATTCTGCTTGTTCAATAGCATGTTCTATATTTCTAATTTTAATTTCTCTTATTGAGGGATCATCTTTACATGCTTTTTTGGTATTTGCATCTAACATATGTACGAAAAAAATTACCTTGAATATAATCTAAATTAAAACTTCATTATGCTACAACCGCAAACTTAATTAAAATAGATTATTATCAATTTAAGAACTTTAACCTTAGCTAACCCTCTCTCCAATTGGTCGAGTGGGTTTTTTTATGGTGTAATATATTCCTAGCATTTACTTTTAATTTGGAAGATTCAAAACTTAATCCTGAGGAAAATAATTCAATCGAATCGTCCCTCAATTTGAATGAAGACAATAAAGATCTTAATGAGGGGAATAAAAAAGAAGAAAATGTTAAGGCATTTACAGAATTTCTAGAGAAAGCAAGTAATCAAGATTCTTCAGAAGAAAAAGTAAAAGTTGATTCTGAGCAACAAAAACTAAAAATTGACAAATCACTTTTAAAAAGATTTCTAAATAATGGATTTGATGGCATTTCAACTAATCCAAACTATAAAATGTTGGCATTATTAATAGTTCTTTTAATTAATCTGTCTCTGTTTTTTGTAATTGGCAATATGGGTAAAGCGTTTTTAAGAAATGCAGGAATTATGGGTTAAAAATTATTTATTTCTTTTTGGATATTCATCTTTACAATTTTGATTCTTCAAATGAAACTGTGATATTTTCTTGTCAAATTAATATTTAAATAAAATTTGGATAATAAAGAGCCAGAAAATCCAATAGTTTATCTTTCTGATTTAGTCAAGAAATTAGATGTAAAAAACAGAAATGGTTTAGTAGCCTTAGCAATAATAAACCTTTTAGTGATTCTTTTATTTAAATTTTATTTGAAAGGATCTGGATTATTATCTTGAATTTAACTGCTGGTAGTATTAGGCAGTGTTTTAATTAATCATTAGAGATCGAATTTGGATTCAACAAGGAAATTGAAGGCCTTATATAAATAAAAATAGACCCATACATATCCTGCATAATTCTCATTTCATCGTCTAAATATAAAATTGAAACTTGGCAATTTGGCGATTCTTTATTCCAAGGTAACTTATTCCATACCTCTTTAACTGGATACCATCTATCCATAAGTAATTCACTAAATAATGGAATCTTATTAAGTCCATCAACTTTGGAAACTTTTGTCTTTTGTAAGTTCATATCAAGTAAATTATTTCTTAAAACTAAATCACTTGCTAGGGTTATTACTCTTCCACCAAAAGTAGGCAATAGTTTGAACCAACCTATGATAGGAATAGTTGTGAGCCCAAATATTGTAGTGTCAAAAGTAGATATAAATTCTTTTTTTTCAAAATCAATCTTTTGAGCAATTCTCCCAATAGTTGATATGCCAAAGGATCCTACTTGCAATTGATGTAATTTAAAAAAAAGATTACTTTTAAATTCATCATTTAATGCCTTTTCAATAGCAAGGAAGAAAGGAGAACTTCGAAATAATTCCACATTAGAAAAAATCAATTCCCACTCTCCAGACAATAATTTTTCTGATATTTCAAAACTAAAGTCTTCAATAGCATCAATCAATTCATTCATCTCATTAGCTTTTTCCTCATATATAGGAGAAATTAATTTATTTAATCTTTGCCCTCTATCTGTAACAGCAGCTATTTTATATATATTTGACTTTATCTCTCCAATTTCTTTCATAACTTCAATATAAGAAATACTAATTAATCTTAGGAATTTAATTTGATTTTGATGGCAATTTTAAGAATGCTGGTAATAAAATCAATTAATATTCTCCCCACCTTTTACCAATATCAAAACCCCATTCAGTGGTTAATTTAATTACTTCATCATGATTCTTGCATTTTGAAAGGGATAACTTTTTACTAGGATTATTTTTTATTAGCTCAGCAATTTGATTAAGTTGCTCTATTTTCTTTAGAAAATTACTTAGATCTTTATCTGACATTTATCTAGGAAGTAAATTTTTGATCATAAGTAAATATGTAATAAAGAACCCAGGCAACACCAATAATAAGAATTGCAATCATTATATTTACTGACCAAACTACTTCTATCATGAAATTATTTTATATATTTTTAATATATCCGAAATTTAAATTAAATTAACCATTAATAATTTAAATCTTGAACAATACACTACTACTAGGTATATAGAATAGTCATAAATAGTTTAAAAATTATGGGAGAAGCTAAGAGAAGGGAAGAGTTAGGTTTACCACCTAGAGAAAAGAAAAAGGAAAAACAAACATCGAAAAATCAACTAAACAAAATTTTAAATAAATATCCTTATTTACCTTTCATTTTAGGTTTTTTATTACTAGCAATATTAATTATCGATTTAGTTAATTACTACAAATAGATATATAAAAAGGGGATACTTTTAGCAGAAAAGAAGATTATCTTCGCAATTGCGAAATTATTTTTACATAATAAAAATAAAACTTATGAAACCGATTAACACCTCATGCGCCTTAATTTTAGGGGTACTAACTTTGTTTTCAATATCTAATGCAAATGCAGGTGGCTGCAGTTCTCATACTGAGATGAAGGTGGAAATTGAATGCTTGTCTGATGATAAAAAATGTATAGAAACAAAAGAAAAAAAATCACTATACAAAGTTGAGGCCTAAATGTTTGATAATCTTGGAACTGCTTTAGTACAGGCATTAGGCTTCTTTGCTGTTTTTGGGTTTTTTGTATATCAAACTTTATTCGCAGATAGCAAACCCAAAAATTCAAAATCAAATCCTAAAAAAACAAAGATTTCCGACAAAAAAGAATCAATTAAAAAAGAATCTAAAAAAGGCTTATTTAACAGAAAATCTAAACCTGTTGAAGAGGATTTAATAGTCCAAAAAAAGGGATTATTTGGGAGAAAAAAAGAAGTTATTAAAGAAGAGATTAAACCAAAGAAAAAAGGTTGGTTTAAATAGGTAAAGGTACTTAAACTCTTTTTTGATATCTTTTATACAAAAAATTTTTTTAGTAACTATATAATTTTATGATTGTAATATCTAAAATGAACCATAGAGAAATCACAAAAAAATATAGCGAGTTACTTAACAAGGCTGACTTTGCTACTGGTCGTAAGGAAGTTGTAGGTCTTTTAAAAAAAGCTGCCAAATTGAAATCTCAGATTGAAATCAATTGTTAGATCTTAAAATCAGTTTAATTCTAAATGTAAAAAATTTTTTTAAATAAGTGTTTACATGAGATAATCTGCATAGATTATTTTTCTTATGAATAAAAAAGGTTATACAACTGAAAGCGGTGGTAGACAAAATGGTTTTGCAATTGAACCAGAAATTAACCCCATATCAGAAGGAGAATCAAAAAAATCCATATTTTTATTTATTGGAATATTATTACCTTTTCTAATAGGCGGTTTTTATTATTTAAGGACTCTGAATATATTCTGATATTTTTATAAGCCATTTTTAGCAATATATTCTTCTGAGCTAACTATATCTTGAATTAAGCTCTCTGATGAAGGATTAAATCCATTTTGCTCTAAAAAAGATTTAACCTTTTCAAATTTTTGCTGAATTTTCTTTGTATATGGAGTTGTCATCAAATAATCATCTTTTTCTGTTGAATAGTTCATTTGATTAACGGATTACTTTTACAATCAAATTTTGCAAAATATGCTATTGCTAGTGAAGTTATAAATATTACATAAATAATTTAATAGTAATAATTACTTATAAGTTGATTGTGTGAGGTCAATATTGGTTGATTTTTTTAAAGAGTACTTATAGTAACTAGTTCCATTAAATCTCTGGACTGCAGATATTTTTGAAATACTTCAGAATAAAATGCTTTTTTAGCAGCAAATTTTGATTCGAATTCAATTACTAATCCAAGCTGCCCTCCATCCCATTCATTTGAGGTTGATTCTTGTACTAAATCTCTTTTTACTATTACTCCTCCCACAGATTTAATCCAAGGCAATACTGTCCTTATATATTCCAGAAATAAATCAGCATTTGGAATTGAAATTTTCTTAAGCCAATAGCTCTTTGTCATCAAATCAACATATTCTCGGTAGAATATAGCACATGGAGGTAAGTATTTATCCTTGGCTATATACTCCAGCGTTTATTAAATGGAAACAGAAAATGATTTATTAAATTTACTTCTTAAATCTCCAAATTCAGAGAGTATACGTAATATTGCAGAACAACTTGAAATTAATCATAATTTTTCCTTTAGCAAAGATAGAAATGATTTGCAGGGTGTTTGGGAGCTTAGGTGGAGTAGTTCTAATAGTCCTTTTCTAAAATATTCTCCTTTTATTGATAACCTTCAAATTCTTGATCCCTTAAATTTAAATGGTCTTAATTTACTTAAACCTAGAGGAATAAAATCAATTATTGGTACTGGCATTTTAATAAGACTTAATTACATAAATGAAAAAAAAATTGGTGTCAAATTTACACATGCTGGTGTTATTGGTCCTAAATTTGGAAAAAAAAATATAAAGGCTATGAAAGAAATAAATAATGAACAATTAGGGTGGTTAGAGATAACTTATTTAAGCAATAAGCTTAGAATCTGTAGAGGTGATAAAGGAACTTTATTTGTTTTAAGAAAAATAAATTCACCGACTTTGTTCAAGAATTTCAAGGAGTTTATTAAAATCTATTAAAAATAGAAATTAATTCTTTATCCAAATAGACTTTAATACGAAATAAATTGGTAAATATTTAAATGATTCTTTAGGTATTTCATAACTTAAGAATTTTAGTGCTTCTTCTAACCAGTAACCAATATCAAATCCTAAAAGAATTTTTTCTACAACAAACCAAAATTCTTTATCAAATATAATTCTGAAGTTTAAGTAAACATATTCCCAATGAAAGGTATTCCAATATTGGGTTAAAAATGAGGATAAAATAAGCCATAGTGATATAAATAGAAAACTTTTAAGAAATTTATAAAATTTTTTCATATACCAGCAACTCTCTTATTTAATTTCAAATATTCCTTATTATTATTTGGATCAAATTTTATTTCCATTAAATATATTCAAAAAGATATAAAAATATTGAGAAAATAGTCAATTTGCGTGGCATTAATAATCTATTCTTCTTTTTTTAGATTCTGTGCCTTTAAATTTTTATTCTTAAGAAAAAATCCTAAAAACAGAAAAGCAAAATAAATTAGTAAACTTATGCCAAAAATTAAAACTATCTTTGAAATATCCATAAATGATTTTTTTTATAAATTACAGCATTTTTTGCAAAGTTTTATCAATGGTAATGATTTTTCATTTATCACGATAACGAGCTTCAATTATTAAGCTAATAATATTATTTAAATCATATGCAAGTAGCTTTTGCCTGGAGCCTTTGTCTATCAGTTGGTGTTGTTTTATTATCAATTATTCCATTAACTATAGGGAGAGTTAAAGCGGGATATTCTGTTGAAAATATGTCTGCGCCAAGGGATTTATTCGATAAATTACCTTCTTTTGGAAAAAGAGCAGTTTGGTGTCATCAAAATTGTTGGGAAAGTATTTCCCTACATGCACCCGCATGTCTTCTTTGTTTGATTACTTTTACTGACTCTAATATTGCAATAATTGCAGCATTGATCCATCCTATTTTTCGTTTTTTATATATTGGTGCATATGTATTTAATATCCCCACAGCTAGAGGTTTAATGTGGGCCTCAGGAATTTTTACAACACTTTTGCTTTACAAAGAGGGCTTAACTCAATTGATATAAACTATTTAAACAATAAACCCTTCTAAATCTTTTAATTGATATTCATTGATTAGTTCAACTTTATTTGATTTTGCTAGTTTATGAGCAGATTTTGTAAAGCCTGATTTTGAGACTATTATTGCATGTGTACCTTTCCAATATAATTTACCAGCTGAAATTTCCTGAACTGCTTTATTTCCAATAGCTTTTTCATGATCTTTGCATTGAATACATATTCTCAAATCATTTATTGAAGCAATTAAGTCAACCCCTTGATCTCCTGTATTAGGGGTTTCTTTTACTTCCCAGCCACTTTGTTTGAGAATTTCCATACAATGATTTTCAAATCTTATACCTTTTCTGTAGTTTTCCTTGTTTTTACTTGAGTAGTTTTTTTCTATTAGGTTTAAGCATGATTTCTCGATTTGACTTGCTATGAATACAAACCAATCTTCAGTTTCGAGCTTTCTAATAGATCCAATTATCTCATCATCAATAGTAGGATTTTCATTACAATACGATCTCCACTTTTCGAAAAATAATTCCATACTTCCAAATTTTTTTAAAATTACTTTTTCCCAGAAGTATGGTATACCCTCTTTAAATCGC
>CACAVZ010000005.1 GCA_902536065.1 uncultured Synechococcaceae cyanobacterium | reverse complement strand
GAGGGATATACGGCAGGTGAAGGGATAATGTTTAATCTCAAAGATAGACAAGGGAAAGAATTTGGCTTGGCCCCAACTCACGAAGAGGTAATCACTAGTATTGCATCAGAGATTATCAATTCCTATAAGCAATTACCTCAATGTTTTTATCAAATTCAGACAAAATTTAGAGATGAAATAAGGCCAAGATTTGGATTAATGAGAAGTAGAGAATTTATAATGAAAGATGGCTATTCTTTCCATTGTTCAGAAAATGATCTGGCTTCATTTTATGAAAAGATGGGCAAAGCTTATGAAAATATTTTTAAAACTTGTGGACTAGAAACCGTAGGCGTTGAAGCAGATAGCGGAGCCATTGGAGGAGCCTCTTCCAAAGAATTTATGGTCACTGCAGATTCCGGGGAAGACTCCATCTTGTTTACACAAAGTGGTTCTTACGCTGCAAATATAGAAAAAGCTATTTCTGTTCCCTCTCAACCTATTCCATTAAAAGCAAATATTTCAGGATTAATAGAAACACCTCAACAAAAAACAATTCTCGAGGTTTGTAAGAATAATAATTTAGACCCTAGTCAGATTATTAAAGTTGTTATATTTCTTGCAAAGTTCGAGGGTAAATTGGAAGTCCCGATTCTTGCATGCATAAGAGGCGACCAACATATTAATGAAGTAAAGCTTTTTAATCTAATAAATGAACTTCATAGTTCCAGCCTCATTAAACTTTTAAAAATTGAAGACAAAAATAATACAGAAAAAAATCTAATTGATTTTCCTTTAGGTTTTATCGGGCCAGATTTAGATAATAAAACTATAAAAGCTACTTCTAATTGGGATAAAAAATGGACAAGAATAATTGACCATTCTGCAAGTGGCCTTTCAAAGTTTATAAGTGGCGGGAATAAAGTTAATTTCCATAAAGTTTTTCAAGAATTTTCTTTTGCTTCGAAAGACTATCTAATTGGGGATATCAGGAATGCCCAAAAAGGAGATAAAATAAGTATTGATGACGATGAAGAACTTAAAGAAAAAAAAGGTATCGAGATTGGACATATTTTCCAACTTGGTCAGAAATATAGTAAAAAATTAAATGCTAAATTTTCTGACAAGGATGGTCAATTAAAAAATTTGTGGATGGGTTGTTATGGAATAGGAGTAACAAGAATAGCTCAAGCTGCTATTGAACAGAATCATGATGAAAAAGGAATTTGTTGGCCCATCCAGATTTCTCCTTTTGAAGTTATTATTATTCCAACAAACCTAAAAGATCCTATTCAGAGTGATCTTACTGAGCAAATCTATATGAACTTTTTAATTAATAAAATTGATGTCCTTCTTGATGATAGAAACGATAGAGCTGGAGTGAAATTTAAGGATGCAGAATTAATTGGTATTCCTTTTCAGATAATTATTGGCAGAGATTCTATTAATAAAGAAGTAGAACTTTTATGCAGAAAAAATAATACTAAGCTTAAAGTTAGTACTGATAATTTGTTGGAAACATTTATTTCCGAATCAGAAATAATGTACAATAAAAAGTCTTGAAGCTTATTTTTTTTTGGAGCAAAGTTATGTTACTGAAATGGGACCCAGATTTAATTTTAAAAAATCTAACCAAAGCCATATCTTTTGCACTTTCTTTGATTGTTGTTTTTACATTATTTAGTTCACCTTCTTTAGCTGTTAAAACATCAATGACAGGTGACTATGCAAAAGATACTATTTCGGTTGTTAAAACATTGCAAAAAGCTGTTGAAACTCCAAAAGATTCTCCTAATAAAGATGAAGTAAGAAGTGAATCTCTTTCACTAATAACTGACTACATTTCTAGATATAGAAATAGAGGCATGGTCAATAAAACGCAATCATTTACCACAATGCAAACAGCATTAAATGCTATGGCAGGTCATTACAAAAACTTTGCAAGTAGACCTTTACCAGATAAACTTAAGGAGCGTTTAACTAAAGAATTTTCTCTTGCTGAAAAAATGGTTCTCAGAGAAAGTTGATACAATTCATTTACTTTTTAAAAGTAAACAAAGATTTTTGAATATATTAAATATTCGCACAAAAATAATGCTCTTCTAAAATTGGCCAATGTTGTTGTAATCGGAGCCCAATGGGGTGACGAGGGAAAAGGGAAAATAACTGATTTACTTAGTCGTTCGGCTGATGTTGTCGTACGTTACCAAGGAGGAGTAAATGCAGGCCATACTATAGTTGTAGATGATAAAGTCTTAAAATTACATTTAATTCCTTCTGGGATACTTTACAAAAATACTACTTGCTTGATTGGATCAGGAACAGTTGTAGATCCAAAAATATTGCTAAAAGAAATTGATATGTTAATTGATAATGGAATTGATATCTCAGGATTAAAAATTTCGTCAACATCACATGTCACAATGCCCTACCACCGAATATTAGATGAAGCTATGGAAGCTGATAGGGGTTCAAATAAAATTGGGACGACGGGTCGGGGGATTGGTCCAACCTACGCAGATAAATCGCAAAGGAATGGAATTAGAGTAAGAGATTTACTCAATAGAGAAAGGTTAAGTGATGTGATTGAAATTCCTTTGAGAGAAAAAAATGGTCTGCTAGAGAAAATCTATGGGATCAAACCTCTTAAATTAGAAGACATTGTTGAAGAATATCTTGACTATGGACAAAGATTATTAAAGCATGTTGTTGACTGTACCAGAACCATACATGAAGCCTCAAAAAATAAGAAGAATATACTATTTGAAGGTGCTCAAGGTACTCTGCTTGACTTAGATCATGGGACTTATCCTTTTGTTACATCATCAAACCCAATATCAGGAGGCGCATGTATTGGGGCAGGAGTTGGTCCTACTTTAATTGATAGAGTTATAGGTGTCGCAAAAGCTTATACAACAAGAGTAGGTGAGGGGCCATTCCCAACGGAATTACAAGGCAGTATTAATGATCAACTCTGTGACAGAGGCAGTGAATTTGGAACCACTACTGGGAGAAGGCGAAGATGTGGATGGTTTGATGGAGTTATTGGTAAATATGCTGTATCTGTTAATGGTCTTGATTGTTTGGCCGTTACAAAACTAGATGTATTAGATGAATTAGATGAGATTCAAGTTTGTATTGCATATGATCTCGATGGAAAGGAAATAGACTACTTTCCTACCAATTCAGATGATTTAAAAAAATGTAAGCCAATCTTCAAAAAATTAAAAGGTTGGCAATGTTCAACTGCAGATTGCAGAAAACTATCTGATCTCCCAGAGAATGCTATGAATTATCTAAGATTTTTAGCTGAATTAATGGAGGTTCCAATTGCCATTGTCTCGTTGGGGGCAAATAGAGATCAAACCATAGTAATTGAAGACCCAATACATGGTCCTAAAAGAGCACTGCTAAGATAATTTAGTTCCAAATTAATGAAGGAATCCTTTAGACATTTTGAACATAAAAAAGTTGATCTCATTGGTCTTGGCAACGCAATAGTGGATATTATTGTAAATATTGAAGATGAGTTTCTTGAGATAAATAATTTGGACAAAGGATCAATGAATCTAATAAATTCTGATGAATCTCAGAGATTGTTAGAAAATTGCAATGTGATCAAACAAATATCAGGTGGGTCCTCAGCAAATACCGTTGTTTCTTTAGCAGAATTAGGCAATCATGTGCAGTTTATAGGGAGAGTGAAAAATGATCAATTTGGGGATTTCTTTTCTGACGATATAAAAAAAAGTAAGACTATATTTAATACTCCACCAACTATTAAAGGTGCTCCAACAGCTCATTCAATCATTTTGGTTACACCTGATGCCCAAAGAACTATGTGCACTTACCTAGGTGCATCTGTAGAGTTTGAACCAAAAGACATTGACTTTACTGTAATTAAGGAAAGTAAATACTTATATTTAGAGGGATATTTATGGGACAGCGAATTAGCTAAAAAAGCTTTTATTAAAGCCGCCCAAATTGCAAAACAATCTAATACAAAAATAATCCTTTCTTTGTCTGATTCATTTTGTGTAGATAGACATCGTGAGAGTTTCTTGGAATTAATTTATGAATACGTAGATATTGTTTTTTGTAATGAATCCGAGGTATTAAGTCTATTCAAAAATGATAAATTAGCAAGCTGCCAAGAAGACTTATCCTCCTTATGTGAATTAGTCATAGTAACTCTTGGAAGCAATGGTTCTCTCATAGTTAACAAAAATAATGTTGAAATAATTGAGTCAATAACGAAAGGCAAGATTATTGATACGACAGGAGCGGGAGATATCTATGCGGGAGGATTTATCCATGGATTAATAAACAATTGTTCCCTCAAAAAATGCGGCAAGATAGCTTCAATTTGTGCGGGGCAAATAATTACCCAATTAGGATCTAGATCGGATATTGATCTTAAAGAGTTAATAAAATAGATTAATCAAATAGTCTTATTCAACCAATCATAATATTTCATCTCAGCATGGTATTTTTTGTAAATAATCTGAGGGACATCATATGTTGAATTTTTATTTACTAAATCAATTAAACAATCTTTAAATTCAAGTTTACTTTTTATTGTGATTTCAAACTCTTTAGTTTCTTCAATATCATCATCCCACTTATAAATTGAAAAAATTTGCTTAATCGAAACACAAGCTGCAAGTTTAGTTTGCATTAGTAATTTAGCCATTCGCAAAGCATTTGCGTTACTTGATTCAGTTGTGACCATAACTAATACTTCCATAATAAATTAAACATCAATATTTTTTAATTATGTGATTTATCAAATTTTGATATTGATCAAAAGAATAAGAATAATCATTTTTAACTTTCGGCCTTTCAACCAAAAATAACTTCATCTTACTTCCAGAAACTATACTCTCCCAGTTTTTCTGAGAATAACTTCCAGATTCTCTGCATAGAACATAATCTATCTCCCAAAAATCACATAGTTTTTTTTCTAAAATGCTCTTATTATTTTTACTCGGTTCAAGTATCGCTATGTTTGAATTTTTAATACATGATCCAAAAGCTTTTGTAATACTCTCATAAGTTGGAAGTACCCTTGTAAATACATTTGCTTTACAATCCATATAATAACTCGCTGTATCGTTAAGGAATCTTGATCCTATTGCAAGAAGAATATTCTTATTTTCTATATCAACATTATTTAAATCCTTTAAATGATCAATATAAAAGAAATTTTTAGTGTTATTAATTAGAGATTTCCTCTCAAATAGTAAAAGAGGTGTATTAATTTCTTTACATGCATTATTAAGATTTTTAGAAATTATTACTGCAAACGGATGAGTAGCATCGACAACGCATGTGATTTTATTTTTATTTATGAAATTTATTATTTGATCTTTATTATTTAATTTCCCAGTAATGATATGTAACTTTGGATTTTCAATATAAGCTTGCCCTGCTTTATAAGTTAAAACACTTGCAAATACTGAATAATTAAGTTCAAGAAGCATACTAGCTATTACAGGACCATCCGAAGTTCCTGATAGGATCCAAACATTTTTATAGCAATTTCCTTGATTCTGCATCAGTATGTCTTTAATTAAATTGTAAGTAATGAATCATTGTTTAATTCAGGCGGTCATTAATAGCGCTCCCCAAATGAGGTTTACTAAAGAAAACCAAACTCCAATTGCAGAAATGATTGTTAATTTTAAAGGATTACGTAGTGAAGATCCAACCAGAGATCTCAAGATTATAGGATGGGGAAATATTGCCCAAAAAATGGTAGATGAACTAAAGGAGGGGCAAAATATTGTTATTGAGGGACGTTTAAAGATGAATTCTGTCACTAGAAAAGATGGAACGAAAGAAAAACAACCAGAACTAACAGCTTCAAAAATTCATCAATTATCGCCAGTTGATGTTATTAAGTCTGATCAAAAAGAAAATAATGAGTCATTTGAAAATAAAGAAACCGCCAAAAAATCCAGTTGGGATAGTTCACCTTTAGTACCTGAAGTGGACGAAATACCTTTTTAAATCAAATATCAACATTATTTTCTTGAACACTTATAATAAATTTGCTTATTTTTCTTTCAAGCGCAGCAAGTTCGCTTCTGATTTCTGGCCATTTACCCTTATCAAGATTTTCTAGTAGCCATGCTCTATCTTGATCAAGTTTAAAAATTAAATCCCCTTGATTTGCAGTATTAGGATCTTGCATAATACTTGTTAGCCCATCTTAGACTCATTCTACTAAATCAAAATGAAGAAATACTTATCGCCTGGAAACTTAATCGTAACCGCTGGGGGTATATTAGCTTTTGTTGGAATGACTGCTTATTTTACAGACTCAGTAAATTTAAGTGTACCTACTTTTTTTTATGGAGTACCTATTTTCCTAATTGGCTTAGGCTTAAAGACTTCCGAAATACCTCCTGTAGAGTTATTTGACAAGACAAATTTCGCGACAAATAAATTTAATAGACCGAACGAAATAACAGCATTAGTTAAAGATGTTACAAGATGGAGGTATGGGATAAAAGCTCATCTTGAATCCTCATTAGAATCTTTAAATTTGTGGGACGAGGATAACCCCCCTCAATTAAAAGAAATAGAAGAAATTACAAAGGAAGAAAAAAATGGTCTCAGAATGCGTTTCGAATTAAACGCTGTACCTCTGGAAAAATGGATTGAAAAACAAGAAAGATTAAATAGGTTTTTCGTCAAAGGTCTTGAATCAGAATTTATTATCGACGATAATAAAAAAGAATTTGATTTTATTCTCTTTTATTAAATAAAGGGATATATTTGTAAAAACCTAATTTCTCAATTCAATCAAGTTTTAATGAATTTTAATAATGAATGATTCTCAAAGAGTATCAATATTAAGCGAAGCACTTCCATATATACAAAGTTTCTCAGGTAGAAAAATTGTCATCAAGTATGGTGGTTCCGTTATGGAAAATGATAATTTAAAAAATGCTTTTTTTAGAGACATTGCACTTTTATCAACTGTTGGGGTTTGTCCGATAGTAATTCATGGAGGTGGACCAGAGATTAATAATTGGTTAAAGAAATTAGAAATATCTCCTAAATTCGAAAATGGATTAAGAATTACTGATCAAAAAACAATGGAAATTGTCGAGATGGTTCTAATGGGTAGAGTTAACAAACAAATTGTAAAAGGCATTAATAAAACTGGATCCTTAGCTGTGGGGATATCAGGTCTTGATGGAAACTTAATTCAATCTAGAGAACTAGGAGATGGAAGCCATGGGTTAGTAGGAGAGGTTACAAAAATCAACCCTGAAATATTAGATCCTCTTATTTCTAAAGGGTACATCCCAATTATTTCTAGCATTGGATCAACTTTAGAGGGTATTTCCCATAACATTAATGCAGATTTTGTTGCTGGAGAAATTGCTGCTGCAATTAATGCAGAAAAACTTATTCTTCTCACTGATACTCAAGGGATTTTAAAAGAAAAAGATAACAAAAATAGTCTTGTTGAAAAAACTAATCTCAAAGAGGCAAGGGATTTTATTGATAAAAAAATTGTGACTGAAGGTATGATTCCAAAGACAGAATGCTGTATAAGAGCTTTAGCCCAAGGAGTCAAAGCAGCTCACATAATTGATGGACGAATAGAACATTCATTACTTCTTGAGATTTTTACAAATTCAGGAATAGGTACAATGATAGTCGCCTAACCCATGAAAACTTATGAGCAAGTTTTGGAAAACGTAGAACTTGCTTTAGCTAAAGGTGAGTATCATTATTGCATTGAATTTCTTTTGCCTATAATCGAATCATTTCCTTTATCAAGCAAAGAGGGAGTAAATTTAAGAACAATCTTAATTACTGCTCTATTTGGTATCAATAAAAGGGAGGAGGCTAAAAGGTTTTGTAAAGAACTTCTAAAATCTTACGATAATAAAACGAGAGAAAATGCAAAATATTTGATGGAAGTTATAGACTCTCCTGACATTAAAAAGCCAGAAAATTGGAGCGTACAGTTTGAAAGTGACCCATCACTCAATAAAAAATCTCTTAACTCACTGCGCAAAAAAAGAGAAGTATTGAAGAAAAAAAAATTTATTAATGTAACTGAGACACCAACTGGTGAAACAAAACCCTTTCAGAAAGGCTTTTCACTGATCATTTTTTTAATACTATTATTATTAATTCCACTTTTAAGTGGCTGCGTAAAAATTGAGGATACCCTTGATCTTAGTGAACTTGATTCAATAACTAATAATTTAGTGATAGAGAGTAAATATATAAAGAAATTTCCTTGGCAATTAAAATTTGAAGAAAAGATGAAAGATATTTTTCCTGACGCAGAAATTGAACAAGAGGAATCAACCTTTTCTTTGAAACATAAAAATCTCAATTTAGAGGATACAAAGCAAGTTCTTAAAATCACCCAAAATACTGCTGGAAAGTTAGCGGGAGAATCAACAAATATAGAAATTAACACTACTCAAAAAAACTTCATTTTTTTTAAAAAATACTTTTACAGGTTAGATTTAGATTTAAATTCTATTAAAGGCATTGATAATTTAGAACTCATTTTCAAAATTATTCACCCTAATAAAGCTATCCTTACCGATAAAAATAATTCAAATTTAGAAATCACAAAAAATCTAATAATTTGGGATTTAAATCAAGGGCAGATAAATAGTCTTGAATTTTCTTTCTGGAGCCTCAACAAACTCTTGATTGGGATATCTATTATTTTAATAATTATAGTATTGGCTTATTTATTAAGATTCTATAGATTTAAATTAGGTTCAGATTTACCTCAACTTCCATCAAAGTAATTACAACTCTGCTGGATTAACATCTATTGTTAAAAAAACATTTTTTGGAATAAGTTTCCATAATATTGATCTTTCAGGTAAAGGTATCTTTGTTCCTTCAGGACCATGTATTAATATCTGCCATCTAAATTTTTTACCGACTTTAGCTATTAAACTAGGAGCAGGACCAATTAATTTCCAGTTCTTTTTCTCACAAAAACTGAGTAGATATTTTGCTAATTTTATTGCAATTGACTCAGTTAATTCATAATTTTCACCTGATAATTTAAGTAGGCAAATTGTGCAAAATGGAAATAAATTAGCATCCTTTCTCAATCTCGAGTTTTCAATTAAGAATCTTTCATAATCTCTTTTTTGGAGATACGAAATTACTGGGTGGTTAGGTTTATATGTTTGAAAAATTACTTTCCCTTTTTTTTGTGCCCTGCCGGCCCTTCCTGCTACTTGCAAAAATAATTGTAATGATTTTTCTTCTGCCGAAATATCTGGGCGATGAAGCAACCCATCTGCTGCAATAACTACTGAAAGAGTAATATTGGGGATGTCAATACCTTTTGCCAACATCTGAGTACCGAGGAGAATATCAGCATCACCTTTAGAAAACTTTGAAAGAATATCTCTATGACCATCCTTTCCTGAAGTTGTATCTCTATCAAAGCGAAGTACTCTTAAGTCAGGAAATTCTTCATTTAAAAACTCCATTACCCTTTGCGTACCAATTCCAAAAGGTTTGAAAGCAGTTGAATGACAATCTGGGCAACGATTGATCAATCTTGACTTATGATCACACCAATGACACCTTAACCATTTTTTTCCTTGTGATCCGAGATGAACTGATAAAGGAACGTCACAGTTGGGGCAATTTATTAAATATCCGCAATTTCTACAACTTAAAAATCCACTATGCCCCCTCCTAGGGATCAAAATTATTGCTTGCTCTTTTTTTAAGCGTAGTTGAGGAAGCAATTGTAATAATTCATTGGAAAAAATTTTCATATTTCCCTTCTTGAACTCATCCCGCATATCAATAATTTTTATTTCAGGAGTCTCATTACTGGATATCCTTTGAATCATTCTTACCAATTTAAAATTTCTTTCAAAAATACACTTTTTCCAAGTCTTCATTGATGGGGTTGCACTCCCAAAAATTAACTTTGCAGAATTCCTTTTTACTATTTCAATAGCAATCTCTCTTGCGTCATAGCAAGGCATAGGACTATCTTGCTTATAAGAAACATCATGTTCTTCATCCATTATTATTACCCCCAGATTTTTAATTGGAAGAAAAACTGCCGACCTTGTACCTATTACTATTAAAGGTTCATTAGCATTAATAATTTTCTTCCAAACTAAAGTTCTATGATCGGGAGAGCAATTACTATGATATTCGTAAACGACATTATTAAATCGCCTACTAAACCTATCAATAAGTTGAGGAATTAATCCAATTTCTGGGGCTAGTATCAAACAACATTTTTTCTTAAGAAATTGATCTTCAGCAATTCTCATATACACTTCTGTTTTACCTGAACCTGTTTCGCCCCAAAGAAGTAATGCATCTCCTGGTTTCATTATTTGAAATTCTTGAAATGCAATTTTTTGCTCATTTGTAAGATTTGGTTTGTTCGTTGCGATATGATCTTTTAAAAAGGAATTTAATTTACTATTTATATTTTTTTTTCTTTTAGATTTAGCAAGATAATTTTTACTGACCATTGAGTTAATTAGAGTGTAATTAAAACCAGACTTTATTAATTCACTTTGCCAATTACCTTTCTTAGATAAAGTATCCATTAAAAAAAATTCTTTTTTGGTTAATCCATTTTTCTTAATATCAAATTCTTTTTTAGTTTCAATCCATATTTGATCTTTTAAACCCTTAGAAAAATTTTTATATTTTCCAATCCAGCCAGGAGGAAATGCAGTTTTAAACATTTTTAAATTACTAACCATATAAAAAGAGGCTAGGGAGTCTATCAATTCTCTCCAAGATTCATCAATTATTTTTTTCTGCAAAATACTTTCAACAAACAAATATCTTATGTTTTTTCCTCCAGTAATATTTGATTCATCATTATTGATTGGCGAAAAGTCTTTTTTGGAGATCACCAACCCATTTAATAATCTCCCCCTTAGTCTCACACTTACAATATCTCCAACTTCTGCTCCAAGATTATTTCCATCTAGATAGTAAAAGCTTTCATTACCACTACCTATATCAAGCAAAATTTCCAATTTAAAGGAGATATTTAATAACTGATTACTTGCCGGCTTCAAAACTTTTTCTTAGTATTGGATTGTTGAACATTCCACAAAGTGTTTTTTGCACATTGTAAGTATCCTGCTCTTAAGGGAGACATGAAGCTCTGATCATTGACTGAAAATTCAAAAATGATCTGCCTGTCTGAGAAATCCCAAGACTTTTTACTTTAGGTAATCTATAGCACTATTTAAATTTTTCAACAATTTAGAAAACTTTTCTTATTCTCATTTTTGAAAAAGTTTTTTAAACATTAAAGGGACTTTACTACTAAATGTTCAAATTAGCCCTAAATAAAATTTTATCTAGTTAAATTCACCGTAGAAAGGAGTCAATTATGTGTCCAGTCGCAGCAGAATCAAAGAATTCCAAGCCTAGTTCAAAAAAAAAGATCAATAAAAAAATGAATACAATTTTAGAAACAGTAGTTGAAGAAGATACTAATAAAAATAATCAAACTTTACAGACATCTGCTGAATTAAACGAAAGCAATATTGAAAATAACAATAATGAATTTAGTGATTCTGAAGAAGAAGATAAAGGGCTCGGGAATATAAAACTTGGGCCAAAAGGTATCTACACTGAAGATTCAATAAGAGTTTATCTCCAAGAAATTGGAAGAATTAGACTTTTAAGACCAGATGAAGAAATTGAGCTTGCAAGAAAAATTGCTGACTTACTCCAATTAGAAGAGCTAGCAACTCAATATGAGTCAGAAAAAGGACATTTCCCATCTGTAAGAGAATGGGCCGAGTTAATAGATATGCCTCTTCCCAAATTTAGAAGAAGACTTCTCTTAGGGCGGAGAGCTAAAGAAAAAATGGTTCAATCAAATTTGAGATTAGTTGTTTCCATTGCTAAAAAATATATGAACAGAGGTTTATCATTTCAAGATTTAATCCAAGAAGGAAGTTTGGGTCTAATTAGGGCAGCGGAAAAATTCGACCATGAAAAAGGTTATAAGTTCTCTACATATGCAACTTGGTGGATTCGCCAAGCCATTACAAGAGCAATTGCGGATCAAAGTAGAACAATTAGATTGCCAGTTCACTTATACGAGACAATATCCAGAATTAAAAAAACCACAAAAGTTCTTAGCCAAGAATTTGGAAGAAAACCTAGTGAAGAAGAAATCGCTGAGAGTATGGAAATGACAATCGAAAAATTAAGATTTATAGCTAAAAGTGCTCAACTTCCTATTTCTTTAGAAACTCCAATAGGGAAAGAAGAAGATTCAAGACTAGGAGACTTTATAGAGGCTGATATAGAAAATCCAGAGCAAGATGTTTCTAAAACTTTACTAAGAGAAGATTTGGAAGGAGTATTAGCCACTCTTAGTCCAAGAGAAAGAGATGTTCTCAGATTGAGATATGGAATTGATGATGGAAGAATGAAAACTCTTGAAGAAATTGGCCAGATTTTTGATGTAACAAGAGAAAGAATTAGACAAATAGAGGCAAAAGCCCTAAGAAAACTTAGACATCCAAATCGAAATGGGGTTTTAAAAGAATATATAAAATAAAAAAAGTTAAGTATAATATTCTGCTTTAAAAACTTGCAAAAGAATAGCTTAAAATAAATTCGACTTTATTTTTAATTCAAACTCAAAATAATATTTAATGACTAATTTTAAGCTGAAAATAGCTAGTAGAAGAAGTAAACTAGCCATGGTTCAAACTTTATGGGTTAAAGATCAACTAGAAAGGAATATTCCCAATTTAGAGGTATCTGTAGAAGCCATGGCAACTCAAGGGGACAAAATCCTGGATGTAGCTTTAGCAAAAATAGGCGACAAAGGCTTATTTACAAAAGAACTTGAAGCACAAATGCTCGTAGGCCATGCAGATATAGCAGTACATTCTCTTAAAGATTTACCAACCAATTTACCAAATGGCCTTAAATTAGGATGCATTACAAAAAGGGAAGATCCTGCAGATGCATTAGTAGTAAACAAAAAAAATAACTGTTATAAATTAGAAACTTTACCTGAAGGTTCGATTGTTGGAACAAGCTCTCTAAGAAGACTTGCACAATTAAGAAATAAGTACCCACATCTTGTTTTCAAAGATATCCGGGGGAATGTTATTACAAGAATTGAAAAATTAGATGCAGGAGAATTTGATTGTATAATTCTTGCGGCCGCTGGTTTAAAGAGATTAGGCTTTGAATCAAGAATTCACCAGATTATCCCAAGTGAAATTTCCCTTCATGCCGTTGGCCAAGGAGCACTAGGCATTGAATGTAAATCTGATGATAAAAAAGTTTTAGAAATTATAAATATCTTAGAAGATAAATCCACCAGTCAAAGATGTCTAGCAGAAAGGGCTTTTTTAAGAGAGCTTGAAGGTGGATGCCAAGTCCCAATAGGTGTGAATAGTAAAATTCAGAATGAACAACTTTGCCTTACTGGTATGGTTGCATCTCTTGATGGAGAAAGGCTTATTAAAGATCAATATATTGGCAATATTAATGAGCCCGAAGAAGTAGGCAAAGAACTAGCTAAAAAATTAAAGCAGCAAGGTGCCGAAGAAATACTAAGCGAAATATTTGAAAAATTTAGAGAAAAATAAAATTGTTAATTTACTAATTTAGGATCAATTTCTTTTTTGTATCTCTCTTCACAATCTTTAATCACTTTAACAGCTTCTTCTATCCCAAAAAAACCATTTACAGTACATGTTCCTGGTTTTTTTAGATCTTTGTAGTGCTCCCAATAATACTTTGTTTCTTTTAACCAATGATCTCCAAGGTCTTCATAACTTGAGATATGATCCATTCTTTTATCATCCGCGAGAACCGCTATTACCTTATCATCGACCTCTCCACCATCATCAAATTTCATCACCCCAATAATCCTTGCTTCCACAATAGATCCGGGTATCAATGGCTCAGTTACTCCAACAATTTCTACATCAAGTGGATCTCCATCTTCATCCCATGTCCTTGGAATACATCCATAAGCAAAAGGATACGCAAGTGATGAATAACCTACCCTATCAAGTTTAAGATGACCCGTTTCTGTAATTAATTCATATTTATTTATGGTATTAGAGTTCAATTCAACAATAGTGTTTATTATTGTATTTGAGCTATCAGTGAAAGCATTTAGTATGTGCAACAAATTTGGGGTAACCCTGCTTGGGGGCTGATTTAGATTTGCCATCAAGAAATTATTTTTGTTTATCTTACATCCTCACACCTAACCAAATTCTTTAAAAGTAATGTTTCAGCAAAAATCATTTATTTTAGACCTTAAATGATTAATAAAATAGTTTGGCGATAGTTCTTCATTAGTTACAGATCTTACCAACTCCATACAATTAACTGATCTGCCATATTTATGTATATTATTTTTTAACCAAAAGATGATCTTTTGATATTCACCATTTTCAATTAAGTTGTCAATCAAACCTATGTCTCTTTCCATTTGAGAAGATATTTGCGCACTTATAACATGTCCTAACAAATATGAGGGGAAATATCCAAACGCCCCTTCACTCCAATGAACATCTTGAAGACAACCTTCTGAATCATTAGATGGTTTAATTCCAAGGAGTTCATCATATCTCTTATTCCATTCTGTTGGAATATCTTTAGCAGGTAACCCTCTTTCAATTAAATCTATTTCAAGTTCGGTTCTTATTAATATGTGTAAGCCATAAGTCAATTCATCCGCTTCAACCCTATTTAATCCTGATTCCAAATGATTAATCGAGTTACATAGTTCTAAATAATTATTAAGAGAACATCCAGCCGAAACAAATTTGTTAAAAAATCTTTTTGAAAAAGATTTCGATTTAACTATTCTATTTTCCCAAAATAAAGATTGACTTTCATGAATACCCATAGAGGTTGCTTGACCTAAAGGCCAAGCAAACCATTGATGACTTTGAGATGGCAAACCCTGCTCATAAATAGAATGCCCCCACTCATGCGCAGTTGCTAAAAAACTTGATAATGGTTCACCTTCAACAATTCTTGTCGTAATCCTGTAATCATTAGGCCCTAATGTAATCGAAAAAGGATGGGGAGATTTACCAACAACAACTTGATCTTTATCTCTACCAAACTCATCAAGTAATTGAGAACATAAATTATGTTGAGATTCTGGACTCAAATCCCAGTGATGTTTCTTAGATTTATTAATCCCTCTAATCAACTCTGGGAGAGTCTCTTTCAAAGGCTGAAACATTTTATTCAACCACTTTAAAGTTAATTCAGGCTCAAAGGGTTGGGCTAAAGTTTCCCATGGTGAATATTGATCTGATATTTGTTTTGCCTCTTCAATCCGCAATTTAACTAATTCTTCAAAGAAAGGAAGAAAAATTTTAAAATCTGATTTTTCCTTAGCTTCTTGCCAGCTTTCATACCCTTTAGATTTTGCCTTTGCTAGAGACTCAACTAATTTAGGATCTAAATTTCTTTCTCTATTAAATTCCTTCAATAAAAGATTAATATTTCTTTCTTTATCTTTTATGAAAAGTTGATTATCGGAATTTCGTTCAATGTCTGCTAGTTCATTTTTAGCAGATTGTATTAAATTAGAAAATTCCTCGGAAGAATTTCTTTCATGCAATACTTTTGCAATATAAGTAAGTTGTTCAGACCTCCAAGAAGCACCTTTCTTTGGCATTCCAGTATTCTGATCCCAATAAAGTGTATTTTGGATTGAACCTAATATTTGTGTTTCTTTAAGGTAAGCACCCAGCTTATTCCAATGAGTTTCAGACAAAGATTTAAATGGAAATTAATTTTATCTTAAGATAAAAATTTTAATGTCTGCAGTAAAACATGCATCTTTATCCATAATAGGATATTGATTAATTAAGTTTTAACTTATATGGAACAAATTTTTTCAAAATTAAAATTCATAACCCAAGGAGAGGGTTTTATTGATATCACATATGATTTAAATTTATGTGTTGAAAAAAATAATTTTCATTCCGGAATTTTAAATTTAACTACACTTCATACAAGTTGCAGTTTAACTATTAATGAGAACGCAGATCCAAATGTACTGAGGGACCTAAAAAAGTATATGCAATCGATAGTTCCCTATGATTCCTACTTAACCCTATCAAAAAATAGACAAGAAATATCCTATAAACATTATCAAGAGGGAGCTGACGATATGCCAGCACATATTAAAACATCCCTAACAAACACTTGTTTATCTTTGAGTTTTCAAGACGGGAAAATTATGCTTGGCACATGGCAAGCAGTTTATTTATGGGAACATCGATTTGATCAAAAGGAAAGAATCATAAATGTACATATAATTGGTGAGAAAAAGTAAGGTATTTATAATGTAATAAGTCAGATTTATTATTTAATGGAACCCTACATTTTGCAAGATGAAGAATTAAATGAATTAGTTGTCAAAATACCTGGCTGGGAAATTAAATCTAAACAAATCCAAAGAGAATTTAACTTCGCTAATTTTATTGAAGCCTTCTCATTTATGACTAAAGTCGCTTTAATATGTGAAAAATATAACCATCATCCTAACTGGGAAAATGTTTATTCAAAAGTAATAATTAGGTTAAGTACACATGATCTAGGAGGTATTACGAATCTGGATCAAACATTAGCTTCGGAAATCAACAAAATTTTCGATAAATAAAAATATAAACTTGTTTTCAACTATTCAAAATGTCTAAAAATTTATTGCCAGTTACTATTATTAGTGGATTTTTAGGTTCTGGCAAAACTACACTTCTAAATCATATTTTAAAAAATCAAGTTGGTATTAAAACAGCTGTTTTAGTCAACGAATTTGGAGAGATCGGAATAGATAATGACTTAATAATAGAAGGCTCAGAAGATATGATCGAATTAAATAATGGATGTATATGTTGCTCTATCAATGGCGAATTATTAAATACCGTATCCAAAGTTTTAGAAAGAGCTGAAAAATTAGACTATTTGATTGTTGAAACAACTGGATTAGCAGATCCATTACCAGTAGCCATGACTTTTGCGGCTGGTGATCTTAGAGAAAAAGTAAGATTAGATTCGATAATAACTGTCATTGATGGAGAAAATTTTGATTTTGAAATTAATAATACAAGTGTCGCCTATTCTCAAATTTTATACGGAGATATCCTTCTTCTTAATAAATCTGATTTAGTAAATGAAAAACAATTAAAGAAAATAGAGGAGTTTATAAATAAAATAAAAAAAGAACCAAGGATTTTGAGATCAACTAATAGTGAAGTTGCATTACATACAATAATGAGCGTGGGTCTATTTGAGACGGATACTTTTGAATTCGAGAATAATAAAAAAAATATAAAACAAAATTCCCACGATCACTCTTCTCATTCCCACGATCACTCTTCTCATTCCCACGATCACTCTTCTCATTCCCACGATTTGATCAATAATATCGAGGGTTTTACCTCAGTTTCATATGAGACATTTGAACCATTTTCTTTAAGGAAGTTTCAATATTTCTTAGATAATCAAATCTCAAAAAATGTATTTAGAGCAAAAGGAATATTATGGTTTATGGAAAGTGAAAGAAAACACATTTTTCACCTATCTGGAAAGCGGTTTTCTCTAGATGATGAGGAATGGACAAAAGAAAAATCTAACAAGATAGTATTAATTGGGAAAAACTTAGATCACCAAACTATTAAAAATCAACTTTCATCATGTAGATTTAATTCAGATTAGAGTTCATATTAGGATTTAATTAATTTTTGAAAATACGCATTAAAGGGTTTAAAAAAACGTTAACAGAATTAAATTTTCTTTATTTTACTTCGTTTATTGTTTCACTCTTAGTAATCATTCCAATTTCCAATTTTCTTATAGAGGGAATTGATTACATTATTAGTGGAAATTTTTCATTAGGTATTGCTGGAGGAGAAGAGGTATTAGGCACTTTAAAAGTTCTAATATTGACAAGTTTTTTTGGCGGCGGGTTAGGAACTTTGAATGGATGGTTACTTTCAAATTGTAATTTTAAGTTCAGAAAAGTTCTCCGTATTTGTCAGCTAGTTCCACTAGCTGCCCCAGCATATCTAATAACAGCTATTTTGCAGGATTTAGGAAGTATTTTTGGGTATCAAGTAACTGGTTTATGGTGGGGAGTATTAATACTTTCAATTTCTACTTATCCATATGTATTCATTCTTGCTAACGAAAGTTTTAATAAATTTGGAGTTAATCAAATCAATGCTAGTAGAGGATTAGGAGTAGGGCCTTGGAGGAGCTTCTTTAAAATCGCTTTCCCAATGGCGTTACCAGCACTAATAACAGGAATAAGTTTAATGTGTATGGAGGTAATGAATGAGTTAGGTACATTTGCATTATTAAACATACCAAGTATTTCTACTGGTATAGCTGAAAATTGGATAATTGAGGGTAATCCAAAAAGTGCTATAGGATTATCTTTAATAGCTTTGTCAATCATTTTCACTTTAATTATTTTCGAAAAGTTATCAAGAAAAAAATCAAAGAGGTGGAGTGAAAATCCTGCATCAAAAGATTCTCAAGGATGGAAATTAAACAAAACTAGAGCTTTTCTGGCAATAATCATATCTTTATTTCCTCCAATTTTCTCTTTTGGGATTCCATGTTTTTGGGTTCTACTCAATATAGATCTAATTCAAAAAGGGTTATCTATAGAATTACTTAGCCTATCATTAAGGACCATAAGTCTAGGACTTTTAACTGCATTAATAGCGATACTATTCTCCTTAATTATTTCTTTAGCCAGACGCCCAAATAAAAGCTTTTTACTAGGACTAATAACAAATCTTGCGGGAATAGGTTACGCAATCCCAGGCACTGTATTAGCTTTATCTCTAATAAGCATTTCTTCTTCAAAATTTAATTTTATTGCTATTTGCTTTCTAATTTGGGGTTATCTTGTTCGATTTCTAACTATCTCTAAGGGTTCTATTGATTCAAGTCTTGAGAGAATTTCTCCTAGTCTTGATGAAGCAGCACTTGGACTTGGAGAGAATTGGCTAGGGATCATCAAAAGAATTCATCTACCTCTTCTCCAAGGACCAATATTCGTAGGATCACTTTTAGTTTTTGTTGACACGATAAAAGAATTACCCATAACATTTATTTTAAGACCATTCGATTTCGATACATTATCTGTGAGAATATATCAATATGCTGGAGATGAAAGAATGGTAGAGGCAATATTACCGGCCATTCTTATTATGACTTTAGGCCTTATTGCATCAATGACATTGATACCAAGTTTAGAGAAAAAAAACTAAATTCTTTTAGACACTTTTCTTATTAAGAAAGGTAAGCTTAACAACAAATCTGCAGAGGTTGATATAATCCTAAAGTAAATCAAGGTAATGAGAATTATATTTTGTGGAATACTTTTGCCAACAAAAAAAAGGAGGCAAGCCTCAAAAACTCCAACTCCACTTGGGGCTGCTGGGACTACTAAACCTATAGACCATGATAAAGAAAAGATTACTAATAAAAAAATTATATTGAGAGTATTACTTGTATAAAAAGAATTTAGGCAAATATAAAACCCAATAAATTTAGATATAACAAAACAAATTTCAAGTAATAATGCTCTGGCAGGGAAAAAAGAAATTATATTTATTTTTTTTTCAAATTCGTCTTTAGAATTTGCAAGTCTCAAAACTTCAAATACTTTCCCCTTAATAGACCCTAATCTTTTTAATACAAGATAAACTAATTTCCTATTCAAAAATACTAAAGGGAAAATTAAAAAAAAGTAAAGTGGTGAAAAAATTACTCCCAGCGATGCCAACAGAAAAGAGCCGCTCAACATAAAGTAAGGCTCTATAAGTGTCGAATACAAAGCAATCTGATTATTACTTATTTTTTTTATAAAATTAAATCTTTCCACAAAATGCCAAATTCCTCCTGGAACGTATTTAAGAATATTAGTTAAAACATAAAAAGAAACTAGGTTATTATTTTTAAATTCTTTCCCGAACCATTTAACAATATATTTCCATGCAAAAGCATTAAGATAAATACTTAAAATACAAAATAAAAATGATAAAAATAAATTAATTCCATTTTTTTCTAAATTAATATCAAAAGAAATTTGATCAACATTATAAAAAAAATAGATGCAAAAATATAACAAGCTTGAAATAAAGAAAGTACTCTTTAAAACTTCAAATTTAAATTTTTTTAGAAATTTCCAATATGATTGATTACTTAATTTGAATCTCATTTCCAGTTTTCAAATGCTTTAAAATTATTACTGGAATCTTTTATTATTTTTCTTATTTCTTCAGCTGATATTTTTTGCTCTAGTGTCAATCTTAAAACTTCGTCATTTTCAGGCTTTGTAGTTATTGATCCATTTGGTTTCAAAGTCTGTTTAACTTTTATATTTCCAAAAGTCGTTGAACATTCTCCTCGACGTCTAAGTAATAACCACCTGGATTGGGTCCTTTCACGAACCCCAATAGTATTGGAATAATCAAACCATAATCGCCTAAAAAATTCTTTTTTTTCTATGGGCAAGATTGCTTGAATAGAAAATCCAATTCTATTTTTTTTCATATTGATAGCTTGATAAGAAACATCGTAAGCTCCTTCAATTCTTAATTTCTCCACAAAATTAGATATATCTTCGGGTGTTTGGTCATCAATCCATGCTTCTTGAATAGATATCTCTTCACACTTTGGACTAATTTGTTCATTATCGCTAAAAGAGGAATCCTCAAATGAAGTAATTTTATAAACTCTTACCAAATTAGGGAATGGGAATTTCAGGTTACCAATGCCTACTCCATAAGAGTTAATAGAATATTTTGAGGGAGGTTCTATATAGTCGACTAAATTAGCAAGTAGAGCAATGCCAGTTGGTGTTGAGAGTTCACCCTCTATTGAGTCGCGGTTAGATAAAACCTTAATATTTTTTTGTCTTATTAGCTCTATTACAGCAGGAGGTGGTACAGATAATTTTCCATGTTCAGTTTGAACAAAGCCCTTCCCCAACATTGGTTCATTACAATAAACCCTCTTTGGATTTAAATAATTCAATGCAGCACATGCTCCTATAATATCCACCAAAGAATCTATCGCTCCAATTTCATGAAAATGAACATCATCAGATTTAATGCCATGAACTTTTCCTTCCGCAATTGCTAAAGATTCAAATACTTCATAAATTATTTTTTTTAATTTATCTTCTAGGTGTCCATTTAAAATAAGTTCCTTAATACTTCTCCAGGTTCTTTTGATAGGAATACAATCAATATTCTCAACCTTTGCCTTGATGCCACGGATTGAACAACTTTTTGATTCCTTAAAGTCTAGTTTATATAGATCCTTTAATCCAAGATCAACAAGAGGTTGTTCAATTACTTTTTTAGGCACCCCTAAATCATAAAAAGCTCCTATCAACATATCTCCTGAAATCCCAGGAGAACATTCAATTAAAACATCTTCCATAAATCAAAGATTTCGTTACTGGTAAAACTGCGATGATAGTCAAGCTTTCATTCTAGTTATTTTTAGAAAGATTTTTTTCAATCACTTCGTACTTTATCAATTCCAAAGAATTTCCATCTCGGTTGATGTCTAAACTTACAAAACTATGAAGAAGTTCAAGTGAGATCTCTCCTTTTATAACTAATTTAAAATGTTTATTTTTTAAATTTTTTGACTTTATAGCAGAGGCAATTTTAATAACAATTTCTTTCTTTTGAGTATTTACAAAAACTAATTCTCCTCTAACAGAAAAATAATTATCTTTTAGATCTAATTCTTCTAACAATTTAGAGAAGTTGGTTTTTGAAGAATTATTTGGGAAATCATTCAGTTGATAAGGGTCCCAAATGCCTGCAACCTGTAAATGCAAGTTTTGAGTATTTTTATTCTTTGGATAAACAATCCAATAATAACTTTTATTTAAATCAATATGCTTTTTTAAAAGAGATAATGCTTTACCTAGAACTACTGTTTCAATTTTTTCCCCTTTATTGTCAATTAAAAATCCTCTATTTAATTGATCAATACCATTTGGAGTGAATTTGGCATTTATGATACCGATTGCTCTGTGCTGCAATTGATTAGTAACTTTTGGGATAGGGTTTTTTAACATATTAAAATTTTGAAAATAAATTTTTCGTATTAAATTTCTTCTTTTTCCTCCAAAGTATTAAAAGACTTTAACGCATCGTCAATAGCATCAGAAGGCTTAGTCGCGTCATTCATACTATTATATCTCCGCATCATCTCCACAATTTCAAAAGGATTTGTTGGAATAACTGAACCATCATCATCTGTTTTAGTTGAGGTATCGATTTCTAATTCTTCATATAAATATTCAGCATTTAAGCAATCATTTTTCAAGGAAATTAACAAAATAAAAAAAATTACAAAAGTTACTAATTTAGGTCGGCTTTTGCAAAAATAATTTTTTATTCTTTTTAATTTCAAAATTCTTTAACGCCAAAATTTTTTGCTACCTTAATTTTACATAACTTGGTAGAAATTTGTTAATAGCAACTTGGAATGTTAACTCTATAAGAACCAGACTTGCACAAATAATAGATTGGATTAATCAAGTCAATCCAGATGTTCTATGTTTGCAGGAAACGAAAGTTATGGATGATAATTTCCCTGTTGAACCTTTTGAAAAATTAGGATACTCATTAGAGTTCTACGGACAAAAATCATACAACGGTGTGGCAATTATTTCTAAAATAAAGCCAGAAAATGTTAGAAAAGGATTCTACGGTTGTACCGACTCTAATCAAAATATCGAAATTTTTCTAGATCAAAAAAGATTAATTTCTGCTGATATTGGTGGTATTAAAATCATAAATGTCTATGTGCCCAACGGATCTTCTTTAGAATCTAGTAAGTTTGAATATAAAATTAACTGGTTAAATTGTTTAGCTTCATTTTTAGATGAGCAAGAAAAAAAAGGAGAATTAATTTGTCTAATGGGTGATTTTAATGTTGCTCCGTCTAGCTTGGATATTCATGATCCAAAGAAATATGAAGGTGGAATAATGGCATCTGAAATAGAGAGAGATGCACTAAATAATGTATTAAAAAAAAGATTAATAGATTCTTTCAGGATTTTTGAACAAAATACTGGCAATTGGAGTTGGTGGGATTACCGTAATAACGCATATGAATTAAATAAAGGTTGGAGAATAGACCATATTTATATCAGCAAAGAACTGTCATCAAAACTTAAAAGTTGTGTCATAGACAGCTCACCAAGAGGTAATTTACGTCCAAGTGATCATGCCCCAGTAATGATAGATCTTAACTTAAACGATATAAATGTAGATTTTTTTGAGGATGAGGATAATTTCTTCGAAATATAAATAAAATAAATTGAATTTCTTAAATACCTGAAAACACGTATTAATAAAGAGTTATTTAAGGTAGGATTGTTTTTTAATATGATTTCGTAAAAATTAATAATTTACAATCCAAACTATCGCAATAAAAATATCATAATGTAGAATTTCAATCTGATTGACAAATTTTTTACTTATTTCTAATTTAGAACATGAAAAGATTTTTCTCAAAACATCATTTAGCTAAATTGTGACTGATATATTAAATCACACCAATTCAGAAGAAATTTTCTCTGCCGCCCAAGAACTAATGCCAGGAGGAGTAAGCTCTCCAGTAAGAGCTTTTAAGTCTGTGGGGGGGCAGCCAATTGTTTTTGATAGAGTTAAAGGTCCCTTTGCTTGGGATATCGATGGGAATAGATATATTGACTATATAGGTAGTTGGGGACCGGCTATATGTGGACATGCCCACCCTGAAGTTACCACAGCATTACAGGAAGCAATTGAGAAAGGCACAAGCTTTGGTGCTCCATGCGTTCTAGAGAACAAACTTGCTGAAATGGTAATTGATGCTGTCCCATCAGTAGAGATGGTTAGATTTGTCAATAGTGGAACTGAAGCATGTATGGCTGTTTTAAGGTTAATGAGAGCATTCACGGGAAGAGATAAAGTTATTAAATTTGACGGTTGTTACCATGGTCATGCAGATATGTTTTTGGTAAAAGCAGGATCAGGTGTAGCTACTTTAGGATTACCAGATTCTCCAGGGGTTCCAAGAACAACAACTGCAAATACACTTACTGCTCCCTACAATGATCTTGAAGCAGTAAAGAAATTATTTTCTGAGAATCCTGATGCCATTTCAGGGGTAATTCTTGAGCCTATTGTTGGTAATGCTGGCTTTATTACTCCGGAACCCGGATTTTTAGAAGGATTAAGAGAATTAACGACTGAAAATGGATCTTTATTAGTTTTCGATGAAGTAATGACTGGGTTCAGAATAAGTTATGGAGGCGCTCAAAAAAAATTTGGTGTTACTCCTGATTTAACCACACTAGGGAAAGTAATTGGTGGAGGTCTACCTGTAGGAGCCTATGGAGGCAAGAAAGAAATAATGTCAATGGTGGCTCCTTCTGGACCAGTTTATCAGGCAGGCACATTGAGTGGAAATCCACTGGCAATGACCGCTGGAATAAAAACTCTCGAGCTACTCAAACAAGAAGGTACCTACGAAAAACTAGAGGCAACAACTTCTAGATTAATTGAAGGTATAATTCAGTCTGCAGAAAACAATGGAATTGCCATTAACGGTGGCAGTGTAAGCGCTATGTTTGGATTTTTCTTGTGTGATGGACCAGTTAGAAACTTTGATGAAGCAAAAACAAATAATGCTGAACTTTTTGGCAAGTTGCACAGAGAGATGCTTCAAAGAGGGATTTACCTAGCTCCAAGTCCTTTTGAGGCTGGTTTCACGTCACTAGCGCATAGTGAAGAAGAAATTGATAAAACTATCGAAGCTTTCGATCAATCTTTTAATGCGATAAAAGAGTAATCATTTACCTAATTTTCATTCAAGAAAAATAAGTAAATGATTAACGACTATTGAAAATAAAAATTTAAATAATTATCTTCTACCACCAACTATAACTGGAGGGCTTCCTCCTTCTGAACCTGGAAGGCCAGGTACAACTTGTGTACTTCCATCCCATTTATCAAGAAATAATTTAAACAACACTTGATCGTCAAGGCTTCTATTTAAAGTCTCATATCTAAGTGCTTCTTGTTCAGCAATTTCTACCTCTGTTTTTGCTCTAAGTAATTGCTGACCAGCTATTTGCTTTTGTTCAATAGCCGCTCTATATTCTTCAGCAATCTCTAATCCGGTAAGATCTAAACTTTTCACATCAACATAATCGAAGGAATTTAGTTCTTTAGCAACGGTATCGCCTACTTTTTCAGAAATTACTGCAAATTCTGTAGCTATTGTTTCTAGCTCATATTGAGAAAAAACTGATTTTAAAGCTTTAAGTAAAGATGGCTGAACAATTTTTTGATAAACATCGCTATTCCTACTTGCAATAGTTGCAAAAATTCTTCCTGCTTCGTTAGGTTTTACTGAATACTTAACGGTAGCTGTAGCCCTTATAACCTGAAGATCTTTCGTTAAGGTTTCAAATTTTTCTGGTTGGACTTGAGTTTTAATATCAAATGGATAAACAGACTGAATAAATGGAACTTTGAAGTTTAAACCAGCTCTTCTGGATGGGCCACTTACCTTTCCTAAAGTTGTGACTACTGCAACTTGTCCTGAAGGAACAACAAAGAGAGATTGAGTGAGCAAAAGAAAGCCGGTAAAAGACAATACAATAAATAATGTTGCTGTGCCACCAGGACCTGTTGGGGTTACGTTTTTAAAGGATGTTGACATTAAGTTTTTTCATTTAATTAATCATATTTAAATAGATTGATTAATGCATTAGTAAGACATTTAATTAATATAATTTTTTAAGAATTGTTAAATACAATCTATTTATTTTTATTAAATATTTATTTTAAATTCTTTTAAAAGTTTTAAATAAAGGTCCTCATCTATCTCTCGAATATCATATTCAGATGGTAAAACACCATGCTTGTGTTCATGCACTGCCATCCAACAAAATTTTTCTATTTCTTCCTTTGAGAAACGAGGATATTCTCTTACTTTCTCAATCAATGATTTAATGAGAGATTCTGAATAATCTGCCATATTTCAAATAATCTTTAAAGAGATTTTATCTAAAATTATTAGCTTTTAGAGGAATGTTCAAAGACTCTTCCAACTCGCTAATGAGCTTAATTACTAATTGAAGATCGTTTTTGCTCTTGCTTGAGACTCTCAGTGTTTCACCATTTATACTGACGTTAATTTTTTTTATTTGATCTCTAATATTTTTGCTGATTTTTTTTGCTATTTCTTGTTTAATCCCCTGTTTTAATAATATTGTCTGTTTAACTTTATTACCACTAACTATTTCAATTTCACCGTAGTCAAAAATTTTTAAAGATAAGTTTCTTTTTATTGCCTTTTGTCTAATTATATCCTTCACAGCATTTAAGGTAAGTTCGCTATTGGTGGTTATAAAAATATTTTCTTTATCTAAATCGACTGAAGTATCTGTTCCCTTCAAATCGTAACGTTGAGAAATTTCCCTTTTCACTTGATCCAAAGTATTAACTAATTCTTGTCTATCAAAATCAGAAATCACATCAAATGAAAAACTTTCTGCCATCTTAATTTTTTAAACACAAGATCATTTTTACCATATATTTTATTTAATTAAAGATAAATTAATTAATTTAATCAAAAAATAACAAACTAACCACTTTCCCCATTTCTTCGGCACACCTACAACTATTTAGTAAGGTTTCACTATCGTGAAAGGCAAAACATATTAATTGATCACACCTAGTAATAATTTCTTGATTACAAAGGCTGCTTGCAAGTGGCAAAGGTAATTCATCATTTTCACTTTTTTCGACCAAATGCATAACTCTTTCAAGTTGATCTTTAATTTCAGGTATCTGCCTATCAAGACTTTGTGGTAATAAAACAGTCAACAATAATGGATTAATATCTAAAACAGCTCTAATAACAGCAGCATTCACTCCTTGAGATCCAGATGTAAGAATATTATGCCCCTCCTCTGCTAACGACCTTGCTATCAATTCAATCAAGTGAATATCAACAACTGGTACATGCCTACTACCCAAAAATGCAATCCTCCTTTTCCCATTATCTTGGAGTTTTGCAAGTTCTTGAGCTAAGGCATCAACGCCTTGGGTTGTTGGCAGATCTAAAGAGCGACTCAAAATAAAATGGTTCCTATATTTGAAATTAGCATTTTTCTGAAAAATTGCAGGGAAAATCTACTTTTTCAAGAATTCTTTTTAGATTTACATGCTCTTGAACTAATTGGACAGCATAAGAAGCTTTAATTGATTCATGTATTCTGACATGACCAAAGGCTTGTTCAATAATTTCTACGGAAGCAAGAGTATCTAATTCCACTTTTAAAATTGGTACATCCAATTCTTCTGCTCTATGAATTAACTGTGATAAAGGTTCTCCTAAGCCAGTTAAAATTAGGCATTGAGTAGAAGCTTCCAGAGCAGCAAGTTGGATATCAGTTCTTTCAGCCCCAGTAACTACCGCCATATTTCTTCTTCTTCTGAAAAATTCCATTGCAGAATTTACACCCATTGCACCAATGCTTAATGTCTCAACGAGTAATTGATCCTTTTCAGGGCAACAAATTACTTGAGCGTCTAATCTTCTTATAAGCTCACCAACTGTAACACTTCTGAGCAGTGGTGATTTAGGCATCACCCCAAACACTTCAATATTCAAATCTTTTAAAGAAGGTATTATTTCGTTTTTAACTTTTTCAACTTCTTGAGGCTCAACTGCATTTAATACCACTCCAGCCAAATGATCACCCAATTGATTTTTCGCATCAAGCAATGCATCTACGCTTTTACAATCTTCCCACAAATTAACAATTAAGACCTTCGCATCTAAACTCTTAGCTAGTTGAGGAAGACTTAAACCATAAATCATTCCTTCATACAGACTTCCAGCAGCTTCTAAAATATTTAAACCTTCAAAATCATCATTAACTAATCCCTTAATTTGAGCGAAACCTTTTCCTGGAAGTAAGTCTTTATTAAAGATTCTTTTTTCAGCTGATATTTTATCCAATAGTCCTACTGAAGAAATTAGATTTTCCTCTTCGATGTTTAATGTAGATCCAATAAATTTAACATCATCATCTATAAGGCCTTCATATGACATTGAAGGTAGATTTGTAAGTTCGATACATGTTGCTAATGGCTTCCCAATACGAACCTTTTTTTTCTCATGTAAAAGTCTTTTTGCAATCCCAAGAACCAATGCAGATTTGCCACTAAATGGCTCACATGAACCAATTAATAAAATATCGCTCATAATTTAATAAATTATTCATTAATAGGTTTAAGATAATATTTTTTCCAGAACTAAACAAATATTTATTTGTGAGTTTTAATCAAATAAATTGATATTTTTTAGGTAAATTAATTCTAGGTATTTGGTATTTTATCAAAATCAAACAAAATGATAAATTCAATAAAAAACGAAAAAACTGTAGGGATAACAGGAGCCTCCGGAGCACTTGGGAAAGAATTAACAAAGTTATTTCGTCAAAAAGGATATAAAGTGATTGGATTTACTCATAGTAAAACTGATTCTGAAATAAATCTTGAATCTCCCAATGAATGGATTAAATGGGAATGCGGGAAAGAATCGAGATTAAGAAAGCATCTAAAAAAGATAGATATATTAATTTTGAATCACGGAATTTACAATTTAAGTAGAGAAAATTCAAATTTTGAAAATTCAATAGAGATAAATGCATTAAGCAAATTCAAATTTTTAAACTTATTTGAAGATGTTGCCACAAAAAACGAGTCATTGAAAAAAAAAGAGGTTTGGATAAATACTTCTGAAGCAGAAATATTACCAGCACTAAATCCATCATATGAAATAAGCAAATCCCTTATTGGTCAATTAGTTTCTTTCAAAAAAAATCTTCTCACTAGGGACAATAAGAATAAATTAATTATAAAAAAAATCATCTTAGGCCCTTTTAAATCACAACTTAATCCTATTGGAATAATGAGTCCCAAATTTGTCTCTCAGAAAATTTATGATTTAGCTAATTCAAGACGTTATTTAATAATAATTAGTCCAAACCCATTAACTTACTTGCTATTCCCCCTTAAAGAATTTATTAATTTTTTATATTGTCAAATTATTTATAAATACAAAAGTAGTAATTAGAAATCTCTATCTGTCAATATTTCAATACCATCTTTAAGAACAACTATTGTATGTTCCCATTGCGCCGATAATTTTCCATCTTTTGTAATAACAGTCCATCTATCATTTAGTGTTTTACAAAATTTACTCCCTTCGTTAACAATAGGTTCCACAGCTAATGTCATGCCCTCGCGTAAGACTACGTTGGGCAATTCTTTGGTCCGAAAATTAAATACTGAAGGTTCTTCGTGAAGATTTCTTCCCACTCCATGGCCCGTATAATCTTCAACAACAGAAAATCCATTTTTTATAACAATATCCTCAATCGCACCTGCCACATCAAGAAGTGTATTACCTGCCTTAATTTTAGAAAGTCCTGCATACAATGCTTCGTAAGCCACATTACTAAGATTTTGAGCCTTCGAACTAACTTCTCCAACACAAATTGATATGCAACTATCCCCATGGAAGCCATCTAAATATGCTCCTGTATCAATTTTAACTAAGTCACCATTTTTGATTATTTTATTTTTATTTGGTATTCCGTGGACAACCTCATTATTTACACTAGAACAAATGCTAGAAGGGAAACCATGATACCCTTTAAAACTAGGCACAGCTCCAAAACTTCTTATCCTTTTTTCTGCGTAATCATCTAAATCTTTGGTGCTCATTCCTGGTTTAATTAAGTCATTAATTTCCTTTAAAACTGTTGCTACTATCCTGCTTGATTTTTTCATCAAATTTATCTCACGTGCTGATTTTATTTCAATCCCTCTTCTCCTCTGAATAAAAGGTACTTGATCATTAGTTTTGGAATTATTTTTATTTAATAAAAGATCTGCAAAATGTCTCATTGGAATAAATAATAGTAATAGATCAATATCATCAAAATAGCCATTATTGACTTGGCTACCTTAAATCTATCAATAACATAGGGTAACAGGAATGAATTCTTTGTCTAATTCTAGGAAATTTCATAAAGCTTTGGCGCCTTGGGTTTTTCTTCCGTTATTGATTTCTTCAATTACCGGTCTTCTTTATAGGATTTCAAAAGATTTATTAGGTTACTCTAGAGAGCAAGTCCATTGGTTAATGTCTCTCCATGAGGGCGAATGGCTTGGAGATAATGGAGAATTAATATACGTAATATTGAATTCCCTTGGAGTTTTATGGATGCTCATAACAGGATTCCAAATGTTTTCAAAAACAATTTCATTTAGCAAAAAGGTTACTAAAGGCGAGACAAAAGGTTAAGATATAGAACTTGTAGGATAAAAAAGACCAAAATGGCCAAAGAGAAACAAGAGAAGGAACTAGAAACCGACATCAAAACTGACGCATCAGTTGATGTAGAGGTTAAACCAAAAGAAAAAAAAATGGTTTCTGAAACTACGCAAACCTTAAGTCCTTCAAATCTTATTAAGGAATTTGAGAGTGAACAATTAAAAAAAGAATTACCTGAAATTTATGTTGGGGACACCGTTAAAGTTGGAGTAAAAATTACAGAAGGGAATAAAGAAAGAGTCCAACCTTATGAAGGTGTTGTCATCGCAAAAAGACATGGAGGTATTAATCAGACTATTACAGTTAGAAGAATTTTTCAGGGTATAGGTGTTGAAAGAGTATTTATGCTACATAGTCCACAAGTTGCCTCTCTAAAAGTTGAACGTAGAGGTAAAGTAAGAAGAGCTAAGTTATTCTATCTAAGAGATAGAGTAGGAAAAGCTACTCGCGTAAAACAACGCTTTGATCGATAAAGTTGTAAATTAATCGACTTATTGGTCACAAAGACGCTTATAATTATTTAGATGCGTCGTTAGTTCAGTTGGTAGAACGCAGGTCTCCAAAACCTGATGTCGGGGGTTCAAGTCCTCCACGACGCGTTTGATCAACATTATGTAAATCATTTTCATAAGATGGAGTTAGATCTTCAACCTGGGGACGTAGTTAAAGTCCTCGAATCAGCAGCTTTAGGATGGGTTCGTGCAAGAGTCATCAGAGTTAAGTCTGGTGGGAGAGTTGTCGTACAAAGTGACCAAGGCAGAGAATTTACAGCTAGAGGCAACCAAGTTAGGTTGATAGAACCTGCTGGTTTTAGGCCTCAAAAATAAATAGTTGCTTATATTAAGGCAATTGTAAAACTAACTATTTCTGTAAATCCTCAAATTAATAAATTTTTTTTATTACAACACCATAAATTAAGTATTATGATCTGATAATTTTAAAGATGAAGTTCTAAATAAAATTTAGAACAAAACTCTGGGACCGTAGTTCAACTGGTTAGAGCACCGCCCTGTCACGGCGGAAGTTGCGGGTTCGAATCCCGTCGGTCCCGTTATTTCTAATAGAAATTTGGAAAAGCGATTAAGACTAGCACCTAGTCCAACGGGTTTATTTCATATTGGGACTGCTAGAACAGCATTATTTAACTGGTTATATGCAAAAAAAATAGGTGGAAAGTTTCTCATCAGGATAGAGGATACTGATTTTCTTAGATCTAAATCTGAATATACAAAAAATATATTAGATGGATTGAAATGGCTTGGACTTACATGGGATGAAGAACCTATAAAGCAAAGTGACCGAATCTCGATTCATAAAAGTCATATCAAAAAGCTATTGGAATGTGGAGCTGCATATAGGTGCTTTACAACAGAAGATGAAATCTCTGAATTAAGAGAAGAACAAAAAAAGAAAGGATTACCTCCAAAGCACGATAATAGACACAGAAGTCTTTCACAAAAAGAAATAGAAACTTTCATATCCCAAGGAAGGACTTCAGTAATAAGGTTTAAGATTGATGAAAAAATTGAGATAAAGTGGGCCGATCATATAAGAGGTGAAATCAAATGGCAAGGGAAGGACTTGGGTGGTGATTTAGTTTTGTCAAGAAGGGCAAATGGATATGAGATTGGAGATCCTTTATATAATCTTGCAGTTGTGGTTGATGACAATTTTATGAATATTTCTCACGTTGTGAGGGGTGAAGACCATATCTCGAACACTGCAAAACAAATATTGATTTATAAAGCATTAAATTTTAATTTGCCTACTTTTTCGCATACACCTCTAATACTTAATAGTGAAGGGAAAAAATTATCTAAGAGAGATTGCGTGACTTCAATCGACGAATTTAGAGATATGGGGTATTTACCTGAGGCATTATCGAACTATATGGCCTTTTTGGGCTGGTCTCCAAAATCTGCCTACAGAGAAATACTTTCACTTAATGAGATATCTGAAATTTTTGACTTATCAGACATAAATAAAGCTGGAGCTAAATTCAGTTGGGAAAAACTTAACTGGATTAATTCACAATATATAAAAAATATGGAATCAATAAAATTAAGTAAGATTATTAGGAAATACTGGGATGACAATGGTTGGGTTCCTCCATCTCAAGAATGGGGCTATAAATTAGCAATTTTGCTTAGAGACTCTATGACTCTTTTAACAGATGCCATTGATCAATCAAAACCATTTTTCTTAACACCTACGATTCAAAAAGAAGGTCAAGTTTTTTTGGAAAACGAGGATAGCAAAGAATCTCTAAAGCTAACCTTAAATTATTTAACTGATCAAAATACTATAAAACTAGATAAAGAGAAAGCCAAAGAAATAATAAACGTAATCTCAAAAAAGTATAATATTAAAAAAGGGATATTAATGAAATCGTTAAGAGTAGCCTTTTTTGGATCTCTCAGCGGGCCAGATTTAATTCAAAGTTGGGAGCTTTTCTCAGAGAGTAAAACTGATAGATCTCGAATTGAAAGATGTCTTAAATCAATCTAAATTATTTTTTTGTTCTAATTCAAGCCTTTTCGCCAAAGGTTTAGCTGAAAGACCTTGAATTCCCACTGTCATCAATATAGTAAGAAAAACTAAACCTTGGAGACGGCCAGCCCCAAGGATACCAGCCTGTTCTAATCTGATAGAAAAAAGAGAAGCTACCGCAGCAGTAACAATGCCTCTTGGGGCTAACCAAGCTAAAAATATTTTTTCTTTTAAGTTCAATTCTCTTCCCATTGTTGCTATCCATATAGAGATAGGGCGAACAATTACCATCAACATAAAAACGCAAACAACCCCTCCCCAGCCAAGCGGACTTAATTCACCCCAAGAAACGTCAGCGGCCAAGAGAGGAAAAAGCACAGTTATTGCTAATTGAGCTAATTCACCTATTAGATTATCCAATCTCTCTTTATCTATAACTTCTCTTTTGCCTACAACAAATCCCGCTGCGACAGAAGCCGGCAAGCCTGATTCTGGCAAAAAATATTCGCAAATTCCATACACAAGAAAAATAAATCCAAGAGTAACTTGAAGCTCTATACCAAATGAGGCTTCATTTTTTATTTTTTTTAAAATTTCTGATAGTAACCAACCTGAACTTAATCCGATTAAGACTCCTCCTCCTAATCTTTGCATTAATGCTATAAATACATCGTTAATTCCACGTAGGTCTCCTAAAGTTAGTTCTAAAAGAAGTAATGCCAGTACTGCTCCAATTGGTTCAAGCAACAACCCTTCAGCTTTTAAAACATCCGAGAGAGGAGAAGCTAATTTTATTTGTTCCACTAATGGAGAAACAACTGTTGGACCAGTAGCTAGAATAATGGCACTATATATTCCTGCGACTTGCCATGAGAGTCCTGCCAGCCAATGAGCAATAAAAATTCCAGCGGATAATGAAATAAAAAGTCTTACCAATGATATTTTCAAAACAGTATTTCTTATATTCCCTTCAGGCAGTTTTAAATTTAGTCCTCCTTCAAATAGGACCAAACAAACTAGAAGCCCTACAATAGTTTCAAGCCCTTGTCCAAGATCTAAAGGCTCAACCAGTCCTAAACCTGATCTTCCTATAAATAATCCAGAAAGTAATAAAATAACAACGCTGGGGAATCCTGTAAAAGAAGAAAATAATCGAGCACAAGCACCTGCGAATACAGTTATACCCCAAAGTAATCCAAGCCTTTCAGGCGTCATAAAAAAAACTATATATAGTAGAAATATTTATTATTTTGATTAAATCAACAATCATATCTGAAGTCCAATAAATACAATACTTTTTAATTTAATTAATCAGCTATAGAAGTGTAATTTTTATTAAATCTTTTATAACAAATTTTAAGTCAAATAAATTTTACTTCTATCAAGAAAATTGGCTTATTAAAGCAATTATTATTAAAATAATTCCTATACCAACTGTTGCCATCCTTCCATTCCATATTTCAGCTTGTGGGGTAAAACCTCTTTTCCACAAATTCAGTTCCTTTTTATCAACAAAGTTTTTTGTCTCTTTAATCTCGATTTTAGATTGTTTTTTCATTGAAGTTAAAAAGGAGGGTTTTCTTCATAAAGGGTATTTGCTTGTTCAATTGATAATCTTCCAGCGACGCCTAATTTAAGGGAACTTAAATGATTCTCAAATTTGATTCTGAACAAAGCCGCCGCTCCAATCATCGCCGCATTATCTGTACAAAGATTAAGAGGAGCTAAATGAACTTTAATAGATTTTTTGCTAGCTTCACTAATCATCATTTTTCTTAATGTATTGTTAGCAGCCACACCCCCAACAACAACAACATCTCTCAAGTTATAGTCTTTTGCACACACTAAAGTTCTCTCTACCAAAACCTCTGCTACTACTCTCTCAAAGCTCGCAGCAATATCAGGAACTGGGATGATCTTACCTTCTATATTTAATTTCTCAACCAACCTTAATACAGCAGTTTTTAGACCACTAAAAGAAAAATCATATTTAAGAAATCCACCCTTTTTATCTGAAATCCTACATTTTGGTAGATTAAATTTCAAAGGATCTCCTTTTTTAGCAACCTTTTCAATTGCCGGTCCTCCTGGATAACTAAGACCCAATAGTCTTCCAACTTTATCAAAAGCTTCTCCAGCGGCATCGTCAAAACTTTTACCAAGTCTTTGCATTCTCCTTCTCTCATCTACTTTTATAAGTTCTGTATGACCGCCACTTACAAGTAACGTAATAAAAGGTTTCTTAGGATAGTTTTCTGAAAATAAAATTGATGATAAATGTCCCTCCAAGTGATGAATTCCCAAAAATGGCTTTGAATGTAAAGCGCAAAGTGATCTTGCCGTAATAGAACCAACTCTTAAGCATCCAACTAATCCAGGGGCTACAGTTGACGCAATATAATCAATTTCATCAATCTTAATTTTTGACTCTTTTAATGCCTTTTCCAAAACAAAAGGCAATAACTCAAGGTGTTTTCTAGCTGCTAGTTCAGGAACAACTCCTCCCCATTTTGAATGATCTTCAATTTGAGATGCAATGATATTTGAATGAATTTTGAAAGTATCGCCAATATTAGAAACTATTGAGACAGATGTCTCATCACAACTTGTTTCAATAGCTAAAACTTTATGCATTTTTGATTCAACTTGTTTTATTTTAATATTAATTTCTTACTTAACACACTATAAGGAATTAAAGATTGCAACTTATGAAATTCTTTTTTTCAATCATAACCTCAGTTTTTCTGTTCCTCGGAATTACTCCAATTGCTCTAGCTGCCAATGGGCCTGCCTTAAACGCAGATAGAGCTAGCACTGAATATACTGCTTCAGCCCTCACAAAATGCTCTGAAAATCCTAAATTCATTGAGAGAGCAAATACTGCAACTACTCAAAAAGACATCGCAAGATTTGAAAGATATGGAAAAGCATCATGTGGAGATGATGGTCTTCCACATTTAATTATTGGACCCCCTCTTGAGCCATGGGGAGCACTTTTAAATAGAGGTCATGAAGGAGATTTACTTATTCCAGGAGTATTGTTCATTTATATTGCTGGAATAATAGGTTGGTCAGGAAGAGAGTATCTGATTGAATCAAAAAAGACTAAGAATCCAGCAGATCTTGAGATCATTATTGACCTAGACTTAGCCAGAAAATGTCTTATAAAAGGAGCGCAATGGCCTCTTCTTGCCAATAAACAAGGTAGAAATGGAGATTTAAGAGAGAAAGATAACAACATCACACTTAATGGTCCTCGCTAAACATCCTTAAAAACTTTCATAAAAAACAAATGTTCAAAATTCTAAACACAAAATTTGTCAGATCTGCTCCAGTGGTAGCAGCAATTTGGCTAAGCCTTACAGCTGGAATAATTATTGAATTTAATAGGTTTTTCCCAGATTTATTATTCCATCCAATGAGTTAATAAATAGAAAATAATCAAGTTTTTATTAACTTGATTATTTTTTTTGCTGTTTCATAAACATTGTGATTTGTTAATGCAAAATCAAATTCATTTGATACTGAAATCTCATAATTAGCCCTTGAGAGTCTTTTTTTAATAGCCTCTTCTTTTTCTGTACCTCTATTTCTTATTCTCCTCTCTAACTCTTCTTTATCCGGTGGAAGTAAAAATATTGACTGTGAATTAGGAAACTTATTTTTTATTTGCCTTGCACCCTCTACTTCAATTTCAAGCAGTACGGTAAATCCCTTTTTTATTTTCTCATTAACAGAAGACAAAGGCGTTCCATAGTAGTTTCCAGCAAATTGAGCCCATTCAAGGAAAAGGTTTTGTTCAATCATTTCTTTAAACTTTTCTTTATTTAAAAAGTAGTAATTTTCTCCGTCCTTCTCTCCCTCTCTAGGTTCTCTAGTAGTTGCAGATATTGAAAGCCAAAAATTTTTTTCTTTACCTAATACTTCTTTAACAACTGTTCCTTTACCTACCCCGCTGGGTCCGGTAAGGATGATAAGTTTTTTTTGATTTTTCATATAAAATTTTTTACAGTAAAATAAAAATCTTGTGAATTAAAAAGGAATAATGCAAAAAGGTGTTCCACAGATAATGGATATTACATCTATTAGATCTGTTTTGCATTATTTGACGAAGAACATCTTACCTACAAAGTTTGAGACTGCCCAACAACCAGAGCCTAATACAATTCAGTTATGTTTCAGAGGAGTTGATTCTCAAACATGGTTAGAAGTTTCATGGAATGGGGACTCTCCAAGAATACTAAAGATAAATAAGCCAGAAAAGATTGGGAGAGAAAGCACACTTTCCAAACAAATTAGATACGGATTAAAGTATATGGCTTTAATTTCGATTGATCAAGATGATTTCGAGAGAGTTATAAAATTTAGTTTTGCAAAAAAACCTGGAGATGAAATTAATAAGTATTTAATTTTTGAATTAATGGGAAAACATAGTAATATTTTTTATCTGGATAATAAACATAAAATAATTGCCGTTGGTAAACAAATTAAATCAAGTCAATCTAGTTTTAGAACAATTTCAACAGGATCAATTTATTCTGGCCCTCCAGTCAATCTCAAAAAACAACCAAGAGAAGATGAGTCTTTTCAATCATGGAAAGACTCAATTTCAATAGTACCTGAGTCTTTGAAATACTGTTTAATAAATACCTATCAAGGAGTAAGCCCTATCCTCACAAAACAATTAGAGGTTGTTAGCGCAACTGTTAATTCAGAAATAATGGAAAAAAATATTGATTTCATTAGCAACTCAGACTTAAATGAGATATTTAAAAATTGGAAGATTTGGATAAACAGGTTTAAAAACAATAACTTTAACTTTTCTACATTCAACAAAGATTTTTATTGCGTTTGGTTTTTTGATAATGAAATTAATTGCGAAAATAATATAGATTTATGTACAAGCTTAGAGAATTATTATGATTATCATCTGAAACAAAAAAAACTTCAATTATTGGAAAAGAAAATTGAAGGGATAATTTTTAAACAAACCAATACTGAGAAAAAGAATTTAAATATTCAATATGATCTTCTTACAAAATCAGAAAACTACGAGATATATAAAGAAAAAGCTGATATTATATTTTCTTCACATGAAATTAAAAAACAAGACATTATAAAGGGACAAAAACTATATAAAAAATCAAAAAAACTAAAGAGATCTAGAGATTTAATAAAAGAAAGATTAAGTATTTACAAAACAAATATAGAGAGATTAGAAGAATTCACTACGCTTCTAGAAAATTTAAATTCTTTAAATCATGAAAAACTTTCTATGAGAATCAAACTTCTAGAAGAAATTATGGAAGAAATTTGTAACGAGTTTAATATCAATATCAAGAAGCAAAGAGAAGATCAGAAAAGTACATATGAGATAGAGTCTTCACCAATTCAAGTTGACACTCCCACAGGATTAAAGCTTCAGGTAGGACGAAATATGAGGCAAAATGACTTAATAAGCTTTAAGTTCTCAAAAAAAGGCGATTTATGGTTTCATGCACAGGAATCACCAGGAAGTCATGTAGTTTTGAAGTCTTCATCTCAAGTAGCATCTGAACAAGATCTTCAAATAGCTGCAGATTTAGCTGCTTTATTTAGTAAGGCAAAAAGAAACATTAAAGTTCCAATTAATTTAGTAAAGATTAAAGATTTGCAAAAAATCAAAAACGGAGGACCGGGTTGCGTTTCCTTTAAAAATGGAGAAATTATATGGGGAAATCCTACAAGAGGAGAAGATTACATTAAAAAAAATCTTAAAACGGTAATTTAGTTTATAATAAAAAAAATTTTAAATCTAAATGTTTGATTTTCTTTTAGGCACTCATGAATTTTTAGGAAATCATAGCTTTCCAGAATTTATTGTTGGATATCTATTTGGTGCTGCATTAATAATTGGAGCTCCTACTGTTTTCTTACTACTTGCCTTTGTAAGCGCTTTAATGAAAACAAATGGGAAAATGGGTGGATATAGAGAATATGAAACTTATGGTGAATCATCTTTAAATGATGCTCCTCCTTTCTTATTACCAGATCCAACAAATCCTAAATTAAGCAAATAATTAAGATTATCGAAAAATAAATTGGACTTTCACAATAGTAATTCTAAACCTTTTTCTTACAAAATATTTATCAAATAATAATGAGAGGAACAGGTCAAAGTGAAAATAAACTATCAGATTCAATGACTTTTAGTGATCATTTAGAGGAGCTTCGTCAAAGGATACTAAACTCAATTTACTCAATACTTATATCGATATTTTTTAGTTTTCTCATCATAAAGCCATTAATATCTTTTTTAGAAATCCCAGCTGGAGATATTCATTTACTACAACTTGCTCCAGGAGAGTTTTTATTTGTCGCTATTAAAGTTGCAGGTTACAGCGGATTGATAGTTTCTATGCCTTATATTTTTTATCAAATAATATTATTCATTTCTCCTGGTTTAACAAAACAAGAAAAAAGTCTTATCTTGCCCGCAGTTTTTGGTTCAGGTCTTCTGTTTTTTTTAGGATTAATTTTTTCATGGTGGATATTAGTCCCTGCAGCAATAAATTTCTTCATTAGTTTTGGTGCTGATATTGTTGAACCAACTTGGTCTATAGAAAGATATTTCGATTTTGTACTCTTATTAATGTCCAGTACTGCAATAGCTTTTCAATTGCCAGTATTACAATTTATTCTTGGTTCTCTTGGAATAATCACAACAGAAAAAATGATTTCGAATTGGAAGATAGTTGTAATTTCCTCAGCAATATTATCTGCGGTGATTACCCCTTCAACGGACCCATTGACTATGTCATTGCTATCTATATCTATTGTGTTTTTATTTTTTGTGGGTACTGGACTAACTTACTTATCTGAAAATCTTAAGTCAAAAACTCTTTCATCTTCTCATTAAGATTTAATTGCAAGCTGATAGCTCTACCTAATCTTGGCTTAGCATTGACTTTCTTTAGCCATTCCCTTACTTCTTCTGAATATCCACATCTATTTAAAATCTCGATTTTATCAGCTATTGATTTTTTATATTCATCTTCACTTAAAGGGAATGATTCTTGCCCTAGAAATCCCCACATCATTTGAAAATAAACAAATTTTCCTCTTCTGAAGAGTCTAAAATCATATTTTTTCCCCCAGCGATGAATCAAATAATGTATAACTTCATCTACTAGTAATGGGTTCATTTAAATCAGTTAATTAAGACTTCCTAAACTTTTACTTTAAATTATTAAAAGTCCTATCTATTTGCAACAGAAATTGATCAATTTGATTCATAATAACTAATAAATAACAGAACCAAGTAGCGAATGACTCAATTAAGTTCCAATGATGTCCCTTCAATGGGTCGAAGGCAATTTATGAATCTTCTTACATTTGGTACTGCAACTGGTGTAGCGTTAGGAGCCCTTTACCCTGTAGCAAATTATTTCATGCCTTTAAGAGCAGGCGGTGGTGGAGGTGGAACTTCTGCTAAAGATGAATTAGGGAATCCAATAACTAAGACAGGCTGGTTAGCTACCCATCAAGCAGGAGACAGAAGTCTAGTGCAGGGTCTAAAGGGAGATCCAACTTATTTAATAGTTAATGAGGGTGGAGAAATAGGAGAATTTGGTTTAAATGCAATTTGTACTCATTTAGGTTGCGTTGTCCCATGGGATAGTGGTGCTAATAAATTTATATGTCCTTGTCATGGCAGTCAGTACGATACTAATGGGAAGGTAGTAAGAGGGCCTGCTCCTTTATCTTTAGCTCTAGCTCATGTCGATATTGAAGATGATGCTGTACTCGTCAAACAATGGTCAGAAACTGACTTCAGAACTAATGAAAATCCATGGTGGGCATAAAAAAATGAAAGGTCTTAAAAATCAAATCATGAAAAAAACAAGTTTATTTATCTGTACTCTGCTTTTCATTTCGAGCATTGTATTTTATCCAAAGATCACTTTTGCTTATCCATTTTGGGCTCAGCAAAACTATGAATCCCCAAGAGAAGCAACAGGTAAGATAGTCTGTGCAAATTGTCATCTAGCTCAGATGCCTACAATTGCAGAGGTTCCACAATCTGTTGGAGCAGACAGTGTTTTCAAAGCTGTAGTCAAAATACCTTACAAAAATGACTTAAAAGAGATAGGTGCTGATGGTTCTGAAGTTCCATTACAAGTTGGTGCTGTTGTAATGCTTCCTGATGGCTTTAAACTTGCTCCACAAGAAAGATGGAGTGAAGAAATCAAAGAGGAGACTGAAGGGGTTTACTTCACTAATTACAGTGAAGAGAAAGATAATATAATCATTGTCGGACCTTTACCTGGCGATACTAATAAAGAAATAGTTTTTCCTGTACTTTCCCCTGATCCATCCACTAATAAAGAATATCACTATGGAAAATACTCGTTACATATTGGAGGCAACAGAGGTAGAGGTCAGGTATACCCAACTGGAGACAAAAGCAATAATGTAGTTTTCACTTCTTCTACTTCAGGCACTATAAATTCAATAGATACAATTGAAGATGGTAGCTATAAGGTCAATATAGAAAACGAGAATGGTGAAATAACTACTGAAGCAGTGCCTGTTGGTCCTCAACTTATCGTAAAAGCACAAGATAAAATTAATGCAGGTGACCCTCTCACTAATGATCCCAACGTTGGCGGTTTTGGGCAATTAGATGCTGAGGTTGTACTTCAGAGCCCTTATAGAGTAATTGGATTGATTGCATTCTTCATTGGTGTAGGCCTAACTCAAATACTGTTAGTATTAAAGAAAAAACAAGTAGAAAAAGTTCAAGCAGCAGAGGGTATCTAACTTTCTTTAAATGCTTATACTTGAAGCCTTTATACAATCGCCAGGAGAAACTTTTTTAAATTTAGGATTTATAACTATTAGATGGTACGGACTGCTTATTTCGGTTTCAGTCTTAATAGGCCTATTTGTCTCTAAAAAACTAGCAAAGGCAAGAAATATTAACCCAGAGTACATTAGTGAAATACTTCCATCATTAATAATCTCTTCAATAATTGGAGCTAGAGCTTATTACGTAATTTTTGAGTGGAGGCAATATAGCGGAGAGAACTTTTTTACTTCTTTTGAAATATTCAATAACATCATTCAAATACCTTCTTTTCTTGCAGTTTGGGAAGGAGGCATCGCAATCCATGGAGGTCTAATTGGAGGATTAATATCAATTATCTATTTCTGTAAGTCTAAAAAAATTAATTTAAAGACTTTTGTAGATATATTAATACCCTCGATTATTCTTGGACAATCAATAGGAAGGTGGGGAAATTTTTTCAATAATGAAGCCTTTGGAGTTCCTACAAATTTGCCTTGGAAATTATTTATACCTATCCAGAATAGGCCTTTAGAATTTCTTAATTATGAATTTTTTCATCCTACATTTCTCTATGAGTCATTGTGGAATATTTTAATTTTCATCCTCCTCATTATTATTTTTAATAACCAAAGTAAAACAGATTTTTTCAGGCCTGGCTTTATTAGCTGTCTTTATTTAATAAGTTATAGCTTTGGAAGATTCTGGATTGAAGGTTTAAGAACTGACCCACTATGCATTGGTGGACTTCCACCTTTTTGTGATGGCGGTATAAGAATGGCTCAATTTATAAGTATTTTTCTATTTTCTTCTGGATTAATTGGAATATTTTTTTTAAGATTGAGAACATACAGTGAAAAAAAAAGAAATAATGGATAAAAAAATATCTTTTGTTGGTGTTGGTCCAGGGGATCCAGAATTATTAACTTTAAAAGCATTAAAAAAGATAAAAATTGCAGATGTCATTATTTGGACTGACTCTCTAATTCCTGAAAAGATTTTAAATTTTTCGAAAGATGATTCTGAAAAAATAAAAACGAGTTCCCTTAACTTAGAGCAAATCACCTCAATTATGATAGAAAAACTTCAGGCAGGGAAGACAGTTATAAGGTTGCATGATGGAGACCCTTGCCTTTTTGGAGCAATTAGAGAACAAATCGAAATTTTAAAAAATGAAAAAATAGAAATCGAAGTCGTACCTGGCGTAAGTGCTTTTCAAGTTGCTGCAGCATATCATGAAGCCGAGTTAACCATCCCTGATATAACGCAAACAATAATTTTAACTAGAACAGGAGGGCGAACAGGGATGCCCGAAAAAGAATCTCTGAAAGATCTTGCGAAACACAATTCATCTATATGTCTTTATCTAAGTGCTAGGCATGTGAAAAGGTCTCAAGAAACTCTACTAGAGTTTTACCCTCCAGAGACTAAGGTGATTGTTGGATTTAGAGTATCTTGGGATGATGGTTGGACATCATTAATAGAATTAAAAGATATGGAAAAATTTTCTATTGAGAAAAAACTTATTAGAACAACTATTTATATAATTAGCCCAGCAATTTGTAATTCTCAAAAAAGATCTAATCTTTATAATCCATCTTATAGACATCTTTTTAGGAATAAATCATCTTTAAGTTGATAGAAAAATATTAATTACTATAATTAGTAAAAATTTATTTGTTTTGAAAGAAATAAAACCTAACCCAGCAGACAATACCCAAACAGAACAATCCTCTTTAAAGAGAATTGGAAATTTTATTAAAGAGGCAAGGTTAAGTAGAGAGCAATCTGTTGAAGAATTAGCTTCTGATTTAAAAATTGGGTCGCATCAACTTAAAGCTATTGAAGAAGGTAATGAAGAAGAACTACCTGAAAGAGTATTTATCAAAGCGATGGTTCGTAGAATTTCACAGAAGCTGAAACTTGATACAGAATTTATGATGAATGAATTCAAGACAGAAAGGCAAGAAATAAAAATAGAAGAAATAGTTGAAGAAGTTGCTAAAAAAACTAATAAAACGAAACAATCTAAGGATCTAAGTCCAGTAGGGTTTTGGATATTTATTTTAGTTTCAGGTCTTCTAGGGCTAATCGCCTCGTCCTTAATTTTCAATTTATTTTCAAACCCTTCTCAGAATCAAGCTCCAAAACAAGAACTTATTAATAAAACTAAATAACTTTTAATTCCAAATTCTTTAGTTCTTTTATTACATTACGGCATAATCCTAAGTTCCATTTCTCAAGAAGAAGATTATGGTTTTTATTTAAAGGTAAAAGTTCAAATGTAAGAATATTTTCCTGCAATTTTATTTGAACTGAGGAGATCACCTTGTCGGGGCTTTGATCAAGAGATGCTGATAGTCTCAGGATTAATGACATTTCAAGCACTAATGTTTTATGTTCTTTGGAGATTAAATTTTGCCAAGAATCATGTCTTTTCTTAGGTAGAGTCTTTCTATGGTATCTAGCAATTGAAGCAATAATATTTGTTTCTGCTTCAGAATATCCCAACAACTCACAATTTTTTATTAAGTACCAAGAGTGTTTATGATATGAACCAACATTCACGTATTTCCCACAATTATAAAGATTACAAGCTGCCCAAAGAAGTTCTTTGGCTTTAGGGTCATTATCGCTGTGAAAGATATTTTTAGTCTGATCATAAATTTGAAAGGCAATATCAATAACCTTTGCAGCTCTTTTATTATCTACTCCAAACTTTCTAGCCTGATGAACTATTGTTGTTTTTCTAATATTGCTTTGAATATTTAACTCATTTTTAATTATCCCTTTACGAAGCATCCAATCTACAACCAAACCCTCTCGAAGCGCCCTCTCACTGATTGTTAATTCATTAAAGTTCAACATCTCCATTGCAGTATTTAATATCAATGCTCCTGGAACAATTATTTCTGCTCTTCTCTCACTTAACGAAGGGATTTTCTTAATTTCCGAAACTGGCAATTTAATAAGTTTCTCCAATACATTTTGTAAATTTTCTTTTTTAAATTTATAACCATGCAACTTTTGTTTGGATTCTCCCAAATCATCTGAAATCAAATTTCCTAATGAGGTTGAGGTGCCGCTGGTTGCAATCATAGATAAAGACTTATCTCCCTTAGATCTACTCTTTATTTTTCGGACAGCTGGTTCTAAAGATCCTTCAATAAAAGTTTTTAGGAAACTCGATCTTTCTGAATTAATAGACTCTCTATTTAAAAAATCATTTTTTAGTTTTACCGCACCAATTCTCGAACTGGTAAGAGCAATAGCATCTTTTTTATCAGCAAGTATTAATTCTGTAGATCCTCCTCCAATATCTATGATTACAAAAGACTGATCTTCAAAAGCCATACCTGAAAGAACACCAAGGTAAATTAATCTGGCTTCCTCTGAACCACTTATCATTTCTATTTGAATATCAGTTTCATCAAGAACTCTTCTAATAAAATCTTGACCGTTTGGAGCTTCCCTAACTGCACTTGTTGCTGCTGTTACTATTTGTTTTACTCCATTGCTTTTACAATATTCCTTAAATCTCTTAAGAGTAACTAATGCTCTTTGGATTGATTCATCAGTAAGATTACCCTCCTCATCTCTTTCTCCAAGGCGAGTGGTTGATTTATCAGTGAATTTTATTGAAAATGATTTTAATTCTAAATTAATTTCTGCTATCAAGAGATGCGTAGAGTTAGTTCCAATATCTATAGAAGCTACTAAAATTTGCTTTTCTTGAACATATCTTAAATCTTGTTTCAGTATCATTTCTTTTTATAAGATGCAGATATCTTTAATCCATTAATTAATATACCCAATATTGATTATTAAATAATAGAAATCATTTAATCCTAGTAAGATTATTTAAAGTTATGAAATATACAATAGTTTATATGCAAAATAAAAATCTACAAATTAAATTAGTTACTTTTTTTGAATTATTAAGGTGGAATAAGCCGACTGGAAGAATGATCTTACTTATTCCTGCTGGATGGAGTTTATATTTAACCCCAGATGCTAATCCAACACTATTAATGTTGCTAAGAATAATACTGGGAGGACTTCTAGTAAGTGGATTAGGCTGCGTAGTAAATGATATTTGGGACAAAAAAATTGATCAAAGAGTTTTTAGGACAAAAAATAGACCTCTAGCTGCAAATAAAATCAGTCTTAAAACGGCTTATTCAATTCTTTTCTTTTTAATTTTTTGTAGCTTCTTTTTAACTTTGTCACTACCTCAGCATGGCAGAATCCTTTCCATTTCACTTGCTTTTTTAGCCTTACCTATTATTTTAATTTATCCTTCTGCCAAAAGATGGTTTAAATATCCTCAATTAATCTTATCTATATGCTGGGGTTTTGCTGTCTTAATTCCCTGGGCCGCAAATGAAGGCAATTTAAATAGTATTGTTTTATTATTTTGCTGGCTAGCTACTATTTTTTGGACTTTTGGCTTTGACACGATTTATGCTTTAGCAGATAAAAAATATGATATCAAAATTGGAATAAATAGTTCCGCTGTTAACCTCCAGAACAAAACAAGAATAACTATTCAAATTTGTTATTTTTTAACTTCTTGTTTTTTAGCATTATGTGGATTTATTAATCAAATGGATTTTATTTTTTGGCCAATTTGGCTTACAACGTCAATCTTAATGCAGAGAGATATACTAAAAGTATTTCCTGAGGAAAAGCAATCAATAAAAAATATTGGGAATCACTTCAAAAATCAATCAATTTATGGAGGAGTCCTTTTATTAGGAATTATTATTGCCTCATGAATTCTAAAAATGGTTTTTAGATTAAAAAAAGGGGATCAAATAGACATTTTAGCTCCAGGCTCCTTCATTGATGAAGACGAAAATTTTCAAAAAGGCATAGAAATCTTAAGAAACTGGGGCTTGGAAATTAATAAAAATAATTCTCTATCAAAAAAATTTGGTTATTTTGCAGGTGATGATTTAACTAGATTTGAAGAACTGGGAAAAGCACAAAATAGTAAGCTAATCATTTTCGCAAAAGGAGGCTGGGGTTCAGCAAGACTTTTAGAAAAAGAACCTCCTTGGCAGCATGGTTTAATGCTTGGATTCTCAGATACATGTTCTTTATTACTATCTAAATATTCTCAAGGATTTATAGGTTCTATTCATGGCCCAATGGTTACTACCCTTTTCAAAGAGCCAGAATGGAGTCTAAAGAGATTAAGAAATTTACTTTTTGAGGGATATGTTGAGGATATAAGAGGAATTCCTTTAAGAGCTGGAAAAGCTAAAGGGGAAATTATCGTTTCTAACTTAACTATTGCTACTTTTTTAATTGGTACAAATCACTTTCCTGACTGCAAAGGAAAAATAATAATTTTTGAAGATATTAATGAAGATATTTATAAAATTGATCGTATGTTGACTTACCTCAGAATGACAAAAACACTTACTGAAATTGCTGGTATTGGATTCGGAAGTTTTTCTAATGATTCCTGCGACCTTGAATGGAAAGATTTACTAAAAAACTGCATTATTGAAAGACTCCAAGAATTTGATTTTCCTATTCTTTTTGACCTCCCAATAGGCCACATATCGGGAAATGCTTGCATTCCTTTAGGATACGAAGCCACCTTAAATGGTGACAATGGCATTCTTAGTATCGATACACCTTTTTAACTAGGGGTTCTTCACAAAAAGTTTTGCTATTTTCAAATCTATAGGGGATGTAATTTTTATATTTGAATAAGTTCCTTCAATAATCTTCACTTTCAAATTAAGCATTTCGAATAGTGAGGCATCATCCGTGACTTTCCAGTTTTTATCAATTGCCATCTTATGAGCTTTTTTTAAGCTATCTACTAAAAAGCCCTGAGGAGTTTGCGCTGCCCATAAATAATTTCTATCTGGTGTTTCTTTAATAAAACCTTCATTATCAACAATCTTTATTGTGTCAGTTACCTTAGTAGCCAAAATAACAGCTTCATTTTCATCTAGTTGCCTAGCACATTGGTCAATTAATTCAGGATTAATTAGACATCTAGCACCATCATGTATTAAAACTTTTTCAGCATCTTTTGGTAACGCTTTTAAACCATTAAAAACTGACTGTTGTCTGGTTTCACCACCATTTATCCAATGAACTTTATGGGCAAAATCCTTTGCTGAATTTAATAATAAATTTTTATCTTTCGGTTGTCCAATTATTCCGACCCAATTTACTGAGCTTGCAGAAAATACAGATTTAAGTGTCCAATAAATCAAAGACTCTCCCTCTAAATCAATAAGTAATTTATTTTTTCCAGCTTTCATTCTGCTACCGCTCCCTGCAGCTGGTATTAAAAAGTGCACAATAGAAGGTCTTAATATTTTCTAGATAATTATAAATAAAAGCAATATCTTTACACAAATAGTACTACGATTGAAAATTATAAAATTTCATAATGTCCAATACAGATTCATTATCAGGCAAAGTTGCTTTAATCACTGGAGCTAGCAGAGGAATTGGTAAAGAAATTGCTTTAGAACTAAGCCGCTTAGGAGCAGAAGTTTTTATTAATTACTCTTCTTCTGATGAAAAAGCTGAAGAAGTTGTGAATTCAATAAAAAATTTGAGAGGTAAAGCTCATAAATTAAAGTTTGATGTTTCAAAAGAAGATTCTGTAAGTTCAGCTTTTGAAGAAATTATCAAAATTAATGGCACCATTGATATCCTCATTAATAATGCTGGTATTACTAGAGATGGACTATTGATGAGAATGAAATCGGAACAATGGGATGACGTACTAAATACAAACTTAAAAGGAGTTTTTCTTTGTACAAAATATGCTTCAAAATTTATGATGAAAAAAAGAAGTGGAAGTATAGTAAATATTTCATCTGTTGTTGGATTAATTGGTAATCCCGGTCAAGCAAATTATTCTGCAGCCAAAGCTGGAGTTATTGGATTCACCAAAACTTGCGCTAAAGAATTTGCTTCAAGAGGTATAAACGTAAACGCAATAGCTCCAGGCTTTATCGAAACAGAGATGACTGAAAAACTTAATACTGAAGATATTCTTAAAGTTATTCCTTTGGGGAAATTAGGAAATTGTTCTCAAATTGCAAATTTAGTATCATTTTTAGTTGCAAGTAATGCTGGAAGTTACATTACAGGGCAAACAATTAGTATTGATGGTGGTATGAGTATTTAATTATGTACTTTCGTAAGGTTGGCCCAATTCATCTCTTAATCTTCTAATTTTTTGTAAGAGCTTTAGTCTTCGACTTCTAGCCGTTAAAGTTAAGAAAAACCTAAGAGGAAAATATATTAGTGTCATAGCAATCGCGAGGATTGCGGTAAGAGTAAAAATGAGATTATTTGTTTCATTCATATCTTAAAGATACTCTTATTTGACTTAATTTGTATGTCTCATTAAAAGAAATTCGGCTTTCCCCACTTAATTAAATATCCCTTAAAAATGATTCTATGGGAGATTAGAATAAGATAAAAGATCCAGTAAACATGGCAAAACAGTTAAGTTTTTCTAATGAATCAAGAGAAGCGCTAGAAAAAGGTGTAAATTTCGTAGCTAATGCAGTAAAGGTTACTATTGGTCCGAAGGCAAAAAACGTAGTAATAGAAAGAAAATTTGGTTCGCCAGATATAGTAAGAGATGGATCCACTGTTGCTAAAGAGATTGAGATTGAAAACCCTATTTCTAATTTAGGTGCAAAATTAATAGAACAAGTGGCATCCAAGACAAAAGAGAGTGCTGGTGATGGTACAACAACAGCGACTATTTTGACTCAGAAGATGATTCAGGAGGGATTGAAAAATATTGCTTCTGGCGCAAACCCTATGGAGTTAAAAAAAGGTATGGAGGCAGGCCTATCTTTTGTCTTAGAAAAATTAAGTTCCAAAAGTATTTCATTAAGTGGTTCTGACATCCAAAAAGTTGCAACAGTCAGTGCTGGAGGTGATGAAGAAATTGGATCTATAATTTCGAAAGCAATGGATATTGTTACTTCAGATGGTGTAATAACTGTCGAAGAATCGCAATCATTAGAAACAGAATTAGATATAACTGAAGGTATGTCTTTTGATAGAGGTTATAGTTCTCCATATTTTGTAACAGACCAAGAAAGACAAGTTTGTGAACTTGAAAATCCTAAAATATTAATAACTGATCAAAAAGTCTCTACTTTAGTTGATCTAGTTCCAATACTTGAAGAAATTCAGAAGTCAGGCTCACCTTTTCTAATTCTTGCTGAAGATATCGAAGGAGAGGCTTTAACTACTCTGGTTTTAAATAAGAATAGTGGGGTTTTAAATGTTGCTTCCGTAAGGGCTCCTTTATTTGGTGAGAGAAGAAAAGCTGCCCTCGAAGATATTGCAATTCTTACAGGGGCTAAGTTAATTAGCGAAGATAAATCGATGACACTTGATAAAGTATCGATTAATGATTTAGGTAAAGCAAAAAAAATAACAATCACAAAGGACAAAACTACAATTGTTGCCTTCGAAGACACTAAAGATTTAGTTAAAGAGAGAGTAGAGAAATTAAAGAGAGAAGTTAATATAACTGAATCTGAGTATGATCAAGATAAAATCAATGAAAGGATAGCCAAACTAGCTGGAGGAGTAGCTCTTATCAAAGTAGGAGCTGCTACAGAAACAGAGATGAAGTATAAAAAATTAAGAATCGAAGATTCCCTTAATGCTACGAAAGCTGCTATTGAAGAGGGTGTTGTTTCTGGAGGAGGACAAACGTTAATTGAAATATCAAATGACCTTTTAAATTTAAGTGAAACATCTTCAGATGATTTAAGAACAGGGATAAATATAGTCAAAGAAGCCCTCTTGGAACCCACCAAACAAATAGCAAAAAATGCTGGTTTTAATGGAGATGTTGTTGTCGCTGAAATTAAAAGACTTAACAAAGGCTTTAATGCTAATTCAGGCAAATATGAGGATTTAAAAGATTCAGGGATATTAGATCCAACCAAAGTAATAAGATTAGCTCTTCAAGATTCAGTATCTATTGCAGCTATGCTCCTCACAACAGAAGTTGCGATGGCCGACATTCCAGAGCCTGAAGCCGCAGCCCCTGGAGGACCAGGTGCAGATCCAATGGGAGGAATGGGTGGCATGGGAATGCCAGGAATGGGTGGCATGGGAATGCCAGGTATGGGTGGCATGGGAATGCCAGGTATGGGTGGCATGGGCATGCCAGGAATGGGTGGCATGGGAATGCCAGGTATGATGTAAAAGCTAACTAGCTTTTTTATCGTTGTTAATCCACTTTCTTAAATTTTTAATATTAGGCAGTGGTAATTTTTGGTTATCGATGAGTTTTTCATTATTATTAGAATTTTGATTATTGCTAAATACTCCATTACCGCAAGAAATTTCCACTCCATTGGATTCCCACTTAGTTTCTTCTATATTTCCTAAATTTTTTAATTCAAATTTGATTTGTTCTTGATTTACTTCTTTATCTACTTCATCAATTAAAGAGATTTGTTCTTGATTTACTTCTTTATCTACTTCATCAATTAAAGAGATTTGTTCTTGATTTACTTCTTTATACTGATTTTCCTCTAGTACTGGACTATGGCTTAATAAATCATTTAAAGAATCAAAGCCAAATCTATGGACCCACTTAATAACAATATTTTCTTTAAGCAAAGAATTATCTTCTAGAGAGGCTTGTTTAAAAACTTCTATTAAATGATTTTTTAAAAGCATAAAATTTCTAATTTAACTTTCTATTTAACAGAGGCCTTATAATAATCAAGGATAAAACTGTTAAAGAAAATAAAATTGAGATACAACTCTTACAAGTTAAATCACCATATGGGGCATGTAAAGCCACTAATTCTAAATCCATAGTTTGTGTATAGGCAGTCCTAATTGGCTCAATAGCAAAAGTTAATGGATTTAATGAAGCTAACCATCCAAGCCAATTTGGCATAAAAGAAATTGGAGCTAAAGCAGTACTCGCAAAGAGAAGAGGTAAATTTATTACGAATATAAGAGCGATTAATTCAATATGTCCTGGCAAAACAAACGCTAAACATAAACTTATTGATGTCACAAAAAGAACTAATAAAATTAGTGTTGTAAACACAATTCCTAAACCATATAAGTTGGGCCATCCATAACCCAAAATGTATGAAACTATCATTATTACAATACTTTGAACAAAGCTCAAGATTGTTATGTAAAAAAAAGATGATAAAACTATGGATAATCTACTGGTTAAAGGAGCCACAAGTAATCTATTAAGAAATCCAAACTCTCTATCAAACATTAGAGGAAGACCAGAGTTTAGGGCTCCACTAAAAGCAGTAAAAACAATAAGTCCTGCTCCTAAAAAATTCCCATAAGAATCAACTCCTGGCAAAAAACCTTCAGGAGCTTTAGAGAATAATGCTCCAAATAAAAAAAGCCAAATTATGGGTTGTAATATTCCTGCTAAAAGAGTTGATGGTCTTCTTTTTAATTGAATAAATAATCTCTTTGTTAAGGCAAATGTTTCTTGATATAAAAAAAATAAATTATACTGTTGTAATTCCATAATTAGCAGTAATTAGTACTCATTATAGTTAGTTAACCAAAAATTTTTTTATCTCATGGATTGCTTTGATTCTTTTTTTAGATCTCTTTTACCTGCCATAGAAATTTCAGCATCCATTAATGTTTTCCCGGTTGCCTGTAGATATACATCATCCAAGCTTGGCTGACTTTGGGTAAGAGAAAAAATTGCAACCTTTGAGAAGGCCAATTCCACTTTTATCTTCGTAAGTAAATCTTTTTTCTTATCTGCTACAAAATTTATCGAGAAACCTTGAGCTTCATTTATGATAATCTGACTAATTCCATCTATTGAAGATAAAATTTGACATATGTTTTTTGCTTCTTCCTGATTACTAAATTCTCTTACTTTCAATGTTACTCTATCTCCTCCTAATTTATTTTTGAGCTCTGAAGGAGTGCCTTGAGCTATAACTCTTCCATCATCAATTATCACCAATCTGTCTGCTAATTTATCTATTTCATCAAGATAGTGACTGCTTAAAATAATGGTCATTCCATTATTTCTCAAATCTTTCAAAAGTTGCCATATAATATTTCTACTTTCAATATCTAAACCAACAGTAGGTTCATCCAAAATTAATACTTGAGGCAAATGTAAAAGTCCAGCTGCAAGATCTATTCTTCTTTTCATTCCCCCTGAATAAGTTCCGCACTTACGATCAATCCAATTATTCATTTCTAATTGATCTATTAATTTCTTTATCCTTTCAAATTTTTTGTTTTTATTAATGTGATATAAATCTGATTGAAAATCCAAAAGCTCTCGTCCAGTTAATATTTTATCAAGTGCAATGTCTTGGGCAACATAACCAATTAATTCTCTAATTTTCCTTGAATTTTTAATCAGATTAATATTATTTATAAAAACTTCTCCGCTATCAGGCTCTATTAAAGTAGCGAGTATTTTTATTAGAGTAGATTTACCAGCACCATTTGGACCTAGTATTCCAAATAATGTACCAGCTTCAATTTCCATCGATAAATTTTTTAATGCATTGATATCTGAATAAGATTTTGAGACCCCTTTAACTTTTATAAAATTCATCAAACTTACAATTTATTTAAAAAACATTTTACATCTAATTTAATTACTAAGGAGGGATACTATAGATAAAAATATTTGCATAGATTGCTGCTCAAATTCTACTGATAGTTGGGTTCTAGAAATTAATAACAAAAGACAAATGCCAAACATATAAAGAATTGACCACCTAAAAAGAGACTTTGCTTTTGAAAGATCATCAGGAGATTTCTTCAATTCATTAATTAATTGCAAAAGTCTTCCATTAAATGGCAATAACATAATTCCGTATAAGAGGCCTCCTTCAGGTAAAGCAAAGACTCCCATAATACTCATTAAAACTGTTGCCCATCCGTAACGAGAAATCGCTTTAGCAGTAAAAACAGATCCTTTAACAGAAGGGAGCATAGGAATTCCAACAGATGCGTAATCATCCTTCAACAAAATTGCGAGTGCCCAAAAATGAGCTGGGGTCCATAACATTACTAAACTAAACAACCACCAACCACTAAGACCTACATGACCTGTAGCAGCAGATGCTCCAACTAAGGGTGGTATCGCACCAGCGACTCCTCCGAAAACAATATTTTTTGTTGTACGAGGTTTCAAAATAACTGTATATAAAATTACGTAGCTAAATAAACCAAGAAGAGTTAAACCCGCAGCCAAATAATTTACACCACTTACTAAAAGCATCGAAGCTGCCAAAGTACATGATACAGCGGCTAAAAATACAGTCTGAGATGACAACTTTCCTGCTGGCAAGGCTCTTTTGCTAGTTCTTGTCATCCGCTTATCTAATTCCATTTCCCACAAGCAATTAAGAGCTCCTGCTGCTGCTGCTGCCAAAGCTCCTCCTCCTAAAGTGCAGATAAGTTTCGGGGAAGACAAAGGCCATTCTTCTGTTAAAGCCATTCCTCCCAAAGTTGTAGCCAGTAAAAGTGGGATTAATCTAGGTTTCGCTACTTCAAGCCAAGGCGGTAAAGTTAATCTTTTTCTTGAAGGTACAACTTCATCCCTAATTGAAGATTTATAGTTCAAGTTTTCTAAGTTACTACTGTTCATGAGTTGATACCGACCGTTTGGGGATTAAGGGAGTGGTTTGGACCTTTTTTGGTAAAAGGATTTCTAAAAATTAATGTTGTTAATATCGCAATAAATAAAGAGGCGTTAAGTTGATGACCGATAATAAAAATAGGTTCATTTAAATTTGTTTTAAGACTTAAAACACCCAAAGTAATTTGGGAAAACAAGAGAAAAATAAGTGTTGTGAGATATTTCCAATTTTCATCAAGAAAACTTCTCTTATAAAATGCAATAGCAATAATCAATAAAATTGAGAAAGCAATTGGAAAAGCAAATAATTTATGTGTATTTAGAATTAGACATTGTTTATTAAAAGATAAGCAAATATGCGCTGACCAGGTTGATGAAAGTCTTACGCCAATAAAAGATTGAATCAGAGTAAGTAAAAGAGGAACAAAAAATAATAATCTCCACCAAATTAAAGGCTCTTCAATGTCGTCATTTTCTAAATTTTGATTTATTGAAATTGTTGTAATGAGAAGTAGAAAAGCTATTAAAAGATGGCCAGTAACAGCATAGGAATCAAGCAGGTTTATTACTGTTAAAGCTCCAAAGGATCCTTGGACAATAACGAGAAAAAGTAATAATGAATAAGTTTTAGGTAACCAATTTGGAATTTTATTTTTCCAAATAATTGAAAGCGCAAATTTAAAAAGAATTAATGTTCCAACCAGAAAAGCATCTAGACGATGAAACCACTCTAGAAATACTCTTAGGTTCATATGTTTAAAAGGCAAAAAAGATCCATAACATAATGGCCAATCTGGACAGGCAAGTCCTGCCTCCATGACTCTCGTAGCACCTCCAATTACGATTAGTGCGATAAGTGCAAATACACTATGACTTCCCAACCTTTTAAAAATTGTCAGATATTTTGATTTATATAATTGGTTATTAATCAAATGGATAAAACCTATTATTTTGCATAATAAATTAGATTCAAAAACCAAACATTAATTAAAAATTAATATGTTTAATTTAAAAAATAATTTACTAATTTAATCTTTTTTCCCTGACAATTAACTCTAAAAAGTTATTAATAATACGTCTTTTATTTCGTAAATCTTAAGAAGTTGTAAATTTAAATGTTTTTCTTTTAACAAAGGATGCAGGATTAAAAAAATTGAATATCTTGAGAATATAAATACAAATTTTTAGAGATCAATTGTTAAATAAAAACATTTATTTAATACTAATTATTTCACTTGTTTTTGCTATATCTTTTTGGATTGGTTTTAATGTAAATTTGCTCCCAACTGAAGCAAGTATTAATGCACCAATTTACGATGAACTTTTTAAAATTCTTTTCATCATTGGATTAATTATTTTTATAGGAATGACAATAGCTGTTATTTATAGCTTATTTAGTTTTAGGAAAAGAAATGATCAGATAGGTGATGGTATAGCTTTAGAGGGAAATTTAGGCTTAGAAATTGTATGGACAATTATTCCTTCAATAATTGTTTTAATAATAGGTTTATATAGCTACAACATCTACGATCGAATGGGAGGGATGAAAGAACTAAATCATAACCACGAAATGATGAGTTCTAATTCTGAAAAAATATGGGCTGGAATAAGTCAAACTTCTGATAATGAAATAGCTATAAATAATTTATCAATTGAAGTTTCAGCTATGCAATTTGCATTTCTATTCAATTATCCCAATGGCAATTTCATATCAGGAGAACTACACGTTCCTGTTGATCAAAAAGTATCAATGAAAATGGAATCCAAAGATGTCATTCATGCTTTTTGGGTGCCAGAGTTCAGAATTAAACAGGATATTATTCCTGGGCAACCTACTATTCTAAATTTCACTCCTACAAAAGTAGGAAAATATCCGATAATTTGCGCAGAATTATGTGGCCCATATCATGGAGGGATGAGAGCTTCCATAATTGTTGAAGAAGAATCTGATTACAACGAATGGTTTAACAAAAATAAAAAACCAGAGGTAAATTTATGACAATATCAATTGATCCACAAAAAACTAATAATGAAAGCCTTCAACCTAAAGGCTTGCTTAGATACTTTAGCTTTAGCCTTGATCATAAAGTAATTGGGATACAATACTTGGTTTGTGGTTTTCTCTTCTATTTAATAGGAGGAAGCTTAGCGAGCGCTATAAGAATTGAACTAGCCAGTCCAATGTCTGATTTCATGCCAAGAGATGTTTATAACCAAGTTTTAACTTTACACGGAACAATAATGATATTCCTTTGGATAGTGCCAGTAGTAAACGGTGCTTTTGGAAATTATTTAATTCCATTTTATGTAGGCGCGAGAGATATGGCATTCCCAAGATTAAATGCCGTAGCTTTTTGGTTAATTCCTCCTTCAGGTTTGATGTTGGTAGCAAGCTATTTTGTTGAGGGTGCTGCTCAGGCTGGATGGACGGCTTATCCACCTTTAAGCATAACTACTCCTCAATCTGGACAAGTTATTTGGATTCTGAGCGTTCTATTACTTGGAGGCAGTTCTATATTTGGGGGAATAAACTTTATAGCCACCATTATCAAATTAAGAAGGCCAGGATTAAAACTAATGCAATTGCCAATGTATTGTTGGGCAATGCTTGGAACAAGTCTATTAGTTGTTTTATCAACTCCTGTTTTAGCAGGCACTTTAATTCTTCTTAGCTTCGATATCATTGCTAATACGGGGTTTTTCAATCCTGTTTTAGGAGGCAATGTCGTAGTTTATCAGCATTTATTTTGGTTTTATTCTCATCCAGCTGTATACATTATGGTCCTTCCAGCCTTTGGTTTAGTTAGTGAAATACTTCCTGTACATGCTAGAAAACCACTTTTCGGATATACAACAATGGTTTTTTCAATAATGGGGATAGTAGTTTTAGGTTTAGTTGTTTGGGCGCATCACATGTTTACAAGTGGAACGCCCCCTTGGATGAGATTGTTCTTTACAATTGCCACAGCATTTATTGCTGTTCCAACAGGTATAAAATTTTTTAATTGGGTTGCAACATTATGGGGAGGTAAAATTTCCATAAATAGTGCAATGTTATTCTCTTGTGGATTTATTATAAATTTCGTTTTTGGAGGTATTACGGGAGTCGCTTTAGCACAGGTACCTTTCGATATTCACGTACATGATACCTATTTCGTTGTCGCCCATTTTCATTACATAGTTTATGGAGGGACTGTTTTTATTATTTTCTCTTCAATTTATCATTGGTTCCCAAAAGTAACTGGAAAAATGCTCAATGAAAAATTAGGAATTTTACATTTTATCATTACCTTTATTGGATTTAACTTGTGCTTTGCCCCTCAACATTGGCTTGGTTTAAATGGAATGCCAAGAAGAGTTGCAGAATATGATCCTCAATTCCAGTTCGTTAATCAAATTAGTAGCCTTGGGGCTCTTTTGATGGCTATTAGTACAATTCCTTTTTTAATTAATGTATTCATTAGTGTGAGAAATGGAAAAGATGCTGGAGATAACCCTTGGAATGCTCTTACACCTGAGTGGTTAACATCTTCTCCACCTCCAGTTGAAAATTGGGAAGGAGAAGCTCCATTAGTTGAAGAACCCTATGGTTATGGTAAAGAAATTTCTGAACTAAAATAAAAACATATGACAACTCTTGATAGCTCAAAAGAAATTCAAAATAATAATTCTGAAGTCAACGAAACACATGAAGACTTCAGAATGTTTGGTCTTATAACTTTCCTAATTGCGGATGGAATGACTTTTGCTGGATTCTTTGCTGCTTATTTAACATACAAAGCAGTAAATCCATTACCTGATGGTGCTATTTATGAATTAGAACTCCCAATACCTACACTAAATACAATTTTGTTACTTGTTAGTAGTGCAACTTTCCATAAAGCAGGCAAAGCACTTTTAAAAGATAAAAAATCCGAATCCCAAAAATGGTTATTTTTTACTGCTTTTCTTGGAATTATATTTTTAATATGTCAATTATTTGAATATTTTCATTTACCTTTTGGATTAACCGATAATTTATTTGCAAGTACTTTTTATGCTCTTACTGGTTTTCATGGATTACATGTCACTTTAGGCACTTTAATGATTTTAATTATTGCTTGGCAATCGAGAATCAAGGGCGGAAGATTAAATAGTCAAAATATGTTCCCTTTGGAAGCTGTTGAATTGTACTGGCATTTTGTAGATGGAATATGGGTTATTTTATTTATTATTTTGTATCTTTTATAAAAAATATATTTCAAAAATTAAATATATTTTTTATTAATTTATATTGCCACAGTTCTCCTTTTTAGTAAGAATATATAATTAGAAATTTGTCAGATAATGCTAGAAGGAAAAGAACTTCTTGAAAAAGCAAAATTATTAAGTAAAAAATCTGAAGATGAGATAGCCAAAGGTTGTGGGTACGTAGGTCCAAGTGGAAGAATCTTAAGAAAAAGTTTTTATAGGGCGCTTATTGAAGCTAAGGGTTACAAAATACGAAATGGTCGTCAGGGTAAAAATGGTAATAGAGCTTCAAGGGGCAGACAGACAGAATTCAAAACTAAAGTTCATGGCAATGGGAATCTATTAATTGGTCATGCCTACACCAAAAAATTAGGTCTAGAACCTGGTCAGGAATTTAAAATCGATCTTAAAAAAGAATCAAAAACAATTTATCTGATTCCATTAAATTAAAAAATATATTTTACCAACCGTTTTCTTTAAGCCACTCGGAAGAAATATTATTTGAAGATAAATCTTGATTACTATTTTTATTAAATAAAAGTAATTTCTCTACATATTTAATTAGTGCATCTGCCTCAAGGTTTACGCTGTCACCGATATTTAATTTATTCAGATTTGTTTTATGCCAAGTATGAGGAATTATCGCAATAGTAAATATTGCTCCTTCCTGCTCATATTTTGCAATCGTAAGACTTATACCATTTACACAAATACTACCTTTATTAACTACATATTTTGAAAAATTATTATTTTTCCACTTTATTGATAAGAGCCAAGATTTCTCTAATTTTTCTACATTCTCAACTATTCCAAGGCCATCAACATGTCCGCTGACTATATGCCCTCCCAGACGGTCAGACACCCTAAGAGCGGGCTCCAAATTAACAATCTGATTGAGGTTTGACTTTACTCCTAAAGTTGTTTTATTTAATGTCTCCTCACTAACATCAACAGTAAATTTATTTTGAAAAATCTCTTTAACTGTCAAACAAATTCCATCAACAGCTATGCTGTCACCAATTGCCATATCAAATAAATTATCTAAAATTTCAATTTCTAAAATATTTTTTTCTTGTCTTAGTTTTCCAACTGATTGAATTATTCCTGTAAACATAGTTTAAAAAAAATATTTTACAAAATTTTGTATTTACTTTAATTTACTTTAAATCATTTTCAACTATAAATAAATTAAAGAGTAAATAAAAAGAAATTGATCATATTTAAATGATTATTAATTCACAAAAAAGATCATTTGGTAGAGGGGCGAAAGTGAGCTTATTCACTTTGGGGACAATGCGAGCAACCGAAAGTCTCGAAAAAATGTATAGCATAATAAAAAATGCATATTATGTAGGAATTAACCACATAGAAACAGCACCCTCTTATGGTGATGCTGAATCACTTATTGGAAATTCAATAAAAAAATTAGCAATAGAAGAGAATATAAAAGAAAAAAATTGGGTGATTACTTCCAAAGTTTTACCAAAGGGTGATTTTAACTTTTTAAAAAATAATTTTAAAAAGTCTCTTAAAAATTTAAATCGCGAGAAAATTAATAATCTTGCAATTCACGGACTCAACTTAAAACAACATCTAGATTGGGTTCTTTCTGGAGAGGGTAAGAAATTCATTTCTTGGATACTTGAGAAGGAACTAGTTGATCAAGTCGGTTTTAGTTCTCACGGAAGTTATTCACTAATTAAAGATGCAATTAACTGTGAAGTTTTTACTTTTTGTAGTCTTCATTTACATTATTTAGATCAATCTAAGGTTGCTTTAGCAGAGGAAGCCATAAAAAAAGGTATGGGAGTTTTAGCAATATCACCTGCAGATAAAGGCGGTAGATTGTATTCTCCAAGTGATATTTTGATAGAAGCCTCTAAGCCTTTTCATCCATTAGAATTAGCGTATCGATTTCTTCTCGCAAAAGGCATTACAACTTTATCCTTGGGGGCGACAAACAAAAAAGATTTTGAATTTGCGCGTAAACTTAGAAACTCATTCGAGAAGCTTACAAAACTTGAAAAAAGCGCCCTTAATAAAATTGAGGAAGTTTCTAATGAAAGATTAAACTCAACCAAATGTGAACAATGTAGATCTTGTCTTCCATGTCCTAATGAAGTGCCTATTCCAGAAATACTTCGTTTAAGAAATATATCTGTTGGTTATGGACAATTAGAATTTGCAAAAGAAAGATATAATTTAATAGGAAAAGCTGGCCATTGGTGGGAAGAAAAAAATTCCTCATTTTGTCATGAATGTAATAAATGTGTTCCTAAATGTCCTAGTAAATTAGATATACCAAATTTATTAAAGGAAACTCATAACTTATTAATTGAAAATCCTACAAAAAGATTATGGGGATAAGGACTTATTCCAGATATTTTTAAGATAAATTTTTTGTTCGTTTGTTAAGACAGGGAAAGACCAACTATTTTCCCAACATTCCTCAGATGGTCCTGAGATAGGGAGCATTTCAGTTTTATATTTACTTTGCAAGTAATCACTATTGAATGGAAGATACCAACCCTGGCTTACTAATTTATCTACTATTGATTTATTTTCTAAAGATTTAATCCATTTTATTAATATTTCACTATTTAGATTTGATCGACTAAGTAGAAAATGCCACATCAAAGGTACGCCTTGGCTAGGGAAAACTAAAGAAAGCCTTGGATCTATTTTTAAATATTTTGAACAAAGACTATAAGGAACTATTGCGACAATAGCATCAGAATTAATCAACCAATTTAGCATATTTTTATCATCAAATAACATAGCTTGGCTTTTGAGTTTTTTTAAAGAATTAGATGAATTAATTTTTTGAGCAATTGACAATATTATTCTGGGACTTTGAGGAAAAATAATTTTCCCAGTTAATTTTTCAGAAAGAAGAAAATCCCAAGATCTTCTTGCTGAAGTTATTAATTCTTTATTATTTTTAATGATGATTGTATAGGGTACTACGCCAATAGGAAATAATTTACTCCTCAGATTTTGATCAAAGCTTCCCAAAAAATCTATCGATCTCTTATCCAAATTTTCAAACAGTGCATATCCATTTATTTTTTCAAATTCTGAAAAATCTATACTAGAAATCCATCCATCATTTATTAAAGTAAAGTCAGAATTGAAAATTGTGTTTCTATTTTTTTGTAGCTGAATATTTTCAAAATTAATTTTTTCCTGCTTCCAATCTTTTGGAATCGTATCTTTAAAAGATTCTGGATAAAAAGAATTTTGTAATGCAATTTTTACTTTATTAGGTTGATTACTGCAAGAGTTTAAGAAAAACAAAAGCGAAAGCTTACCACAATTTAAAAATTCTCTTCTGGTTGCAAATTTTGAAAACATTCAGCAATCCTTCTCTAAAGAAATTTGACCTAGGCCCTTCATCATTTCCAGATTTTGTTGACACAATGAAACTATTTCTTCATTTTTAAATCCATCTAAGAAAGCAAGCAATGATATTCCACCAGCACCTACACCTTCTTTTACATGACCTAATTCATAATCCTTCAATTCTTTGTATTTTGAAGATTTGAAATTTAAAGGACTGGCTAAACCTAATAATTTGACATCATATTTTTCATTAATTAGATTTACTAAATCATTTAGAGAATTATCTTTCACAAGCCACCCAGTGGTCGCAATAAAAACATCTTCAATAAATTCATCTTTATTTTTTTCACCTAAAAATTCTAATACAAGCAAAATGACTGCTAACATCTGACTTCCTCCAGACAATATTACAGGTTGTTTTGCTAACCTGGCACCAATTAATAGACCCATTGAAAAAGCTTGGAAAGGATCACCTACTGCCGCGACAACATCAAAAGAGTCGGAATCAGCCTTGAAATTCGCATTTAAAAGTCCTCTTTTAATTACGTGTCTTCTTAGTTCTCTTGGAGCTTTAAATAAACTACTCCCTACTAAATTAGATACCTTCAAACCAAAAGCTTCCATTACTGCCTGAGCAGTTGTGGTGCCCCCAGGTACAGATTCAGAAATTAAAACTGGTTGTTTTAAGGATTTTCCTATCGCAAGACCTTTTTCATAGAGATTTATAACTCTCTCTTTAGTCATAGATTTACCAGTAGTAAGACAATTTGATGGGCCCAAATTTCTATCTTCTACAACCAAATGATTAAAATAAGGCTTTGCTCCTATTCCTAGAGGAACAATAACTGGATAAGTATTTATAAGCTTTGAACAAACATGACTGATTAGGGCCGGAGTTACTCCTGCATTGAGAAGAGGCAATTTATATTTATGATCTTTTGAAGCACCCTCAAGCAAAAATTCAGCATCTGCGAGCGCAGTTGTTCTCCTTGATTTTGGATTAATACCTGCTGCGGAAATTCCTGGAATTTGAGATGTATTAGTACCAGCAATTATAAGAAATATTTTTAAATTTTTAATATTCTTTTTCAGTATTTCTATCTTATTGAGTTGTCTTTTTTTATTGGATCCATTACCAAAAAAATTTATCCCTAATTCTGTACTGTACATTCTTACTTTTTTAATTATTAATATCAACTAAGCTATTTAACAATCTTGGAGGATCTGGGATAGTTAATTTAAATCTAGGAAACAGAGAATAGGCAACTACATGTACAGTTAAAACATAAACTATTTCTTGAAAAATTATTAATAAAATTGCACCTAATTGTATACTCAAAATTGAGGGATATAAAGGTAAATTAAATAATCCAATTAACTTTTCTATTAGACCATAACTCGCTCTAGTAATTAACACCCAAAGATTATCTCCAACCAACGTAGATAATGCTATTACTCTTATTAAGAAGCCAAGGGTTCCAATAACAACTCCCCCAGTTAAACTAAGTTTCCAACTCTTTTCTTTAAACCAACACCAACCTAACCAAAAAGCCAAAATCCCATAAGGAAATAAAAATAAAGTTCCTCTAACAGGACCCATAATTATGAATAAAAGTAGAAATTGTATTAAAAGTCCTTCCAATGCAATTTTAGTTCCTCTTCTCAAGTGCAACAAGATCATTGGGAGGGGTAAAATCAACCTTAATAAAGCTCCCCCAATTGGCAGATAATATAATGCAACCCATAGTAAAGACGAAAGAGATGCCAAATAAGAGGTCTCGACAATATTTAATGCTTCAGTTTTTGTTGTTATTTTCATTTTTTTTTTGAATATTTTTAATTAATTTTTATTCATACTTTTATTTTTTGAATCTAAGATACGTTCAATCTTTTCTATTTCAAAATTTACCTCAGAATTATTCAATATGGAACTCAACTCTTCCGTGGGATCTTTTGGATCTACATCTTTTAAAATGAATATTATTTTGTAAGATTGAAGCTCAATTTTTCTTTTTTTTGAAAGATTCTTAATTTTTTTATTTTTTTTATCATCAAATTTTTTGTTTTCTTTTTCTAAATTTATATCGTTTTTATTTTCTGGAACATTTTTTGACTTTTCTAACTTTTTAATTTTTTTATTTTTTTTATCATCAAAATTTTTGTTTTCTTTTTCTAAATTTATATCGTTTTTATTTAATAAGTTATTTTGTAAATCTTCACTTATGCTTGTTTTTTCTAAATCATTAAAACTACTCTCAAGAAAATTTCCAATCCTCCCTCCAGAACATGATTGCAAGAAAATTAAAAAAATTAATAAAAAAAATTCTTTTTTTTTTAAAATCATATTTTTTCTAACTTTTCTTTTTCCTGGTAGTTTTTTTATTACTAATCTTTGTTTTTTTTAAAATTGAACCTTTTTTATCTTTTAGTTTTTCTTCTAAAAGAGATACTGCGTCATCTATAGTGAATTTTTCTATGTCAGTATCTTTGGCAATCGAAACATTGGTTTTACCACATTTTAAATAGTTCCCATATCTTCCATTTAATATTTGAATTTTTTCTTTAAATTCTTTCGGTTTTCCAAAGTCTTTAAGTACCTCTTGACCACCTCTACCCATTTTTGGCATCGCAAGAATTTCTAGTGCTCGTTCTATATCAACTTTATAAACATCATCCTCTTTCTTTAAGGATCTGTTTTCAGATTCATTTTCATTTTTAATCCATTTGATATACGGGCCAAATCTTCCTCTATCAGCCTCGACAACTCCTCCTTCAGGATGAACTCCTAACAATCTAGGCAAACTTAAAAGTACAAGAGCCTCATCTAGAGTTAGATCATCAGTTTTTAACTCTTTGGGTAATGAAGCTCTTCTTGGTTTAGCTTTATCTTGATCATTATTTCCCAATTGTACGTAAGGTCCATAAGGGCCAAATCTTAAAAAGACTTTTTCGCCAGTTTTTGGATCAGTTCCAAGATCCGATGGGCCTTTTAAAATTTGATCAACTTGCTTTATGTCTAAATCTCCAGGAGTAATATCCATTGGAAGATTACCTTTCGCTTGAATTTCATTACCAGATTCATCAATTTTTGTACCCTCTAGCCAAGGTCCGTTAGAGCCTATTCTGACTACGCAAGGAAGGTCTTCGAAATCAACTTGTCTATAAGCTTTACCATCAATATCACCCTCTGTTTTCTGAACCTTTACCTCCAAACCATTTTTACCTTTATAGAAAGTTTCGAGATATGGTAGCCACTCAAGATTTCCTGAAGATATTTCATCCAATGAAGATTCCATTTTTGCAGTAAAAGTAGTATCAACAAGATCAGGAAAATGTTCTTCTAATAGAGCAGTAACAGCAAAAGCTGTAAACGTTGGAGCCAAAGTATTGGAAGATATATTCGCATAACCTCTATCAACTATGGTCCCAATAATGCTTGCATAGGTAGAAGGTCTTCCAATCCCTTCTTTTTCAAGAACTTTAACTAATGCAGCCTCTGTATATCTTGCAGGAGGTTTAGTTTCATGAAAGGTAGATTCCTTATCAGTAACTTCAAGACATGTTCCAGTTGTTAAGTTTGGGAGAATAATTTCTTGTTGTTCAAGGGACGAACTTGGGTCATCACTTCCCTCGACATAAGCTCTGAAGAATCCTGCGAAGTCAATGCTTTTCCCGCTCGATTTAAATAATCCATCCCCCACGCTAATTTCAGCATTAATCATTGTTAGCCTAGCTTCCGCCATTTGACTAGCTACAGTTCTTTTCCAAATTAAATCATAAAGTGATAAATCTCTACCAGTTAGATTAGTTTCCTTTGGTGTTTTAAATACCTCACCTGCCGGCCTAATAGCTTCGTGTGCTTCTTGAGCATTTCTTGCAGTTGAATTAAATTGTCTTGGTGAGTTAGATAAATATTCTTTTCCATACATAGAACTGACACAGTCTCTAGCAGCTCTCGTGGCTTGTTCGGAGAGATGAACTGAATCAGTTCTCATATATGTTATAAAACCTCTCTCATATAACCCTTGCGCACATCTCATGGTTTCTCTTGCAGACAAACGCAGCTTCCTATTTGCTTCTTGTTGTAATGTGCTTGTTGTAAATGGAGGAACTGGCTTACGAGTGGATGGCTTTTTTTCGATTTTTGCGACTAACCAATCCTCTGAGGAAAAAGTCTTCAATAAATCATTTACTTGTTCTTCTCCAATTATTAAAGATTTGTTCCCTTCTTTTAATTTACCGGTTTGTTCGTCGAAATCGGAACCGTTAGAAATTCTTTGACCATTTAAACTGAATAATTTAGTTTCGAAAGTAATATTATCTTTTACTAGAGAAGCTTTAATCCCCCAGTAACTAGCTTTTTTAAAGGATCTTCTTTCTCTTTCTCTCCTAACAAGAAGTCTTACAGAAACTGATTGAACACGGCCAGCAGATAGTCGGGGGGCTACCTTCTTCCAAAGTAAAGGAGATAATTCATATCCAAAAAGCCTATCCAAGATTCTTCTGGTTTCTTGAGCCTGAACAAGTTCCATATCAATTTCTCTTGTTTGATCTAAAGCTTTATTAATTGCCTTTTTTGTAATTTCATGAAAAACCATTCTCTTAGTTGGTATTTTAGGCTTCAGTATTTGCATAAGATGCCAGCTAATACTTTCTCCCTCTCTATCTTCATCAGTTGCTAGTAAAAGTTGAGTGGCACCTTTCAAAGCATCTTTAAGCTCTTTTACAACCTTTTTCTTATCTTTAGGAACTATATAAAGTGGTTCAAAATCTTCCGTTGTATTTACTCCTATCCTTGACCATTTTTCCTTTTTAACTGCAGCAGGGATTTCAGCAGCTCCTTTTGGAAGATCTCTTACATGTCCCATTGAAGCAAGAACTTCATAATTAGAAGGCAAAAACTTTCTTATAGTTTTTGCTTTGGTGGGACTTTCAACAATAACTAGTGTGTGATCCAAGGTTTATTTCAAAAATTGGTGTTTTTGTTCAGTTAGGGCATATTATGATTATTTAGAGCTTTTTCAAGTAATATCTCTTGAAAATATCAAAAATCATACCCACAAATTATAATCAAGTTAAGATTAACTCCTTGACCATTACATTCAATCATCTAATTTAATTCTATTTAATAAAGTGCCCAACGAAATCTTTACAATTAATCTAAATGCCCAAGCCATTATTCCAGAGGCTTTTATCTTAATAGGTATTGTTGGAACTCTTCTTGTAGATTTAGCAGGAGAAAAAACTGCCTCAAAGTGGGCACCAATAATTTGCTATTTATCAATTGGCAGCTCTCTCTTAAGTTTAGCCTTGCAATGGAGTAATCCAGTAAATGGTGCATTTCTTGGTTCCTTTAATTCAGATAATTTGGCAATTGCATTTAGAGCAATAATAGCTTTATCAACTTTAGTTTCTTTACTAATAAGCTGGCGTTATACAGAACAAAGTGGAAGCCCTATTGGGGAGTTTGCTGCAATAGTTCTTTCGGCAACTCTTGGGGCAATGCTTTTGTGTGGATCTACTGACCTTATAAGTGTATTTATATCTCTTGAGACTTTATCGGTAGCTAGCTATTTGCTTTCTGGTTATCTCAAAAGAGATCCAAGAAGTTCAGAAGCAGCTTTAAAATACTTGCTTGTTGGGTCAGCTGCTGCTGCGGTCTATTTGTATGGTTCCTCTTTTCTTTATGGATTAAGTGGTTCAACAAACTTAGCAACAATTGGTTTAGAGATTATCAACAAGCCATCATTCATTACTTCTTTAGCTCTTGTATTTGTCTTATCAACTGTTGCATTTAAAATAGCCGCAGTTCCCTTTCATCAATGGACACCTGATGTATATGAGGGATCACCTACTCCTGTAGTAGCTTTTTTATCTGTTGGTTCAAAAACAGCAGGATTTGCATTTGCAATAAGAATATTAAGTACTACTTTTTCTGCTTTCGATGAAGAGTGGAAACTTTTATTTACTATTTTGGCCATCTTGAGCATGGCTCTGGGTAATGTTGTAGCTCTAGCTCAAACCTCAATGAAAAGGATGCTAGCTTACAGTTCTATTGGACAAGCCGGATTTGTAATGATTGGAATAGTATCTGGTACACAAGATGGTTTATCAGCTGCTGTCTTATATTTAGCTGCTTATTTGTTTATGAATTTAGGTGCATTTTCATGTGTAATACTTTTCTCACTAAGAACAGGTTCTGACAGAATTCTTGATTACTCAGGACTTTACCAAAAAGATCCGCTCATTACATTAGGCTTGAGCCTTTGTCTTCTATCACTTGGAGGCTTACCTCCAATGTTAGGATTTTTTGGAAAAATATATTTGTTCTTTGCAGGTTGGGCAAATCATCAATATTTATTAGTGATCGTTGGATTGGTAACTTCAGTAATATCTATTTATTACTACATTTCAGTGATAAAAATGATGGTAGTTAAAGAACCACAGGAAGCCTCTGAAATAGTTAAATCATATCCTGAAATTAATTGGGGTATTGTAGGGTTACCTCCCTTAAGAGTTGCACTTTATACTTGCATAGCGGTAACTGCTCTCGGAGGGATCCTATCTAATCCTCTTTTTAAATTAGCTAACACTGCAGTTTCAGAAACCCCTTTCTTACAAGATATTATTGCTACAGCAAACAATATTTCCTAGAAGAATTTTCTAATAAATGTCTAAGAAAGTCGCAAGTTTAGAAAGCATATCAAAATCATATGGCAAGGATGATCTAACTGTTAAGGCGTTAGATTCCATAAACCTAGAAATTTATAAAGGTGATTATTTAGCTGTAATGGGAGCTAGTGGCTCTGGTAAAAGTACAGCTATGAACATTATTGGATGTCTGGATAGACCATCTGAAGGTGTTTATAAATTAAATGGTATCCCTGTTGAGAATTTATCTGATGATGAGCTAGCGGAAATACGTAATCAAAAATTAGGCTTCGTTTTTCAACAATTTCATCTTCTTTCAGACGCAACTGCACTTGAAAACGTAATTTTGCCAATGATTTATGCTGGGGTTGAGCCTGAGCAAAGATTAGAGCGAGGTAAAAATGCCTTAAAAAAAGTTGGCCTTTCAGAAAGAATGAATAATCGCCCAAACCAATTATCCGGAGGTCAACAACAACGAGTGGCTATTGCGAGGGCTATTATCAATAATCCTGCAATATTGTTAGCAGACGAACCTACTGGAGCACTAGATTCAAAAACCACTGAAGATGTACTAGATCTTTTTGACAAACTACATGAATCTGGAATAACTATAGTTTTAGTCACACACGAAGATGAAGTTGCAAATCGTGCAAAAAAAATAGCTAAATTTAAGGATGGAAGAATAGTTGAATTAAAAATTAATTAAATTCAGAACCTTCTAATCACCTTCATTTGAGTTTCATTCTCAATTCTTAATTGCCCATTAAAATCAATATCTTTAATTCTCCATGTTTGAGGACAAAAACCACTAGGTAAAAATTTTTTAGTGAGGAACTTATTTGCCGATTTGATCACATATTCTCTTTTGTTATTACATTCAATTGAATCATGAAAAGCTTTGAGAACTTTAGCTGTCCAGTAATGTTGATTAATATTCTTGGTTTGAAGTACTTTTGATAATGAAATACCTTCTGATGGAGTGTAATTTAAAACATTCATGCCAAGACCTATCCTTACATAGATAATTTCCTTGCCTCTAGTTATTACCCTTGGTAAAAATCCAATCAACTTTTTTGAACCAAAAAAAATATCATTTGGCCATTTCAAACAAACATTTATATTCTCTTGTCTAAACATTTCACATATCTTGATCCCAATAGACAAATTAAATATTTGACTTGTAAATTCTTTTGAAAATATTGGATAAGCTGCACTTAACCAAATCCCACCTTTTGGGGAAACCCAAGTTTTTGAGTTTTGGCCAACACCTGAGCACTGTTCTCCTGCTATTATCGCCACTGGTTGGTTTCGCTTTATTTCAGAATATCCAAGCCACTTTGTGAGCTCATTTTCGGTACTTTTACATTTTATTTTGTACTGAAGTCTCCAAATTGGATATGGACCCTGAATTTTTTTTAAATAAAAAACTGTCTTAGCTGCAGATCCAATAACTTTCACAAATTCTTTATTAAAACAACAAGCATCTCTTAAAAGATTATATTAACTTTAGTCTTAATAAGTAAATTTTACAAATTGGACAAAAAATATTTGCCAATATTGAATAAAAGGAATCATCATACATTAAAAAATTGTCTTGATAATTTCAAAAAATCATGTGGTGACCTAGATAAACTTTCTAAAATCAATGAAAACTGGAAAGAATTAGTAGGTTTAGAACTTTTAAAACAATGCAAACCACTAAATATTGAAAAAAAAATACTCACTATTGCAGTAAATCATCCTCAGTGGCGCCAAGCTTTAATTTACAACAAGCATAAATTAAAAGAGAGAATCGAAAAAATTGGAATAACTTTGAATGAAATAAAAATAATACAAAATTATGAAATTAAAAATAAAAATATTAAAGCTACTAATGCAAAGATAGTTTGGGCAAAGCATCCAAGCAGAATCCATCAAAATAATATGTGCATTTGTACTCTTTGTAATTCCCCAACTCCTGAGGGAGAAATCAAAAGATGGGGAAAATGTTCTTTTTGTTGGAGAAAAAATAAATAAGTAAATATTTATTTAGCTAAAATTAATATCCCCATTTGCCCCCAGAAAAGAGTTCTATATTTAGCTTCTTTAAATCCAACATCCTTAGCAATTTTCAAAAGCTCATTTTTCCTTGGAAAACTCTTAATACTTTTTTCAATATATGCGTATTCTGGACTTAAATTAAAAAGCCTCGAAATAGTTACCACAATTAGCCTCAAGTATATTTTTTGAAAAATATTAGAAAAAGAATTTTTTTTTGAGTGATTAAAATCAAGAAAGCCTGCCCTTCCTTTATCCTTCAGGAGAAAAAAAACTTTTTTTATTCCTTCTTCCACGTTATTCAAGTTTCTTAATCCATAGGACATGCAAATCCCATCAAAATTATTTGAATAATCATTAATTTCTAAAATATCTTTAATTTCCCACTTAATAAATTTATTTTTTTTTATTTCTGATTTTTTCTTGGCAATATTTAAAATATCCTTGGCACTGTCAATCCCAGTAATAGATCCCCTTGGACTTACTCTCTTTGAAATTAAGAATGCTAAATCTCCAGTTCCACAGCATAAATCAGCCCAATCTTCACCATTTAAAGGTTCTAATAAATTAACTAATTTTTTTTTCCATAATTTGTGCAGACCAAAACTTAATAGATTATTTAAAAAGTCATATTTATAAGAAATTTTATTAAATATATTTTTAACTTCTTTAGTTTTGGTGAATTTCATTTTAACTTAAAAAATACTTTCTTTTTTGGATAAATTTTAATTTTATTCATATGGTCTAATTGGAAGATTTTTGTCTAGGAGGAATTTTTTTACCTCTCGTAAAGTTAATTTCTTGTCATGAAGCAAGGATGCTAGAAGTGCTGCTGATGCTTTGCCTTCTTTGAAAACAACATAGATATCTTCCAGAGAGCCTGCTCCTCCAGATGCAATTACTGGGATGTTAACAATATTTGCAACAGATTTTGTCAAATCCAAATCATATCCATTCTGTGTTCCATCACCATCCATTGAAGTTAATAATATTTCTCCCGCGCCTAATTCCTCAACTTTTTTTGCCCAACTTAATACATCTATCCCAGTATTTTCTCGTCCTCCTTTTACATACACCTCCCATTCATCCACCTTATTAACTTTTTTTCTAGCATCAATTGCTATCACGATGCATTGAGCACCAAACTCTCTTGAACTTTTAGAAATTAAAATGGGATTTTTAACGGCTGAGGAATTCAAACTCACTTTATCCGCTCCTGCTCTTAAAAGATCATTTATAGAAGAAACAGAATCTATCCCTCCACCAACAGTAAAAGGGATTTTTACGGATTTTGCTGTTCTAGAAACAAGGTCAATTAATGTATTCCTATTTTCTAAACTCGCTCTAATATCTAAAAAAACTAATTCATCAGCACCTTCATCAGAATACCTACAAGCCAACTCAACAGGATCACCTGTGTCTCTTAAGTTTACAAAATTGACACCTTTGACCACCCGTCCATTTGCGACATCTAAACAAGGAATTAAACGAAGAGCAACCATTTTAATTAAAATTGTCCAAATGCTGTTAATCTTGCATAATAGCTTTCATTTTACCTCTTATGGCTGAAACAAAATTATTACCCAAAATTGGTAGTAAAATTAAAATAAACATTAACAAAGTAAAAGATAGACTACCAGAAAAATTAATTGATCAAATATCTTCTAATCCTAAAGCCATAATAACAGGCTATAAAATGACGGACGGCAGAAGTATCGGAATCACTGCAAAATTTCAGAATGGAGAGCAAAACTGGTTTTTCCCAGAAGAAATTGAGAGAGGGTAAAGCGTAAAGTGAATGATCCAAAACAACTTTTAGGAATAAAGGGTGCCTCTGAAACATCAAGTATATGGAAACTTCGTATACAGTTAATGAAACCCATAACGTGGATCCCTTTGATATGGGGAGTTATTTGTGGAGCAGCTGCAAGTGGGAATTTTGAATGGACATTTAGTAATGTTCTAGCTTCATTAGCATGTATGTTGATGAGTGGACCGCTTCTGGCTGGTTATACTCAAACCATAAATGATTTTTTTGATAAAGAAATTGATGCAATTAATGAACCAAATAGACCAATTCCTTCTGGGAAAATTTCAATTAAAGATGTAAAAATACAAATCTGGGTATTACTTATAGCGGGTTTAATAGTTGCATTTTTATTAGATTTATATGCTAAGCACAGCTTCCCTTCCGTCTTACTTTTGGCATTAGGAGGTTCCTTTGTTAGTTATATATATTCTGCTCCACCACTCAAATTAAAACAGAATGGTTGGCTTGGAAATTATGCATTAGGAGCATCTTATATAGCTTTACCTTGGTGGGCAGGACAAGCATTGTTTGGGAAATTAACAATCGTGACGGCGATACTAACACTTGCTTATAGCCTCTCAGGACTTGGAATTGCTGTTATTAATGATTTCAAAAGTGTTGAAGGAGACTCAAAGCTAGGCTTGAATTCTCTACCAGTAGTATTTGGAATTAAAAATGCAAGTAGGATAAGTGCAGGACTGATTGATATTTTTCAATTAGCAATGGTTGTAGTATTAGTCTTTATTGGTCAACATTTAGCCTCTGTAATTTTGGTTTTATTGGTAATTCCACAAATTACATTTCAAGATATGTGGTTACTAAGAGATCCTCTAAAGTTTGATGTGAAATATCAAGCAAGTGCCCAACCGTTCCTTATAACTGGAATGTTAGTTACAGCTTTAGCAATAGGACATAGTTTTTTAGTTGCTTAAGGTGCAAAAGATTAAATTCAAATCTTTTGTTTTAATAATTCCAATATTAATTTTTTCTGGAATATCTTTTTATTTTTTTAATCTAATATTTAGTACCTTAAAATTTGAAGTTTCTAAAAATAAAAAGTCTCGGGAAACCAAATATTCTTACGTAATATCATCTTCTGATAATAAGATACTAAGCAAATTAAGCCGCAAATTTGAAGTAGATAATAGTTATCATAAAATTCCATTTTTTCTTAAAAATTCTTTTATATCTTCTGAGGATAAAAGATTTTATAAACATAATGGAATAGATTTAAAAAGTATTTCACGTGCCCTTATTCAAAATATTAGAAGTGGTTATGTTAAAGAGGGAGGAAGTACGATTACACAACAAGTTGCTAGATTACTTTTTCTAAATAATGATTTAAGTTTTCAAAGAAAAATCAAAGAAATATTTATATCACTCATACTTGAATTTAGATATAACAAAAATCAAATTTTAAAATTATATTTAAATAATATTTATCTAGGATCGGGAGCATACGGGGTAGACGAGGCTGCCCAAGTTTATTTTGGAAAATTCATAGAAGAATTGACATTATCAGAGATCGCATTAATTGCAGGATTAGCTCCAGCTCCATCAATTTATTCACCTTATCAAAATTTAGAACTAGCTATTAAAAATAGAAATAAAGTTCTTGAATCAATGTATGTTGATGGATATATTTCTCTTGCAAATAAGAATAAGGCTATTAAAGAAAAAATAAAGTTAAATTATCAAACAGCTGATAATTTTTTAGATGATAAATTACTAATAAACTTTATTCTTCAGGAAACAGATAAAAAAATTGGAAGTAAAAATGATTATAAGTTTTTAAGAATTAAATCTTCTATTAACAAAGATTGGCAAGAAAAAGGTCAAAAAATATCAAGATACGCGGGGCCTAAAGAACTTGAACTTGGTCTTTTATCTATCGAATCAAACACAGGACTAATCAGGACAATGATAACAAGCAAAAATCCATCAATTAATGAATACAACAGAGTGATTTCATCTGTAAGACCTTTAGGTTCTACTTTTAAAATAATCCCTTATGCTGCTGCATTAATAGAAGGAATAAAATTAAGCGATAAATTTGAAGACTTACCAATATGCTGGGAAAGTTATTGCCCAAAAAATTTTTCAGAAGACTATAGAGGTTCAATATCTTTAATTGAATCATTTAAAAGTTCATCAAATATCGTTCCAATATCAATAACAAAAAGAATCGGCTTGAAAAATATTATTAATTTAGCGAATTCATTTGGACTAGGTTACGAGCAAGAGCTTGAGGAATTCCCATCATTAGCTATAGGCGCCTACGGAGATAATCTTTTAAACATCACAAATGCATATTCTGCAATAAACAATAATGGGAAGATTCAAAGCCCTGAAATCATAGAAAAAATAGAATCATTTAAAAAACAACCTATTTGGGAAAATAAATCTATTTCCAAGAAAATATTAGATTTAAAAATAAACAAAAAAATAAATAAACTTCTTGAAAAATCTGTAAAAGAAGGCACTTCAAAAGCAGCCTCTATAAAAGGAAAGAAAATTTATGGGAAAACAGGAACATCTGATGGAAATAAAGATCTCTGGTTTATTGGTTCCATTGATAACCTTACAACAGGGATCTGGATAGGTTACGACGATAACAAGGAATCTGAATTATCTAGTGGGAATGCAGCTTATTTATGGAAGAAGTTCATATCTGAAATTTATAAAATTCCAATTAAAAAATAAATTATATTTTTAATATTTATAAGAAATTATTGCAGAGTAAAATCCATCACCAGGATAATCCAAACTAGGTAAAATTTGCCTTTGGCTAACCAATTTTAAAGTTTTGTTTTTTTCAATAAATCGTTCAATCAATAGATTATTTTCATCGGGACAAATAGTACAAGTTGAATAAATTAAAGTACCATCTTTTTTCAAAAGAGGGAAAATACTCTCCAAAAGTTTTTCCTGTAATAAAGTTAAAGATTTTATTTTTTCTTTACTTAAAGACCATCTAGAATCTGGATTCCTTGAAAGAGTTCCAATGCCTGAACATGGAGCATCTAATAAAATTTTATCAAAATAAGATATAAACTTAGGATTTAATTCAATCAAACTCGTAGCATCAGCTTTAAGGGTATTAACTGATTTCAAATTTAACCTTTCTAAATTTGATTGCAGTATTTTCAATCTTTTTGCTGATCTATCTACGGCAATGATTTCAGCACTGTCATTTGTTAATTCTGCTAGGTGGGTAGACTTACTTCCTGGAGCTGCGCAAGCATCTAAAATCTTTTCACCTTCTTTTGGATTTAAGAGAGGTGCTATCCACTGAGAAGATCTATCTTGAATTGTCCAAAGTCCATCACTATATCCTGGTAAATTTTTTATAGATCTTGGATTAGATTTTAAAGTAATTCCATTATGTAAATCTTTAATAATTTCAGCATTAATTTTATTTTCATGAAGTACTTTCAAAAAGTCTTCTAAATTAGTTTTTAAGTGGTTAATTCTCAAATCAATTGATGGTTTTTTATTAAATGCCTTGATGATATTTTCACCCTCGCTATTGCCGAACCACTTATAAAGATCCTTCACAAGCCATAATGGAAATGATTCAAGATATGAAATTCTTTCTTTTCTATCTAAAGATAATTCCGGAAAGATTTTTTGTTCTAATTTTCTTGATGCATTTCTCAATATCGCATTTACAGTGCCCGCTAAACCATATAAATCTGTTTTTTTAGCTACTTCTACAGTGGTAGAAATAGCGGCAGGAAATGGGATTTTATCCATTTTCAATAGTTGATACAAACCTATATGTAGAAGCCATCTTAACTTTGGAGGCTGCTTTTTATGAGTAATTTTTGATGTATGATCCGTCCAAAGATCAAGAAATTTTCTATACCTTATGCATCCAAAAGATAATTCCGTAATAAAAGCTATATCAAGAGGATTAAATTGATAATTTTTTAAAACCTTTTCAAGAGCATGATCAGAAAAATCACCAGAACTAACTTTTAATAAGATTTCCCAAGCTGCCTTTCTTTGTAAATATCCTATGCTCAAAATATAAATAATTTTTTAAAGATAACTTTAATATACAAAAAATTCAAAAATTTAAACTACTTTTTCAATTGCAGAATTTAACCAAATAAAACCTAAGATAGAAATAAGTGAAAGATTAAAACCTAAAAAAGAAAGATATTTAAAAATAGATTCTTTCCCCAAAAAAATATTTTTCTCTTTTTGATACTTCATTATTAAAATAAAAACTTCTTCAGGATTTCAAACGGCAACCAATATTGATAAATCCTGCATCAAGCAAACTGCCTAATTTAATTGCTATGTATTCCTCCAACCTAGGGAAATTAGATTGATGGGTAGTTATCCAATCTAATTCATAAAAAGTGATAATTCCCGTCGAATTAATTTCAAAAAAAGTGTTCCAATTTCCATTAGATAAATCTAAAATTTTAACCTAACATCCGTACTTAATATTTCTTCATGACATAATATTCTTTTAATTTTTGAAAGACAGCTGTAGGCTATTACTCTTAATTTATTGAATATCTCTTAAAAATTTATCGGCCGTTTTTAAGTGATTATTTAATTTTTCCTCTGACATTTTATCGAGATTTCTCGTTAACATTGCCAGACGATATTGCTTTCTAAAAAAGCTTTCATTATCTTTAATAAATTTCCAAAATAAGCCATCCCATATTTCACACCATGGGCCACTTTTAAAATTAGACATTTTTTTTACATAATTAGAGCTTGATATATATGGCTTTGTTGAAAAGATACCACCATCACTAAACTGACTCATTCCGTAAACATTTGGGACCATAACCCAATCATAGGAATCAATAAACATTTCCATAAACCATTTATAAACTTGGTTGGGGTGAATTCTACATAGAAGCATAAAGTTACCAACAATCATTAGCCGCTCAATATGATGACAATAACCAAATTTAATAATATTTTTTATTACAACGTCTACTGGTTCAATTCCTGTATTTCCTTGATAAAAAGATTTTGGAATTGGCTTATCTTCAAAATTCCAAAAATTACTATTTCGCATCTTTGTTCCGTACTTTTTATAGACGAGGCAAATAAATTCTCTCCATCCAATAATTTGACGAATAAAACCCTCTAAAGAGTTAATAGGAACATTATTATTTTTTGCAAAAAGTAATGCTTTATTTACTACTACATCTGGGGTTAATAAGCCGCTATTTAAAAGAGGAGAAAGTAAACTGTGCCATAAAAAAGAATTTTCTTTAGAAATAGCATCCTCATAATCTCCAAATAAGAAAAATTTATGTTTAAAAAAATCATTTAACCATTCATCTGCCTCTTCAAAATTAGTTGGATATAAGAAGTTATTACTTTCTCCAATAAACTCAATATCAAAATTGGCTAATGATCTTTCTGCATTAACTACAAATTTATTTTTTTGTAATTTAGGTTTATCGGGTATATTTATTTTTTTAGGTATTTTTTTTCTGTTCATTTCATCGAAACTCCATTTACCACCTTCAGGTGAATCATCAGGATTAACTAATATCTTTTGGCTCTTTCTTTGATTCTCATAAAATCTCCCCATAAGAGGTTTTTTTGCATTTGATGCAAATAAATCTTTTAAATCTTTACTGCTCATAAACATAGGAGAAGGCAAAATATTTAAAGCTAAATTATTACTTTCAACAAAATTATTAATCCTCTTCATTATTAAATAATCATTAGGATCAATGAGATTTATTTTCTGATATTTATTTTTAATAAATTCCGATAAGTAATCAAGTGTAGAAACATTATTCTTGTTTTCGATATATAAAACTTTAAAGCCAGATATTTCTAAATAATTTTTATAAGCGAGCATAGATGCTCTATGAAAAACTAACTTATTTTTATGGTTAATTAATTTATGAAATTTATCATTTCCAAAAAATAATGAGTCTTCCAAAATCAAAACTTCACATTTGATTTTTAAGATTGGGCTTTCTCTAAAAAGTTGATTCGGGAAAATAATTGATACTTGTTTCATCTTTGCGACTTCCTGTTACTGCATCTTTTTGAACAGTAGATAACATCATCCCAACAGTTTTTCCATTTTTTACGCCACTCAAACGGCCTATTACAAACAGGACAAGTTTTAGTAGAAAGATTTTTCAAAATTTATAATTTTCTTTTATGAGTAGATTTAAATCTAGTTGAATCTTTAAGGGCCATATGTTTTGTATTTCTTCCCGAAACTCTCTTTCTCCAGACTTTGAAAGATTTGGATTTAAGATTTTGACGCATAATTTTTATTGCATCTTCCTCTTTTAAACCAAATTGATACTCGATAGCTTCAAAGGGTGTTCTATCTTCCCAACACATTTCTATTATTCTGTCTATATCGATATTTTCCATATTTATTGTTCACATTCTGAGGTACAAAGTTTTTCAATATCGGATCTACCTGTAATTTGAAGTCTATATTTTGCCCAATATCTGTAAACCAATCTCAACAATGGAGATAAGAGCTTAATCTTCAAGGGATAATAAACCCAAGCTAAACCAACCAATTCATAAGAATATGCAAGTACATCTAGTCCCCTAATAATTTCACCATTTTCAATAATCCCATGCAGGTTTGACATAGCTTCTGAATATGAGATGTCATTAAAAAGACTTTGATCATAATCCTTATTATTAATATCTATAAATGTAATTTGATTTAAGGTATCTCTTTTTTTTAGAAAATTTGTTTCTCTCAAACAAAGTGGACATCCACCATCGAATAAAAAGGTTAATTTATTTTTCATATTTTTATTCAAATATAGAAATTAAATAACGTTTTTGTGGAATAAAAATTTCTTTTTAGAGTACAACCTTTATAAAGCCTTAATAATTGCCAGTTCTAATTTTGTGAAATTATATTATCTTATTAATTAATAAGCCATTGATTAAGGGATACATCAATGGTTTAAAACTTTTTATGATCAGTCATCTAGAAGATGAACTCCTTCTCCTATGTCGGGAGTAAATTTACAATATTTTTCGAAAATAAGTCCAACACCTCTCATTTTTTCTCCTAATTCATCGTTAAATTTATTCCATTCTTCCGATTCACGATCAGGTAAATCCCACCCTTGTTTTTCTACCATACTTGTTATTACTGTATAGTCCCATTCTATGTATGCCATTGAGTTAATCTAAACTACCAAAATATCATAAACCAAGAGATTTAATAGGTAATTAATATTTTTTGAATATAATTTAAAAGTGTGAAAAATTATAAATGTCAATTTTGCCAAGAAGATTTGAACGAATCAAAAGTGTTTTAGATTGCAGAATGAAAAACTTGACTGTTTTAGTTGAGGATGTCAATAAACCACATAATTTATCTGCGATATTAAGGACATGTGATGCAGCAGGAGTTTTCGAAGCAAATTTTATTAGCAAAACGAATGCCGTTAAGACTTTTAATAGTACTGCTCAAGGAAGTCAAAAATGGGTAAAACTGAATAATCATGAAAACACTATTACGGCAATATCTGATTTAAAGAATAAGGGTTTTAAATTATATGGAACAACTCTTAATAGTGAATCAGTAGATTATAGAAATTTTGATTATTCTCAAAAAACATGTTTTGTTTTAGGAGCAGAAAAATGGGGACTAAGTAATGAACTTATATCAATGGTTGATCAATCAATTTTTATACCTATGAGAGGTATGGTTCAATCACTGAATGTTTCAGTTGCTGCTTCTGTATTATTATTTGAAGCTGTTCGCCAAAGAAAAAATCAAGGTATATTGCCCGCTAATGGAGAAGGGTTAAATATGGATGAATATCAAAAAACACTTTTTGAATGGTGTTACCCAGAATTAGCTGCGGTGTATAAAAAATCAGCTAAAGAATATCCAAAGTTGAATGATCAAGGAGAACTTGATCCTGTTACAGATAACTAAATTTATTCAGAATTTTGACTATCAAAAATTTCTTCAAGGTCCTCTCCTATAAAAGAAAGACCTAAAACTAAAAAAAACATTGCCAAACCTGGGAACAAAGCCGTCCACCAGATACCTGTAGGTAAAGCGGCAAGAGCCAGATTTAAATCACTTCCCCACTCTGGGACATCTGCAGGAACGCCAAGGCCTAAAAATCCTAAACTTCCTAATACCAAAACAGCATCTGCAGCATTTAGGGTAAGCAGAATAGGCAATGGTGTTATTACATTTGGAAGAATATATTTAAAAATAATTTTTTTAACATCAGCTCCTGCAATTTGAGCTGCCTCCACATAAGATTCGGATTTAACCAATATTGTCTGATTTCTGATTAATCTAAAATATTGAGGAGAGTAAACAATACACAATGCTAAAGCCGCGTTGAGGATACCCTTACCCAATACAAAAGCCACAACAACTGAAAGCAAAATTACAGGTATTGAAAAAATAGTATCCATTATTAGCGATAAGCATTTATCAAAAAAACCACCAAAATATCCACTTAATAATCCCAATGGCAAACCCAAACTTAATGAAAAAAGAATAGCTAAGAATACAACTTCTATCGCTAATGATGATCCTTGCAAAGTTCTTAAGCAAACATCTCTTCCTAATCTATCTGTGCCACAAAAATGATTAAGAGAAGGAGGGGCAAAGATATCATTGCTTAACGTTGAAAATGAATAGCCAAAAAAATTATTGGCCTCTAAAAATTTCATTATTAAAACAACAAGAAGATAAAAAAGCACAATTAAAAATCCAGCTTTTCTAATATTTGTGCCGACACGATTAAATGAGTTAATATCCAAAATCTTTTTTTAAAGATATAAATGAAATATACCCAATTCTTTTAAAAATAAATAGCTATAAATTTTAAATAAAATAAATTACTGGTTTAATTTCAAGACTGCCATAAAAGCTTCTTGAGGGACTTCAACTTTGCCCATTGCCTTCATCCTCTTTTTACCTTTGGCTTGTTTCTTTAAAAGTTTCTTTTTCCTAGAAATATCCCCGCCATAACATTTAGATAAAACATCTTTTCGCAAAGCACTTATGCTTTCACTTGCAATAATCCTGCTGCCGATTGATGCTTGAATAGGTATTTTAAATTGTTGTTTTGGAATAAGTTCTTTTAATTTTTCAACTAAACTTCTGCCAATTCCATAAGCCTTATCTTTATGAACAATAGAAGTTAATGGATCTGCTCTTTCTGAATTTATTAGAACATCTAATCTAACAAGGTCATTTTTTCTATAGCCAATCAAATGATATTCCATTGATGCATACCCTTGGGTTCTACTTTTCATTTGATCAAAGAAATCTGTAACAACTTCTGCTAATGGAATTTCATAAATCAAGGTAACTCGATCTGTTGTTATGTATTTCATATCTATAAATACTCCCCTTCTTTCCTGACATAAACCCATTAATGTTCCATTAAATTCATTGGGAGCATAAATTTCCATTTTCACATAAGGCTCTTCTATTGATTCTCTAAGTTGTGGATCAGGAATTGTAGAAGGATTATCAATAAAGATATGTTCCTGCTGATTTAAATTAACTTTATAAATAACTGATGGTGCCGTTACGATTAGATCCAAGTCATATTCTCTTTCTAATCTTTCTTGAACAATCTCCATATGAAGAAGTCCTAGGAATCCGCACCTAAATCCGAATCCCATTGCGCTACTGGTTTCGGGCTCATATTTTAAAGCCGCATCAGATAATTGTAATTTTTCTAGTGATACTCTTAAATCTGGAAATTGATCAGCATCAGTCGGGAATAAGCCACAAAAAACCATAGGATTTGCTGTCTTATATCCAGGTAAAGGGTCATTGGCAGGTGAATTTAAAAGAGTAATCGTATCTCCCACTCTCGCATCAGCAACTGATTTTATAGAAGCAGCTAAATAACCAACTTCTCCTGCATGTAATTCATCAACTTGCTGCTGATCAGGCGCCATTATTCCTATCTCATCTAGTTCATAATTTTTCTTACTTGCCATTAATAATATTTTTTCTCTTTTATTTAGAGACCCAGATATCACCCTGAAATAAACAATAACTCCCCTGTACGGATCATAATAAGAATCAAAGATCAGTGCCTTTGTAGGTAGTTTAATTTCATCTTGAGGAGGAGGAACTCTTCTTACGATTGCTTCCAAAATATCTTTAATACCAACTCCAGTTTTTGCTGAACAATTTATTGCATTAGATGTATCAAGTCCAATAATTTCCTCTATTTCTTGTTTTATTTTTTCAGCATCAGCCCCTGGTAAATCAACTTTATTTAAAACAGGAATTATTTCAAGATTATTTTCTAAGGCAAGATAAACATTAGCTAAGGTTTGAGCTTCTACTCCTTGACTTGCATCAACAACAAGTAAGGCGCCTTCACAAGCTTGAAGAGATCTACTAACCTCATAAGAGAAATCAACATGCCCTGGAGTATCTATTAAGTTCAAAACATATTCTTGGGAATCGTCAGCTTTATATTTCATCCTAGCGGCCTGTAACTTGATAGTAATTCCTCTCTCTCTTTCAAGATCCATACTGTCCAAAAATTGTTCTTGCATATCCCTTTGCTGCACAGTACCAGTATCTTGAAGTAACCTATCTGCAAGGGTAGATTTACCATGGTCAATATGAGCGATTATGCAGAAATTTCTAATTTTTGAAACAGATATATCAGTCATATAGAAAGAAAAATTCTCCTCTTATTACATCTTGATTAATATTAGCTAATTAGAATTATGGATGGAAACCAAAAATGGAATTATTTCTTTTTTTAATTTCTTTTATGAAGGTACTGTAATTTTCAGAGACTGATAGTTCTGGATAAATTAAGTCATTTATCTTTTTCTGAAGATTATGCTTATCGTTTAAAAATAAAACAGATTTTTCTAGAACCTCAACCATAATTGAAACCGCAGTACTTGCTCCCGGAGAGGCTCCCAACAAAGCAGATAATGATCCATCAGATGAATTTACAATCTCAGTTCCAAATCTCAAAGAACCACCACCTTCAGTTTTTTTAATTATTTGGACTCTTTGACCAGCATTCTTTAAATACCAATCAGAAGGATTAGCTGATGGCATCATATTCTTTAAATTCTCAACTCTTGAGTTATGGTTCTTTAATGATTGTGATATTAGGTAATTAATTAAATCGTTATTCTTGAAACCAACGTCTAACATAGAAAAAATATTATTCTTTTTAATTGAACTAAATAAGTCAAAGTATGAACTTTGTTTTAGAAATTTCGTTGTAAATCCAGCAAAAGGTCCATATAAAAGAAGTTTTTTATTATCAATCCATCTTGTGTCTAAATGAGGCACAGACATTGGTGGGGATCCAACATCAGCCTTACCATAAACTTTTGAGTTATGTTTTTCTGTTAGATCTTTTTTCTCGCAAATAAGCCATTTCCCACTAACAGGAAATCCACCATAACTTTTTGCTTCTGGAATTTTTGATTTTTGTAAATAATTAATTGTTTTTCCACCAGCACCAAGAAAAACGTAGCCAGTTCTAATTGAAGTTTTTCTACCTTCAGAACTGATTTCTAGTTCCCATTGTTTTTTATCAATTTTCTTTAAATCTACTAATTCTGTTTTGTATCTTATTTCAACATTTTTGTTTAAAGAAACTAATGACAAATACTCTTTAGTTAAAGCCTCAAAATTGATATCAGTTCCCCTACCTATTCTGGTAGCAGCAATTTGAGTAGATGGATTTCTATCTTTTGTTATTAGAGGAGCCCATGATGAAATTTCATCAAAAGATGTAGAAAATTCCATATCGATAAATTCAGGATTTTCGGACATTTTCTGAAATCTTTTTTTTAAAAAAGAAATATTATCCTGACCAGAAACAAAGCTAATATGAGGAATAAATTTTAGAAACTTGTTAATATCAATCTTCCCTGCTTCATACAATGAGGCCCATAAAGACATGGATGTTTCAAAAGAACGATTTATTGAGAGCGCTTTATCTATTTTTAGATTTCCTTTTTCATCTAAAGGGGTATAGTTTAATTCGCAATTAGCCGCATGTCCTGTACCTGCATTATTAAAAGCACCAGTACTTTCACTTCCTGGAGCATTTAATTTTTCTATAATAAGAAATTTTATATCTGGTAAAACTTCTGAAATTAGGAGGGCTATAGTACTACTCATTATCCCTGCTCCTACTAAGACTGCATCAAAGTAGCTATTGTCATTAGTGGGATTTTTAGATGAAGTCACAACAGAAAATTATCTTTTTTGCAATTAATCAGATTTCTTTCTAGGCTTATTATAAAGTTAATCCAAAATTATGAGTACAGAAACACTCTCTCTGACAAAAGAAAATGTAGAAAAAGTCCTTGACGAGCTAAGACCTTTTTTAATTTCTGATGGAGGTAATGTTGAGATTGCAGAAATAGATGGTCCAATTGTCAAAGTAAGACTTCAAGGAGCATGTGGTAGTTGCCCAAGTAGCACTATGACTCTCAAAATGGGTATTGAAAGAAAGTTAAAAGAAATGATTCCTGAAATAAGCGAAGTTGTCCAGGTTTTATAAAAATTTTTAACTGAATTATATATTATTTAGTTTTTAATTCCTTCAACAAAGATGATTCCATATCAAGACAATCAATTGGAAGTCCTTGACCAATAGCGATTAAAAGAGGTGCAAGGATTCCTAAAGTAAAAACTAAATTGGATTGGCTTACATCATATTTACTCAAAGTAAAAGTTATCAAATAAATAATTGAAAAATAAGCATGAAGTGAAAAAAATTCTTTTGGCTTTAACACTGGCCACCTTAAAGTATTTCCCAAGAAATATAAAAAACCTGTCATAAATAAATAGTTACATGAAGATTAAACCAAATATAAACATAAACCTTTTTAGAGACTATTTATAAAAAAATTTACCTAAGATAATAATTAAAAAAACATTAAATCTTCGTTTCTATTTGTAAAAGCTAGACATGCAGCTAAAAATACGCTTATAATTATTTGGTAGCATTCGCTACTTTTTCGTTCACCCTCATTTGAGGGCGCAGTTCGAGTCATACCATGGAACGGGGGATGGCCGTGTTGTCACATCGAAACATGACTACTTTAACTTACAGAGGTAAAAACTACGTTCAAAACAAAGAAGCTGCTAAAAAGCAACTTGTTGAACTTACCTACAGAAGAAACGTATACACCAATAGAATGGATGACGCTTCTTCAAGTAATGAAAAAGCAGAATTAAATTATAGAGGTGTTAATTACACTAAATAATTTAATTAAACAAAAAAAAAGCCCCTTTTCAGGGGCTTTTTTTTTGGGCTATATTTGTCGAGAGTCCTTTAAAAAATATGTCTGAAAGTTGCTGTAATACAACCACATCTAATAAAGCATCTAATCAATTCGATCATAAAGATGCGATTCAAGAAAGATATGGTTCAGCCGCACTAGAAAAAGAAAGTTGTCTTTGTACACCAGTTGGGTTTAATCCCGTTTTACTTGAAGCAATTCCTCAAGAGGTTATAGAAAGAGACTATGGATGTGGGGATCCAACTAAATATGTTCAAAAAAATGATATAGTCTTAGATCTTGGAAGTGGTAGCGGCAAAAATGCTTTTATTTGCGCCCAAATTGTTGGAAAAGAAGGGAAAGTTATTGGAGTTGATCAGAATCCTGATATGCTTTCTTTATCTAGATCAGCCTCTAAAGAAGTTACAAAAAATATAGGTTTCAACAATACAGAATTTCTAAAAGGTTCAATTGAAAAACTTGATGAATTAGATAAAGATTTAAGTCCATTAATCGCCGACAAATCAGTTGATATTATTTTAAGTAATTGCGTTTTAAACTTGGTAAGTCCAGAATCTAGAAATAACCTTCTAAGAAATATAAAAAGAGTTTTAAACGATAATGGAAGAATTGCAATTAGCGATATTGTCTCTAACAAAAAAGTTCCTTTAAGATTGCAAAATGATCATGATCTATGGACAGGATGTATTAGTGGAGCATGGTATGAACCAGACTTTATAAGTGACTTTAAAGAACTAGGATTTAAAAATTTAGAATTTGCAGAAAGGAGTGCTGAACCTTGGAAAGTAATTGAGGATATAGAATTTAGAACAGTAACTTTAGTTGGCAATATTTAAAAAATTCAAGAGTTTAAAAATATAACTTAAATTTCCATGAGAAATAATCTAAGAGATCAAATACCAGCATTAAAAAATAAGTATTATTTCAACTATGGAGGTCAAGGACCATTACCAAAATCTTCTTTAGAAGCCATAGTTAAAACGTGGGAAATTATCCAAGATTTAGGACCATTTACTAATAATATGTGGCCTTTTATTTACAAAGAAATATTGACCACAAAAAGGCTCATTGCACAAAAATTAGGTGTAAATTCAAAGAATGTAGCTTTAACCGAGAATATCTCTTCCGGTATGATTTTGCCCTTTTGGGGAATAAAAGTGGAAGAGGGAGAAGAGCTGTTAATAAGTGACTGTGAACATCCTGGAGTAGTGGCTGCAAGTCGAGAATTTTGCAGAAGAAATAAATTAATATTCAAAATTTTGCCGATCCAAAAATTTAAAAATCTAAACGACGAAAATATAATTTTAGAGATTTTGAAAAATCTAAATAGTAAGACTAAGATACTAATTATTTCTCATATCTTATGGAACTTTGGATATAAAATTCCTTTAAAACAAATTTCTATCGAATTAAAAAATAATCGAGCAGATTCTTATTTACTTGTTGATGGTGCTCAAACCTTTGGGCACATAAATATTGAAAAAGAAGTTTTTTATTCTGATTTATATTCAATAACTTCTCATAAATGGGCATGTGGACCAGAAGGACTTGGAGCCATTTATGTCTCAGATAGATTTATTCATGAAACAGATCCAACAATAATTGGTTGGAAATCATTAAAAAAAGAACAAGGCATTTATGAGCCTTCAGATAATCTTTTTCATGATGATGCAAGGAAGTTTGAAGTAGCTACATCTTGCATTCCTTTACTTGCAGGGCTTCGTAATTCTATAAATCTTTTGGATAAAGACTGCCATGAAAAAGAAAAAAGCGAAAATATCAAAAGATTAAGTAAGAAACTTTGGGATGAATTAAATCAATTAAAGGGTATTGAATTAGTTTTAGAAAAAAAGTACTTAAATGGGATAGTTAGTTTTAATATCGAAAATATTAAAGATAAGGATAAATTTGTAAATAAACTTGGAGAAAAGAAAATTTGGATTAGAGTTTTAGAAGATCCAAAATGGTTTAGAGCATGCGTACATCAAATGACTACAGAAGCTGAGATTAATTTACTTTCTGAAGAAATTAAAAAATTACCAGGGTATTTCTGAGCTATCCCAAGCAATAAATTTTCCAGTACATTCCGGGGATTGATTTTTAATAATATTGATCAAAAATTGGGAGGATTTTTCTTTACTAAATAATTTATGTTCTGGCACAAATTTATGAAAAGGTCTAGATAAATCAGTATCTACTGTTCCTGGATGAAGCAATGTGATAGTAGCCTTTGGGAAACGTCTAGCCCATTCAATACTTAAAGATTTAAAAAACTGATTTTGCGCAGATTTTGCAGCTCTATATGAATACCAACCTCCAGTTTGATTATCTCCAATGCTACCAACTCTTGCACTTATACTTGCAAAATTAAAATCCAAATCTTTTGGTATAAATTCTTCAATCGCTTTAGCTAATAAAATAGGAGAAAAGGCGTTTATTGAAAAACTTTCCATCATATTTTTTTTTATCAAGATGTTGTAATCTTTTTTCTGGTTGAAGAGAATCACTATGAAGTCTACCTGTAGCATTAACAACTAGCCTTAATTTTGAAGGCTGATTTGATATTTTATTTTGCAACTGCAAAAGGGATTGAGGATCCTCTATATCTAATTCCCAAAAAGAATTAAATTCACTTTTTCTTCCGCACAAAACAACTTCTAAATCTTTTTCACTTTCACTCAGATCTTTAGCTATTTGTGTTCCAATTCCACCTGCGCCAACAACTAAGGCTAAGCCCTTCATTTTATTAAAAATAACTCAATCAATTCTAAGAAACTTTTCCTGTGATTTGCGTAAAGATCTTTCTTATTTGATTAGGAAATTTTATTGAGATTTTCTTTTTTCTTTTAATAATTTATAAGCTATTTTTCTATCATCAAAATTAATAACTTTATCATTGAGAATTTGGTAGTCTTCATGTCCTTTTCCTGCAATTAAAACAATATCTTCTTTATTGGCAAATTTAATAGATTCATTTATTGCTTTAAATCTATCAATCTCAATTGTTATTTTTTCTCTTTTTTTTATACCCATCAAAATATCATTTACTATCTTTTGGGGTTCTTCTGATCTTGGATTATCTGAAGTTATAAAAAGTTGATCAGAAAACTCTTCAGCTATTGATCCCATTAAAGGCCTTTTACCAAGATCTCGATCTCCTCCACAGCCAAAAACAGTAATGAGTTTTCCCTTACAAAGTTTTTTAATTGATTGCAAAACTTTTTTTAATCCATCAGGAGTGTGGGCATAATCAACAATTACTGTTGGAAGTGATCTTGAAACGTCATCATTATCAATTTCTATTTTCTCCATTCGCCCAGGAGCGCCAGGGAAAGATCGTATTAACTTTGATAGATCTTTTAAAGAAAAATTAAGTTTATACAAAATTGTTATTGCTTGAATCGCATTCATTAAATTAAATTCTCCAACGAGTGGAACAAAAAGTTGAATTTTTTCCTTGGGCGTATGAAAAATGCAGGTTGAGCCATTTTCAGTAAATTTTTTATCTGTTACGAAAAAAAAATCATGATTTTTTAATTCACTTTCAGTAATCTTTGTAGACACTAATGAAGATCTTTTTTCAAGATCAGATGATAATTTAGATATCCAAGGGTCATCGTGATTTAATACAGAAATTCCATCCTTTTCTATTAAATAAGGTGGTAAAAACAATTTTTTTTTTGTTTGAAAATAAGATTCCATATCTGAGTGATAATCAAGATGATCTTGAGTTAAATTAGTAAAAATAGCCGCCTCAAATTCGCATCCTGATATCCTCTTTTGAGCAATAGAATGAGAACTTACTTCTAATATCGCGAATTCAGATTCCGCCTCAACAGCAGCATTTAATTTCTTTTGAAGTTTATCGGCGAAATCAGTTGTATGAGAAGCAACTTCTGAGAAGCCAGGCCATCTATTAAACAAGGTCCCAAATAATGCAGTCTTTTTCCCTAATTTTTTTAAAAGATATTCCAATAAGAAAGTAATTGTCGTTTTTCCATTTGTACCAGTAACACCAATAAGTCTAAGTTTTCTTGAAGGCCTATTCCAAAACTCAGCGACTATTTGACCAAAAATATAATCTAAATTATCTTCTATAACCAAAATCCTTTTTCGATCAATAGATCCAATTTTCTGTTTTGCAGCAGTCCCAATAATGGCAGCCTCTGCGCCATTTTCAATTGCCTCAATACAAAATTTTCCTCCATCAACATTTAAACCAGGCATTCCTAAAAATAAAGTTCCTTTTTGTACTTCTTTAGAGTTAAAAGAAATATTATTAATATCTTGATCGATAAGATTTGATGAAGGAATAATTCCTACCAAATCTAAAAGTTTATGTAATTTTATAGATCTCATATAAAAAATTTATTTCTCCAGAATGGTACTAATATTTTTTTGAAACCAATTCTTTAATTGATCATCTTTTAATCTTGGAGAAATGCGAGGCAATTCTATGATCTCCTCGGACCTAATTCTTTCAACAGCAATAATAGGTACTTCATAATCATATTTTTTATATTTATCTTTATATAAATCGACCCTATCAATATCAATTTCTTTAAGCTCCTCTAGATTAGGGAATAACTCATTAAGATTTATTTTTGCCAGTTTGTTTTTTAATGAATCACAAAGGCAACATCCCTGCCTAACAAAAATAAATATTTTCATTCATTTAGTCAGGCACAGGGTCACATCCACAGGGAGTTAAAGGATGACATCTGCTTAATCTTTTTAAAGTTAACCACCCTCCCTTCCAAGGACCATGTCTAGTAATTGCCTCATATCCATAAGAGCTGCAACTTGGAATAAATCTGCATCTTGGTCCAAAAAAAGGAGAAAACCACTTTTGATAAAACGAAATCATAAAAAGAAGTATAGAAGTAATTGATTTATTAATAGTTTTGAACACTTTAATGATGTAAAATAAAATTTCCAGTAGTAATTAGTTTAATTGAATTTAATCAATTATCCAATTTATTGCAATTTTCTATTTAATTTAAAATTATGTCAAGATACCGCGGCCCCAGATTAAGGGTTACGCGTCGCTTGGGAGAACTACCAGGTCTCACCAGGAAAGCTTCAAAGAAGTCTAATCCTCCAGGTCAGCACGGCCAAGCCCGTCGCAAGCGATCAGAATATGCAATTCGTCTAGAAGAAAAGCAGAAACTTAGGTTTAATTATGGAGTTTCTGAAAAACAACTAGTACGTTATGTGAAAAAAGCTAGAGCTCAAGAAGGATCTACAGGTACTAACTTACTAAGACTTTTAGAAAACAGACTTGATAATGTTTGTTTTAGATTGGGTTTTGGAGGTACCATTCCAGGCTCAAGACAATTAGTAAATCATGGCCATGTAACCGTTAATGGAAAGGTTCTTGATATTGCTGGTTATCAATGCAAATCAGGCGATGTAATCGGAATTAAAGAAAACAAAGCAAGCAAAAAACTTGTAGAAGGTAATATAGAATTCCCTGGCTTAGCAAATGTCCCACCTCATCTTGATTTAGACAAGCCTAAATTAACGGGAAAAATAAATGGGAAATGCGATAGAGAGTGGGTGGCTCTTGAAATAAACGAACTACTAGTTGTTGAATATTATTCAAGAAAAGTTTAATACTACTTTTCTTTGGATTATTAAATCTCTCTTTTATAAAATGAGAGATTTAATTTAATTCTTTTTTTAAAAAAATAATGGGAAATAAGGAAAATAATATAAAAAAGCCAGGTTTTAAGACCTTATCTATTCACCATGGGGAAACATTTGCTGAAGAAACTGGATGCGTTATGCCTCCTATTTTTTCTACATCTACTTTCAAACATGGAAATAAAGATAATTTCGATTACACCAGATCAGGTAATCCCAACTTTAGAATTCTAGAAAACATCCTTAAATCAATAGAAGATTCTAAATACTGTACAGTTTTTGGATCTGGAATTAGCGCGGTAACTGCAATTTCATCAACACTGAAATCAGGTGACAAGATACTCTGCGAGTCAAATCTCTATGGTTGTACAGTGAGGATGTTCGAAAAAGTTTTCAAGAAATTTGGACTAGAAGTTTTATACACAGATTTTACAAACGAAAATAATGTCAAAAAGATTTCAAACTTCGAGCCAACCTTGATATGGCTAGAAAGTCCTACTAATCCACTTTTGAAGGTACTCGATATTAAGGCGATTTGTTATGAAGCGAATAAACTCGAAATACCAGTAGTTGTAGACAATACCTTCTCTACTGCACTTATTCAAAAACCATTGGACCTTGGTGCAACACTATCGCTTGTAAGCACCACAAAATTCATTAATGGACATAGTGACGCACTTGGCGGAGCAGTACTTACAAATAATGAGGAATGGAATAGTAAGTTGCTTTTCTCTCAAAAAGCTCTCGGGCTTCAACCATCTCCTTTTGATAGTTGGCTCATTACGAGAGGAGTAAAAACTCTTCCTTTAAGAATTGAACAACAAACTAAAAGTGCAGAATTTATTTCTGAAGAATTAGGTAATCATAAAATTATTAGTAAAGTAATTTACCCTTTTAATCAAGAACATCCTCAATTTAATTTAGCAAAATCGCAAATGAAATCTGGAGGTTCAATGATCACCCTAAAATTAAATTTAAATAAAGAGGATACTTTTAAATTTTGCAAATCTCTCAAATATTTCTCTTTAGCAGAAAGCCTTGGAGGAGTTGAAAGTTTAATTTGTCACCCTGCAACGATGACTCATGCTTCTGTTGATGACAAAACAAAAAATTTACTAGGGATAGATGATGCTCTTGTCAGATTATCAATTGGATGTGAAGATACAAACGATTTAATCTCGGACATTTTATTTGCTTTAAATAAATTCTGAAAATTGAGAGATTTACTTAAAAAACCTATATGGAAAAATTTAGAGTTGGGATATGCAATTCCTGATAGTGTTCATGCTGTTTCTGTAGCATTACCAACTTGGAATGATGTAATAAATTACGAGGAAAAAGATCAAGAATGTATGAATTTATTGAAGTCCATTTACCCACGATTCGGGCTAAACCCCATAGTGAGAAGATTATGCGAAAAAGTAAAAAAACAAAATTACTGCAACAATAAAAGTATCTGGCCATATCCGAATGAAAGAATAGCTTTTAAAGCTAAAAAATACATTGATAGAAATACTTCTGAACAATTCTCGTTAATAGAAAAAAGAAATAATTTAGCTTTCTTAATAACTGAAAAAGAAGGAAGTATTTATGCAAAATATTTTTGGCAACATACTGGTCTTGGTCTATCTTCAAGAGCTGCCGCTATAGAACTAGGTCTAGAAGATTGCCCTCCAAAATCTTACGTAAATGAATGTTCTCAAAGAATAAAAAATAGAATTTCTAAATCTACAAAAATTGACTCTAATGATATTCACTTAACTTCATCTGGAATGTCTGCATTGCATACATCATTAGAAATCATATATAAATTATTTCCAGCTAAACCAACACTCCAAGTTGGTTTTCCATATGTAGATGTACTTAAATTACCAATGAAAATCTTTCACGGAGCAAAGTTAATTACAGAAGAAAATTGCGCGGATATTGAATTAGAAATCAAAAGAATAAATCCATCAGCATTAATTATTGAACTTCCAAGTAATCCAATGCTCAAATGTGTAAACATTAAAAAAATTTCAAAAATTGCAAAAAAGCTAAATATTCCGTTAATTGTTGACGATACAATTGGTTCGAATTTAAATATAAATTCCATAGAACATGCAGATATAGTTTTTACTTCACTTACAAAAATTTTTTCAGGTAGTGGTGATATTCTTGCCGGATCATTAATACTAAATCCAAAAAGCAAATGGATTGATCAGTTTAGAAATGCATTAAACGAGATTAATATTCCAATACTTTCCGATGGAGATATAGTTTATCTAGAGAAAGTTAGTAGAGATGTAAATCAAAGAGTTTTTGAACAAAATAAAGCATGTTTAGAATTAAAAAAAAGATTAGAGACTCATAGTGAGATTAAAAATATTTTCCATCCTGAAAATTGTCCAAATTTTAATTCTTTACTTACTTCTGATGGAGGATACGGCTGCTTATTATCATTTGAATTAAATGGAGGATTGAAAAAAGCCAAGAAATTTTATGATTCTCTACAAGTATCTAAAGGACCTAGTTTAGGTACAAAATTTACTCTAGTTTGTCCTTATGTTTTACTAGCTCATTATGACGAGTTGGATTGGGCTGAAAGTTTTGGTATACCCTCGCACCTTATTAGAGTATCAGTTGGATTAGAAGACCAAGATCAATTATGGAAAAGCTTTTCTGAAGCACTAAATAATTTATAAATTCCTAGTATTTACCGTATAGAAACTTATATACTCTTTTTCTGAATAATAGTTAGTATTAATATATATTTTCTCAATATATAAATGGCAAAAATTTATGAGGACAACAGTTTTGCTATTGGAAACACTCCATTAGTAAAATTAAAATCAGTTACTAAAAACGCGAAAGCTACAGTACTTGCAAAAATTGAAGGTAGAAACCCCGCTTATAGTGTCAAATGTAGGATTGGCGCAAATATGATTTGGGATGCAGAGAAAAGTGGGAAACTTACAAAAGACAAAACTATTGTTGAGCCAACTTCTGGAAATACAGGAATTGCTTTAGCTTTTACTGCTTCAGCAAGAGGTTATAAACTGATCCTTACAATGCCAGAATCCATGTCAATTGAAAGAAGAAGGGTTATGGCAGTGTTGGGTGCTGAAATTGTTTTAACAGAGGCATCTAAAGGTATGCCTGGAGCAATAGCTAAGGCTAAAGAAATTGCAGAAAGTAATCCTTCTCAATATTTCATGCCAGGTCAATTTGATAACCCAGCGAACCCTGAAATTCATTTCAAAACTACTGGACCAGAAATCTGGGATGATTGTGATGGCGAAATTGATGTCCTAGTTGCAGGGGTTGGAACTGGCGGCACAATTACAGGAGTTTCAAGATACATTAAGCAAGAGAAGGGCAAGAATATCACTTCTGTAGCTGTTGAACCATCACACAGTCCTGTTATTACACAGACAATGAATGGAGAAGAGGTTAAATCCGGACCACATAAAATCCAAGGAATTGGAGCAGGATTTATTCCTAAGAACCTTGACTTATCAATTGTTGACAAGGTTGAACAAGTAACAAATGACGAATCAATAGAGATGGCTCTTAGATTAGCCAAAGAGGAAGGTCTATTAGTAGGAATATCTTGTGGAGCCGCTGCTGCAGCTGCGGTTAGATTAGCTGAACAAGATGAATATGCTGGAAAGACAATTGTAGTTGTTCTACCTGATTTAGCAGAGAGGTATTTATCATCAATTATGTTTACTGAAGTTCCAAGCGGAATCATTCAAGAACCAGTCAAAGCCTAAATCTATTTTTTCTCCAGTAGTGAATCTGGTGAAATATACATCGCATCGCCATAAGAGAAGAATCTAAATTTTTCTTTTATGGCTTTTTTATATAGATCTAATAATCTTTCTCTACCAATCATTGCACTTACTAAAAGTAATAATGAACTTTTAGGGAGATGAAAGTTAGTTAATAATCCATCAACTACCTTAAATTTATAACCTGGCTTAATTACTAAATCTACGTATTTAGCTATGGGAATAAAGTCATTAATTTCGTGAGAATAACAACTTTCAAGAGCTCTTACGCTAGTTGTACCAATAGCAATTATTTTTCTATCTGTTTTCTTTATTCTTTTTATTTCCTCCACTACTTCCTTATTAACACTTACCCATTCTTTGTGAAGTTTTAAGTTACTTAAATCTTCTTGATCAATTGGTTTGAATGTTCCATAACCCACGTGCAAAGTTATCGGTAAGATTATTACGCCTTTTTTTTTTAGATTGGAAATAAGACTTTTGCTTAAGTGTAAACCAGCTGTTGGTGCAGCAACTGCCCCCGGATTTGTTGCATACTCAGTTTGATAACTTTTCTCATGAAAAGATTCTTCTTCGGAATTTTTTATATAAGGAGGAAGAGGGATTTCCCCGTATTTATCAAGAATTTCATTCATTGAATTGAGACAAGTTATATTTTCCGGAAATTTAATAAATCTCCCTCCAGTTTCTTCATCAACTCCATCAACAATCAAATTAATATCTTGTGCTAATGGAGATTTTAATTTTAATTTTCTATTTATTTTTAACTTTTTTGCTGGCTTTGCCAAACATAACCAAACACATTCATGGGATCTTTCTAAAACTAATAATTCTACTAATGTCTTATTTTCTAATTCAACCTTTAACCTAGCTTTCATAACTTTAGTATTATTTACAATTACAAGATCCCCTTCTCTAAATTCATCTAAAAGATTCTTGGTAAATTTATTAGTTAAACAGTCTTCTTCTAAAAAACTATTTCTAACTATCATCAATCTTGATTCATGCCTAATTGCAGAAGGTTTACTAGCAATTAATGAAGGATCAAGTAAATAATCATAAGCTTCAAGCTTATAATCTCTTTCTTCATTATTAATTTGAGAAATCAATTAAATTTAGGAGACAAGAGTCTCTGGCTCATCCTCAATTAGGGAAGCCAAGTCTTTTAAGAATGAAGCTCCATCAGCTCCATAGATCACTCTATGATCAGCTGTTAGATTTACTTGCATAATTTTTTTAACAGATATTGAACCCTCACTATTAGCAACAACGGTTGGTTTCGATGATGCTATGGCTAAAATAGCACCGGTGCCTGGAGGAAGAATTGCGTCAAATCTATCAACTCCAAACATCCCAAGGTTAGATAAAGTGAAGGTTCCTGTTGAGTATTCATCAGGTTCTAATTGTTTTGATCTTGATCTTTTTACGAGATCTTTCCATTCCCTAGACAATTCAAATAAATCAGTATTGCATGGTTCTTTTAAAACTGGAGTTATTAGTCCACCATCTTCCATCGCAACAGCAACAGCAATATTTATATTTTCTGGATAAGAAATTCCATTTTCTGAAAAACTTGAGTTAACTTGAGGATGTTTCTTTAGTGTCTTTGCAACTGCCTTTACTAGTAAAGCAGTCATAGTAACTCCGTTCTGTTTTACTTTTTTGTAGAAATTATCTAATTTATCTGTGTTAATGGAATAACCCACCCTAAAACATGGCACATCTAAACTAGATTCCATATTTTTATTTACCGCTTTTTGAAGAGTATTAAATTGAACTGTTTCGCCGGGATTACCAAAACTATTTCCTGAAGTTTCTGGTTTACTTTCAACTCCCAAATTTGCACCAGGTACACTTGCAGGAGAACCACCTTCACCTATCCATGGTATAGAGACTGGTTGGCCATTAGCTTTTAAAATATCATCGGCTTGAATCCTTCCGTGAGGTCCGGATCCATGAACCTTTGCTAAATCAACACCCATTTGAGAGGCAAGTTTTTTAGCTCTTGGAGATGCAATCACCCTCGAAGAAACATTACTCGTAGCAGCATTTATTTGATCGCTACTGAAAGATGGGGCTGCCTTTTCACTCATTAATACAACTTCTTTTTCTTGTTTTTCAACAATTTCACTTTGAACTTCAGGTTTTTCTTCAGTTTTATTACTTACCAATTCAAGTTGATCCGAACTAGAAACTTCGGGTTGATTTCCTTTATTTTGATCTTGAACAGAAGCTATCTCATCCTCATTTTCTACAATAAGACCGATAGTCTCTCCTACTGGTGCAGTGCTGCCAGCAGGCATTAAAACAGCCGCAAGATATCCATCTTGAAAAGATTCAACATCCATATCTGCCTTGTCAGATTCAACAACCAAGACGGATTCACCTCTTTCAACTTTATCTCCTGGATTTTTCAACCATTCCACAATCTTGCCCTCCGTCATAGTAGAACTCAAGGCAGGCATGAATATTTCGTGAGACATAAGAAAATTGTTATTGCATAAGTTTCAAGGGATTTCTACCAAACTTCCTAAAGTTTTTATGGTTAAGAACCCTTTAAACTCTTGTTTTAATTATACGAAATCATGTTCACAGTGGGAACTCTTAAAACTTAAGAAAGTAATAATTTAAATCGATTAGAATTTAAAACTTTTCGAAATTAAGATTTACTTATATTTATAAAAAATACTAAATCTTCTCTTTAATTAACATCTATAGATTGAATAACTCCATCCTTAACCGTAATCGATACTTGCATTTTTTCAATAAGATTGTCTCCCACAGTGACATCACAGAAACTATCCACTTGCCCTTGATCAACAATTTCGTCCATTTTTAATTCGCGAACTTGACTCTGTTGTTGAAGAAGATTTCTTTTTTGTTCTTCAATTTCATTTCGTTTTGCTGCGACTTGTTGTTGCACCTGGCTAACCTGTTCTTGAACCCTTGGATCTAGGGGATTAACCGATTGGGATCTAATATTATTTACTATTTGCTGACCCTCTTGCTCCAGTTGCGATAATTGCTGATCAATGTTTGAAATTGCTTTACTTAATTCTTTTTCAGCATCTTCCTTCCAAGTTGGTGTAACTACAGCTTTAATAGCTATTGAGCGCTTTATAGATATTGAGTTTTTTGTTTCCATAAAAAATTAAATTACCTTTTCAATATAGATAGAACAAATTAAATTTTCTTATTAAATTTGTTTTCATACATATTTTCTATTTGTAATGAATACTTTTTTTCTATTTCTTTTCTTTTTTGTTTAAGAGTTTGTGTTAACAACCCATTTTCTAGAGTAAAGGCATCAACAAAATAACAATCTAATATTTGTTCTTCTGATCTTGCTCCTAATCGACTTTTAAGCAAATAATTAATTTGTGATTTGAAAAATGTACCAATTTTCTTATTCAGGTTTAATTTTGAAAGGTCTTCTTCCAAAAACTTGCTTTTAACCAATTCGACATTAGGAACTACAAGGGCTGTTAAACATTTCTTATCTTGTCC